>NZ_JAFLDT010000117.1 GCF_017302315.1 Zoogloea sp.
AACTCCGGGAATGAAGTCTTGAGAAGTCGGACAGCAATTAGACGTAGGTCGGGTTACGCTGCGCTAACCCGGGCGGGTGGGGGAAGTCCCTTTGTAGTCCTACAACTACTGTCTGCGTGCTCCGACCATTTCTTTCAGATGCTCTGCAAGATTTCCAACAGGACTTACCGTGAGCGGAACGTATAAAGTCGGCCCAAAAACTAACGAACTGATCGCTTTGCTCGATGAGCTCGCTTCCGTTCTCGAAAGCGACGGAAACACCCAGTGGAGCAGCTGGATGCGCCAGACAAGGGCACGTCTGATCAATTCGGATTACTCGGGCATCGAGCACTTGCTTGCTGCGTATGGCGGGATGGGTTCGCTGAGTGATGTGGTGCTCGGACAAAGCTACGAGGATGGGGTCTTTCAATGGAAGCCCGGGCACGTTGTGCTGAATGAGCGGTTCGCTGCACTCAGGGAAAAAGCCTGGCAGTTGGCCGAGGCGATCAAGCGATCGCAGTAGCGGCAGCAGATCCGATAACGCCGTCGCGAGCAACGGCCGGCAGGTTGGCCCGAGAATATCCAACACTGCCGCTGGCCTACGAACGCGTCACGCCAGATGTCAGGCGTAACACGCTGACTTCGACGCACGCTTTGCTTCGCTGAGATCGCCCAGTCCTACCCCACCTCCATCGCCCTGAACACCGCACACCGCCGAAACACCCCCTCCTCCGCCTCAACGCCCTTCTGGCTGCAGTATTTCCCCACCAGCTTCGCCAGCCCCTTGATGTCGCGGCCGGATGCCTGCGGGAAGATGTCCGGTAGCCGTTCCAGCAGTTCCGGCGCGACCTGCAGGCCGAACTGTTCTGCCATCACGCCCCAGATCTTGCGGCGGTCTTCTCGGCTGGGCGGGTGGAAGCGGATGAGGGCGATGCAGCGGGAGACGATGGCTTCGTCGATGTCGTCCACGCGGTTGGTGGTGAGGAAGAGCAGGCCGTTGAAGTATTCCAGCACGCGCAGGAAGACGCCGACCACCGCGTTCATGGTGATGTCGTCGTCGCGGCGCTTGATGTAGACGTCGGCCTCGTCGATGAGCATCACGGCGCCCCAGCGCTGGGCGCGGGTGAGCACGTCCTTGAGGATGGTCTCCATGTTGGACACGCTGAGGCCGAGCTGGCCCGAGTGCACCCGGTACAGGGGGCGGCGGATGATCTCGGAGTACACCTCGGCAGTGAGGGTCTTGCCCACGCCCGGGGGGCCGGCGCAGAGCACGGTGGTGCCGCCGGATTTGCCCTCGACGATGTCGTCCATCAGCAGGTCCATCTCGGCGGTGAGGATGTCGATGAGGTCGGTCTGCTCTTCGGGCAGCACCAGCTTGTGGCGCAGGGCGGGCTTGTATTCGTAGGGGTGGATGTCGGCCACGTGCACCCACAGGTAGTGGTGCAGGTCCAGATGAAACATGAGGATGTGGAAGTGCACCGGCAGCCGGGTGAACAAGCCCTTGGGTAGGGCCTTGCGGGCGTCCTCGGCGGCGTCCTCGTCGATGTAGCGGGAGCCCTTGGCGGCCTTGCGCAGGTAGGTGCCGAGGATCTCGCCGGGGGCGTCGAGGGTCAGCACCCGTTCGGCCAGGATGCCCTCGTCGTTCACCAGGCGGGCGTCGCCGCCGCTCGATGAGAGGATGACCACGTCCTTGCGTGACCAGTCGGTGTCCCGGTGGCTGGCGGTGGGGTTCTCGGCATACAGGCCGGTGCCCCGGCCGGAGAACTGCTCGCCGTAGCGGGCACGCCAGTCGAAATAGCGGGCCTCCATCTCGTCATAGGTGGCGATGAGGGCGGCAGTCTCCCGGACCAGGCCCTTGGCCACCAAAATCTCGCCCACGCTACGCCCGGCAATGTCGCCGGCCACGATGCGCACGGTGTGGGTGGCCACCTTGCCGCGGGTGTTGGCCTTCATCTCGATGAAAACCTTGCCCACCTCGTCATTGGACGACGGGGTGAAGTCCAGCCGGGTGACGACCCAGGCGGTGGGGCGGTCGGGGCTGGCGATGGAGAACAGCCAGCCACGCTCGGCGCCTTCGGCCAGATAGTGGGCGATGGCCGGCACCAGGACGTCCAGCTCGTCGGCGGTGAAGCGCGGGGCGTCGGTGCCCAGGGCCTGGCGCAGGGTGGCGATCTGGGCGGCGCGGGCGCGCATGTGCGGGCCGGCATCGGCAAACAGGCCCTCCAGGAAGTGCAACTCGTCATGTTCGAGCTGGGCAAAGTCCACTTCGGCCCGGTTGCCGAAGCGCATCTGCTCCTGCAGCCAGGCCAGGCGGGGATGGGCGCCCACCAGCGCGTCGACAATCGGTTGCTCGATCTGCAGTTTCATCGGTATGGACTCCAGCGGATGTACGCATGTTGCGATGCAAGATCCATGCTGATCCGCCGAAAGACGCCAGGGCCTTGTTATGCAAGCCGTTTTTCACCCGGAGCCAGCAGCCGGGCATGTCGGAAATACGACGTGTCGCAGACTTTCTAGTAGGAGCGACGTGTAGGGGCGACTTCAGTCGCCCATCCACGCGTCGATCACAGACAAGCCCTTGATCGAAGTCCCGCCCTTGATCGAAGTCCGCGGGCGACTGAAGTCGCCCCCACGGTCCCTCCAGCCGGCGTCGGTGCATCCGAAGCGGCGTTGCATTCATTCACGCCCACATCCACCCCCACTCCGTGCGACGCTATGGGGCTTGATCCATCGGGACTGATCTTCATGCACATCGACCTGCGCGACCTGCGCCTGTTCATCCACATTGCCGAGAGCAAGAGCCTGACCCGCGGGGCGGAGCGCAGCCACCTGTCGCTGCCGGCGGTGAGCGCGCGGGTGAAGGAACTGGAGAATCAGGCCGGGGTGCGCCTGCTGTACCGGGCGTCGCGGGGGGTGGCCCTTACGCCGGCAGGGCAGAGCCTGCTGCAGCACGCACGCATCATCCTGGGGCAGATCGAGCACATGAAGAGCGATCTGCAGCGTTTCGGCGAGGGCGTGCAGGGGCATATCCGGGTGTTTGCCAACACCACGGCGGTGACCGAGTTCATGCCCGAGGTGCTGGCCACCTTTCTGGCCGGCCACCCGCAGGTGGACGTGGACCTGCAGGAGCGCCTGACCGCCGAGATCGTGCGTGGCGTGCTTGATGGCACCACCGATCTGGGCATCGTCTCCGGGGCCGTGGACGCGGAGGGGCTGGAGAAGCATCACTTCAGCACCGACCGCCTGATCCTCGCGGTGGCACCGGGGCATCCCCTGGCGGCGCGGGCGTCGGTGTGTTTTGCCGACATGATGGACTACGACTACATCGGCCTCCACGAGGGCAGCACCCTGCAGACTTTCGTCAATGGTTTGATGCAGAACGTCCGCCACCGCCTGCATATCCGCGTCCAGGTGAGCAACTTCGAGTCGGTGTGCCGCATGGTCGAGGCCGGGGTGGGCATCGGCATCGTGCCCGAGTCGGCGGCCGTTCGGCACAGCCGCACCATGAAGATCGTGACCAAGCCCCTGGACGAGACCTGGGCGGTGCGTGAGCGCTACGTGCTCACCCGGCGTGGTGATTCCCTGCCCAGCTTCACCCGGGCGCTGATCGATACCATCATGGCCCATCCGGGGCATGCGGAGAGCCGGGCATAGACCAAAGGCATTGCTTGCGGCACTCGCCACGCCCCGAGGCTGACGCTAAGATCTCGTCCATGTCCTGATCGGAACCATCAAGGCTTGTGCTGCCGCACGGGTTGGGGGAATGTTGCTTGCGTGTGTTTCTTGGGCGTTTGCTGGTGTGGCTGTGCGTTCTGGTGCCCATGGCATGGGTACCTGCACACGCGGCCGAACAGGTGGTGGTGCAGCTCAACTGGAAGCATCAGTTCGAGTTCGCGGCCTTCTATGCGGCTGAGAGCCAGGGCTACTACAAGGAAGCCGGGCTGGATGTGCGGATCGTCGAGGGCGGGCCCGGAGTCAATGTGGTCAAGGAGGTGGTGGAGGGCCGCGCCGACTTCGGTGTGGGCACATCCAGCCTGGTGGTGGATCGGGCGCGGGGCCTGCCCGTGGTGGCGGTGGCCACGCTTCTGCAACATTCTCCGGTGGCCTTGCTGGCGTCCAGGGCGCAGGGGGTGCAGAGCGTGCACGATCTGGCCGGGCGGCCGGTGTCGGTGGACCCCCATACCCGTGACGAGATCGAAGCCTTCCTGCTGGCCTCCGGTCTGCGACCGTCACAGATCAGGTTTGTGGACCAGGCCGATTGGACGCTGACTGCCCTGGAGTCGGGCGAGGTGGCTGCGAAGGCGGTCTATCTGTCGAACGAGCCCTTCCTGATCCGGGGGCGCGAACATCAATTCCTTTTGCTGAGGCCCCAGTCGGCGGGCATCGACCTGTTCGGCAACATGCTGTTCTCGTCCCGGGCAACCCTGGCTGCCCGCCCCGAAGTGGTGGCGGCCTTCCGCGAGGCCACCCTGCGCGGCCTGGTGCATGCCCTGGCCAATCCGCAGGCGGTGACCGACCTGATCCTGGATCGCTACAACACCCAGGGCAAGTCGCAGGCGCATCTGCTTTTCGAGGCGGCGCAGCTCCGTGAGCTGACCCGCCCCGACATTGTGGAGGCGGGTTACATGAGCCCCGGCCGCTGGCGGCATGTGGTTGATGTCTATGTGCGCCAGGGCAAGTTGCCGGCAGATTTCGAACTGGGTGATTTTTTGTACGACCCCAAGCCGTCGACCCGGGTGCCTCCGTGGCTGGTGGCTGCCCTGGTGGTGTCGGTGCTGGGGCTGCTTGTGGCCCTGCTGGTGGTGGCCAAGGTGCGTGGGCTCAATCGGGCGCTGACGGTCGAGATCCGCGACCGTACCCTGGCGGAAGAGGCTCTGCAGACCCGCGAGACCCAGTACCGGGAGCTGGTGGAGAACGCCAATGCCGTGATCCTGCGGCTGTCGCCGGAGGGCACGGTGACCTACTTCAACGAATGCGCCGAACGCCTCTTCGGCTTTTCCGCGCGGGAAATCATCGGCCGCAACGTGATCGGAACCATCGTACCCGCCATCGAGAGCGGTTCGGGCCGCGATCTGGGCGAGATGATCCGGACCATCCTTGACGACCCTGCCAGCGGTGGGCACAACGAGAACGAGAACATGACCCGTGACGGCCAGCGGGTGTACGTGCGCTGGTCCAATCAGGCGATCCGCCGGCTCGACGGGAGTGTGGCCGGGCTCCTGTGCATCGGCCAGGACGTGACCGCCCGCCGGGCCATGGAGCAGGAGCTTGCCGCCCACCGCAGCCACCTGGAGGAGCAGGTCGCCCTGCGTACCGCTGAACTGGCCCAGGCCAAGGAGGCGGCCGAGACGGCCAGCCGGGCCAAGAGTGCCTTTCTGGCCAATACCAGCCACGAGATCCGCACGCCGCTCAATGCCATCATCGGCATGACCCATCTGCTGCTGCGCTCCGGTGTGAATGACGATCAGGCGCAGCGCCTGGACAAGATCGAGACCGCCGGGCAACACCTGCTTGAAATTCTCAATGCAGTGCTGGATCTCTCCAAGATCGAGGCGGGCAAGTTGAGCCTGGAGCGCACCCGGGTGGCGGTGAATGGGGTGGTGCACAACGTGGTGTCCATGCTCCATGATCGGGCTGTGGCAAAGGCACTGGTGATCTCGGAGGAGGTGCCACAAGGCCTTGCCCCGCTGCTGGGTGATCCGACCCGCCTGCAGCAGGCCCTGCTCAATTTTGGCAGCAATGCGGTCAAGTTCACCGGGCAAGGGGGACGCGTGTGCTTCCGCATCCGCGTGATGGAGGACACCCCCACCGATCAGCTGGTGCGCTTCGAGGTGGAGGACACGGGGATCGGCATTGCTGCGGACAAACTCGGCCAGATCTTCAGCGCCTTCGAGCAGGCCGACAGCTCGACCACCCGGGAGTACGGTGGTACCGGCCTCGGGCTGGCGATCACCCGCAAGCTGGCGCACCTGATGGGCGGCTCGGCGGGGGTGTCGAGTGAGCCGGGGGTGGGGAGCACCTTCTGGTTCACCGCCCGCCTGGCCAAGGGTGACTACATGCCCATCACCGGCCTGCTGCCCGATCCCGACGCGGCCGAGAGCCTCATCGGCGAGCGCTTTGCCGGGCTGCGTGTGCTGGTGGTGGAGGACGACGAGGTCAACCGGGAGATCGCCGTCGAGATGCTGGCTGAAACCGGCCTTCTCATCGATACCGCGGAGGATGGTCAGGTGGCGGTCGAGCGGGTACGCGAGGCCGACTACGCCCTGATCCTCATGGACATGCAGATGCCACGCCTGGACGGCCTGCAGGCCACCCTGCAGATCCGCGCGCTGCCGGGCCAGGCGGCCACGCCCATCGTGGCCATGACCGCCAATGCCTTTGCCGAGGATAGAGCACGCTGCTTTGAGGTGGGCATGAACGATTTCATCCCCAAACCCGTCGAGCCGGGCCTGCTTATGCGGGTGGTGCTCAAGTGGCTGGAGCGGCGCGCAAGCGGGGTGTAGCAGCCTGCCCGGCCCGACAGGCTGCCGTGCTTGCCGTCAACCCACCTGGATGGGGATGCGCCGGGGCTGGGCGTGCTCCACCTTGGGAATGCGCAGGGTGAGCACCCCGTGGGCAAACTCGGCGGCGACCCGGTCGGCGTCGAGTTCCTTGGACAGGGTGAAGACACGCCGGTACAGGGGCAGCCCGACTTCCGAATGGATGGATTCCAGACCTTCCGGGGCGGGCAGGGCGATCTCACCTTCAATGGTCAGCGTGTCGGCTTCCACGTGCAGGTGCAGCCTGTCCTTCGGTACGCCGGGCAGGTCGGCGTAGAGGGTGATGCCGGCGCCGTCCTCGATCACATCCACCGGGGGCAGCAGCGTCTCGGTGGTGCGCGGGGCCGTCTCGGGCTGGGGGGTTTGGCGCAGGGCGGGATTGTCGCTCATGATCGGCTCTCCTTACTGGATGTGGATACGGCGCGGCTGGGCTGCGGCCTTGCGCTGCACGCTGATGTGCAGGACGCCGTCGGTGTAGCGGGCGTCGACCGCGTTCGGGTCCACGTCGTCGGGCAGGGTCACGACCCGGCGGAAGCGGCCCGAGAAGCGCTCGTCGATATGCACGGTGGCCGGTGCATCCTTGGGCGGGAGCACGCTGGTGCGTTCGCCGGCCACAGTCAGGACGCCCTTTTCCAGTTGCACATCCAGGCTCGCCGGGTCGATGCCGGGGGCGAAGGCGTAGATCTCCACGGAGCGGGGCGTAGTGCCCACGTTCATGGCCGGGTAGCCGCCCCGGGCGGTACCGCGGATGTTCGGCGACAGGTCGCCGCCCCCTTGCTGCAGGCCACGCTGGATGCGGTCCAGTTCGGCAAACACGTCACGGGGAAACAGGGATCGGTAGAACATGTGGATTCCTCCTCATCGGACGTGGACGGCACACCATTGCCGCCCCCTGTCTCGGATATGGGAGTCGTTGTGGTGGGTTTCAAGAGCCCGGGGCTGGAACTGGCGGCGTCCTGTACGGGGGCGTTTTAGGGGCGACTTCAGAGGGTGTCGCAAAATCCTCCGGTCCAAGCCTGCGGGAGGATGTTGTCAGCACTTTGGGCTCGACGCTGGGGTGTGCCCTTACGGGTGGGCTTTCCTTTCTACCTTGAGTTGGCCGGGATTTTTCCACGGCCGGGTTTGCACACCCGGCCGGCTACGGCGGCGCGGAGCATGCTCCGCGAAACCCCGCCTCCCCGGTTATTCGCTTGCGCGAATGACTCCCCTGCGCTGCTCACGCCAGGCGGCCGGCGTGGAACTCGCCCTGCGGGCTCAGACAGCCGCGCCGGCCGCCCGATGCGAGCAGTGTGTAGGGGCGACTTGAGTCGCCTGCGGACTGAGATCAAGGGCATGGCGGTGATCAAGGCGCGGATGGGCGACTGAAGAGGGTGTCGCAACACTCTTCGCCAACCAGGCATTCACGATGGACTCGGCATCAAACGCGGTCCAGTCACCCGAAATTCCACGTTTTTGCGAGCTAAATGCCGTTTTTGATCTCATAACGCGGGTGTCTCGGCTGTGCAAAATGGCTTTACAACACCTTCTGAAGTCGCCCCAACATTCGCCCCTACGGGAAAGCAGGATGAATTCGGCCCCAGGAGGCGGCCTTACTGCATGAAGGGATAGTCGGTGTAGCCCTCGGCACCGGGGGAGTAGAAGGTGGCGGGGTGGGGTTTGTTGAGGCTGGCGCCGGCCTTGATGCGGGCGGGCAGGTCGGGGTTGGCGAGGAAGGCGGTGCCGAAGGCGACGGCGTCGAGCTGGCCGCTTTCGATGGCGCTGGCGGCCTCTTGCGGGGTGTAGCCCATGTTGCCGATCAGGACGCCCTTGTAGTGGGCCCGGGCCGGGGTCAGCACGTCGCCCTTCTGCTGGCCGAAGAAGTCGCCGCGCATCACGTGCAGGTAGGCCAGCGGGACGTCGTTGAGGCGCCGGGCCATCCAGGTGATCAGCCCCACCGGGTCGCTGTCGAGCATGTCGTTGTAGCTGTTGAGGGGTGACAGGCGCAGGCCGACACGGCCTTCGCCCCACACGCCCACGCAGGCGTCGAGCACTTCCAGCATCAGGCGCGCGCGGTTCTCGAAGGGGCCGCCGTAGGGGCCGCTGCGGGTGTTGCTGCCGTCACGCAGGAACTCGTCGAGCAGGTAGCCGTTGGCGCCATGCACCTCGATGCCGTCGAAGCCGGCGGCCAGGGCGTTTTCGGCGGCGTGGCGGAAGCCGGCGACGATGCCCGGCAGCTCGTCATCGGCGAGGGCGCGGGGGGTGACGTAGGGCTTCTTGCCTTCGGGGGTGTGCACCTCGTCGTTGCGGATGGGCAGGGCGCTGGGGGCAACGGGCTGGGCGCCGTTGTTGAGCAGCGGGTGGCAGGCCCGGCCGCCGTGCCAGACCTGCAGGAAGATGCGCCCGTCGGCCTTGTGCACTGCGTCGGTCACGTGCTTCCAGCCGGCTACCTGGGCGGCCGAGTGGATGCCTGGCTCGTGCCAGAAGGCGGAGTTGCCCTCGATCGCCATGGTGGCCTCGGCGATGAGCAGGCCGGCACTGGCGCGCTGGGCGTAGTGGGTTGCCATCAGGTCGCCGGGTACGTGGTCTTCCTCGGCCCGGCAACGGGTCAGGGGGGCCATCAGGATGCGGTTGGGCAGGCTTACGGCGCCGGCCTGCAGGGGCTGGAAGAGGGCGGACATGGGGGCTCCGGAGAAGGGGTCGAAAAGGCTTGGTGTGTGGCGGGTGATGATTGTTCCGCAGCGGGGGCGTCAGACGCCGGCCCAGGGCAAGGGTGGTGCGGTGAGGCGGCGGGTGCTGCCCGGCACGGGGCCGAAGCGTGGATCATCGGCTTCCCAGGCGCGCTGGGCGGTGGCGATGGCTTCACGGCTGTGGCCGACGAAGTTCCAGGCCATCTGGATGGGCGTGGCGAAGGGCTCGCCACCGATCAGCAGCAGGCGGGTGCCGGGGGCGAGGGTCAGGTCGATGCTGTCACGGCCCGGGTCGAGGCAGGCAAAGGCGCTGCCATCGAAGTCCTCGCCGGCCAGGGTCGCGCGGCCCTCCAGGGGCAGGATGCCGTACTCGAAGGCCGGGTCCAGCGGCAGCGTCAGGCGGCTGGCGTCGGTGCTGTGGATGTCCAGCCCGATCAGGG
>NZ_JAFLDT010000118.1 GCF_017302315.1 Zoogloea sp.
TGCTCGCTGCGCTGCTCGAACACCATCCGCACTGAACGCTCGCGCACTTCCGGGGCGTATTTCGTTGTCTTCTTCATGGCTCCATCTTCTCAAGAGTGGGAGCCTCCGCGAAACCCGGGGCGATTCATATTCCGATGGGCGTCGGTGTATCGATGAATGCAAAGGTCTTGCTTGGGGCGGTTTGGCTTGTCATTGCTGCTTGTTGAATATAGCAAGTTGCTATATTTTCGAGAAATGAAGCTGATTTCGAACAAGGCGCTACGCGATTTCGCCGCCGAGCACGCCGATGCTGAAGCGCCTTTGCAAGCGTTTCGACAACTGATCGAGAAAGGTAGCGACGCAAATTTTGCGGCTTTGAGGGCCGCGTTTCGCGGGGTCGACAAGGTGGGGGAGCGCTTTGTATTCAACATTGGCGGCAACAAGTATCAACTGATTGCTGCCATTGCGTTTGCCCCCCAGCTACTGTGGGTCAAAGCTGTGCTGACACACGCCGATTACGACAAAGGAGACTGGAAATGAGCATTGTCGACATCCTCGCCCCCTGGACTGCGGTGAATGACGCGCTGGGCTTGGCTACCCCGATCCGCGACGAGGCGCACCATGCCGAGCTGCTGGCCTTTGTGGATGAAGCCTTCGAGCGCTTTGGGGATGACGATGCCCACCCGATCTTCGGGCTGGTATCGATTGTGGCTGACCGTATCCGCGAGTATGAGGCGAGGGTGCATCCGTGGCCCGAGCTTCCGCCACATGAGTTGCTGCGCGCACTGATGGTGGAACACGACATCAAGCAGAGTGAGTTGCCGGAGGTGGGGCCGCAGCCGGTGGTGTCGGAGGTGCTCTCCGGCAAGCGGGCGTTGAACCTTCGGCAGGTCGCCGCGCTGGCGGCACGCTTTCATGTGCCGATGGAGGTTTTCACGGTGTAATGACCGCAGGGTGGGCGCAGACCACCTCAGCGCTCACCTGTCCGGACGTTTTTGGTGGGCTACCCCCGCCGCCCTTCGTCAGCACCCTGCAAGCCACCCAGGATGCGTCCGCTACCAGACCGGGCTGTCGGGAGAGCCTGGCGCCGATGCGGGTTGCGGGTCGGCGCCGGGTTTGCTCAGGACGAGCTCCACCCCGAGGATTCCGAGCAATTTCAGGAGTCGCCCGGCGCTGACCTTTTCGGCATTGCGTTCCAGCGCCGAGTAGGTCTGTTGCGTGACCCCCAGGCGCAGTGCCACTTCGCTTTGGGTCAGGCCGGCATTCTTGCGGAAGGCCTGCAGGAGCATGGGCAGTTGCTCCGCGGTGCGTACGGTAAAGTGTTCCATACAGGCCCCAGGCTGTATTTTCTATATACGCATCGTAGGCTGTAAATCTGCGATACGCAATACAGGCTGTACTACAGGGGGCCGGGCACCCTTACCCCAGGAACATCCGGTACGCCGGGTTGCCCGTCTCGTCCACATACTCATACCCCAGCCGCGCCAGGAAGCCCTGGAAGGCTTCGCGGTCCTGCGGGGGCACCTGCATGCCCACCAGCACCCGGCCGAAGTCGGCGCCGTGGTTGCGGTAGTGGAACAGGCTGATGTTCCAGTCGGAGCGCAGGGTGTCGAGGAAGTTGAGCAGGGCGCCCGGGCGCTCGGGGAAGACGAAGCGGTAGAGCACCTCGTTCTCGGCCTGGGGGGCGTGGCCGCCGACCATGTAGCGGATGTGGCTCTTGGCCATCTCGTCGTCGGTGAGGTCCAGGCAGGGCAGGTCGTGGCGTTGCAGCAGCTCGGTGATGCGCACGCCTTCGGCCCGGTTGTGCACGCCCACGCCCACGAAGATGTGGGCCTTGGCCGCATCGGCGTAGCGGTAGTTGAACTCGGTGATGTTGCGGTTGCCCAGCAGATCGCAGAACTTCTTGAAGGAGCCGGGCTTTTCGGGGATGGTCACGGCCAGCACGGCTTCGCGCTGTTCGCCCACCTCGGCGCGTTCGGCCACGAAGCGCAGGCGGTCGAAGTTCATGTTGGCACCGGAGGCCACGGCCACCAGGGTCTTGTCCTTGAGGGCGTGGCGCTTGGCGTATTCCTTGGCGCCGGCCACGGCCAGGGCGCCGGCGGGCTCGAGGATGGAGCGGGTGTCCTCGAACACGTCCTTGATGGCGGCGCAGATGGCGTCGTTGTCCACCAGGATCATCTCATCCACGTATTCCTGGCACAGGCGGAAGGTCTCCTCGCCCACCAGCTTCACCGCGGCGCCGTCGGCAAACAGGCCCACCGTGGGCAGCTCGATGCGCTTGCCGGCAGCCAGGGACTGGGTCATGGCGTCGGCGTCGATGGTTTCCACGCCGATCACCTTGATCTCCGGGCGCACCCGCTTCACGTAGGCCGCCACGCCAGCCAGCAGGCCGCCGCCGCCCACGCAGCAGAAGATGGCGTGGATGGGCTTGGGGTGCTGGCGCAGGATCTCCATGCCGATGGTGCCCTGGCCGGCGATCACCTCCACGTCGTCGTAGGGATGGACGAAGGTGAGCTTCTCGGTCTTTTCCAGTTCCTTGGCGTGGCCGTAGGCGTCGGAATAGCTTTCGCCGGCCAGCACCACCTCGCCGCCGTGGCGCTTCACCGCGTCGATCTTGATGGCCGGGGTGGTGGTGGGCATGACGATGACGGCGCGGGCGCCGAGCTTCTTGGCCGACAGGGCCACGCCCTGGGCGTGGTTGCCGGCCGAGGCGCAGATCACCCCGCGCTTGAGGGCCGCCGGGCTGAGGCTGGCCATCTTGTTGTAGGCGCCGCGCAGCTTGAAGCTGAACACCGGCTGCATGTCCTCGCGCTTGAAGTAAATCTTGTTGTGGATGCGCGCCGACAGGTTCGGAGCCAGGTCGAGGGGCGTTTCAATCGCCGCGTCATAGACCTGGGCAGTGAGGATCTTCTGGAGGTAGTCGGGGTGCTGCGCGCTCATGGCTGAACCTGCGTATCGGCTGGGGGAAGCACTGGAGGGTAGCAGCCGGAGCGCCCGCGCTGCAACATACGCACCTTTGCCCCATCGGAGCCTTCCATGAACCCCATCCAGCGCGCCGGCACCACGCCGCGTTATTCCGACTCCACCACCCACAACGGGGTGGTGTACTGCGTTGAAGTGCCCCCCGACGAAACGGCAGCCATTGCCGAGCAGACCCGCGCCATGCTGGCCAGCCTGGAAACCCTGCTGGAGCAGGCCGGCAGCGGCAAGGAGCGCCTGCTGATGGCCACCCTCTACCTCACCGACATGGCCGACTACGACGTGGTCAACGCCGTATGGGACGCCTGGCTGCCCGCCGGTACGGCGCCGAGCCGGGCCTGTGTGCAGGTGGTGCGCCTGGCCAAACCCGGCTGGCGGGTGGAGATCGCCGTGCAGGCAGCCCTGCGGGGGTAAGCAAGGGCAAGCGCCACCTTTCCGGGGCCAACTTGTAGGGGCGACTTGTAGGGGCGACTTCAGTCGCCCATCACGCTCCGATCACCGGCAGGCCGTTAATCGAAGTCCGCGGGCGACTGAAGTCGCCCCCACGCCGGAACCGACCCTGCCGGGATGAGTCCACACACTTGTTCCAGCAGCGCGCCGGCAAATCCCCATCAACCGTAAGGCTTTGTTTTTCGACAGAAGGCGGGGCGGTCCGCTAAAATGTTCCGTTCTCCGCTGCACAGACCCAGGTATCCCGATGACCCAGCGCCTGCGTGAAATTCCCTACAACTACACCTCGTTCTCCGACCGGGAGATCGTGATCCGCCTGCTCGGCCAGGACGCGTGGCGAACCCTCGATGCCCTGCGCTCCGAGCGCGTCACCGGCCGCTCCGCACGGATGCTCTACGAGGTGCTGGGGGATGTCTGGGTGGTCCAGCGCAACCCCTACCTGCAGGACGACCTGCTCGGCAACCGGGATCGCCAGGGCGCGCTGATCGGGGCCCTGCGCCACCGCCTGCATGAGGTGGAGAAGCGCCGCGAGGAGGCCAGCGCCGAAGACCCCGAGCGCAGCGCCAAGGTGGCCAGCCTGGTGGTGGCGGCCCACGGCGCCGTCGACCGCTTCGCCAAACTCTTCGAAGACACCGCCGAGCTGCGCAAGCGCGTGCAGCGCGAGCTGGTCCGCCACACCCGCAAGGACAACATCTGTTTTGACGGGCATGCCCGCGTGTCCCACGTCACCGACGCCACCGACTGGCGCGTCGAGTACCCCTTCGTGGTCCTCTACCCCGACACCGAGGAAGAGATGGCCCCGCTGGTGAAGAGCTGCATCGAGCTCGGCCTGACCATCATCCCCCGTGGGGGTGGCACCGGCTACACCGGCGGCGCCGTGCCGCTGGATGCCAAGTCGGTGGTCATCAACACCGAAAAGCTGATCTCCATCGGCCCGGTCGAGGAAGTGGTGCTGCCCGGCCTCAACGGCCCCATGAGCGCCCCTTACGCCACCATCCGCACCGGCGCCGGCGTGGTCACCGAGCGCGTCTCCGAAGCCGCTTCGGCCGCCGGTCGCGTGTTTGCCGTGGACCCGACCTCCGCCAGCGCCTCGTGCATCGGCGGCAACATCGCCATGAACGCCGGCGGCAAGAAGGCCGTGTTGTGGGGCACAGCGCTCGACAACCTGGCCTGGTGGAAGATGGTCACGCCGGACGGCAACTGGCTGGAGGTGGAACGCCTCGACCACAACTTCGGCAAGATCCACGAACAGGAAACCGTGCACTTCCGCCTCAAGCGTTTCGACGCCAAGGGCTACAAGTTCCTCTCCGAAGAAATCCTCTCCCTGCCCGGCGCCTCCTGCCGCAAGGACGGCCTCGGCAAGGACGTGACCGACAAGTTCCTGGGCGGCGTGCCCGGTGTGCAGAAGGAAGGCACCGACGGCCTCATCGTGGCCTCGCGCTGGGTGCTGCACAAGATGCCGCCCGTCACCCGCACCGTGTGCCTGGAGTTCTTCGGCCAGGTGCGCGAAGCCGTGCCGGCCATCGTCGAGATCACCGACTATTTCAAGCCCGGCGGTGCCGGCAACGCCGCCGGCGTGCTGCTGGCCGGCCTCGAGCACCTGGACGAGCGCTACGTGAAGGCGGTGGGCTACACCACCAAGGCCAAGCGCCACGGGCGGCCCAAGATGGTGCTGATCGGCGACATCGTCGGCCACGACGAGAACGCGGTGATGACCGCCGCCTCCGAAGTCATCCGCATGACCAACACCCGCGGCGCCGAGGGCTTCATCGCCGTCAGCCCCGAGCAGCGCAAAAAGTTCTGGCTCGACCGCTCCCGCACCGCCGCCATCTCCCGTCACACCAACGCCTTCAAGGTGAACGAGGACGTAGTGATTCCCCTGCCGCGCATGGGCGACTACTGTGACGGCATCGAGCGCATCAACATCGAGCTGTCCACCCAGAACAAGCTGGCCCTGTGCGATGCCCTCACCGAATACCTGCAGGGCGAACTGCCCCTGGACACCGGTGACGCCACCATCTCCCGTGACGAGCTGATCGGCGAACGCCGCAAGGATGCCCTGGCCTACGTGGCCCTGGTGCGCCGCCGCTGGCAGTGGCTGCTGGACAACCTTGACCTGCCCCTGGCCGAAGCCGAGCCGTACTTTGCCGAGTACGGCGTGGTGGCCGGCGAGCTGTCCAACCGGGCGGCCAATCCGCGCCTGTTCCACCGCCTGCAGGACTACTCCGTGCGCACCGGCTGGAAGACCGAGCTCAAGCCGCGCCTCGACAAGATCTTCGATGGCCAGCTGTTCGCGCCGGTGAGCGAGGGCATCAAAAAGGTGCACAAGCAGGTGCTGCGCGGCCGCGTCTTCGTGGCCCTGCACATGCACGCCGGCGACGGCAACGTGCACACCAACATCCCGGTCAACTCCGACAACTACGAGATGCTGCAGACGGCCAACAAGGCCGTGGACCGCATCATGGCCCTGGCCCGCAGCCTCGACGGCGTCATCTCCGGCGAGCACGGCATCGGCATCACCAAGCTCGACTACCTCACCGACGCCGAGATGGCCAACTTCTGGGCCTACAAGAACAAGGTGGACCCGGAAGGTCGCTTCAACCGCGGCAAGCTGATGAAGGGCGGCAACCTCGACAACGCCTACACCCCCAGCTTCAACCTGATGGGGCATGAATCCCTGATCATGGAGCAGACCGCCATCGGCGAGATCTCCCATGACATCAAGGACTGCCTGCGCTGCGGCAAGTGCAAGCCCGTGTGCTCCACCCACGTGCCCCGCGCCAACCTGCTCTACAGCCCGCGCAACAAGATCCTCAGCACCTCGCTGCTGATCGAGGCCTTCCTCTACGAGGAGCAGACCCGCCGCGGCGTGTCCCTGGCCCACTGGGCCGAGTTCGAGGACGTGGCCGACCATTGCACCGTGTGCCATAAGTGCGAGAAGCCCTGCCCCGTCGACATCGACTTCGGTGACGTGTCCATCAAGATGCGCAACCTGCTGCGCGAGCAGGGCAAAAAGTCCTTCAACCCCGGCAAGGCTGCGGCCATGGCCTTCCTCACCGCCAAGGACCCGGCCACCATCAAGCTGATCCGCAGCGGCATGATCGGCTGGGGCTACAAGGCCCAGCGCCTGGGCCACCGCATCGGCAAGAGCCTCGGGCTGATCCAGGAGCAGGTGCAGCACCCGCCCGCCACTCTGGGCAAGCCGGCCATCAAGGCCCAGGTGATCCACTTCATCAACAAGCCCATGCCGGGCGGCCTGCCCAAGCGCACGTCCCGCGCACTGCTGGACATCGAGGACGACGCCATCGTCCCGGTGATCCGCAACCCGCAGGTCAAGCGCGACGAGTCGGACGCGGTGTTCTACTTCCCGGGCTGCGGTTCCGAGCGCCTGTTCAGCCAGGTCGGCCTCGCCACCCAGGCCATGCTCTACCAGGTGGGTGCCACCACCGTGCTGCCGCCGGGCTACCTGTGTTGCGGCTACCCGCAGACCGCCGCGGGCGAGGAAGACGCCGGCCAGAAGATCACCACCGACAACCGGGTGCTCTTCCACCGGGTCGCCAACACGCTCAACTATCTCGACATCAAGACGGTGATCGTGTCCTGCGGCACCTGCATGGATCAGCTGCAGAAGTACCAGTTCGAGAAGATCTTCCCCGGCTGCCGGCTGCTCGACATCCATGAGTACCTCATGGAAAAGGGCCTCAAGCTTGAAGGCATCACCGGCACCCGCTACATGTACCACGAGCCCTGCCACACCCCGATGAAGGTTCATTCCGGCATCAAGGTGGCCAACGAGCTGATGGGCACGCGGGTGGATCTGTCCGACCGCTGCTGCGGCGAATCCGGCACCCTGGCCGTGTCCCGCCCGGATATTTCGACCCAGGTGCGCTTCCGCAAGCAGGAAGAGATCGAGAAGGGCGCCGAGAAGCTCCGCGGCGCCGACGCCGCCACCCCGGTGAAGATCCTCACCTCCTGCCCGAGCTGTCTGCAGGGCCTGTCGCGCTATTCCGGCGACGCGGGTGGCGTGGATGCGGACTACATCGTGGTCGAGATGGCCAAGCACATCCTGGGCGAAAACTGGATGTCCGACTACGTGGGCAAGGCCAACCAGGGCGGCATCGAGCGCGTGTTGCTGTAAGCCGCCCCTTCCGCCACCCGTAAAAGCACCAAGGCCCGCATGTGCGGGCCTTGGTGCTTTTACAGCAGGGTCAGACGGCGTTCAGTACCACATCACCTTGCCATTGCTGGTGTCGTAGAGGGCGCCGACGATGCGGATCTTGCCTTCGTCCTCCAGGGCCTTCAGCACCGGGCTCTCGTCGCGGATGCGCTGCACCACCTGCTTCACGTTCAGCTCGGTCACTTCACCCACGAAGGCATGGTTGTGGGAATTGCGCTCGCCCGGGGTCGACGCTGCTGCGACGGCCGGCTTGATCTTGCCCAGCAGGCCGGTCAGGTTACCCATCTTCACGTCGTCGCAGGCACCCTTCACGGCGCCGCAGCTGGTGTGGCCCAGCACCACCACCAGGCGCGAGCCGGCCACCTTGGAGGCGTATTCCAGGCTGCCCAGGATGTCCTCATTGACCGTGTTGCCGGCCACCCGTGCCACGAAGAGATCACCCACGCCCTGATCGAACACCAGTTCGGGTGCCGCCCGGGAGTCGATGCAGCCGACCACGCTGGCAAACGGGTACTGGCCGAGCGCCGTTGTCTGGACCTGCGCCTTCAGGTTGCGCCGGAGGGGCTTGTTGGCCGCAAATCGCGTGTTTCCGGCCTTCAGGATCTCCAGAGCCTTGTCAGGGGTGATGCTGGCCTGGACCGACTTGGTCAGCGTGGCACCCGCGGTGTAGGGCTTGGGTGTGACGGAGCCGCCGTGGTCGTCGCCGGCCAGGGCAGTCCCGCCGGTGGTGGCCAGGGCAAGTGCGAATGCGATCAGGTGCTTTGTCTTCATGGTGTCTCCCGGATGTTGTCGTCGAGCAAGGGCGGATGGTCCTCGCTCTGCAGGATTTCGAGCGCGACGACAGGAACTTGAGCCCAAATAAAAAAAATACTAAAAACGCGCAGCGTCGGAGGTGGGTCGAGTCTCCCGGCCGCGGCCTGAAAAGGCTTCGTGCTATTCTGCGACCCCCGTTTTTCCGGTCGCGCAAGCGGCGGCCGATCGAGCATGAGCGACGAACTGAATCCCGCCCCGCTGGCCGACCTGACCGAGGCGGCCCCGCCCGCCACGCCCACGGCGCCTACCCGCAGCCCGCGCAAGAAGAAGAGCGCCACCCCCCCGGCTGAAGCCCCGGCGGCGGCGTCCGCTGCTGACGGGACCGACGCCCAGCCCAAGCCCCGTCGTGCGCCGCGCAAGCCCCGGGTCAAGAAGACCGAAGCCCCGTCCGGCGAGGTCACGGCCGATCTGTTCGCGCTGACTGAAGGCTCGCCTGAGGCTGCAGCGGAGGTCGTGACGGAGGTGGCACCGGAACAGGCGTCCCTTGCCACCGCGCCTGCCGTGCAAGCCCTCGCCGAGCCTGCCCCCGTACCTCAGCCGGAGTCCGAGCCGCTTGCCGCCCTTGTCGTTGCGGGCGAGGTGTCCGGCCTTGCCGACGTGGAGTCTGACGACGTCCACGCCGACGTCACCTCCTCCGAAGGTGAAGGCCCGTCCGGCCCCCGACGCAAGCGCAAGCGCCGTCGCGGCAAAGGTGACGCCGACCGGGAAGCAGCCCGGGGCGAGCAGATCGAGATGCCCGGCCTGGCCGACGGTGTGGCCGGGCAGCCCGAAGCCGTACCGCTCGCCGAGGCACGGGTTGATGCCGTCGCGCCGCTCGACACCGACGCACTGGCCGCCGCCGATCCGATGCCCGAAGAACCGGCCGCCACACCCGAGCCCCTGCCGCCCCTCACCGTGGTCAGCCTGGGCCTGGAGCTGCCGCCGGTGCTGTCCACCGCGGCCCTTGAACGCTTGCGCGCGGCGCGGGTGATCCTCGGCACCGCCGACGCCCTCGACCGCCTCGCCGGCCTCGGCCTGGACGCGCCCCAGCAGCTGTGCGCCGCCGATTCCGCCCATATGGATGTGCGTGCCGCCGGCCACGCCGGCAGCGTGCTGGTGGTGGTGGGCGACGGCGCGGGCGATGGCCCGGCCCTCGAACTGCTGGCCGACCTGGGCCCCGCTTACGTGCGTGTGCTGCCCGGCGTAGATCGGAAGAG
>NZ_JAFLDT010000119.1 GCF_017302315.1 Zoogloea sp.
TGTTTTTTACTTCCATTTTTCTTTTCTCAGATTTCTCGGATCACCCTGGATACTAGTTTTGTTCCTTTTCTTGTCATTTTCCTCTTCTCTTTCTGTTCTCCTTCTCAACCTTGGCTCAGCTTCACTGGTGACGGAGCTCGTCGAGACAAAGGTATGCGATCGGACTGTGTCATTTGTCAGCTTTTGCTGTTTCTCAATCTCTTTCGTGTTTCTCTGACTCTGTTTCCTTCTCTTTTTCTCTTTTTTTCTCTCTTTCTCTCTCTTCTCTCTCGCTTCTCTTCTCTCTCTCTCCCTCTCGCGCGTTCGCACTTTCCTTCTTTTACTCTCGTTCTCTCCGCTCTATCTCTCTCTCTCTCTCTCGCTCTCGCTCTTTACTTTTCTCTCTTCCTCTCTCCCTTTTCTCTCTCGCTTCTCTCCCTTGTTTCCTCTCTCCTCTCCTCTCTCTCTCTCTTCTCTGTCCTTCCATCTCCATTTTCTCTCATCCCCGTTCTCTCCGCTCGATCTCTCTCTCTTGCTCTTTCCCTCTGTTCTCTCTTCCATTTCTTTTTGTTCTCTCTGCTCTCTCTCTCTCTCTCTCTCTCTCTCTTCTTTCTTTCTTCCTCTCTTCTCTTCCTGTTCTCCACTCACTTCTCTGTCCTCTCCCTCCCCATTTTTATCTCTCTCTCTCTCTCTCCCCTCTCCCTCCCTTCGCCTCAATAAAAAAAAATATCAGACGGCTATTACTGGATCACTGGCCGTGTCGACGACAACATCAAAGTCTCTGGTCACTTGCTGGGCACGGCAGAAGTGGAAAGCGCCTATCTCCGCAACCCCGTGAGTCTCTATTCTTTTTCTTCTTCTTCTCTCTTTTTTTATTTTTTCCTTCTTCTTTCTTGGTGTGAACGATTCACTCTCCACACCTGCAGGATTGCCGAAAGCTACGCCCTGGCCATCGCCCACCTGTCCGACCGCCTGCGCGGCGGCGGCACCTTCATCACCCCCTGGCCCACCGACGACGCCGGCCTGTCCCGGGTCGAACGGCGCGAAGTGCAGACCCTGCTCGCCGCCCGCGGCCACGCCATCGGCGCCATCGACGGCATGCTCGGCGACGCCAGCCGCGCGGCGATCCGGGTCGAGCAGCAGCGCCTGGGACATAACGTGGATGGGCGGGCGGGGCAGAAGCTGCTGAAGGCGCTCAAGGAAAGCCGTTGATGAGCGCGCCCCATTCCCCCGACGCCTCCCCCCTCGGCAAGGCCGTCGCCTATGCCGAGCATTACGCCCCCGAGCTGCTCTTCCCCATCGCCCGCCAGGGCAAGCGGGACGAGATCGGTATCGCCCCCGGTGCCCTGCCCTTCATCGGCGAAGACCTGTGGACAGCCTTCGAGCTGTCGTGGCTCGGCCCCCGGGGCAAGCCCGAGGTGGCCCTGGCCCACTTCCGGGTGCCGGCGGATTCGCCCAACATCATCGAATCCAAGTCCTTCAAGCTCTACCTGAACGCCTTCAACCAGACCACCGTGGCCAGCGTGGCCGAGCTGGAGGCGACCCTCGCGCGGGATCTGTCGGCCGCTGCCGGCGCGCCCGTAACGGCGCAGGTGGAGCCCCTGTCGGGCCGGCCCCAGCGGGCTATCGGCTATCCCGAGGGTGTGCTGCTGGACACCCTGGACATCGCCATCGACCAGTACATGCCCAACCCGGGCCTGCTGCGCGCCGACGCCGATCAGCCCGAGGTGGAGGAGACCCTGTACTCCCACCTGCTCAAGTCCAACTGCCTGGTCACCGGCCAGCCGGACTGGGGCATGGTGGTGATCCGCTACCGGGGCGCGCCCATCGACCGGGAAGGGCTGTTGCGCTACATCATCTCCTTCCGCCGCCACAACGAATTCCACGAGCAGTGCGTGGAGCGCATCTTCACCGACCTGCTGCGCCAGTGCCGGCCCACCGAGTTGTGCGTGTGGGCCCGCTACACCCGCCGCGGCGGGCTGGACATCAACCCCTGCCGACGTACTGCAGGTCTATCTGCCCCGGCCCCCATAGCCGAGGTTAGACAATGAGCCGCCATCCCACCGTCTCCGCCGACAGCCTGCTGCGCCAGGACGTGGCCCTCGACGGCCTCAACACCCTGCGCCTGCCCGCCCGGGCCGCCTGGTTCGCCACGGTGGACGACGTGGACGACCTGCGCGCCGTGCTCGACGACCCACGGGTGGCCGGCCTGCCCCGGCTGGTGATCGGCGGCGGCTCCAACCTGGTGCTCACCGGCGACTTTCCCGGCCTGGTGCTGCACGTGGCCTTTCATGGCCGCAGCCGGGTGCAGGAAGACGCCGAGGCCTTCTTCGTCCGCGCCGGTGGCGGCGAGAACTGGCATGACTTCGTGCGCTGGACCCTGGAGATGGGCTGGCCCGGCCTGGAAAACCTGTCTCTGATCCCCGGCACCGTCGGTGCCGCCCCGGTGCAGAACATCGGCGCCTACGGCATCGAGATGGCCGAGCATTTCTACAGCCTGCGCGCCTACGATCTGGTGACCGGCAAGACGGTGGGTTTCGACAAACGCGACTGCGCCTTCGGCTACCGGGACAGCTTCTTCAAGCAGGCCGGCAAGGGCCGTTACCTGATCGCCGCCGTCACCTTCCGCCTGCCCAAGGCCTGGAAGGCCAACACCGGCTACGCCGACGTGGCCCGGGAGCTGGAAACCCGGGGTATCAAGCAGCCCAATGCCTTGCAGGTATCGGATGCGGTCATCGCCATCCGCCGCCGCAAGCTGCCCGACCCGGCCGAGATCGGCAACGCCGGCAGCTTCTTCAAGAACCCGGTAGTGGACGCCGCCGAGCACGCCCGCCTCATCGCCCTGCACCCGGGCATGCCCAGCTATCCCCAGGCCGACGGCCGGGTCAAGCTGGCTGCTGGCTGGCTGATCGAACAGGCCGGCTGGAAGGGTAGGCGCCTGGGCCCGGTGGGGTGCTACGAAAAGCAGGCCCTGGTGCTGGTGAACCACGGCGGGGCCACCGGCGCCGACGTGATCGCCACCAGTGCCGCCGTGCGTGCCGATGTGCGCGCCCGCTTCGGCGTCGAGCTGGAACCCGAGCCGGTGTTTGCCGGCCCCGCCGCCTGATGTCGTCCCTGCCCCCCAGCCCCGAGGACACCTCCGTGCCCGATACCCCGCGCCCCCCCGCCAGTTTCATGACCAAGCTGCTGCGGCCCGGCCCCTTCCTGTTCATCGGCATCCTTTTCATCGCCCTGGGCCTGACGGCGCTCAGCTATACCGCCGTGCCCGCCCTGGAAAGCCTCTTCGCCGCCTTCTCCGGTGGCGTGGAGCAGGCAGACGGCCTCAACGCGGAAGCCAACTGGAACATGTTCATGGGCATGGCCTTCGGGCTGGTGGCCTTCGTGGGTGGCGTGCTGGTGATGGGCGGCAGCTTCCTGATCCGCACCCACCTGCGGGATTACGACAGCCAGTCCTGACGCGCCGTTAAGCGCTTGTGGAGAAGCGGAAGGAACTTTCCAGTGGCTGCGACGCTGATGGGAGGGACCGTGGGGTCGAATTCATCCACCGCGAACCGGTGAGCGCCTTACTGGACGGTTTTCCTGTTTTTGGCGTCACATTGGCCGGGTCTCGGCCCGGCAGCCGACCGACTTTCTTGTTGTACGACAAGAAAGTCGGCAAAGAAACGTACCCCGCTGTCGCGCCCCCTTCGGGGGTGCCCTCCTTCCGGGTCCGTCAGGCGGGGTCTGCGCAAACTCGCCCTGCGGGCTCAGACATGCGCAGCCCTTTTTCCGCCTGCCGAACCCTCCAGTCGGCGCGCCAGAGGGGACCGGAAATGCAGGTGATCAACGGCCAGTGCCCAACCCGGGAAACGCCCCTGTTCGCGCCGGCATGCACTCAACTCGGGGCAAGACGCCGGACCAGGGTAAACACCGCCCGATGGGTGGGCAGCTCGACTCCACCGGCCTCGGCCATGGTCAGCAGGGTGCCGGTGATGGCGTCGATCTCGGTACGCCGGCCGGCCAGCACATCCTGCAGCATGCTGGCCCGGTTGCCCGCCGTGGCCGTCGCCACGGCCACCACGCGGGCGAGCGCCGCGTCCTCGTCCAGATCCAGCCCGGCTTGGCGCAGCACCGGCCACGCTTCGTGCACCAAGGCCTCCAGCAGCACCCGATGCGGGGGCTCGAGCAAAGCCCCGTTAGGCACCCGGAACAGGGCCGCCAGCGGGTTGATGGCCACATTCACCAGCAGCTTGGCCAGGCGTGCCGCGGCGATCTGCGGCTCCACCCGGGCTCGGAAACCCGCCATACACAGGGCGTCCGCCACGGCCTCGAAGCCCGCTGGCAAGAGGGTGTCGCCGGCACCCGCGGGCTGAACCCGGGAACCCTCCCGAAACGCTCCTTCGGTGGTGATGCCCTGGCCCACCGGCACGGTGCGGCACTCGGCCCGCAAGGTCGCCTCGATCAGCCCGTTCTGCAACGACAGCACGCCCCGCGGCTGCAGGGCCAGGGCGGTGCGGGCGGCCTCGGCGGTGTCGCCGGTCTTCACCAGCAGGATCACCCAGTCGGCTGCGGGCAGCGCATCCGGCGCGAAGATCTCGGGTACAAACAGCCGCGCGCCCACCTGTACCCCGGCACGCAGCGCGTCCGCCCGCGCGGCATTGCGTGCCACCAGCGCCACCGGGCCCACTGCAGCCAGACCGGCGGCAAAGTGCAGGCCCAGGGCGCCGGCCCCGACGATGGCCAGGGGATAGCGGCCCGGCGTGGCCATCAGCGCGCCACCACCGCCGACGAGACGGTCAGGCGCCGCCCCTCCTGCACCAGGCTGAAGTGCTTGAGCACGTTCATGCCCAGCAGGGCCTGATCGCCCATGCCGGGCATCACCGCGACACTGGCGTTGCGCACCTCGAAGGGGCCGAAGCGCAGGGAGGGCACGCGACCGACGCAGGCCTCGGCCGTGCCATTGGCCGTGCGAAAGGTCTCCTTGCGGCAGCAGCCGGGTTCGTTGGCGGCGCTCAGGTCGAAGCCGATGGCGGCACATTCACGCATGCCGATGCGCTCGCCCAAGTGGCGGGGAATGGCGGTGACACTGGCCCCCGTGTCCACCAGGAACTGGATGGGCACGGCGCCCACTGCACCGCTTACCTCGTAGTGGCCGCTCCGCCCCATGCGCAGCTCCAGGCTGCCGTCTGCCACCACCTGAAGGGCGGTGTCACCCTTGCTGTGTGACAGCCAGTAGCTGGCGCCCAGGGTGCCCAGGCCGATCAGCGCGGTCCAGAACAGGGCCGGCAGCAGCCAGCCACCGCCGGTGCGCGGGGCAGGGGCAGGCTGCCCGTCCACGCGCAGGCGCGCCCTCACCTCCTGCAGGCGGCGTTCCTTCTCGTCGTCGGGCAGGGTGAAGCGCCGCGTCTCCTGTTGATCCCTGTCATCCACCAGACTGTCTCCTTGTTCCCGGACTCAACGCTCCGCCGGGATGATAGCGGTTTCGGGTGACGCCTCGCCGCCAGGGGTGGGGAGCGGGGGTGACAGCGCCGGCGAGGGCTCCGTCGGCACTGGCGGAGGCGACACCTGAGATGGCACCTGAGGTCTCGGACGCCGGGGAGCGGGCCTGGGTTCCGGCTCGGGCTCGGGGGTGGCCCACAGGCCACGCACCCAGCGCCAGCCGCGTTGCAGCAGGCCCGGCTCCTCCCGCGACACAAAGCGCTGGCGCGGGTCGATCAGGCGGTTGGCGAGGGCGTAATGGAAGGTGTCGCCGACAATGGGCAGGGCGCTGCGGGCACCCTGCCCCCAGTAGTCGCTGCGCAGGGTGATGCGGTTGTCGTTGAAGCCGACCCAGGCGCCCCCCACGAGCTGCGGATGCATCAGGATGAACCAGCCATCGGTGTTGTCCTGGGTGGTGCCGGTCTTGCCGGCCAGGTCGGCGCGCAGGCCGAACTGGTTGCGGATGGCCACACCGGTGCCCCGGTCCACCACGCCGCGCATCACGTCGAGCAGGGTGTAGGCCACGCCCGGGTCGAGGGCCGCCTCCGGTGCCACAGCGGCAAACTCCTCCAGCACCTGGCCGCTGCGGTCCTCGACGCGGGTGATCAGCACCGGCTCGATGTAGCCGCCGCCATTGGCCAGGGTGCCATAGGCCGCCACCATCTCCCTGAGGGTCACCGGGCTGGTGCCCAGGGCCAGGGAGGGCACCTCCTCCAGGGGGCTCTGGCGCACGCCCATCTTCTTCGCCAGCCGGGCCACCCGGGCGGGGCCGACCTCTTCCATCAGCTGGGCGGTGATGCGGTTGCGGGAGTACACCAGACCGTCGCGCAGGCTCACCGGCTTGCCGCTGGGGGGAGATTCGTCGGTGGGGCGCCACACCTCGTCATCGGGCAGGGGAATCTCCACCTCCCGGTCGATCAGGGTGTCGCCGGGTTGCATGCCCTTGTCGAAGGCCGCGCCATACACGAAGGGCTTGAAGGTGGAGCCGGGCTGGCGGCGGGCCTGGGCCACGTGGTCGAAGGGGTCGGTCTGGAAATCCCGGCTGCCCACCCAGGCGCGCACCTGCCCATCCCGCGGGTCGAGGGCCAGGAAACCCACCTGGACCCGAGTCTGCTCCTGGCGCAAGGCGTCGAGGAAGGGCTTGTCGGCCAGCAGGCGGGCCAGCGTCTCCTCGGCTGTCTGGCCCCGGGCCAGCGCTGCGCGATAGGCCTTCGACTCCCGGACGAAGGCCTCCACCAGCTCCGGGCTGCCCACCCAGCCCTTGCGCCCGGCCCAGGCCTGGTCGGCCAGGGCCTGGAGCTGACGGCCCCGACGTTGCACCGCCTGGGTGGCCTGGGCCTGCAGGCGGCTGTCCAGGGTGGTGCGCACCACCAGCCCGTCGGCGTAGATGTTGTAGCCGTGGCTGTCGGCCCAGGCGATGAGCAGCTTGCGGATCTGCTGGGCAAAGTGGGGCGCCGGGCCGGGGGCTTCGAGCTGACGCTCGAAGTCGATGCGCAGGGGCTTCTTCTGCAGGGCGGTCAGGCGGGCCTCGTCGAGCTTGCCGCGCTTGACCATCTGGGCCAGCACCGTATTGCGCCGGGCCAGCGCCCGCTCGGGGTTGAGCACCGGGTTGTAGTAGCTGTTGCCCTTGAGCATGCCCACCAGGGTGGCGGCCTCCAGCACGTCGAGGCCGCGCGCCGGCTTGTCGAAATAGGTGCGCGCCGCCATCTCGATACCCCAGGCGTTGTAAAGAAAGGGCACGGTGTTGAGGTAGGTCTCGAGGATCTCGTCCTTGGAGTACAGGGCCTCGATCTTGAAGGCGGTGATGGCCTCCTTGAGCTTGCGGGTCAGCGTCGGCGCCCGGCCGATCTCGTCGGGGAAGAGGTTGCGCGCCAGCTGCTGGGTGAGGGTCGAGCCGCCCTGCTTGTCTCCGCTGAAGGTGCGCAGGGCCGCCCCGGCCAGGCGGTAGAAGTCGATGCCGTGGTGCTCGTAGAAGCGGTGATCCTCGGTGGCGATCAGGGCTGCCGTCACCTGGGGCGAGATCCGCTCCAGCCCCACCCACTCCCGGTTGGCCCACTTGAAGACAGCCAGCTCCTTGCCGTCCGCCGACAGCACCCGCGCCGGCTGCTCCAGCTTGGCCTTGCGGATATCGCGGATGCCCGGGGTGAAAGGGATGAGGATGAGGCTGTAGACCAGCAGCAGGGCCGGCACAGCGGCGACACCCAACAGCAGCTCGCGGCGGCTGGGGCGACGCAGGCGGGACAGCCAGGGCACAAGCCGGCTATGCAGGGCGAGCAGCAGACCGGCAAGGGCCTGCCGCAGACGGAGGAGCAAAGACATCGGGGCACGTGTGACGCTCGGAAGCCACGGGTTTTAACACATATCCGGGTGGGGTCGAATTCATCCGTGTTTCCTCAGTTTGCCGCGTCGTCCGACGGTCGATGCGGCCGCTTCTGCAGGAGCGACGTGCAGGGGCGACCTCCGTCGCCCATCGTGCGTTGATCACCGGCATGCCCTTGATCTCAACCCGCGGGCGACTGAAGTCGCCCCCACAGTCCCTTCAAGTGCCGTCAGAGCCTTCCATCAGCCCCTCTCCGTCAGGCAACTGGCTCTCGCTGAAGCCCCACAGGCGGTAGGCCCAGAAGCTCTCGTCGGCAAAGATGCGGCGGCGCAGTTCGGCGGGCGGGAAACCAGTGACGCGGCGGCTCTGCCGGCACAGGTGGGATTGATCGGCGTAGCCACTGCTGCTGGCCACGTCGCTCCAGTTCACCTCACCCGAACGCCCCGCCACCACGGCGTCGAAGAAGGCCTGCTCGGAGCGGCCCATGCCACGCAGCTCGCGCAGGGGCTGGCCGGTCCATTGCTTGATGCGCCGCTCCACCTGGCGCAGGCTGCGCCCCCAGCCGGAGACAGACGCGCGCAGGGCCAGGTTGCGGGACCAGTCGGCGTACACCCTCACCGGCGAGGCCGCGTCGGGGCGGAGCTGCCGCCAGCGAGGCGCCAGGAATTCATCGATGAGGGCCACACGGGCCTCGTCGTCGGGGGCCTCATCCACGGCCCGGCACAGGGCCATCCACGACGCATCCAGCACCTCGCTGGCGGGCACGACGCGGTTGAGGAAGGCGCCCGGATCCAGTCCGGTGAGCTGGCCCAGGGCGTCGGGCATGAGCATCAGCATCATCGCGTGCATGGGCCCCGGGTTGCGGCTGATCACCGGCCGGTTGAAGGGGCCGCAGAAGGTAATGCGGTCGGGCAAGGGTCGGCCGGGCGTGTCGGGGGCGGCGGGCCGATGGGGGTCGAGCACCACCGCCTCGCCGTGGAAGTACCAGACCAGGGAGCACACCGGGGCGGCCGGAAAGTGGTTGTAGCGCGCGGCCTCGTCCAGATTCACCCCGCGGGTGTCACGGCTGATCACGGCACGCACGCACGACGACAGGGCCGCACGGGGCAGCCACAGGGTGGAGCGGGCCGCAGAGAGGGACGCCGCCAGCTCGCCGGAAGGCGTCGGGTCGATTCTGAACATGGCCGCAGTATAGGGAGTAAGGCGGGTCACGACAGCCAGCCGGCATGTCGGAAACGTACAATACCCGTCGGGCGCTGCCCCCGTAGCATGCGCTCCGCTCAATCGGAGTTGATTCTTTCAGGAAACGCGATGCATCCGGTCAGTTTGCACCAGGTGGGCAAGACCTACCGTCTCGGGGCGGTGGACGTGCCGGCCCTCAGCGATATCACCCTCGACATCCATCAGGGCGCCTTCACGGTGCTGTCCGGCCCCTCGGGCAGCGGCAAGACCACCCTGCTCAACCTGATCGGCTGCATCGACATGCCCGACCGGGGCGAGATCACCGTGGCGGGGCAACAGGTGCAGTCCATGCCCGACGATGCCTTGTCCGACTTTCGTGCCCGCCACATCGGCTTCATCTTCCAGAACTTCAACCTGATCCCGGTGCTCAGCGCCCGGGAGAACGTGGAGTATCCACTGGCGCTGGCGGGCGTAGCGGCCCCCGAGCGGCGCAAGCGGGTGGAGGCCCTGCTGGACGCGGTGGGCCTGTCGGACCGCCAGCACAACCTGCCGGCACAGCTCTCCGGCGGCCAG
>NZ_JAFLDT010000012.1 GCF_017302315.1 Zoogloea sp.
CACTCTATTTGGATGCCATGTTCGATGTCACACTCACCTCGGGTGGCTTCGACCCCGGTGTGCGCTGGAATATCACACCCAGACGCGGCATTCGCTGGACCTATCAACTCGAGGGGCCGAATGGAATCATGCCGGGCAAAGTGGCCTTCCATCCCGGCACGCCCGCCGCCGATTCCGACGGCGCATATGTCATCGGCGAATTCCGGCCGGAGCAAGGCCTGCCGGTTCCAATCGCCGTGCGGCTGGAGACATCAATCCCGTTGGAAACGGTCGGCGGAGGCGAAAAGACTCTCAATTCCTCCGATTTGGACCATCCGAAGGAACCAGCGAGGACATTCGCGCAGTCTTACGCGGTTGATTTTGTCTTCACAGGCTCTCAGAACAACTCTGACTGGCTGGATGGTTTCCGCGCCGTGATCGAACATGCCCTGCGGAAGGCGTTTCCTGGAACAACCCGCCTGCCGGAGTTCACACTGAATTCAGCATCGAAACTGCTGATCATCAAAGCGACCCTGGAGGAGCACATGATCATAGCCAGGATGATCGCGGCCATGAAAGGGTATGCCGGGGCATCTCCCGCCAGGAACGAAACCTCCGTCCGCAGTTACTCGCTGGACTTCACCAACAGCGGAACCGCAACCACGCTCAAATATGCCGATCTGCGCGATCTGCTGGAACAAGTCAGGAAACTGGGCGGCGATTCGGACATCTCCCTGCATGTGGGAGAACGCGCGCTCATCGTCAACGCCACTCCGGAGCAACTGAAGCAGGTCGATGAACTCGTCGAAACCGAGTCGAGGCAAGACCCTGTGACGAGAATAGAAGCTTGCCACGTACGGATGCACGCAAATCGTACGGTAGCCCAGCTGCTTGAGGAAGCTCGCAAGCGTTGCCACTCCCTGACGCCCCAGCCGACGATAAGGGTTGAAGCGATGCACCCCGAGAGAGTCCGCGCTCAGCCCGGAAAGGAAGGCAAACTCGGTACGAACCGTGTTCGCGCCCCACGCGGCCACGGCAAGCGGCCCGTGACAGATCGCGCGCGCGCGCAGCGCGTCGTATTCAGAAAGCAGATCGTCGCGGATACCGGAAAAAAGCCGCCGGGGATCGAAGAACGATTCGCTCTGGACGACGACCAGCGTCGGCCGCGCCGGAACCTCCAGAGCCGGAGAGACGGCGGCGGCAAAGGGCATCGGCGGACGACACGGTCGATGCTCCTCTTCACCGTATCGCCACAAAGCTGGCAGCAACCCCAGATTTCGGAGGTCGCTGGCGGCATCGAAGCAGACCGGGATGTGCCAGTGGCAGCCGGCCGCCGACAGGATGCCGCTCTTGGTGGCCAGTTCGCCCAGCAGATCGTGCAAGGCCATGGCGTCGGCCTGCTCCGGGTTGAAGTGGACCGTCACCGAGCGGAAGGTAGGCACCCATTCGACGACACCGTCCAGGCGGCCATCGCCGGACAAGGTATCGAGCAGGCTGCAGAAGCCGAGCACCCGGCCGTGTATCGCCGGATCGATGCCCGCCCCGAACTCGACGGTCCAGGCGGTATCTCCGACGCTGAGCAGACGGACAGGCAAAGCGGAGGAATCAGCGGTCATGGCCGTAAGGTTCGCTCAGGGGTAAAGGCCGCGCAGCTTGCGGGCCTGAAGGACCCGCTCGCAACCCAGCACGAAGGCGGCAGTCCGCATCAGGATATTCTTGCTTTGCGCCGCTTCCCAGACTGCGGCGAAGGCATCGCGCATGATCTTGTCGAGACGCACGTTGATCTCGTCTTCGGACCAGAAGAAGGCGCTGATGTCCTGCACCCATTCGAAGTAGCTGACAGTGACTCCGCCTGCGTTGGCCAGCACATCGGGGATGACCAGGATATTGCGTTCCTGCAGGATCAGGTCGGCGGCCGGGGTGGTCGGCCCGTTGGCGCCTTCGGCGATGATCCTGGCGCGGATCAGCGGCGCATTCTTCTCGGTAATCTGGTTTTCCAGCGCTGCTGCCACCAGGATATCGACCTCGCAGGACCAGAACTGGTCGCTGGCGATCGTTTCGGAATCCGGCGCGCCGGCCAGACTGCCTGTCGCCAGGCGATGCTGGCGGACCTGGCGCACATCGAGACCATGCTGGTTATGGATGGAACCCGTTTCGTCCTGAATCGCTACCACTTTCGCACCCGCATCGGCGAACAGCCGGGCGGCGGCTTCACCGACATTGCCGAAGCCCTGGATGGAAACCCGCGCCCCGGCAATGGCCATGTCCAGATGCCGGGCCGCTTCGACGGTACAGATGAAGACACCCCGCCCCGTCGCATCGTGACGCCCGAGGCTACCACCGAGCGAAACCGGCTTGCCGGTCACCACGCCGGTCGTTGTCTTGCCCTGGTTGACAGAGTAGGTGTCCATGAACCAGGCCATGACCTGCTCGTTGGTGTTGATGTCCGGTGCCGGGATGTCCTTGTCCGGCCCGATCAGGATGTTGATCTCGCTGGCGTAGCGCCGGGTCAGACGCTCCAGCTCCTCAATCGACAGCTTTTTCGGATCGACCCGGATGCCGCCCTTGGCGCCGCCATAAGGCACATTGACCACGGCATTCTTGATCGTCATCCAGGCCGACAGCGCCATCACCTCGGTCAGCGTGACTTCCGGGTGGAAGCGGATGCCGCCCTTGCCCGGACCGCGCGACAGGTTGTGCTGGACACGGTAACCCTCGTAGTGGGCGATGACGCCGTTATCGAGACGGATCGGGATATCGACGATCAGGGAGCGCTTCGGCCGGGTCAGGGTTTCGACCCAGGGCAGCAGGGCTTTGTCGAGGTAAGGTTCGACGCGGTCGATCTGGACCAGATAGGTTTCCCACGGCCCTAGGGACTCCCGGGACAGGTAGGATGAGATTTTGGATGTGTTGTCCATTAATTTCTTTCGTGCAGAGCCCCGCCGGCATCACCGCACGGTGCGCCGGAAGGCCTGTTCTTGACTGGCTGGGAGGGGGTTTAGTGTTGCTCGGCCAGGTCGCGGCCCTGCGTCTCAGGCAAGGGCAGACAGGCCAGGATGACCAGCAGGTAGCCGCCGGCGGCGAGAATGCCGATTACTTCGCCAAGCGGCATGGAGGTGCTGAGATAGCCGACCAGGGCGGGCGACAAGGCGCCGGCTGCACGGCCGAAGTTGTAGCAGAAGCCCTGGCCAGAGCCGCGCAGTTCGTTGGGAAACAGTTCGGCCAGATAAGCACCCATGCCAGAGAAGATGCCTGACAGGAAGAAGCCAAGCGGGAAACCGAGGAAAAGCATCAGCTCATCGGTAATCGGGATGCGGGTGTAGATGTAGACCAGCGTTCCGGCACAGGTGGCGAAGAGCATAAAGCAATGACGGCGGCCCAGTTTGTCGGATAGGTAGGCGCTGGTCAGATAACCGATGAAGGAGCCGAGGATGAGCACCAGAAGGTAGCCGCTGGTGCCGAGCACCGAGAGCTTGCGCTCAACCTTGAGGAAGGTTGGCAGCCACGTGGTCACTGCGTAGTACGCCCCCATCATCCCCGTGGACAACAGACTGGCCAGGATGGTGGTTTTAAGTAGGCGCGGCGAAAAGATCTCCCAGAAATTGCCCCCGCCGTCAGCCTTCTTCTTGGCCTGGGTCGCGTGAAACACGTCAGGATCCTTGATGTTGCGACGGATATAGAAAATCAGGAGAGCCGGAAGGATGCCCATCCAGAACAGCACCCGCCACGCCTGCTCGGGTGGCAGGACGGCATAGACCGCCCAAAACGCAATTGCGGCAGCACCCCAGCCGACCGCCCAGCTGCTCTGGACAAGGCCTACCGCCTTACCGCGATGCTTGGCCTGGATCATTTCGGCAATCAACACGGCGCCGACTGACCATTCCCCACCGAAGCCAAAGCCCTGCATGGCACGGGTGAAGAATAGCTGCCCGAAGGAGTTGGTGAAACCTGACAGGAAGGTGAACAGCGTGAACCACATGACGGTCCATTGCAGCACGCGGACCCGGCCGTATTTGTCGGCCAGGATGCCCGCCGCCCAGCCACCGATGGCTGAGGTCACGAGAGCACCAGTGGCGATGTAGCCGGCCTCGACCTTGCTCATCATCCAGGCCGCCATCAGCGTCGGTATGAGAAAGGTGTAGATCATGTAATCGAAGGCATCAACCCCGTAGCCCGCGAAAGCGGCGACGAGCGTCTTCCTTTCGTTCTCATTTGTTTCGGATATCCACACGGTTCTCTCCTTGGTGGGTGGATTGAAGAGTGCCGCCTTCGCTCCTTGGCGAAATCCGGCTAAGAAAAGCGCGCTCTTAAAAAGCCAGTTCGCTGTCCAACAGGTCGGTCACCAACATGGCACCAGGCGCATGGGTAATGCAGAAATCGGGTTTGGCCTGCATGACCACCGCCTGCGGCGTTACGCCACAAGCCCAATAGACGGGAATTTCGCCAGGCAGGATGTCGACGGCATCGCCAAAGTCGGGCCTTGCCAGGTCGGCGATGCCGATCAAGGCGGGGTCGCCGAGGTGAACCGGTGCACCGTGCACAGCCGGAACGCGGGCCGTCACCTGGACGGCGCGGATGGCATGAGCCGGGGTCATCGGCCGCATCGAAACCACCATTGGCCCATGGAAAGGTCCGGCGGGAGCGGTCTGGATATTGGTCCGGTACATCGCCACATTCCTGCCCTGCTCGATGTGACGCAAGGGAATGCCGGCATCGATCAGCGGCTGTTCGAAGGAAAATGAGCAGCCGATGACAAAGGTCACCAGACCGTCACACCACAGGGCGCGGATGTCAGTGACCTCCTCGACCAGCTCGCCCTTTCGCCAGACCCGGTAGCGCGGGATATCGGAGCGGATGTCGAGATCGTCGCCCAGGCGAGGCAGACGCGGATCGCCCGACTCGGAAACGGCGAGCAGAGGGCACGGCTTGGGATTGCGCTGACAAAAGCGGAGGAAGTCGTTCGCCAGGTCAGTCGGCAGAATTACAACATTGCCCTGAACGAAATGTGGTGCGGTACCGCTGGTATGTCCCGACCAGCGGCCGGAACGAATGGCCATACGGGCCTCTAGGCCGGTCTTGGCTATCAGGTGCGTAGGCGCAGCAGATGTCTCTGTCGTCATGGTTGTCTCCGGTTGTTTTGTGATTTGTGCCGAGTATGCGTTGACGTTTTGGCGGCCCACAAACGAAAAATTTCTTTGTGAATCAATCGATTTTTTTGGAGTTGAACGGCGGTTCCTGCTCCCGTTCCGCGCTAAGCTAGGCAACGGGGCCGACCCACTTACCCCTGCTCACGTGTCGGGAGGCAACATGAATCTGCGTTTTGTCGAAGCCTTTGTCTGGGTGGCTCGCCTGCAGAGCATCACGCGTACGGCGGAAAAACTGTTTCTGACACAATCCGCCGTGTCGAGTCGCATCAATGCACTGGAGGAAGAGTTGGGCGTGCCTTTGATCGACCGCCGCGACCGCGTCTTCCGCCTGACCAATGCAGGTAACCGTTTCCTCGACTATGCCGAACGCTTCCTCGCGCTGCAGCTCGACCTCAAGCGCGAACTGGGTTCCCCGGAACAACTCCCGCTCTCGCTCCGTGTCGGGGGCATCGAGACTGTCTTACACACCTGGATGATTCCGCTCATGGAGTCGCTCAAGGGCGACTACCCAAAGATCGAATTCGAACTCAACGTCGAAATGACCCATGTGCTAAACGAGCAGGTCCGGCGGGGTGGCCTCGATCTTGTTTTCTCGGCGTCTCCAGCTATTGGCCAGGGCATCACGAATGTTCCTTTGGCGCCGATGGAAATGATCTTCGTCGGCCCATCCGAAATGGATGGCTCGCGACCGTTAAGCATCCATGCCCTGTTGGAAACGGAACTCCTGACTTTTCAACGCGGCTCCCAGCCGCACGTCGCCTTGTTGGAGTCACTCGCCAGCGTTAACGTCCGCGACAAACGCGTACACACAATCTCGTCCATATCCGCATTGGTCAAGCTGGTGGAAAGTGAATTCGGACTTGCGACGTTGCCACGATCCGCCGCGATTGAATTGCAGAAACGCCATCGCATCGTGCCACTAGAGTGCGAGCTATTGCTCCAGTCGTTGCCGCTGTATGCCAATTACTGGAGTTACTCCGGAGCCCCCGAGCTAAATGAAGCGATTAGCAAAGCATTAGCGTTCGCTCGCAGCCCAAAAATGGATGAAAGAGCACTCCCGTTAAAGCCTAATTGACAAGCGCTTACAGGATCCATGTATCGTTACGCACACTTCCTCCACCCGCGAAACAAGACTTGTGCCCCTGGGCCCCCGATACCTTTGTGAGTCATCCGAAACAACCCTTTCTGGTTCTTGCTGAACTGTTCCGCCACCACGCTACGGAGTTGACCGGATTTCTCCGCGCGCGCAAAGGGGCTCACGATGCCGAGGATCTTGTTCAGGACGGCTTTGTCCGCCTGATTCAGGCGAGTGCTGTCGAGGCGCCGGTAAATCCCCGTGCATGGCTCTACCGTACCGTGTCCAACCTCGCCGCCGACGCCTACGACCATCGTCAGGTGCGCGAGCGTCTTCATGTGGACTTGCCTTGCGTGGCCGATGAGTTTCCCGAACAACCTGTTGACCCGGCCCGTCATATCGAAGCCAGGCAGCAGTTACGCCACGTCTGGACGGCCCTTCAGCGCCTGCCCGAACCCTGTCGGCATGCCTTTCTGATGAATCGCCTCGACGGCATGAGCCAGCGTGCCATTGCGTCCCAGCTCGGCATTGCCGAGAAAACCGTCGAGCGCCATATCCTGCGTGCGATGCAAGCCTGCCGACAGGCTCTGCACTCGCCACGAAACAGATGAAGGCGCCAGGCGGCGCCAGCCGTCTTCAGGACGATAAATCAGATATCGACATCATGGCCGCACCCACCCCTGACGACCCTGTGGAGCAAGCCGCCCTTGACTGGCTGGCTCGCCTTCATTCGGGACGCTGGAGTGCGGACGACGCTGCGGCCCATGCGGCCTGGCTCACTGCCGACCCGTCCCACCAAGCGGCGTGGCAGCGGGCAGAAAGCCTGTGGCAAGCGCTCGGCGGCTTGCGCCCGTTCGCGGCAGCCGAGCTGAGTGTCCTGCATGCCCGGTCTGCGCCGCCCATCCATCGTCGCAACCGGGTCGCGGGTCTGGTCTTGGCAAGTATCGCCGTGATGGGGCTCGGCGTCGCCCTGCTGTTGCCTGGCAGCTTCACTTCCGTGCAGACCAAGCAGACCGTTAGAGGGGAGCATGGGGCTGTCAGCCTGGCCGACGGCTCGCGCATCGAACTCAACACCGATTCGCGCATCGAGATTGATTTCCGTCTCGATTGCCGTTGCGTGCGCCTTTCCGAAGGGGAGGCGGTCTTCAATGTCGCCCATGGTGACCCGCGTCCCTTCAAGGTGCTGGTCAGTCAGGGCACCCTCCGTGACATCGGCACGGCCTTCTGGGTACGTGAGCAGGCCCGGCGGCTTGATGTCGCGGTACTCGAGGGTGAGGTCGAGTTCACGCCGCACGACGGTGACACCTCCCGTCTTCTCGTTGCTGGCGACCGTCTGTCCTGGGATCAGGCTGGCGAGGCACCTCCGACCCGTTCCCGACCGCTCGATGACCTGCTGGCCTGGCGCAAGGGGTCGCTGGTTTTTCGGGATGCTCCGCTGTCGGAGGTCATTAACGAATTTGCGCGTTATCACGCTGTCAGCATCGAACTTGATCCCCGCCTTGCCGACTATCGTTTCTCCGGTCGCCTGCGGAGCGCGGATCTCGAAGGGCTGCTCACGTTGATCCGTTCCGCCTATTCCGTAGAGGTACGCCGCCCCGCCCCTGGCCGCATCAGCATCGTGCTCAAGTCGGCACGCGGTTAGCCGGCCGACTGCAGGGCCCGCATCTTCAAGGCACCTGCATGAACGGGCCATTTCCAATGGGGCCGTCTGACTCGCTGAGCTCCAGGGGCTGAGTTCCCGCTGGCTGTTGCGGCACAGTGTCGCACCGTGACGGCAAACGACCCGCTCAACCGTCTTCCCCGTGAATCGACTGACTACACCGGGAGGAAGACCATGCCAGTACCCCATCGCCACACGCCACTTCGGGCCCTTCGGCGCACCCTGATTGCCAGCCTGGTGTCCGCCTGCCTGGGCAGCGCCTACGCTGCCGAGCCTGTAAGCATCGACATTGCCCCCCAGCCGCTTGCCGCTGCCGCGGCCAAGTTGGCTGAGCAAAGCGGCCTCAAGCTGCTCTATGCCGCCGACCTCCTCTCCGGCAAGACCGCACCGCGCATCGCCGGGAAGCTGACGCCACAGCAGGCGCTGGAAAGGCTCCTCGCCGGCAGCGGGCTGCGTTATCAGTTTGTTACGCCGGATGCGGTGAAGATCGAGATGGCGCCGGCAGACAAGGCCGCTGAACTGTCGCCCGTCGAGGTTCGCAGCACGGTAGCGCGCGAATCGGACTACCACCGCCCCTACACCAGCATCGCCACCAAGACCGATACCCCCATCCTGCAGACCGCCACCAAGGTTGAAGTGCTTACCGAGCAGGCCATCCGGGATATGGGCCTGCAAAGCCAGGGTATGAGCCAGGCGATGGCCGCGCTGGGCATTGCGGGCTTGGGCATGGGAGATCTGGGGGACGTCTATTTCTACCGTGGCTTTCAGACGTCGACCACGCTTTGGAATGGCTTTCGTACCGAGGATATGGGAAGCAACGGCTCCAATGGCGTCAATGGCCCCGTTTGGATGAACAACGTCGAGCGGATCGAACTGATGCGCGGTGCGTCGAGCATTCTTTATGGCCGGGCGGAGCCTGGAGGCGCTGTCAATATCACCACCAAGAAGCCGCGTGATGAATTCGGTGGCTATGCGGACCTGGGTATTGGCACCCATGACAGACGCTGGGCTTCCTTCGATGTCACCGGACCGCTCAACGCCGACAAGACCCTGCTTTTCCGTCTGAATGCGGGACATGAGGAGTCGGACTCCTGGTACACCTACGGGCCCCGATACCGCTCCGACGGCTTCGCCCCTGCGCTGGAGTACCGCCTCTCGCCGCAGACCAAGCTCTATTTCGAAGGTCAGTTCCGGAATGTGGAGGGCGGTTCCGATCAGCCCTACATGCCGGTCAGTCCTGGCACAAACCAGATGATTAACGTCAGTCCCAAAGACACGCTAATGCCCGGCACTTACTCCAAGTTCGAGCAGCGGCGTGCTATGGTGGGCGTGGACCACAAGTTCAATGACAATTGGTCGCTGACCTGGAAATACATGTACAACAACGTTGATAGTCCGTTGACCCTCGTCAATTGGGCGGTCGGCATGTATTACCCGCCTGGCACACCCAGTGGCGGTATCGAATGGACGCGCGGACTCACGATCAACAAGAGCGGCCAGAAGACCAATGCAACCCTGCTTGAACTGACCGGAAAAGTCGAGACGGGATCGTTCAAGCACACCTTGCTATTTGGTATGGACTATTACAATACCAAGACTTTCCAGCATGCAGGCGGTGACTGCTGGTGCAACAATTTTCCCTATTTCAACCCGCCGCCGTACAGCTACAACCCGTCGGATTTCACGAGCGTCTATCCCAGCGGAAGTCTTTACTACCAGTTCTGGAATCTCGACGAGAAGGAGTTTGGTCTCTACGCACAGGATCAGATCCAGCTTCCGCATGATGTCCACGTGCTTGTGGGCGGTCGCTATCAGCGCCAGAAGGAATTGAGCAAGGTCATCTATCCTGATTTCCCCGATTCCAATCAGGATCTTCCGTACAAGCGCAATCTCTTCCTGCCGCGCTTCTCCGTGCTGTGGCAACCGGTTTCCACTGTCAGTCTCTACTACAGCTACACCGAGAACCAAGGTGCCAGTTCGGGGCTGCAGTATCCCGGAACACCGATCAAACCCGAGTTTTCCAGGCAGCATGAGCTTGGTGCCAAGTTCAGTCTTCTGGAGAGTCGACTGATCGCATCGGCAGCCCTGTTCAGTCTGACCAAGGAGAACATCGCAACCGCCGATGTCTTTCATCCCGGCTACAACCTTGGTGTGGGCCGGGTCAAGAGCACCGGTTACGAGTTGAGCCTGCAAGGGGCCCTCACCGAGAAATGGAATGTGCTGAGCACTTACAACTATGCTCGTCCGTATGTCGAGGAGGGGACTGACGGAGGGGCCAATTCGTCGCAACCCGTGGCCATCACGGCGGGCTCGTTGCTGCCCTATTTTTCGCAACACTCGTTGAGCTTGTTGACCAGCTACCGCCTGCCTGCGGGCTGGAAGATCGGTGGTGGCTACAACTGGTTCTCGGCGCCCATCATGGATGAGAACTCCACCGTGAAGACTCGCGATTACCAGATTGCTTCTGCATTTGTTGCCTACGAAACCAAGATCGCAGGCAAGAAGGCAAGCTTTCAAATGAATGTCGATAATCTCTTCAACGAGAAATATCTCCTGTTCCAGGGCGACTTCGGCGTGGCGTACGCCAATGATCCGACGCTTGGCGGGGGCTACACCGGCGGCAACTACGTTGGCGGCAATTGGGGGCAGCCACGTACCGCCAAACTTGGCATGCGCGTCGAGTTCTGACCATGAAACGCCGCGATCTTGTCAAACGCCTGGCGGTTGCAGCGTCAGCACTTCTGCCCGGTCTCGGCCGGGCAGAGGGGAAGAGCATCCCAAAACGACAGAAGCGGGGCGCCACCAAACCGGTGGCACCCATCCCCTACGCCAAGGGAGAGCGTATTACCGTTGCCTTCGTCCTCGGCCCTGGCGCGGAGGTGGTGGATTTCGCCGGGCCCTGGGGGGTGTTCGAGTATGTCTTCCTGCCGGATCAGGAGACTCCGCCTTTCGAGCTCTATACCGTTGCCGAAAGTACCGTTCCGCTCAGGGTGTCGGGCGGCATGACCATCGTGCCTGACTACCGCTTCGATGACGCTCCGCAACCCAGACTCATCGTCGTACCCGCCATGGAAGAGCCCTCCACGGCGATGCTGACGTGGATACGGCAGGCATCCAGGGGGACCGACCTCACGCTCTCGGTCTGCAACGGTGTGTTCGTATTGGCCAAGGCCGGTCTGCTGTCGGGCAAGGAAGCCACGTCGCACCACGGTGCCTATGCGCTCCTCCAGGCCGACTTTCCGGACATCAAGGTCAAGCGTGGCGCACGTTTCGTCGACGCCGGAGCGGTATCGACGGCGGGCGGGCTCACCTCCGGTATCGATCTGGCATTGCATGTGGTCGAACGCTATTTCGGTAGACGGGTTGCCGAGCAAACCGCCACCTCCCTCGAATATCAGGGGCAAGGCTGGAAAAATCCCGACGCCAATGTCGCTTTCGCAAGGAAGCCCGTCTCAACCGATGCGCATCCCCTCTGCCCCGTGTGCGAGATGGAAGTGGACAAGCAGACCGCGCTTTCCGAGATCTACCGCGGTCGCAAGGTCTACTTCTGCTCGGAGGAGCACAAGCAGCGTTTCGACCAGACGCCGGAGCGTTTCATGCCACGCTGATCTGAGTGCGGGTGTCCGCCTTTGATTTTTCTCCACCGAGTATCAGCGAGCCAAGTAGATTCGGACTCCGCCATCTTGCGATGGGTCAATGGGCAGGGCATTGCACTTACCCGTCATGCGCCAGCCTGATCCCCGGCATCGCCCCCCCGGTTGACGCGTCGTCTGACGGTCGATACGGTCTCTCCTGTGGGGGCGACTTCAGTCGCCCATCCGCGCGTTGATCACCGACATACCCTTGATCTCAGCCCGCGGGCGACTGAAGTCGCCCCTACAGTCCCTCCAGCCGCCGTCTGAGCCTCCCACGAACCCCTTCAGCTTCACCCATCGGGTGATACCGCCGGTGGAAGGCAAACCCGCGTCAGCAATGGGCTTGCGTCTGGTTCGGGGAGGGCAACAGAGGAAAATAGGTTCACTCAGGGTTGCGTGTTGCCGTCCGTCTTGTACTTCGGAGAGCGAGGGCCGTAGAGCATGCCGTTGGGCATCCCGGCCGCGAGCAGCCGATAGCTGGCAACCCCTGCAATGGGGTGTGAGCGGTTGGTCGAACTCTCCACGATCTGGCTGACGACCGCTTGCACCAGCAAGCCGACCAGGCCTCCGCCGGAATTGCGGCCTTCCGCACTCGACGCCGTGGCGGAGCCCTTCCACAGCACCTGTTCGGTACGCAGATCCACCAGGGTGGCATCGGCCGTTACCCGGCTTTCGCTGGAGAGTACGACGTAGGTCGTACCATAATGCTTGATGCTGATGTAGAGCGCGGCGTCGGCACCGAAGATCTCGCGTAGCTTCTGCAGCTTGACCTCGTTCATCTCGGCCGGGTTGACCAGCCCGTTCTGGCGGAAGGTCTCGTCCACCAGGCTCACCGGAAACACGTAGTAGCCGGCTTCGGCCAGCGGTAGCGTGACCTGGGACAGCATGCTGTAGGTGGCCGCCACGTCGGGAGAATTATTGAGGGGCGGGATCACCAGGATCGAGGCCGGGCGGCTCTGCTTGAAGGCCGTGTAGTCGTAGGGCTGCCTGTTGTTGGCGCAGCCCGTGACGGTGGCAGCAAGCACGGCGGCGCTGACGGCTGCCCGTGAAAAACGCAGATTGAATACCTTGAGTGGCATCTCTGGACCTTGAATGGGTTGGTTACCTGAATTTCCGCAGCAGGAAGTCGATGTAGGCTGCGCTTTCGGGGTACTGATTTTTCTCGGCCTCGAAGTACTTGCGCATCTGCTCGGGGCGCTCGCTTTGCGCGTGCAGGATGCCCAGATGGGCCAGATAACCGGGCGGAACGGGCTTTCCGCTGGCGCGCGCGGCTTCGAGCCCCGCTTCAAGGCCGGCGATCTGCTCCTGGGGGGATTTGTCTTTGGTGAAGTGGCCGTAAACGTGGGGCTGATAGTCGCCCCAGTGGTAAAGCGGCTGGGGTCGGGTGACGCAGCCTGTGAGGAGCAGGCCGCCGATGAGGGCGGCGTGGGCAGGCAGTCGGGCAAAACGGAGGGCTGGCATGGCGGGTCTGTCCTTGAAACCTTACTGGCCGGGTTTCCAGGCGCCCGACTCAATGCCGCTCACCAGGTTGTTGATGGCCTCACGCATCGCCAGGTCAAGCACCTTGCCGTTGAGCGTCGAGTCATAACCTGAGGTGCCACCAAAGCCGATGATCTCCCGGCTGTCGAGGCTGTATTCGCCGGCGCCCTGGCTCGAGAACACCACTTCGGAGGTCGTCACATTGACGACGTTGAGGGCCACCTTGGCATATGCAACCTGCGACTTGCCACGCCCCAGCAGGCCAAACAGCTGCTTGTCGCCGGTTTCCTTGCGTCCAAACTCGGTGATGTCGCCGGTGATCACGTAGCTTGCCCCCCTGATGTTCTGGGTGGCCTTGGCGTAGCCGGCCTCCTGCTTGATCTCGTCCATGTTGGCCCGATCCAGGACGTTGAAGCGGCCGGTCTGCTGGAGGTGCGTGATCAGGATGGTCTTGGCCTGACTGCCCAGGCGGTCAACGCCATCGGTGAAGATGCCGCGCATGAAGTTGGAGCGGTTGTCGAACTTGCCGACGGAGATGGGGCTGCGTGTGCCGTTGTAAGCGGTGCCGGCGGAGGCCACTTTGGCGACCTCAAGGGTGCGGGATTGTTCGGTGGCGCAGCCGGTGAGGAGCATCACGCCACTGAGGGCGAAACAGGTGGCGGTCAGTTTTTTGAGTATGAGGATATGCATATGGAGTTATGTCAATGTTGTGAGCCCCGGATTGTATGGCCTTTTGCCCGTGTCTATGCAAGAAGAATTGTTGCCGGCGAGGTCGGGCGCCTGCGCCTCGTCTTGTCCCTCGACCCCCTGCAGGCCGGCGCCGGCGTCACAGAGGTCGCCATGGTCCACGGTTACGAGTTCCCCTTCGGCCTTCATCGCGGCATTTCGCGGGCTGTTCGGGGTCACGTCGGGAGCGCTGATTGCCGAAGCCATCGCCCGGGCCCTTGAGCCGCAGCGGGGGCTGGTTGCGCGCACCGCCCGTAAGGCTGGCCTGGACAAGGTCAAGCTTGCAGGTCTGGAGGTCGACACCAGCAGGATCGGCAAGATCGATGGCCTGACCCTCACCGATGCCCTGCGCTTGCTGCACGAGAGCGCTGAAAAGCCCGTGGCGCTGATCATCGACGAAGCCCAGATGGAGTCGGATTACCTGGGGCTCAAACCCACCGAGCAAGCCGTGTTGTGGCGCATGCTGGAACAGGGGCCGCGCTTCCGCGCCTATGACGCCGAAGCGCTCCGGTTCTACCGCGCCAAGACCGGCCATCCCGTGACCGCCGCACAGGCCCAGCGAGCCCTGCGCCAGCGCATGCCGGCCTTGGTGTGGAAATCAGCCCGGGGCGAATATGCCGTTGAGGGCGCTGCCATGCATCGCTGGTGCGAAAAGCGCAGCCAGGCCGGCCAGTGGCCTCCGGTTCCGCCACAGGGGTTGTTGCCGCTGGAGGATGACTGAGGGGGAGGGGAGGAGGAGCGGTTGTTGTTAGCGCGTGGCTTCGAGAGCCGCCGCCGCCTGCACCAGTCCCCCAAATACCGAGTCTGCGACATGTGTGGAGAAGCCCGGCGGCAACCCGGCCTGCACCGCTGAAATTACGGCAGGCGTGCGCGCGAGGATGTCCTCAATGATTGGCTCGGCAGAGACGTCATAGCCGACCTTCTGCGCAGTGCTGTTGAAGTGGCGGCGCTGGATGCCGAACATCTCGTAGTGCTTATTCTGCCCGTGCAGGGCCATGGCCAGCTTGATTTCGTGTGGCGACCATTGGTTCGGGCCGTCGCCGAGCACCGGGTAGGCGGACATCACGTCGTAGAGCGGGGTCAGCTGGAAGCGCCCGCGCGGGAGTATCCGCAGGCTGAAGTTCTTGGCATGCCCGTCCGGTGCCCGCAGGAGCCAGAACAGGATTTGTGCGGCCATCAGCGTGCGCATGTCGCCCTCGGCGTTCACCGAGTGGCGCAATGTAGAGAACAAGGCTTTCAGGCCCGGGCCGCCTTCGTTCTCGTACTTGCGCAGCGGTGAGCAGCCCTCCACCTGGCAGAAATCCTCCTGAGGCAAACGCATCAGCCACTTTCCATTCGGCGCGATGCGCCGGTCGAAGCGTTGCACCACGAGCACGCGTTGTTCGCCGAAGGTCGCAATGTCGGCGTCGGCGACGTCCAGGCCGTACGCCTTCAGCAACTTGAGGCACAGCCACTCGTTGTCCACCGAGGTGCGGAAATCGGCCCGCCGGCCCCCCATCAGGCCGAGGGGGAGCTTGACGATGTGCGTGGTCGGCGTCGCCCCCCGGGGCTTCTGCCATCGGCCATCCCACCACAGAAAGGCGGTCTTCTCCTGGGCGCCTGCGAGCGAGATACGGAAGTCGTCGTCGGGATCCTGGCTGGATCCGAAGCTTCGAGGCGATACCGTCTCGATGAGGTGCCGTTCGATGTCTTCATCGGAGAGTGGCGTCCCTTCGATGCGATCAAAGCTGCTTGGCGCCTCGTCCTCACCCAGGATCTGTACGGCCCCCACGCAATCGCGGCCGATGGCCTTCAACAGATCGAAGGCATCAGTCGAGCCCGTCCGGAAGCGCTCGGCGACGCGCTTGCGGATGGCATCGCTGTCGGGCAGCAGGTTATCGAAGTAGTTGTAGACCTTTTCGCCCTTGAGCGGCAGCTTGTCCAGGGTAAAGGGCAGCGAGATGGACAGTGGCCGGCCGACATCGGCTTTGATCCAGTCGTCGTCGTACTGCAGCTGCATGTCTCCGCGCGCCGGGAGGGTCCAGCGGCCGACACGCATGCCGTTGGTCCAGATCGACAGGGAGCGGCTGTGTGATTTGCGGCCCATGTCACCAGTCCGTCTCGGGCGCAGCCGGCGCCATGCCCTTGCGTGACGCGAGCGTGAGCTCAAGCTCGAGCGCCGAGCACCAGGCCAGCAATTGCGCGACGCTCAGATCCTGGGCGTTCAGCTCCAGATGCGATACCCGGGACTGACTTAGACCGATGCGACTGGCCAGGGCCGACTGGGACATCTTTCGTCCTTTGCGCGCCTGTTGCAACACATGGCCCAGTTGCGAAGCGGTCACCAGCACCTGATGGGGAGAGGGCATGAGAATTACCTGATATTCAGATAAATTGATCTTAGTTGAAATTCAGGTAAGTGCAAATTATCTGTAAATCAGGTGGCGCGGTGGCCCGAAGGGTGCGCGCCCGGCAATCCCGTCTTGACCTAGCCTCAAGCTGAATCCGGCCTACACCGATGCGGCAGCAACGCCCCGATCCGACTCTGGGGCTGAGTCGGCAAGCGGGCGAGAACATCCTTCAAGTAGGCGTGGGGCTCATGCCCGTTGAGGTGCGCCGACCGGATCAGACTTATGATCGCCGCCGCCTGCTTGCCGGCGTGCAGCGAGCTGCTCGACCCGCGGCGCCCCACCCGGTCGGCTGTGCATGATCACTGCGCCTGCAGGAACTTCAACAGGACATCGATCGGCTACAACCGGTCCGTGACCATGACAGGCTCACGGTCATTCGAAGGGCTGTTGGATTCCGAAACCAGCGGAATGGCCAATTCGTGCTTCTCGGCCGGAGCTGACAGTGGGATTCTCTTGCGCGAGCGGCTGCTACGAACCTAGTGCTGTCCTTCGTGGGTCCCAGAAAGCGGTCACTGGTATAGCCGCTCTACAGCTGATACCTGCCTAAAGCCGTACTCATCCTCCTTAGCTAAAGCGAACACTCATCGAATTGATTTCATATCCTGGTGACCACTGTCAGGACACCATGAAACAACCCCATTGTGTATCCAGAAATGGCAGCCACAGCTGTTGGTCATACGTATCGAAGGCGAGACGGTGGGGCAGTCAAGATAGTCCAGCTTCACCTTCCATCTTGGGCTGCGCTGAGCGCTGAGTGATAGCTGCACTTTCTGGCCACAGCCGCCGGGGCAGCGAAAGCATGCCCACTTGTCGTGTGTCGCGTCCTTAACCAGGACCAAGACGCCCTCGGCAAGCTCTTGGGAAGACGGATGTCGGGGCATGACCTCGCACACAAATGCCGGTCCTTTGATCCATCCTAGGGCGACAAAGGCGGTTCGAAGCCAGGTCTTCAGCATCATTTTCACCCCACCCTATCCAGGAATGGATCGACATCTGCCCGACCCCAATACATGTGGTCAATGCAGATTGGGCAGTCCGGGCTCTGATGGGTGCCGGGACGGTGATCCAAAAATCGGTCGAACCGGCGGGTCTGATTCCAGAGCCATCCCTCCGTGCCCCGATAGCCGATCAGGCCTTGAATGAGTTCATTGACCGCCATGCAGGCTGTTTCGGTCGTGAATGTCACGACCCCCGGTGCGGGGTTGCCGCTGCCCCGTACATAGGCTTCGCGCTTCTGGCGCTCGTATTGTTCCGGCTGAGCCCGTTTCAGGGCCTCCTCCCGTGCAGTGACCGGATTAACGACACCCCTGCAAATTAGGCATGGGGCACCGGCCGACAACACGGTGACCCGGCCTGACAGTTCGCGGAAACCACTCTCCATAGCCGGGTCGATGGCCAGACCTACGTCGATGACCGGGGTGAGATAGAAATAGGCGAACCGATTGAGAAAAAGACGGCCGTCATGGTCATCAGTACATCCAAATAGGACATCGCATGACTTGAGCGCGTCCCGGCAAAGTAGATCACCTGCCCACGCTTGCATGGGGACAACCCGAGTGCCGATGGACCAGCCGGTTATTTCCGCCGCTAGGACATCGACCTTGGGCCGCATGGCATCCGCGTCCGAACGACGGGCACCGTGCAACCGGTTCAGGTTGGTCGCCTCAGCCCTGTCATCGTCGATCAGCACTAGATTTCCAACCCCCAGCCTGGCAAGAAGTGTCGCCACGGCGCTTCCCGTGCCACCGCAGCCAACTACCCCAACTTTGAGATGGCGGAGTTGGTGGTTGAGGGCGTCACCGAAAGCAAGGGCCTGGCGCGAGAAGACCTCGGACGCCACCTTAGTCACTTCACGATGTATGACCAGATGCCTCCCCACAACACGCAGGGAGTGATGGGGCAAAGCCGTAGCGGAGTCCACCCATAGTCTGGCCCGGATGGAACTGTCACTGGCCAACAGGATGCTTAGCAGCTGCGTGCCGGTTCCATTTCTGTTCTGGGCCAGGCGGTGGAGTTCACGCTCGTTCCGATCATCCTGGTCCGAGAACTGCTCCGGGCCCCTGGGGTGGGTATGCACTATACCGACGACTAGACCTTCCGCCTGTGCGCGTTTCAATAGTTTCACGTAGGTTTTGGTCGACCAGGTCACATGGTTCCCACTGGCAGAAACGCGGTCCTCCGGAGGTACGGCCAAGACCTCGTGGGTAGTCAGCCTTTGGCGGCACGTGCGGTCCCAGGGATCGCTATGTATCCTGGCGCTGCCGCATAGGACATAGGCAGAGGCCTCCGTTCCGTCGTCCCGCCCCAGTAATTCGCGTAGATGAGCGAGATGACTTTCTTGAAGGGTCAGGTCGAACTGGGTCATGCCGCCTCCGCCAAAGCCATCTCAATCCGCTTCAACATGGTCCAGATGCCGTCTACGCCCGGTCGCCAGTCATTGTTGTGTCGCGACCACCGCTGCCAGCTCCGGCCCGCGAAACTGACGGCCTGGTCGGCTGCGCGGGGATAGCGGTTGTTACAAGCCAGATGCAGCCACGGTATGGCGTAGAACATATCGGGCGCCACATCCGGGTATGCACCCGGCAGCAAGATCATAATGTCCGCGTGTGGCGCATCGAAACGACCAGCCGGCAGGGCGAATTGCTTGAACACGACTGCCTTCTGGCCGTTTTCTTGATGTTCCTCGAAGGCCAATCCACGGTCTTGCAGATAGCGGCTGCACTTCATAGGGAGAATGGCCATGGCTCAGCCTTCCGTCGTCTGCATGAGGCCGGTGAAGAACCATTCCACCCCTGGGGCGGCAAGATCGACCAGTACATCATTTGCAATCAGACGGTCTTCAGCTCCAGGCTGTCGGACTTCCTGCCACACGCCGTATGTCGCCAAGTCAACTCTGGCCAGTTTCTTCAGGGAGGCCCCCGAGATCAGGGGGCCGCCCCATTCCTGGCGCGTACCGTCTAGCTCGAAGCGGAAAGACTTGTCACTACGGAAGACAAGGAATTTTTCGACGCCAGCCGACCGGAGATCGGTGGTTTCATCGAGCCGCAGCTCCTCAAGCTCGCCATTCCGGAGCATCTGGAAGACCAGATGCTCTTCCACCGGCTTGAAACCGCCCTCCAGCAGTACTTGCCGACCACTAGGGATCGGGTCATGGATTACGGTTTGGACGAACTCCAGACGGTCGTTGCCGATGGCGATCCGGTAAGGACCATGTGGGCGCACGGGGCTCCCCCCCCTCACGCAGGCCTGCACATCCACAGCATCGTCCTCGAGCCGGCCATGATCTTCGTTCACCTGTACACTCATGTCATACTCCTTCAGAAGTGTCCCAGGGTTAGTCCCCGGGGCTTTCAGGAGGTAGGACTCTCCAGCAAGCGGTTCTGGACGCTGGAAAAAAAATATTTCTGGCCGCGTCCACGAAAGCGGTCTGGGGAGTCCAACAACAAAGGAGGATTTGCTTACATATGGCTGTTGACGAGGAAGACCCCGACCGCCTGGCCCCCCATGAGGTAGAGACTGCGCTTAGTCAGATGGATGGAGCAGACTGGGCTCGTGCTGAGCGCATGGCACGGGCCTTGGTCTGCGGTGTGCACGAAATCACATCAGAAGATTTGTTGCAGGAGGCGCTGACCAAGCTCCTGTCGGGAGAGCGACGTTTCCCCCGGAGTAGCCATCCACTGGTGGTCCTGAAAACTGCTATGCATAGCGAGGCGAGCAATTTACGTAGACGAGCTATCAAGGGCCCCATTGATGGACATGTGACCGTGACGGCTGACTATGATGACGAGTTGGACGAGCCTTTCGGCCCCCAGGTCGAGGCCGTGGACTCCAGAACTCCCGAAGATGCCGTAGTGGCCAAGGACCAGCTTGAATACATCTACAAATGCCTTGAAGGCGATGAAGAGCTGGAGCTGGTGGCCATGGCTTGGGCCGATGGACTCAGAGGTCAGGACGCGGCGGATGCCGCAGGCCTCGATATGAAGGCGTATGACGCTGCGAGAAAACGGCTGGACCGGAAACTCAGCAGTCCTGCGCTGGGCCGGAGGGAAGCATGAGCAAACATACAACCGACCTGAATAATTTCTTCGAAAGTTACTTTCATGAGCTTCGCACAATGTTGGACGAAGATGTGCTTGACGCCGAGGCTGCACAGACGGTTAAGGCACGTGCGCTGGAGCGACTCAAGGCGGCCAAGGCCGAAGCCGGGCGTCGTCGTCTGGCAATAGCCAGGGCAAACATGCGGGACACCGCACCGTATCGAGCGGAAGGTGGTGAAGACGTTTCTCCTGCGGCCGCCAGGTCTTATGTGGCCCGGGCGGCGAATGATGCGCGCTACACCATGGCTGCCCGGAAGCTGGACGAAATGACGGATGAAGATGTCCTGCGTCTGTACCGGCAGCTCCGAATGCTTGAGTCTGACAGCGAGGCTGATGACGAAACATGACGCCAGGACAGAAGGCGGAAGCCCGCATAGCGGAGCTGGGCATTGTCGACCCCAGGGATATCGACATTGAGGCGATAGCTTTCGATGCGGGGATCCGGGTTGAGTATGAACAGCTGAGAGGCTGCGCGGCGACGCTGGTCGGTCTGGGTAACAGGGCAATCGCAACCATCAGGCCCTCTGGCAGTTCCGGCCGAGATCGCTTCTCCATCGGGCATGAGCTTGGGCACTGGGAGCTGCACCGTGGTCAATCGTTCCAATGTAGGGCGGACAATCCATCCGACAACCTGGTCTCCAGTACAAAGCTTGAGATTGAGGCTGATGAATACTCCACCCATATCTTGATGCCATCAGCACTGTTCCATCCGGCTGTCAAGTCCTTCAATTGGCCCAGCATCAAGGAAATCGATGAGGTGGCTGGTCTTTTCAGCACCAGCCTCCTGGCGACTACCCTACGGTTGGCAAAGATCGACGCTCTACCTGTGCTGGTGACTTGCTACACATCGCAAGGACGACGCTGGCATGTGGCCGCGCCGCATGTGCCCACGCGCTGGTGGCTCAAGGAGCAACTCGATGAAGACAGCTTTGCCTATGATCTGCTGTCGGCCGGAAGGCCCTGCGACTCCCCCAGAAAACAATCCGCGGATGCCTGGTTTGCAAATGATGATGCTGAGGAGTTTGAGATCCTGGAGCAGTGCTATTCCCCGATACCTGGCCAAGCCATCGTGGTCTTGTACCTCAGTGATGCGGAGATGTTTGAGCGAGGATACGATCCTGCGGTAAGGAAGCGACGGAAGTAACGACGCAGGATTTCCTGAGCTACCAACATTTACGACTGTTTAGGCCGAGGGCCTGCCCCACGACTATGAGGATGAACAGCAGCATCACCCCGGTCAGCAGACGTTGCCCTTGCTGAGGAACGAACGCCCGGTCTGAGGCAGTAGCGGTCACCTATCAAATTCGCGCTGACAGGCCGCTCCGGCCGACAACCCGACCCTCCCACCCCCCGCCGACACCCTCATCCGTATTGCCCTCCTTCTCCGTGCCTCACAGGCACAGGGCAGGCCCCCGCGTGCGGCACACTCCATCGCCAACACGCGCCAATCACCGCCCGCCGCCCCGCCCCGGCATTGCCCCGATCACCGCGCCCACCGACACCACAACAATCCCCAGCATCACCGTCCAGGTCAGTTGCTCATCCAGGATGAAGTAGGCCCCGATTGCCGACACAGCCGGAACCAGCGACAGCATCATCGAGGCCTGGCAGGCGCCGATTTTCTGGTTGGCGTAGCTGTAGAGGCCGGCGGCCAGCATGGCGGCGATGAAGCCCTGGTAGACGCATTGCAGTGCGATGTCGCCCCAGCCGGCGGTGGGCAGGTTTTTGGGCAGGTAGAGCAGGTAGACGGGTTCGTAGAGCAGCAGGGCGAAGAAGGCGATGCCGCAGACGCCCAGCGCGGGCCGGATCTGCCAGCGGCGCATCAGGAGGCCGAAGACCGACCAGGACATGGCGGCGGCGAGAAAGAGCAGGTCTCCGGTCAGTTCGTCCTGGCCGTGATGGGACAGGAGGCTGTCGATGCCGATCAGCAGCAGCCCACAGGCCGACAGGCCGAGGGCGATCAGCGTCTGCCGTGCCAGGTGAAGGCCCGTGGTGAGCGCCACGAGGATGGCGGTGCAGAAGGGGATGCCGCCATTCACGAAGATCCCGGCGTGGGCGCTGGGGGCGAACGAGAAGCCGGAATAGACGAACAGCCCGTAACCCAGGCCGCCAAAGACGCTGAGCGCAAGGTAGCGCGGCCAGTCGGCGAAGGGGGCGTTGCGCAGAAAATAGAGCCCGCCGAGCAGGCCGGAAACGCCGTAGCGCATGGCGGCCAGGTCAAAGGGCGTGAACAGCCCCTTGGTGCCAAAGCGCGAGACGATGTTGAACCCGGACCAGCAGGCCACGACCAGCAGGCCGGCGATGAGGCCCTTCGTGGTGTCCGACAGGCCTTGCGTGGGGTGGGGCGGGGAGGGCGGGTGCATGGGGGCTGACGGGATTCCTGAAGAAATTTCTGAACGATGGGAGTAGAGCACGGGGCGGTGGCTCTGCACAGATTCAGGGCTTGGTGCTCTTGATGGCAACAGATTCCGTCCGCGGGTGGGGCGGAGCGCGCTGGTTGGAGGTCAAGACGCTGGCCGCAGCGTCCTGGAGGGCGAGCTCCCGTGGCTGCCCACCCGTTTCGAACTTCTGAAACCCTTCTCCGTCCCTCCTTCATGTATTGTGCGGTGCAACATGTGCCGTCTTGAAGGAGTAGCGCGATGTCAGTCAGTCGATGGTGGAAGAAGAAGGACACTGCGGTTTCGTCAGCCCTGAGCCTGGCCCTGCAGGGGGGCGGTGCCCATGGGGCCTATACCTGGGGGGTGCTGGATCGTCTGCTGGAGGAGGGGGTGGCGCTGGAGGGGATCAGCGGGACGAGCGCCGGGGCGATGAATGCCGTGGCCCTGGCCCAGGGCTGGACGACGGGCGGCGCGGAGGGGGCGAGGGAGAGCCTGAGCGCCTTCTGGGAGGCCGTGGCCGATACCACGCCCTTCGAGCTGGACCTGCTGCACAGCCTCAACCCGGCGGGGGATGGTTCGCTGCCGGCGGCGGTGAACATGATGCTGGGCATCACCCGGCTGTTCTCGCCATACCAGCTCAACCCTTTCGAGCTGAACCCCCTGCGCGATGTGGTGCGGGCCCAGTTCGATTTTGAGCGCATCCGGCGTGAGTGCCCCCTCAAGCTCTTCATTGCCGCCACCCAGGTGCGCACGGGCAAGGTGCGCCTGTTCCATACCGCCGAGCTGAGCGAGGATGCGCTGCTGGCCTCGGCCTGTCTGCCCACCCTGCACCATGCGGTGGAGATTGATGGTGAGGCTTACTGGGACGGGGGCTTCACCGCCAACCCGGCGATCTACCCGTTGATGTACGAGTGCACCACGCCGGACATCCTGCTGATCCTGCTCAATCCGTTGGTGCGGCCGACGGCGCCGCGTAGCGCCGAGGATATTGCAGCGCGCAGCGTGGAGCTGGGGTTTTCGACCACCTTTCTGCGGGAGATGCGCATGATTGCCCACGCCCGCAGGCAGATCGGCGAGGGCCGGGGGTGGCTGCCCCTGGGCCATTTCGAGCGCAAGCTGACGGGGCTGCGCTTCCATCTGATCGAAGCGGAAGAGCTGCTCGCGGCCGGCAGGGCGAGCAAGCTCAACGCCACCCGGGCCTTTCTGCACACCTTGCGCGATCTGGGGCGGGCGAGGGCAGCACGCTGGGTGGCTGAAGGCCTGCCCCGGGTGGGGCGCGAGGCTTCGGTGGATCTGGAGGCGTTGTTCGAGTAACGGGGCCGGCGGACACGCACCGCTTGCGGGCGCGTGCCTCGACATGGTGCGGGACCGTCTGGGGGAGCGCGGCCCTCAGAACTCCACTTCCAGCTCTTCGATATCGTCCGGTTCGAGCTTGGCCGCGGCGATCCATTTGCCCATTTCGGGCATGGCCATGAGGGTCTGGCAATAGGCCGCACAGGCTTCGTCGAGGGGCACATCGTAGGTCAGGAAGCGGGTGGCGACGGGGGCGTACATGGCGTCGGCCAGGGTGCGACGGGTGCCGAACAGGTAGGGGCCGCCATAGCGCGTCAGGCAGTCGCGCCAGATCTCGACAACCCGTTCGATGTCGCCCTTGGCCCGCGACCACACGGTGAAGTTGGGAAAATGGGCCTTCAGATTCATGGGTAGCGCCGCGCGCAGGGCGCTGAATCCCGAGTGCATTTCGCCGCAGATGGAGCGGCAGTGGGCGCGGGCGGCTGCATCGGCGGGCAGCAGCCCGGCCTTGGGCTTGATCTCGTTGAGGTATTCGCCGATGGCCAGGGTGTCCCAGACGGAGATGTCGCCGTGGGTGAGGCGCGGGACGCGCACAGAGGGCGCCAGCAGCAGGAGCTCGGCGCGTGCATTGGCATCGTCCTGTTCGACCATCTCTTCCTTGAAGGTGAGGCCGGCGAAGCGCGCCATCAACCAGCCGCGCAGGGACCAGGACGAGTAGTTCTTGCTGCTCAGGGTGAGGGTGATGGCCATGGTGGGAGTCTCCGGCAAGGCGTTCGGGGCAGGTGGTGGTGCCTGGTGTGTCAAGGATAAGAGCAAACCACGTGCCTGCAAGGGTGTCCGTGACGGCATGGCTATTGCTAGTATCCGGAACCCAACAGCAGCATCACAAAAACATCATGCTCCCCAATAGTCCTGCCCTGCATTACCAGGCCTATCAGGCCGTGGCCGACCTGACTACGCCGATGCGCAGTGCGGCGCGTTTCCTGGCGCCCTGGCTGCACCACAGCCTGTTCTGGCTGCCCCATAGCCGCGCATTGCGCAAGGCGGCGGCAGCGTGTGAGGTGCTGGCCCTGTCCGGGCTCACCCATCATCGCCCGCCGTTCAATATCGACACTGTCGACACGCCATCGGGCACCTGTGCCGTCACCGAGGAGACCGTCTTCCGGACCCCGTTCTGCTCCCTGCTGCGTTTCCGCAAGACGCCGGCCTGTGGTACCGAGCCCAAGGTGTTGCTGGTGGCACCTGTCTCAGGGCATTTTGCGACCCTGTTGCGCGGCACCGTCCAGACCCTGCTGCAAGACCACGACGTGTACGTGACCGACTGGCACAACGTGCGCGACATCCCCCTGTCCGAAGGGGCTTTTGATCTGGACACCTTCATCGAGCACATCATCCGCTTCGTGGATTGGCTCGGCCCCCATACCCACCTGGTGGCGGTGTGCCAGCCCACGGTGCCGACCCTGGCCGCGGTGGCAATCATGGCGGAGGACCAGCACCCCCACCAGCCCCGCAGCATGACGCTGATGGCGGGGCCCATCGACTGCCGCATCAACCCCACCGAGGTGAACAACCTGGCCACCGCCAAGCCCATGGAGTGGTTCGAAAGCAAGCTGATCGGGGTGGTGCCCCTACGTTACAAGGGCGGCATGCGGCGGGTGTATCCGGGTTTCCTGCAGATCTCGGCCTTCATGAGCATGAACCTGGACCGGCACAAGGAATCCTTCCGCAAGATGTATGGCCACTATGTGGAGGGCGATACGGTGAAGGCCCATGGCATCAAGGAGTTCTACGACGAATACCTGGCCATGATGGATCTGCCCGCCGAGTTCTACCTCCAGACGGTACGCAAGGTCTTCCAGGAATACCAACTGCCGCGGGGTGTGCTGGAATACCGCGGCCGTCGGGTGAAGCCCGAGGCGATCCGCCGCACGGCGCTGTTCACGGTGGAAGGTGAGCGGGACGACATCTGCTCCATCGGTCAGACCCTGGCCGCCCACGACCTGTGCAGCAAGCTGGCGCCCTATCGCAAGCAGCATCACCTGCAGGCCTCCGTCGGCCACTACGGGGTGTTCAACGGCAAGCGCTGGGAGCACCAGATCTATCCCCGTATCCGCGATTTCATCCACGCCTTCGACGAATAGGGCTCCATTGGGGGCGCTCATCCCGGAAGCCGCGGTTTGCGCGACCTCTGCAAGTCCGTGCTGCCTCACCTGCAGGGGCGACTCGTAGGGGCGGCTCGTAGGGGCGACTTCAGTCGCCCATCCGCGCGTTGATCACCGGCAAACCTTTAATCGAAGCCCGCGGGCGACTGAAGTCGCCCCTACGCAAACCTATCCCACACCTCGCCAGAACGGCACGTGCGTCTCATGGGGTGACTTCAGTCGCCCACGTGGCCCTGTTGCGACGCACGATGGGCACCTACAAGGCGCCTCTACGGTTCCTCCCGCCGCTGCCGGTGCAAACCCGGAGCACCCTGTTCGCGTGACCGGGCGTTCTTCTTCAACGGACGAGACCGGCGGGGATGGCTTGCAGGGTCGGGCAGCCGCTGAGGGCCATGGCGATTTCCAGTTCGTCGCGGAGCAGGCGGATCACGTGGGCGACGCCCAGGGCGCCGGCATTGGCGAGGCCATAGATGTAGGGGCGGCCGATGAGGACTGCGCTGGCGCCAAGGGCCATGGCCTTGAGCACGTCGGTACCGCGGCGGATGCCGCCATCCACCAGCACCGGCAGGCTGCCGTCCAGGGCCTCGACGATCTCCGGCAGCACTTCGGCGGTGGGGGGCAGGGTGTCGAGGGTGCGCCCGCCGTGGTTGGAGACGATGAGGCCGCCCACCTGCAGCCGGGCGGCCTCGCGGGCGTCGTCAGGATGCAGCACGCCCTTGAGGATGAGGGGCAGGCGTGTGCTGGCCTGCAACCAGGCGATGTCGTCCCAGGTGGGGGCTTGCTGCAGCAGGCCGTCGAACAGCGCGCTCTGGTGAGGGTGCCGCGCGGGGTCTGGGCGCGGCGAAAGCTGGGACAGATTGACGGCGCTGATGCCGGGGGGCAGGCGGAATCCGGCCTGGCGCTCCCGGTCGCGGGCGCCGTTGCAGGGGGCGTCCACGGTGAGCACCAGGGCTTCATAGCCGGCGGCTTCGGCGCGACGGATCAGTTCGAGGTTGAAGCCCCGGTCGTGCTGCAGGTAGAGCTGGAACCACAGGGGGCCGCGGTCGGGGTCGTTGCGGATGGCGTCGGCCACGGCTTCGAGGGGAGTGCTGGCCTGGGTGCTGAGCACCAGGCCGGCTTCCTGGGCCGAGGCGGCGACGGCAGTGCCGATCTCCCCATCCGGGTGGGCCATGCGCTGGTAGGCCACCGGTGCGAGCAGGATGGGGTGGGCCAGGCTGCGTCCCAGGAGGCTGACCCGAGTGTGCCCGCCCGCCAGCGGGCGCAGGACGCGCGGGTGCAGGCGCAGGGCCTCCCAGGCCGCGGGGTTGGCGCGCAGGGTGTGTTCGTCAGCCGCACCGCCGGCAAAGTAGGCCCAGGCGTTGGCGTCGAGGACGCCCCGGGCATGGGCTTCGTGGCCGGGCAGGGAGATGACGCCCTCGGGCAGGGTGGTCCGGGTGTTCATGGTCTCAGGTGTCCGCCCACATGCGCAGCAGGTTGTGATACGTGCCGGTCAGGTCCACGGCCTCGGCGGTTTCGCCGTGTTTTTGGCGCAGGCGCATGATGGCCATGTCCAGGTCGAAGAGCAGGCGGCGCTGTTCGTCGCTGCGCACCATGCTTTCAATCCAGAAGAAGCAGGCGAGGCGGTGACCGCGGGTGACCGGGGTGACCTCGTGGATGCTGGTGCCGGGGTAGAGCACGGCGTGGCCGGCGGGCAGCTTGACGCCGCGGGCGCCATAGGTGTCCTGCACCAGCAGCTCGCCGCCGTCGTACTCGTCCGGGTCGGCCAGGAAGACGGTGCACGACACGTCGGTGCGCACCCGCTCGCCGGTGTCGGCGCGGAAGCGGATGGCGTTGTCCACATGGCCGCCGTAGTAGGGGGTGTCTCCGCCGTAGCGATTCACCCGGGGGGTGAAGATCTTCTTGGGCAGGGCGGCGGTGAGGAAGAGGGGATGCCGGTCGAGGGCGCGCAGCACCAGCTGACGGATCAGGGTGGCGGGGGCGCAGTCGTGGGGTAGCTGCTCGTTGTTCTTGACCGTGGCGGCCTGGGGGCCGGCGCTGTCGCGGCCATCGGCCCAGGGGGCGTCGATGAGGGCCTGACGGGCCTGGCGCACTTCGTCGGCGGTGAGCAGTTCGGGGATCTGGAGGAGCATGGCTGGGTGTGGAGTGGCTAGCTGGAAAGGACGAAAAAGAGGGGATGCGCCGACTGGTGCATCCCCTCTTTCGTGCTGCTTATCCCGCGCGCTTCATCAGAACTTCACGCTGGCGGTGAGGTAGTAGGTTCGGCCGAAACCCGGGATGTAGTGCCCGGAATACAGGGAGTCGGCGTAGAGCTTGTTGCTCAGGTTGATCACGTTGGCCTTGAGGGTCAGGCGCTCGGGAATGGCTTCGTATTCTGCCATGGCGTCATAGGTCACGTAGCCGTCGGAGTACCAGCCCGGGTTGCGGTTGGGGGTCATCTTGGTGCGCCCGTTGGCGCCTGCGCCGACGCGCAGCTTTTCGGTGACCTGGTAGGTGCTCCACAGGGTGCCCTGGTGTTTCGGGATCAGGGACGGACGACGGCCCTGGCCTTCGGCGCCTTCCGCGCCCTTGTCGATCTCGGCATCCCAGATCCAGGTGTAGGAGCCATAGATCTCCCAGCGCGGGGTGAGCTTGCCGATCACGTCGGTTTCGAAGCCGGTGGCGTGGCGCTTGCCCGACAGCACGGCAATATTGATCAGGGGATCGGTGTTGCGCTCGTTGAGCTTGACGCCGCGGAACAGGGCGAAGCGGGTGGACATGCGTCGGTCAGCCGAGTCGATCTTGGCGCCCAGTTCAAGGTTCATGCTCTTCTCGGGCGGGGTATCCACGGTGGCGGCACTGTAGGAGTAAGTGTCGCCCGAGGTGTTGAACGAGGTGGCATAGGACAGGTGGAAGGAGTGGCGGTCAGAGGGCTGATACAACACGCCGTAACGCTGGCTCCACTTGTAGATGGCCTGTTCGTAATTGCTGAAGGAGGCGACGTTGGTGTTGCTCAAGCCGAAGACATCGTACTTGCCGGACATGGCGTCGTAGCGGAGCCCGCCGAGCAGCTTCCAGTGGTCGGCGATCTTGATCAGATCCTGAGCGTAGATACCGCCCGAAATGGCCTCGAACTCGCTGGTCTTGCGCAGCTTGCGCAGGCTTTCGTCGACCCATGCGCCGTCGTCGGGATTGCCGAAGGTCGTGGTGGGCTTGGTGATGGTCGCCCCACCCTGGGCCGCACTGAGGGCTCCACGGACGATTTTCTTTTCCCAGGCGAAATCGACGCCGGTGAGCACTTCATGTTTGAAGCCCAGTGCCTCGAACTTGGACGACAGATCGCTCTGGGCGAACAGGTTTTCCATGTTCTGGATCTTTAGCTGGGTACCGCGGTTGATAACGGTATTGGGCCCCAGGGTGGCGATGGACACTGCCTGACGGCCGGGCTGCAGCGCAGCCCCGGCGAAGCGCACGGTGCCGGCGCGTTGATCGCGCTCGAAGTCGCCCTTGCGGATCTTGGTCACCAGTTCGGTGTCGGCCGAGAAGCGGTGGGTGTGGGCGAAGGTGGCGTAGCCTGCCGTGCCGGCGTTGTAGTCGCTGCCCATGCCGTAGTAGTTTTTGGGGTCGGCCGGCACCATTGTGGTGGCGCTGACCGGCGAGCTGGCATTGGGACGGATCCACGGCATTCCGTAGTTCATGCCGTTGCTGTTGTTGAGGTAGAAGTAGCCCACCTCGAACTCGTCGCGGGTGCCGATGCCCCAGCGGTAATCAACGGCAAAGCCGTACTTGTCGAGGCTGGAGCCCGCGCCATTGTTGTCGGCCAGCGTGCGCATGGCGTTGATGCGAATGGCGGCGTCTTCGCCAGTCTTGACGTTGATGTCGGCCACCGCGCGGCGGTATTGGTGGCTGCCCAGGGTCAGGTCGATCTGGGTTTCGTCGAGCAGGCGGGCCTGCTTGTTCACCTGGTTGACCGCGCCGCCGGTGGAGCCACGCCCGAAGAGCATGGAGGCGGAGCCGCGCAGCACTTCGATGCGATCCATGTTGAAGGTGTCGCGGTCGTAGAAGGCCGGGTCGCGCATGCCGTCGATGAACAGGTCACCCGTGGAGTTCAGTGGGAAGCCGCGCAGGCGGATGTCTTCCTCGCCGCCTTCGGCCGCCAGGAAGGTGATGCCCGAGGTCATCTTGAGGGCTTCCTTGACGGTGTCGATCTTGCGGTCGTCCATCAGCTTCTCGGTGACAACGGTGACCGACTGGGGAATGTCGCGGAGCTCCTGCTTGCCCTTGCCGATGCGGGTGGTGGTGGTGCGCAGGGTGTTCTTGCCTTCCTGCTCACGCTCGGCGTCGGCCTTGACGATCACCGGCTTGAGGGTCTTCTCGTCGCTCTGGGCGGCGGGGGTCTGGGCGAAGGCGCCCATGGAGGCGGCGAACATCATGGCGCCCAGGGGCAGCACGATCTTCTCGGGCGCGGGTGTCGCAACGGAAGCGGGGGTTCGGTGACGGTCCGCGGGGCGGCGGGATTTCTTGTTAGCCATGGCAAAGCCTCTCGTAATGAAATCGTTGGAGTTTCACGATCTGAGGCTGGCTGGCTTGGCTAGCAGATGGCTGGCTTGCCCGTAGGATCTTGTTTCAATTGTAATGTTAATGAGAATGATTGGCAATAATATGATGCGTTGCGACAAAAAAGGTAAAGGCCGGGAACTTCCCGGCCTTTAGCTGAACGTGTCGCGAAGGGCTTCGAATCAGCGGGTGTGAATCAACCAAATTTCCTCCGTTTGAGCGTCGTATGACGCGCGATGCAGTCTCTCCGTAGGGGCGACTTCAGTCGCCCATCGTGCGTTGATCGCCGGCATGCCCTTGATCGAGGTCCGCGGGCGACTGAAGAGGGTGTTGTAAAACCATTTTGCACAGCCGAGACACTCGCGTTATGAGATCAAAAACTGCATTTAGCTCGCAAAAACATGGCGTTTTCGGGTGACTGAACCGCGTTTGGTGCCGAGTCCATCGTGAATGCCTGGTTGGCGACGAGTTTTGCGACACCCTCTGAAGTCGCCCCTACAGTCCCTCCGGCCGCCCTCAGTGCGTCCCATAAACCCCTTCAGCTTCACCTATCGGGTGATCCGGACAAGGGAGCCCAACCCCCCGTCAGCATTGGGTTTGCGGCTGGTTCAAGGAGGACAAAGGAGGAAAGCAGGATCAATCTGCTGCGCGATCCGATTTCGCCCCTGCGATGCTCACCGTACCCTTGTACGGCTGTGCTTCTCGGGGCGAACTCGAACCGCTCGCGACGATTTCTTCACACCCGCTCAGCGGAACCCGGCGCGATCGTAGATCTTCTGGGCTTCAATCACCGTATCGGCCAGCTTGCCCACGGGCAGGGTGTCTGCCTTGAACTTGCCCATTGCATCGAGGCCCCGGTTGGCGATCTTGACGCCCGCCACCACCGGCCACTCGTTGTTGCCGTTGGCGAAATAATCCTGGGCTTCCGGGGAGGCCAGGTATTCCAGGAACTTGACCGCGGCTTCCTTGTGGGGGGCCGTCTTCAGCATGCCGCCGCCGGAGATGTTGATGTGGGCGCCAAAACTGGACTGGTTGGGCCACACGATGCCAATGCGATCAACGGTCTTCTGATCCTCGGGTTTGGTGGACTTGAGCATGCGGGCCAGGTAGTAGGAGTTGACCAGGGCGACGCCGCATTCACCGGCACCCACGGCCTTGATCTGGTCGGTGTCGCCACCCTTGGGCGCGCGGGCAAAGTTGGCCACCAGACCGCGGGCCCATTCTTCCGTCTTTGCGGCGCCGATGTGCTGGATCAGGGCGGAGCCCAGGGACATGTTGTAGGCGTGGCTGCCGGAGCGGGTGCACACCTTGCCCTTCAGTTCGGGCTTGGCCAGGTCTTCATAATTGCGCACCTGATCGGCTTTCACGTCGAGCTTGTTGTAGACGATGACCCGGGCGCGGGTGGAGAAGGCGAACCAGCGGTCGGTGCGCAGGTGGGCCGGGATGGCCGACTTGAGGGTCGGCGAGTCCACGGTGGCGAAGAGGCCGTACTGATCGGCAGCGGCCAGGCGGGCGGCGTCCACGGTGATGAACACATCGGCCGGGCTGTTCGCCCCTTCGTTGCGGATGCGCTCGAGGAGCTCTTCTTCCTTGCCTTCGATGCGGTTGATCTTGATGCCGGTGCGGGTGGTGAAGTTGGAATACAGGGCTTCGTCGGTCTGGTAGTGACGGGCGGTGTAGAGGTTGAGTTCGGTGTCGGCGGCGAAAGCGGTATTGCCCAGGGCGGCGCTGGCGGCCAGCAGGGCGGCGAGGGTTTTCAGCTTGGTCATGGTCGGGTCGGTGCAGATAAGGGCGGAAGACCCGAAGGATGTTATCGAGACTTGTTGTTGTTTGCAAATGCAAGTCATTCGCAAATCAACGCTGGCAGGCCGTGGCGGGCCCTGGCCTTGGCGCATTGGCTGTCGCCGGCCTCTACCTCCCGGCACGGGGAGGGGCGCTGGACATAGACCCGGCAGCTCACTGCCTCGCCGACAGCGCCTTCCAGGGCGACGCAGTGGGGCCGGGCCTGGTTGGTGCCGCCCATGCAGCTGAACCAGGCATTGACCTGTTCGGTGAGCTCGGCCGGCAGGCCGCGGGCTTCGGCTTCAGACCAATAGAAGGACACGCGGAAAGTGGCGCAGCAGGCGCCGCAATCGAGGCAGGGATTGCTGTCGGCAAGGCTCATGGGGACGCAGGGTGTGGGGTGTGGGGCGGGGATTCTTGCATGCTCGCGGCGGCCCTGTCTTCCCCGGGGGAGGAGGGCGGGCGGAAGGGTGTTTCGATCCGGCAGGCATCCCGTTCGGTCTGGGCGGCCTGCAGGTAGCGGGCCAGCATGCCGGTACCGTCGAAGTGCTCGTCAAGGGGAGCGAGGCTGGCAATCCGGTCCAGCCTGAAGCTGCGAAAGTCGCCGCGCAGTTCGCACCAGGCACCGAGGGTCCAGGTTTCGCCCCAGAACACCAGCCCCACGGGCTGGATCGTCCGTTCGCTGGCGACCCCGTCGGCGCGGGTGTAGGCAAGGCGCAGCCTGCGCTGACGGGAGATGCACTCGCGCAGTGTGCTCATGGGAGCACGCATGGCGTCGGGCACATGGAAGCCGGGCACCAGCAGCGCGTCCCTGGCGGGGTCGTGGCGAAGGCGCCTGGGCAGGACGGACTCGATGCGCAGCAAGGCACGTTCGGCGGCGCGTCCGAGGGCCGGGTCGGCCCAGCTACGTACCATCCGGCTGCCCAGGGCCAGCGCTGCCAGCTCCTCGGCATCGAACATCAGGGGAGGCAGGCGATAGCCCGGACGCATCAGGTAGCCCACCCCGGCCTCGCCGCTGATCGGCACGCCCGAGCGGGACAGATCGGCCACGTCGCGGTACACGGTGCGTTCGGATACCTGCAGGGCGTCGGCCAGCTCGCGGGCGGTGACGGCCCGCCCCCGGTCAAGGAGAAGGACGATCTGGAACAGGCGGTCGGCTCGGCGCATGGGGGGCTCCTGACACAAGGCTGTCAGGATAGCGCTGCCGGGGCGACCTGAGGCCGGGCCTCCTGACGGGAGGCTGTCAGGAGGAAGGGGGCAGACTGGTTGCTCCATCCATTATCTGAAGGAGTCGGCCATGCAGCGCTTGATCAACTGGTTTGAAATTCCCGTCCGCGATCTGGATCGCGCCCGTCGCTTTTACGAAGCCACGTTTGCCGTCGAGCTCAAGCCCGAGGTGATGGAAGGCATGCACATGGCGGTCTTCCCCTGTGCTGCGCCCGCCACCGGTGGTGCGTTGCTGGCCTGCCCGGAAGGCAAGCCCGGTGACCACGGCGTGGTGATCTACCTCCATGGTGGCGACGATCTGTCCGTTCCCCTGGCCCGTGCCGTGGCTGCCGGTGCGACCGTGCTCATGCCCAGGACCGAGTTGTCACCGGAGATCGGTTGCATCGCCATGTTCGCCGACAGCGAGGGCAATCGCATCGGGCTGCATTCGCCGGGGCGCGAGGCGTGATCGCTCACAGATGAGCCGGCCGGGCGGATCCGTCCGCAATTGCGTGTTCGCCCGTGGCGAGGCCCGCCGCGCGGGCTGGCCTGTCCCGCAGGGGCCAGGCCTACATGAGCACGAAGTCCACCGGCTTCAAGGGCTCGGGCACGTTGTCCAGGCCCCGGTATTCGGCCAGATCGATCTCGATGTTGCGGGTCATGGCGTCCAGGGGCAGGTCGTTCTGGGCGGTGCCGAAGGGCTCTTCCAGTTCGTCGCCGAGGGCATCAAGGCCGAAGAAGGTGTAGGCCACCAGGGCGGTCAGCAGGGGGGTGGCATAGCCCAGGGAGTGGACCACGCCGAAAGGCAGCAATATGCAGAAGAGGTGCGCGGTGCGGTGCAGCAGCAGGGTGTAGGCGAAGGGCAGGGCGGTGTGGCGAATGCGTTCGCAGGCGCCCTGGATGGCGGTGAGCTGGTTGATGTGCTCGGCCAGGCTGGCGTAGGTGACGGAATCGAGGCGGCCGGGGCGGCGTGCATCAAGCAGCAGCCTGGTGATGTGTTGCAGCAGGTGGTCGGGTGGATTGCGGGCGGCGGAGCAGGCCGCGAGTTCGGTGGCGCTCAGTTCGGTGGTGACGGCATCGGCGACGGGGCGGTCGCGCAGGCGGGCGGTGAGTGCCTTGGTGAAGGCTGTGGCGAGGCGCAGGATCTCCCGGCGCTGGTGGCGGCCTTCCGCGTCACCATCGAGGATCTGGCTGTCGCGGGCGAGACAGCGCATCACCACCAGCAGGTTGCCGTAGTGCTTGCGGGCTTCCCACCAGCGGTCGTAGCAGGCGTTGTTGCGAAAGCCCAGAAAGAGCGACAGGGAAATGCCCAGGAAGGTGAAGGGGCCGCTGGCGAAGTCGGGGAAGCGCGGACCGGCCAGTGCCGCTGCCAGGGTGACCAGGGCGGCGACCACGGTGACAAACAGGACCTGGGGGAAGATCAGGGGAATGATGGAGCCCTTCCAGATGAAGAAGAGCTGCCGCATGGTGGGGCGGGGGCGGACGATCATGGGCAAGGGCGCGCGCGGGCGATGCTGCGGATGAAGGGCCTTACCTTAGCCTGATTATGCTGCGCTGCACAAATTTCTTGATTCGATATCGCGATAAGACGCGCTTCTGATGGCGGCTCGGGACGCTTGTCCGGGGGGCGGGGCTGGTGCGTCTGCCGAATTCGTGAATTCCGTCACGCTTGCTGAAACCTTCCAGGTCCTTCAGGACGTGGCAGGCGCTCATGATGACGGTGGCGTGCCCGCGAAAACGGCCGTTTGTCGTGCGCGGGTCCATACCTGGTCCGATTGTCCATCAAGGAGAGTGCCCCCCATGAATACCCGTGTTGTTTCCCGAGTCCTTGCCCCCGTTGTCCTGGCCCTGGTTTCCGGCGTTGCCGGCGCTGCCTGTGTGCCTGTGCTGGGTTCCGTTCGGCTGCTTCCCGATGCATCCTGCCAGATCAATGCACTGGGTAGCCAGGTTCCGGCTTACCAGAACCAGTGTTTCAGCGTTGCCTTGAACCTGGTCGGCTTTCCGGCGGCAACAGGTTTTGCCGGCGTGACCGCCGAGCCGCTGGTGGGTCTGAGCGGCCCCACCGCAACCCCGGCCGCGGTGATCGATGCGGCCACGTCCCTGCCACGGCAGAGCATCCAGACCGCCCGCAGCGTGGTGTATATCGGTTCCGGAAAGCTTCGCACGGCCCTCTACAGCAATGATGTGATCGTCGCCCAGGTCAAGCTGGCGGCCGATGGCTCCATGAGCACTGGTGCGGTGACGGAGCAGATCCTGATCTCGGGTTCGGACGGCAAGGGGGCTTACGCCAATGTCACCGGCCATCTCAATGTGCTGGGCAACAGCATCGGCACTTCGGCGCCGGTGACGGGCAAGCTCTGCCTGCCCTGATGGGGTGCACGGCCTGATCCCGCTTGTCTCCGGCGGGGGCAGCCAGTGGCTGCCCCCGTGCTTTCTGCTGCTGTGCTCGGGCCGGGATCGGGGTCAGCGGTTCTCCAGGCGGCTGTAGTCCAGGATGGCGGCTTGCCGGGGTTCGACGGACTGCCAGTAGTCGTGGACGGCGTCGCTGATGCGCCAGAAGCGGGCATCGGTGCGACGCACGGCGAAGCGCTGGTGAAGGCGCTGTACGTCGTCATCGCCGGCAAGGGTCTCCACGGCGCGGACGAAGCGGGGCAGCTCGTTGGCATCCAGGTGAAAGAGCGCATTGGGATAGGCGCCGACGATGCCGTCGAGGACGATCAGGCTGTCTTCATCGGGCAGGCGTCGGGCGTCCTCGTCGAACAGTCCGGCCACATTGCTGTGGGCGCTGTTGCGCAACAGTGACAGGACGCGGACCGGGCTCTTGCCGTTGTGCACGATCAGCAGGCTGTGCTCGGGCATCCGCGAGGCGCTTCTGCCGGTGATGCGGTTGAGGGCGCGTAGCTGGCCGACCTGTTCAACTCTCAAGCCGTTGGGGGTGAGATCCAGGGGGAGCGGACGCACCGGGCGCAGGTAGCGGTGAATGCCCGCGTAGAGCTCGCCCAGCGGGTCGGCCGTGCGGTAGCGCATGCCGGTCTCGCCCGGAAAGTAGCTGGGGGCGTCGGCAAATTCGCGGATGCGCGGGTCGGGGCGGCCCCGGTACCAGCCATCCAGCACCTTCTGGCGGTTCTTGAGGGGCAGCAAAGTGAGGAAGTTCTCTTCGCCCTCCATGCGCAGGAAGTCCATGTAAAGACGGGTGGCAAGCTGGTGCCCGGTGTTGCCGTACACGTCGAACCCGGCCACCAGCAGGTAGTGCATGCGTTCGAGCAGGGGGTAGCCCAGGAGCAGTGTGGTCTGGGGTTGTTCGCCCGCCAGACCGCGGATGACCGAGGCGCTGTCGAAGTGACGGAAGACAGTCAGGCCGGCATTGGGGTTGCGTCCATCGCCGTTCCATAGATCGGTCAGTTGCGGCTTGAGCCGGGGCAGCCCGGCCATGAAGGCACGCTTGGTTGCCAGGTAGCGGCGCTCCGCCTTGGCGTACTTGTTCCAGGCGAGGATGCCGGTGGTGCTGTCGTCCTCGGCGGGCATGCGCAGGTTGGGGCGGGTGCTGTCGAGCAGGCCCTGGGTGTTGCGCGCAACTTCGCTTTCGGGCGAATAGAACAGCACCCAGAAGTGGTCATTGATGACGTTGAGGGCCACCTGCCCGCGGCACACGGGCCCTTTCATGAAGCCCATCACGGTGAAGCCGGCATCGTCCAGCATGAAACGGTAGCGGGCGTCGACGGGCAGTGCCTTGAAGGCAGCGAAAGGGTTGGAGGCGGTCTTCGGGTCGTAGCCGGGCAGGCTGCTGACCGTGAAGGGGGCGTCGAAGAACCATCTCTTCAGGCGCGTCCGGCGGCCTTCGTCGAGTGCCAGGGGCATGTGGGTTTTGGCCACCAGGGTTTCGTCCGTCGGGCGCAGGCGGTAGTACACGCGGGCCACGCCGGGGTCATCGTAGGGGCGCCGGGTGGCGATGACGTCAATGGGCTGGCCGGGCGCGCTGCGGCTGCGCACCAGCTCGAAGCGCTGCGTGTGCTCGTCGTCGAGATAGAGCTGGCCGATATACCAGTGTTCGTAGATGTAGCGGGCCGCCAGCTGGTCGCGCAGGCTGTCGCCGTTGAGAAGTGTCTCCCATTCCTCGACCCGGGTGCGAAGGGCGGCGGGCAGGGGCGGGCGGGGGGAGAAGGGGGCGCCGGCCTCGATCCAGCGGCTCAGGATGTCATGCTCCGCGGTGCTGAGGGCCGGCAGGCCGAAGGGCATGCCCCAGTCCGGATGCTCCTTCTCGAAGTCGGGCATGCCTTCGATGCGGGTGCAGGTTTGCGGGCGGTCGATGGAGAAGTCGAAACGCCCGGCCGGCAGGGGGCCGCTGTCGGGCCCGGGGTTGCGTTGCTTGAGGGCGAGAATCCGGTACAGGACGCTGGCGTCCCGGTTGGCCTGGGGCGTGGAGGCGCGTTCGTTGAGCACCGGGTGGAAGCCTTTGCCACGCCAGGCGGCGTTGCTGTGGGCATCGAAGCCAAGGCGGTTGGGGCTGGCCGCCAGCAGGCGGGTGCCTGCATACACCGACTCGGGATTGGCGCCGCGGGTGATGCCGTCGTGGCGGGTCAGCTTGAGCTGGCAGGGTGCGTCGTAGCAGGCATGGCAGGCCACGCAGCGGCGTTCGAGGATGGGACGCACGCGGGTCTGGTAGTCCGGCGCCTCGGCCGGCGGTGCCGCCGGGCGATCAAAGCGGCCCGGATCGGGGCGACCGAGTTCCCGGTCGAGCTGGACCCGGTTTACTACCGTGGTGCAGCCGGTGACGAGGATAAGGAGAATCAGGTGGATCAGGTGACGAGGCGCGCGCATCGGTTCAAGGGGGGCTGGCGGGTGCGCGGATTGTGCCGGATTCCGCCCATCTTTGCCGACGGGGGCAGGCCGGCCGGGCTCTCTCCACTTACATTGCCAGCCGCATGGCATCGCGCCGTTCGACCACTTTCAGCACCAGCAATAGTACGGTGCCGATCGCCATGACTGCCGCCGCAAAATACAAGCCGGCGTTGTAGCTGCCAAAGTAGGTCGCCAGCGTGCCGGTGACTGCGGGGCCGAGAATCTGCGCCGCACCGTAGGAAAGCGTCATCTTGCCCATCATCTTGGCCGGCCGGGTGGGGTAATAGCGGCCAGCCATCGTCAGCACCAGGCTGACCATGCCGATGAAGGTGCCGCCGAAGAGCAGTGCGCCGAACAAGGCGGCGGTCAGCCCGCCCATGAGTACAGGCAGCAGGATGCCCACGATCTGCAGTATGGCGGCGAGAATCAGCGCGTTGAGGTCGCCGGTGCGGCGGGCGATGAAATCCCAGTTGATGCACGCGGGCGCCGCGCCGAGGCCGATTGCGAGAAAGACCAGGTTGCCCTGCCCGGCGAGGCCCGGCAGCTTGTTGACGATGGCAACGATGAAAGTGGCGCTGACCACGTAGCCGATTCCGGCGCAGAAGTAGGCGGCCATGAAGATCCGCAGGTAGAGCGGGCTCGGCGGGCGGTCCTGCATTTTCTGTCCGGTGCTGGTCAGCCCGCTGGTATCGGGCGGCGGCAGCCAGGCGAGGGCGGGGATCAGGAACAGGCAGCCGAGGGCCGTGAAGGCGAACCACTGCTCGCGCCAATCCAGCCACTGACTGAGCACGGCGACGAAGGTGGCGCAGCCGGCTATGCCCAGACCGATGCCGGCGAAGTGGATGCCGAGTTCGCTGCGGTGGTTGTGGCGGATCAGCCAGTGGAGGATCAGCCCGGTGCCAAGGAGCATGCCGGCCGCGCTGCTGAGGCCGGCAAGGAAACGCGATATCGCCCACACCGTCACGTCGGTGCTGAGTCCCATCATCAGCGTGCTGAGAATCGCCACCACCATGCCGATCCGGAACAGCCGATCCTTCAGCACCAGATCGCTGATCAGCGATGCGATCAGCGCGCCGCTCAGGTAGCCGGCGTAGTTGATCGCCGCCAGCCAGCCCGCCGCGGCGACGCCCAGCCCGGCCTGTTCCTGCATCAGGGGCAGGAGCGGCGTATACGAGAAGCGGGCCACGCCGAGGACCAGCAGCAAGCTGAAAATGCCGGCGCCGAGCACCTTGAGGCGTTGGATCTGGTTGTTCATGTCGTCATTGGCCCATGGGGTAAATGGAAGGGGCGGCAGCCGGGCGGCTCGCCGCCTCGGGCAGGGAGGCCTCAGTGCCTGTGCCGGGATCGATCATACGGCGCGGGTTCGCTACGATTTCCTCACCCGCTCTCAGTTCTCGCCAGTCAGCCTGACCACCAGCCGGCCGCGTACCTGCCCGGCGAGGAGCTGTTCGGCCAGGGCGGGCGCCTCGGCGAGCGCGACTTCGCGGGTCATTGCGTCGAGCTTGGCGAGGTCGAGGTCGCGCGCCAGCCGGCTCCACGCCGCCTGCCGCACCGCCAGCGGCGCCATCACGCTGTCGACGCCGCAGAGGGTGATGCCGCGCAGGATGAAGGGCGCCACCGACGACGGAAAATCCATCCCTCCGGCCAGCCCGCAGGCCGCCACCACGCCACCGTAGCGGGTCGTCGCACAGGCATTGGCCAGTGTGTGGCTGCCGACCGTATCGATCACTCCAGCCCAGCGTTCCTTGCCCAGCGGTTTTCCCGGCGCCGACAGTTCGCTGCGGTCGATCACCGTGGTCGCGCCGAGTCCGGTCAGGTAAGCCGATTCGCCCATGCGACCGGTGGACGCCACCACCGCATACCCGAGCCGTGACAGGAGTGCGATCGCCACGCTGCCAACGCCGCCGTTGGCGCCGGTTACCAGCACTTCGCCGTCGCCCGGCTTGACGCCGTGCTTTTCGAGCGCCATCACACACAGCATCGCGGTGTAGCCAGCGGTGCCGATCGCCATCGCTTGCCGTGCCGAGAATTCCGCGGGCAGCGCAATCAGCCAGTCGCCCTTGACCCGCGCCATCTCGGCCAGCCCGCCGCAATGGGTCTCGCCAACGCCCCAGCCGTTCAGCAGCACGCGGTCACCGACTTTCCAGGCCGCGTGGCGGCTGTCCGCCACCGTGCCCGCTAAGTCGATGCCGGGGATCATCGGGAAGCGGCGCACCACGGGAGCGCGGCCGGTGATCGCCAGCCCGTCCTTGTAGTTCAGCGTCGACCATCCGACGCGGACGGTGACATCGCCATCCGGCAATACCTCCTCGCCGATCGCCTGCACTGTGGCGCGGTAAGCTGCGTCGTCCTTGCTGATCAGAATGCCCTGAAACATGAAGACCTCCGTGAATAAATAGACTGAGTGACTATAAATCGGCGAAACAATCAGCCGAGGGCCTTGCGAAACAACTGGAAAAAGGCACGCATCGGCGCTGTCGAGCGCATCAGCCGGGCGCGCAGGATGGCGCCCTCCCAGCCGATCCAGAAGGCATGGGCAAGCGCCGCACAATCCGTGTCACGGCGGACAGCCCCGTCGGCGGCAGCGAGCTGCAGGCAGGCCGCCAGCTGCCCTTCCCAGCGCCGGAAAATGTCTTCCAGCCTCTGCTGGATCGCCGCGTCGAGACAACCCACCTCCTGCCCCAGATTGCCGACGAGGCAGCCGCGACTGAAGTCATAGCGCTCGACACCCTGACAGGCGTCATCGACAAAGGCCTGCAGGCGGGCAAGCGGGGTCAGCGCCGGATTGGCGAAATGGCGGTCGAGCTTGCGTGACAGGTAGTCGGCGTAAGCGTCCAGCGTGGCCAGCACAAATGCGTCCTTGCTCGGAAAGTAGTGATAGAACGAACCCTTGGGCACACCCACCGACTTCAGCACCTCGTCCAGACTGGTCGCGCTCACGCCGCGTTGGGACAACAGCTCGGTACCGCGCCGGATAAGGAGCGCGCGGGTGTCGGAGTAGCTCTGCCCGTGCCGCGACGGCCGGCCGCGGGGGCGACGGGGTAGGGCAGCGTTGTTTGGGGCGGAAGCGGTCATCGCATTATATTAGACTGGCTGTCTATAAATAACCAGCGTCAGGCGATCACCATCGTTTCCACCATGGCTTCCGGGTCAGTTCTTTGCTCTTGAGGCGCCCGTTCAGAAGCGACGAGAAGGCCGCGAAATCATGGGCGCTCTCGGGAGATGAATACTCGTGATGACCAAAGTGCTCGCTGTAGTCCTGCAGATACAAGCCTTGGTCGCCGTAGTACTTCTCGGCGAAAGCGTTGCCCGCCGCGTTGAGGGATTCGTTCGTCAGCTTGCCGTCGCAGTATGTCAGGAGGAATTCTGTGCCTGACAGGCGCCCCGCGATCACGGCGTGAACCGCGTCGGGCTCCTCACGCAGGTGCAGGGCACCGGCCCACCCCTGGATAAAGCACCATTTCAAGAACAGGCCAATGTGAGTGGCGCCATATTCCTCCGGCTGATCCTCCGGGAAGTTGTCACTCCCGCAGTGCCAGTTTGCGTCGTCGTACTTCATGGTGTACCCCCACGTCAGGCTTGAGCCATTGCGTCCGTCTCACGGGCCGGGAGTGGCCGCCGGGCGCAACATGTAGGTAGCATCCTTGCCGTAGCCGGCGAGGCGTTCGCGCAAGGGGGCGGCAACGGGTACCGGCACGAAGCCGTGGCGGGACCACCAAGGGGCGGAGTGCTGGATGGCAATCAGGCTGGCCCGGGGCAGGGAAAGTGCGCTCAGGGCTGTCAGGAAGGCGCCCACCAGCATGTCCGCGATGCCGCTGCCGCGGGCCTCCGGATCGACGGCGAGGTCGTGCAGGTAAAGGGTGTCGGGCCTTGCGGGGAGCCGGCATTCGGCGGCGTCTAGACCGGGTGGGTCGTCGAAGCGCCACGGCAGGGCCAGCAGATAGGCGACGATGTGCTCGCCCTGGCAGGCGACAAAGCAGGTGTCGGGTGCTGCGGCCACCTTTGCCCCCATCGAAGTGGCGGACTCGGGAACAATGGCGGTGTAGCAGCGGGCCTGGATCCGCAGGATGGGCGGGAGGTCAGCGGGGCGTGCGAATCGGATGAAGGGTGGGGCGGACATGGACGGAGGCGGTGGTGGGACGAGCCCGGATTATCCTCCGTCCGGCCCGGGATTTCAGCGGCTGCGACTCTCCAGGAAGGTTCGTATCGTCCAGATGGCGGCGGGGGGCAGCACCTCCTTCCAGGCCGGCATGTGTACCACGCCGACACGGGTCTTGCCTTCCTGAACGGACTTCAGGAAGAAGTCGTCCTGGTCCAGGATGCACATCTGGCGGATCGCCGGATCGGCGATGCGCGGGCAGGAGCGGTCCATCTTGAGCAGATCGGGGCCGACTTGTCCTTTGTTGACCGCGTCAACGCCATGGCAACGGGAGCAGGCCTGGTTGAAGGCCGTGCGACCGATTTCGGCTGCCTGGGCATTGCCTCGGTAGGGGTTGCCCTCGGGCGCGTTGGCGGCAATGGGAGGGAGGCTGGAGGTGTCGACCACGACGTTCGGATCGGCAATTTCGCCGGCAAGGACGGATCCGCTCAGGATCAGCAGTGCGGCGGTCAGGCGGAGGAGGAAGCGGGGAGCCATGGGGGTCACCAGTCGGTGGGGCAGCCGGTGCAGCCCTCGAAGGACGAGTCGGGGAAGATGGTGTAGCGCAGCAAGGCACCTTCCAGATTGGCGTTACGCAAGTTGGTGGCGTTGAACTTGGTTTCCTGCAGGTTGGCGTTGGTCAGGCGGGCACCGACGAACCATGCAAAGGGCGTGCGCGCAGCCTCCAGGTTGGCCACCGTGAGGTCGGCACCGGTGAAGTCCGTCCGCATCAGTTTGGCGAACTCCAAGTCGGTGCCGATCAGTTTGGCGTTGCGGAAGGAGGCGCCGGGTGCGTTGACCTTTGCCATGCGGGCACCACTCAGGTCTGCACCGTCGAAGATGGCTCCCGCCAGATTGGCGGCACGCAGGTCAGCCCGGGCCAGATTGGCGCCGGTGAAGTCTACGCCGGCCAGGTCAAGGGCAGAGAGATCCTTGTGGCGCAGGTCGGCGCCCCGGCAGCGGGCGTGGGGCCACATGCCGCAGGTGCCGTAGACCTGGGGCTCGGCAGGGTTGCCGGCAGCGGACACGGGCAGGTTTACGATGCTCAGCCCCGCAAGCAGGGCTGACAGCATTGGACGAAGCATGGGAAGCTCCCTGTTGGGGTCGATTCAACCGCCCGTTGTGTTCGGCGGTCGAACGGATTCGACCCCCCGGGTGGCATTGGTGCAAGGAGAAAAAAGCCCGGGCCGGCCGGAGGCGTTCCGGCCCGGGTTGCCCTGATCAGCGCGCGATCTTGGGCAGCTTGAAGGCCCAGAAGGACGAGCCCTGGGTGACCTGCTTGGTCAGGTCGGCCATGTCGCCGCCCCACAGGGGCACCGCACCACCGTAGCCCGAGGACATGCCGATGTACTGCTCGCCATCCATTTCCCAGGTGATGGGCACCGACACCACGCCGGAGCCGGTCTGGAACTTCCACAGTTCCTTGCCGGTCTTCGCGTCGAGGGCCTTCACGTAGCCATCAGACGTACCGGTGAACAGCAGCCCGCCAGCGGTGGTGAGGGTGCCAGCCCACAGGGGGAACTTCTCTTTCTGCTCCCACACGATCTTGCCGGTCTTCGGATCGATGGCGCGGATGGTGCCCACGTGGTCATCAAACAGGCGCTTGATACGGAAGCCCTGGCCCAGATAGGCGGAGCCCGCCTTGTAGGTCAGATTCTCGGTCCAGTAGTCCATGGCCCAGTGGTTGGCCGGGATGTAGAACAGGCCGGTGTCCGGGCTGTAGGACATGGGCATCCAGTTGGTGCCGCCCAGGAACGGGGGGGACACGAAGATGCTCTCGCCCTTGTCGGCGCCTTCCTTGACCTTGGGTGGGTGCTGGCCTTCCACGATGATGGGCTTGCCGGTATTCAGATCAAAACCCTTGGCCCAGGTGATGCCATCGACGAACGGGTAGGCACCGATCAGCGCGGTCGGTTTGTTGGGGTAACCGGCACCGTTGGTCAGCTTTTCCCGGTCGGTCACGAAGAAGAAGCCGTTGCGGTCGGCGTGGGCCGAGGCCTTCACCATCTTGCCGGTCTTCGGATCCTTGTACTCAAACAGCACCACGGAGTTGTTGCCGGAGAAGTCCCAGGCATCGTTGGGGGTGTGCTGGAAGAAGCCCTTCAGTTCGCCGGTGCTGGCGTCCACATAGGCCTGACCGGAAGTGAACAGGCTGTCCCAGTTGCGCGGATCGTCGCCTTCCTTGGTCCGCTTCCAGGTGTTCCACGGGGCCGGGTTGCCGGTGCCGATGACCACCATGTTCTTCTCGAGGTCGAAGCTGGCGGTCTGCCAGGGGGCGCCGCCGCCGTGGCTCCATGCTTCCACCTTCTTGCCGTCCGGACCTTCCGGCCAGCTGGGGGCCTTGGCGTCGCCGGTGTAGGTGCTGTCCTTGCCGTTCAGGCGGCCCATGTGGCCCTCCACCATCGGGCGGGCCCACACTTCCTCGCCGGTCTCGGTGTCGCGGGCAAACAGCCAGCCCACCACGCCGAATTCGTCACCCGAGGAGCCGTGCACCAGCAGAACCTTGCCGCTCTTTTGGTCCTGGATCACGAAGGGAGCGCCGGTCATGGTGTAGCCGACCTTGTGGTCGCCCCACTTCTTCTTCCACACGACCTTGCCGGTGTCCTTGTTGAGGGCCACGATGCCGGCGTCCAGGGTGCCGAAGTAGACCTTGTCACCGTAGATGGCGGCGCCACGGTTCACCACGTCACAGCAGGGGCGGATGTCCTCGGGCAGGCGGGCTTCGTACTCCCACAGTCGCTTGCCGGTGCGAGCATCGATGGCATAGATGCGGGAGTAGGAGGCGGTCACATAGATCACACCGTCGTGCACCAGCGCCTGGCTTTCCTGGCCGCGCTGCTTCTCGCCGCCGAAGGAGAAGCTCCATGCGGGTACCAGACCAGCGACGTTCTTGGTGTTGACCGTCTTCAGGGTGCTGTGACGCTGGGCCTTCAGACCGAGGCCGTAGGTGAGCACGTCACCGGGGGTCTTGTCGTCGTTCCGGATGTCGTCCCACGTGACTTTGGCGCCCACCGCGTGGGCGGAAGTGCCGAATGCTGCCGCGAGGGCGAAGGCCAGGAGGCCGGGCTTGAGATTGACACGTCTGTTTTTCATGGTGAGTCCTTGTCTCCGGAATGTTGTCGTTCGTCGCTTCCGGACCTGCCCCCCTTGTGGTGCCACGGCCCGGAACGAGGCGCAGTATGGAAGCGCCTTCCACGTGTTGTCGTGGGAAGGGCTCCCACCGGGGGCGGGAAGTTTTCCCGCCGGTTCCGGGATCTGGCACATGCCTTGCTGATCCACTGCCATAAATCAAGAACAAGGAGGCGGGCGTGGATCTGCGCTGGAGACTGTTTGGCTACGTGCTTGGCTTTGCCATGGGCTTGCTGGTGATGGCGGTGGCCTGGGTGGGGCTGGCCCTGCGGGATGATGTGGCCGAGGAGATGGAGGCCTCGACCCACCTCGTGAACACCATCCTCGCCTTGCGCGCATCGGATGGGCAAGGGAGTGGCGAACTGGAGGCCCTGCTGGCAGGTGGTCAGTTGCGACACGTTGCGCTGTCCGTGGAGCGCTCCAATATGGAGCAGGGTGTTGCGCCACAGGCCGATGGCATCCTCCCGGCCCTGGTGGATCACCTGATGGACGGGCGCAAGATCCACGAGCGGCGCATTGCCCTGGGTGATCGCGTTTTGGTGATCCGCGCCGATGCCCGGGCGGAGATCCAAGAGGTGTTGCGCGATGGCGTGCGCATCATCGCCACGCTGGTCGTCTTCTCCCTGGGGATGGCCGTCGTGGCCTGGCTTGCTGCCCACCGGGCCTTGAAACCGGTGCGGGAGCTGGAGCAGGGGCTCGCCCGCATCGGGCGCAGTGAAGAGAAGATCACGCTGCCACCATTCCGTCTGCGGGAATTCGCCAGCATCGCCAGTGCCATGGAGCGTCTTTCCGTCGAGCTTGCGGAGACGCGGGCGGCCCGTCAGCAGCTTGCCCGGCAGTTGCTGGAGCTGCAGGAAACCGAACGGCGGGAGCTGGCACGGGAGTTGCACGATGAGTTCGGTCAGGCCTTGACGGCCGTCAGTATTTCCGCCGCTTACATTGAGCGCCATGCCGGCCGGGCATCTCCGGACGACTTGGCGGAAAGTGCCCGTGACATACGCAATGAATCCACACGAATGATCGGTCAGGTTCGGACTCTCCTCTCCCAGCTGCGCCCCCATGGTCTGGAGGGCTTGCAGATGGTGGATGCGCTAAATGATCTGGTGAGCGGCTGGCGTGGCCGGGCGCCGGACATTGGTATCGAGACAGCGTTTCCATCCACCTTGCCGGCTTTGCCGCCGGCGGCAGGGCTGGCGCTCTACCGGACCCTGCAGGAATCCCTGACCAATGTGCTACGTCACAGCGTGGCAAGTCGGGTCTGCCTGTCGCTGCAGCAGGTGGGCAAGGCGGTGGAGCTCACGGTGTGTGACAACGGCGTTGGTCAGGTGGCGGACGTCGTGCGCAAGGCCCGCGGCGGGCTGCTCGGCATGCGGGAGCGGGCCGAGATGGCGGGCGGGCGGTGCTGGCTGGACGAGGCGCCAGGTGGCGGTCTGCGTGTGCATTTGAGCCTGCCCCTGAGCCAGGGACAGGCCTGAGGAGGGCTCGATGACGATCCGGATCCTGTTGGTGGAAGATCACGCGGTGGTTCGTAATGGCTATCGGCGCCTGTTTGATGCGGAAGACGACATGAGCGTTGTCGGAGAGGCCGCGTCCGCCGACGAGGCCTATGCCCGTCTGGTGGAACACGGTGCCGACCTCGCCATCGTCGACCTGAACCTGCGCGGCAGCAGCGGAATTGATGCCATCCGGCGCATGCTGGCGCGGGAGCCCGGCCTGAGAGTGCTGGTGGTCTCCATGCATGACAACCCCAGTTATGTCACCCAGGCCATGCGCGTTGGCGCCTTGGGTTACCTCACCAAGAACAGTGAGCCGGCCGAGTTGCTCGATGCGATCCACGACGTGGCAGCTGGCCGGCGGGTGCTTTCCCCCGATGTGGCCCAGGCCCTGGCGGGGGCTGCCCTCGATGGAGAGGCGCTGTTGTCCCGCCTTACCCCGCGGGAATTCGACGTGCTGCGCCTGGCGGCCAGTGGCGAGTCGCCCTGTGCCATCGCCAGCACGATGCATCTGAGTCAGAAGACCATACACAACCACATGTCCGCCATCCGCCAGAAGCTGGACGCGGACAACGATTTCAAGCTGCTGCGGCTTGCCGCGCGCTACGGACTGATCGACTGGTCGGCGAGCCCGGCGTGACGATGGAGCCCGGATGAACGCCTTTTTTAGTCAAGGAGAAGAAAGATGAACGCCTTACACAAGATCGCCCTGCTGGCCGGTCTGGGCATGGCCGCAACGTCTGCCTGTGCGGCCGTGGACGACGATATGAAGGCTCTGGCTGCTAAGAGCGGTTGCCTGACCTGTCACGCCATCGAGCATGGCGCGCCTGGCCCCAATGGCATGGCTCCCATCGGCCCCGCCTGGCAGGACGTGGCCAAGATGTACAAGGGCAAGCCGGGTGCCGACGCGTTCCTGACCCGTGTGGTGCTGGAAGGCTCCAACCCCTATGGCAGCCACTGGAAGGACCAGGTCAGCGGCCTGGCCATGCCCCCCAACAAGGTGGCCATCAAGGAAGCCGATGCCAAGAAGCTGGTGAAGTGGATCCTCACGCTGGCCCCCAAGTAAGGGTGTGAAGCGCGCGGCGCTGGCCGCGAAGGATTGCATGTTGTGAAGAACCCCGTTCGTCCCCCCGTCGGGGTTTTTCCTTTTTTGGCGCCTACATCAGGCTGCCGATCTCCTCGAAGTGGGCATCCGCCAGGGTGTTGTCGGCGGAGAACACGATCTGCAGGATGAGGTCTGTGTGGCCGCCGAACCAGGTTTTCGACAGGGGGATCTTGCCGAAGACGCAAGGCCCGCCCCGGGGACGGAGCTGGGAGATGTTGGGGCTGCGCTCGACCAGCGCCTGGCATTCCGCTTCGGTCTTTACCGAGAAGGTAGTGCCGCGGGCGGTGAGCCGTCTGCTGGCGTCTTCGAGTGTCATTCCCGGCCGGAATTCGGCCTGCATCTCGGCAGGCAGGGGGCTGGGCGCCGGGGCGCAGGCCGACACGGTGAGAAGGATGGCGCTGGTGAAAAGGGCGCGTGGTTTCAAAGCATGCTTTCGTGAAGGGCGATCTGGAGGCGAGTATCCCACAGGGGACGGTGTCCGGCATCCGGGGAGCGTCACCGGATCCGAATCCCCCTAACGGGCTCGGGTGGCGTGACAGCGCATATATATATGGCAGGTGTTTCGAAGGGCAATCCGACTACCCTGCCCGCAGCCATCGAAGGGGCGACCAATGCGTGTAAATGAACCTGCCGCGCGACCCGATTTCGTCACGCGCTCAGGGGGCGGCGTGCTGGCGCAGTTTGCGGTAGAGGGTCGTGCGGGTGATGCCCAGCTCGCGGGCGGCGGCAGAGATGTTCCCCTTGTGCCTGGCTACCGTGTCGCCCACCAGACGACCTTCGGCCGCCCGCAGGCTTTGGGCGGCCGGTGCGGGTGAGGTGAGCTCGGGGTCGTCCGTGAGCTCCTGGGGCAGATGCTCCGGCGTCAGGGTGTCTTCGTCGGGGGCCAGCATGGCGGCGGCGAGGCGCAGGGCGTTGCGTAGCTGGCGGATGTTGCCCGGCCACGGGTGGCGGCGGATCAGGTCGAGGGATGAGGCCGAGAGACGGATCGGCCGTCCCGGCGATTCGTCGTGGAGCAGGCGCCGAGCCAGTGCTTCGATGTCACTGCGCTCACGCAGGGCCGGCAGTGACAGGCTCATCGCCGAGAGGCGGAAATACAGGTCAGGACGGAATTCGCCACGTTCGCACAGTGCTTTCAGGGATCGATGGCTGGCACATACGAGGGACAGGTCAATGGTTTCCTCCGAGCCGCCCCCCAGCGGTGTAACCCGGCGGCTTTCAAGGACGCGGAGTAGCACGGCCTGCAGCTTCAGGGGCATGTCGCCGATTTCATCCAGGAAGAGGGTTCCACCGTGGGCCTCCCGCAGCTTGCCCTTGGCGCCTTCGCTGCGGGCGCTGGTATAGGCTCCCGGGGTGTAGCCGAACAGCTCGGCCTCGATCAGGTTGGCCGGGATGGCGGCGCAGTTGATGGCCACAAAGGGGCCGTTGCGGCGTGGGCCGCTCTGGTGGAAGGCCTGGGCGAACACCTCCTTGCCTGTCCCTGTCTCACCCTGAACGAGGAGGGGAATGTCGCGGCCGAGAATACGCCGGGCGCGCCGGATGGCATGTGTCAGTGACTTGTCACCCAGATCCAGGTCGTCCAGAGTGGGCAGGGGCCGGGTCGGGTGTGCCGGACGATTCTCTCGCGATCCGGCGATGTTCCTCACGCGCTGCAGATTGCTGACCAGCACGCAGGCGACAAATTCCCGACCGAGGTGACTGCGCAGGGTCGTGGGGTGCGCGCTGCTCTGGAGGGCATGTTCGAGCAAGGCATTCCAGCGTGTCTCGAAGATCTCCCAGAAGGGCGGGCGCAGAACGCGCGTGTCGGTCAGGCCCAGAAGGCGTTCGGCGCGCCGGTTGCACGCCAGGAAGGCGCCTCCTTCGTCGAAGACGGCAAGGCCTTCGAGGGGAGAGGCAAGGGCCTCGGGCTGGTGGTGGAAGCGGATCACGACGGCGGCGTCGGCCACGGTCTCGATCAGGCGATTCTCGATGATCTCCGCGGTGGTCTGCAGCAGCGCCTGGGCATGCACCTGGGTGAGGCGGGCACTGGTGGACACGTCCAGGATGCCCAGAACCCCCCCCGTCGGCGCATGGATGGGGGTGGCCACACAGGTCAGGAACTTGTTGCGGTCCAGGTAGTGCTCTTCGCCGATCACCGCGACGGGGCGCTGCTCTGCCAGAGCCGTGCCGATGGCGTTGGTTCCCATGGCCGCCTCGGACCACGAGTAACCCGGTTTGAGGGCAATGCGGGCCGCACGCTCCAGGAAGTCAGCGTCGCCCACCGAGCGCAGGATGGTGCCCGAGTCGTCGGCCAATAGGATGGTGGACGAGCTACGGGCGATCTGCTGGTGCAAATGCTCCATGATGGGTTGGGCGTAAGTGACCAGACGGGCATTGGCCTCAAGGCGGTCGGACAGGGCTGCGGTGCGGCTGCGCTCGTCGGGCTGGCGCTCGTCGGGCCGCAGCCCGCTGGCGGCGCAGCGCTCCCAGGAGCGCCGGATGGCTTCCGCGGTTTGATGGATGGTCTTGGGGTCCGTGTCTTTCACGAGACTCAAGCAGCACGAAACATGCCCGTGGCGTGGATGGCTCTTGGGCCGCTGCGCGAAACGCCGCGTGGAGTCTGGATCTCGCGCTGCCAAAGGGTTTCCGCCCGAATGGATGCGCTTTCACTGCCGCGCCGGACGCCGCCGTGTGGCTTGCCGGGTGATCAGTTGTTCAATGTTGGCGTAACGCTATGGAGCAGGTGTTCAGGCTCTGAGCACGGGTTGCCCGCGCGGATATTCGCGCATTCAGCGCAAGTTATTGTTCGGTATGTTGTTTTTTTAGGTTACGGGGGTTCCGCACACTTTTTGCTGATAGCCCGGGCAAGGCGGTTTTCGGGCGGCGTCACGCCGTCCGGTTTTTTTCATCCGGCCTCGCCTTGCCGACCAAAATCAACTCAGAACAAGGAGGAGCACATTCATGAACGTTGTCCAGCTGGTTTGCGCTGTCGCGCTGGGTCTTGCCGCCGTATCGCCGGCCGTGGCGTCGGAAGAGATCATCAAGAAGGCACGCTGCGTGGCCTGTCACGCGGTTGACCAGAAACGCGTCGGCCCCGCCTACAAGGACGTGGCGGCCAAGTACAAGGGGCAGGGCGATGCTGTGGCAGTGCTGAGTGCAAAGATCCGCAACGGTGGCACCGGCAACTGGGGGCAGATCCCGATGCCTGCCCATCCGGCCGACAAGATCAGCGATGCCGACCTGAAGGCGGCGGTGGAGTGGATCCTCAAGTTGTGATCCGTATTCGGCGATGAAAAAAGGCCCGTGAGGGCCTTTTTTGGGTTGCTCCAGGGTGGAGCAGATGCTCCATTTTGGAGCAGATGTGTTCAATACTCGGTCTACTGCTCCCGCTCGGCGACGCTAGCGGATGGTGACGCCCCAGGGCAATTCGCCGACCTGGATTTCCGAAATGGCCTCGAGTCGCTGGGTGTCGATCACCGTCACGCTGTTGGAGCGGCCGTTGGCCACGTAGAGCTTGCGACCGTCGGGGGTCACCGCCATGTTCCACGGGCGCTTGCCAACGGGAATGGTGGCCTCGACCTGATGGTCGCTGGTGCGGATCACGCTGACGGTGGCGTCTTTCCCATTGGATACATAGGCCCGGCTGCCGTCCGGCGCCATGGCCACACCGTTGGTGTAGGTGCCGGCCTTGATTTCGGCGATCACCTGGCGACTGTCCATGTCGATGGCGTAAACCATGCTGGCCAGCTCGCAGGCCACATACGCACGCTTGCCATCCGGTGTGAAGCCGATGCCACGGGGGCGTTTTCCCACGGGAATGCTGCCCACCTGGCGACGCGCCCTGACATCAAGCACATCCACCTGCTCAGCGTTCTCGGCGCTGACCAACAGCCAGCGGCCGTCGGGGCTGAATACGGCGTGCTCGGGGTTGTCCCCCTCGACCTTGATCTCGGCGATCTGCCGACGTTTGCGCGCATCCAGCAGTACTACGCTGTTGGATTCCTCCACCGCGGCCGCGATCAGGCGATTGTCGGCGGAGACGCTCACGCCTTCGGGTGACTCTCCCAGCTTGATGCTCTTGATCTGCCGTGCCGTCTCGATATTCACCACCACCAGACTGCTGCTGGGCGCTTCACTGATATAGAGATGGGTGCCGTCGGTGGCAATGCCGCGTGGGCGCTTGCCGCCGGGCAGGGTGCGTACCACCGTGTCGGTGGCCGTGTCGATGACGGACACGGACCCGGATTTCTCGTTGGGCACGTAGGCAAACGGGGCGGCCAGCCCGCTGGCCGGCAGGATCAGTCCGGCCAGCAGGGCGCCCAGCAGGCGGGCGTGGGGGAAGGGGTTCATGGTCTCAGAGGGTTGGGGGCTGGTAGGTGATGCCGTGACGGGCGAACAGGGCTGCGACCGTCCCATCCTTCTGCAGTTCCTTGAGCGCGGCGGAGAGTGCGTCGGCAAGGGCTGCTTCGTCGGCCTTTACCGCCATGCCCAGTGGCCAGTGATTGAACTTGAGTTCGGGCATCTGCACGGCCTCGACCACGAAGCGCGCATCCTTGCCCAGGGCCGCTTCGATCTCCGAACGGGTGCCCATCACAGCAGCCAGTTCACCCGCCTTGAGCTTGTCGATGGCTGCGGCCACGCTGGCAAAGTGCACCACGTTCTCGCGCAGCCGGCCATTCAGCGCGCCGAGCAGGAAGCCATCTGCCAGGGTCCGGCCTTCCACGCCGATCTTCTCCCGGGTGAAAATTTCAAGGGCGGCGGCTGCCGAGCCGCGGATCGGGTTGATGCGTTGCACCCGGGCCACCGCAATGGATTCCAGGTGATAGGGCCCGAAAATCTGGACCTTGTCGTTCTTGCCCTGCAGGTAAGAATCCACGGGCACGTGCATCATCACGTCGGATGGTTGGGCGCCCAGGTAGTGCCCCTTCCAGACCATGTTGCGCAGGTCGTCGTCCATGTCTTCGTCGGCGTTGTAGCCGACCACCTGCACGGCCAGCCCGAGCTGCTTGCCAAGGGCTTCCGCGAGATCCACGTCGATTCCCTTGCCCTGATTTGAATAGGGGGGGAAGCTATTGTAAACGGCCACCCGCAAGCTGCCGCGCTTGCGGATGTCGGCCAGGCTGTCGGCCCTTGCCGGCAGGCTGGCCGCCAGTGCGGCGGCCCCGGCGGCAAAGAGGAAGCTGCGACGATCAGTCGGCACGCACGGTCTCCAGCCAGGCGCGGATGGTCCACATGGCTTCCTGGCTCAGGATGCCCTCGAACGGGGGCATGTAGACGCGGCCGTCGCGGGTGGCACCCTTGCGGATGCGCTGCATGAAGATTTCGTCACCCTCTTCACCGGCAGGCAGGTAGCGCAGGTCGGGGGCAATGCCGCCGGACACGGCGCCCAGGCCGTGGCAGCGGGCGCAGTTCTGGTTGAAGGCCGAGTCGCCGATGCGGATCGCCTCCTTGTTGCCAAGGTAGGGGTTCTTGGGCAGCCAGTCCTTGCCAAGCTGCTTCAGGGACGAGGTGTCGACGGCCTGGGGAACGACGTCACCGTGAGCCATGGCGAGGCTGGCGGCGAGGGTCAGGGCGGCGGCGGAGAGGATGCGAAGAACGGAAGCGTTGCGGAAAATCACCTGGATCACCTTTGGTCATGATTGGAATTCATCGAGTGGACCGCGGGTTGGCAGGCCACCGTGTGCCAGTCGAATCAGCAAGGGGCGTGCCAATTTCGGGTGACGCTTCCTGGGGGTGCCGGGGTGCTTGGTGGCACAGCCGGTTTCGAGTTTTTCTTATGAGCCGATAAGGTGGCCCAACACTTGCTGTAAGGGAATCGTAGTGGAGCAGTCGCGTTGTTGAAATGTGACCCACCTGCTACATTTTGGAGCAGGTTCAGAAAATCGGCCCATGTGCCGAAGATAATCCGCATAAGCGGAGGAGGAGATGATGCAGGTTCCATTCAGTGTGGAGGCCCGTTCGGTGAGCCTTCAGGAAGCGCGGTCTCTGTATTTCGGTCGGGGCGAACTCCCGGAAGCCCTGCTCGACCAGAATGTACTGCGCTCCTGGGAGCGTTGCCGCCAGGCGGGCCTGGACCCGTCCCGGGTCGAATGTGGTGAGCCCAATGTGCGCGGCGTCACTGAAGCCAGGGAGCGCAATCGCACCCTGATTTCCCACGCCCAGCCCGTGCTTGAACACCTCTTCGAGCAGATCCGAAATTCTCACAGCATGGTCATTCTGGCTGACGCCCGGGGCATGGTGCTGCAAAGCTACGGCGATGCGGACTTCCTGAGTCGTGCCGAACAGGTGGCACTGCATCCCGGTGCCAGCTGGCACGAATTCGAGCGTGGCACCAATGCCATCGGTACCGCGCTGGCCGAACGGGGTGCAGTCAACGTGTTCGGCTCCGAGCACTTTTTCGAAGGCAACGCCTTCCTCACCTGCAGCGCTTCACCCATCCAGGACGCCCAGGGCCGTCTGATGGGGGTTCTGGACATTTCCAGTGACTACCGCGCCTTCCAGCGACATTCCCTCGGCCTCGTAAAGATGTCTTCCCGAATCATCGAAAAACGCCTCTTCGAATCCGAATTCGCCCACCAGGGCTTGCTCAGTTTCCATTCCCGCCCCGATCACGTGGGCAGCCTGTGTGAAGCCCTGCTGGCCATCAGCCCCGAGGGCGACCTGCTGGGCGCCGATCAGGCCGCCCTTGAACTGCTGGGCATGCGCCGCGAGGATCTGCCCCGGCGGCACTACAACATGCTCTTTGATGTGCCCCTGGGCACCCTGATCGACCGGGCGCGCCGCGACCCTTCCTCGTTGATTGCCATTTCAGGTCGTAACGGCGAACGTTTTTATGCCCGCCTGCGGGGCAATTTCGGTTCCATGGTGTCCGGTGCCCAGGCACTGTTGGACGCCAAGGGCGAACGCCTGACCGGCCGTTCCCGTCAGGACGCTATTGCGCCCGTGCCGGCACCGGCGGGTGCGGTACCCCCCACCGGCGCCAAGCAGCGGCTCACGCTGAAATCCCTGTCCACCGGTGACGAACGTCTGCAGGCCGCCATCGACAAGGGCACCCGCATTCTTGGCCGCGATATCCCGATTCTCATCCAGGGTGAGTCCGGCGCAGGCAAGGAAATGTTTGCCAAGGCCTTTCACAACAGCGGCCCGCGGGCAGCCGGCCCCTTCGTAGCCCTCAACTGCGCGGCCATTCCCGAAACCCTCATCGAGTCCGAGCTCTTCGGCTATTCCGGCGGGGCCTTCACCGGGGCGCGCAAGGAAGGCGCGGTCGGCAAGATCCAGCAGGCCCATGGGGGCACCCTGTTCCTCGACGAGATCGGCGACATGCCCCTGTCCCTGCAGGCGCGCCTGCTGCGGGTGCTGCAGGAGCGTTGCGTCACGCCCCTGGGGACCAACAAGAGCATTCCGGTGGACATCACCCTGGTCTGCGCCACCCACCGGCGCCTGAAGGAAGAGGTGGCACGCGGGGGCTTCCGCGAAGACTTGTACTATCGTCTCAACGGCTTGTGCATCAATCTGCCGTCCCTGCGTGAGCGCAGCGACATCGACAGCCTGATCGAGAAGCTGTTGCTTGAAGAGGCCGGGCCCGACCGCAAGGTCCGGGTCTCGCGCAAGGTCATGGATGCCTTCGTCAGTTATCGGTGGCCGGGTAACATCCGGCAGCTCAACAACGTGATCAAGGTGGCCATTGCGCTGCTCGACGATGACGAGGAAATCATCGAGACATGGCATCTTCCGGATGACATCTTCGAGGAGATCAGTGAGATCACCCATCAGGTCGCTGCGCCGTCGCTGATGAACGGATCCGCCCGCGCCTGCGTTGCAGCACCGGTCGGCGCATCGGCGGCGGGGGGCATGGGAAGTCTGGAAGAGATCGAGCGCGAGATGATCCAGCGCACCCTTGAAGCCGAGAACGGCAACATCTCCTCGGCGGCCCGGCGCCTCGGCATCAGCCGCAACACCCTGTACCGCAAGCTGGGGCGTTTCTGAGGTCGGCGCCTCACCTCTACTTCTCACAGCCCTCCCCGTGAGGGCTGTGTCAATTTCAGGCTGCGTCTTTGTCAGCCACCGTTGCTTGGCGCGGCGAGGCGGCGCAGGCCGCCATTGCGCAGGGTTTCCGAGGGCAGTTCGCCAAACATGGCCTTGTAGTCGGCAGCAAAGTGGGACAGGTGCCAGAAGCCCCAGCGGGCGGCAACGTCGGCCACCGACTCCTTGGCGCCATCCGACTTGCGCAGGGCTCGCCGCACACCGTTGAGGCGCATTGCACGCAGGAAACTCACCGGGTTGAGCTCAAGTACGTCCTGGAAGCTGTATTGCAGGGTGCGTCGGGAAACATCCAGTTCCGCACACAGATCGGCGACGGTGATGGGTTCGTCGATATGGCTGCGCATGTATTCCCTGGCCCTGTCCACGATCTGACGGCGGGCATGACTTGTCTGCGGGGGTCTGCTGATTTCGCTCCCGTTGCCGATTGCGGCTATCAGGCTTCCATACACCGCCTGCTCCAGCGCCTTGCGCATGGCCGCATGTTCAAGAACGTGCGGCGTGGTCTTGACGGTGTTGAGCACCGTCAGCAGGAATGAGCGCAGTTCATCGGCCTTCTCGGGGCGGCCGTGGATGATCCGCTGCTTGCCGATTTCGGCTTCGATGTCGCGCCCCTCGATACGCTTTGCGTAGTCATTGAGGGTTGCGGTGTCTGCCGTCACGGCGATGATGTCGAGGAGGCGCGGCGTGCGGAAATCCAGATCCTCGCCACCCTTGAGCGTCAGCATTGAATTGCGGTCGAAGGTCTCGCCGCAGTACCACCCCTCGCCGTCGGCTTCAAGGGGAATACCGAAGGTTCGCGAGCCTTCCCAGGGAAATCCGGCTTCGTGGACGATCTGATTGGTACGCTCACGGAATATCTGGATATTGCCGAACCACACCTCTTCAATATGCCCACTGAATCGTCCGGGCGAGAGCTGTTCGTAGTCCTGTTTCCAGTGCTGCAGGCTGCGCGCATGGTCGTGGGCGTCGTCACTTGCAGCGGCGGCGAATGAGAAATGCTCGCTGTTCATCGAGCCTTCCTGCAGGGCTGAAAAGGTCATGGTGTGCGTTCTCTCTAGGGGTGTTGACGCGCCTGTAGGTCGACGCTCCATCTTCAAAGTAATACCAATGCCCCGAATTGCGCAAGGGTCTTGTACCGCTTCTTGTTGCACGCCCGAAAATGGTGCGCTGCACACAAAAATCCCTTTTTTGGACAGGTACTTGCACCATTTTGGCATTGCCAATCTCGGATAACGCCGCGGGGCCTGTCGCCCTCAACATCTGCTCGACCGCAGACCGGAGACCCCCTCCGGCCTGAGGCAGATCCCGGTATCCGAATGGTTCCGGGAGACAGATGAACAGGTGCCCTGGCAGAGAGAAGAAACGTACCGGGCACCGCGGCAACCAGGAGGAAAACGTGCTGCGAAAAGCCCTTGCGGGAAGCCTGCTGACCACGGCGCTGGCATTGGGAGCCAGTGCCGGCGCCATGGCGGAGCTGCCCACGGAATCGATCACCACCGGCAAGCTGCCGCCCCCCAACCCCTACCGGATTTACCTGCACGACGTGGCCATCGGACACATCGTGGATGGACGCCTCCATGTCATCGATGGCGACAACCTGCGCTACCAGGGCGTGATCGCCACCGGCCTGGCCGGCCAGGCCGCCCTGTCGGCGGACCGCAAGGAGATCTTCGTTGCCACCACCTACTACTCGCGCCTCAGCCACGGTGTGCGTACCGACGTGGTGGATGTGCATGACGCCCAGACTCTGGCACTCACCGGCGAGATCGAGATCCCGCCGCGCCATGCCCAGTCCCTCCACTACAAGGGCACCATCCGGCCCTCCGCCGACGGGCGCTGGCTGTTCGTGCAGTACGCCACCCCGGCCACCTCGGTCGGCATCATCGACCTGAAGACCCGCAAGGCAGTGAATGAAGTGGCCACCCCCGGCTGCTGGGCCATCCTGCCGGCGGCCAGCGTGGGTGGGCGGTTCTCCACCGTGTGCGGTGACGGCACCCTGCTGACGGTCAGTCTGGACGAGGCCGGGCAGGTGCGCACCCAGAAGCGCAGCGCCCGCTTCTTCGACCCGGACAAGGATCCGATCTTCATCCACGGCGAGCAGGACGGCGACACCTACCGCTTCGTGTCCTTCCACGGCGAGATCCACACCGCCCACGTGGGTGGCGAAGTGGCCAGCTATGACGCACCGTGGTCCGTGCTCGGCGCCGCCGACCGCAAGCAGGGCTGGCGCCCGGGCGGCTACCAGGTGTTCGCCCAGCACAACGCCAGCGGGCGCCTCTACGTCGGCATGCACGACAAGGGCAAGGAGGGCAGCCACAAGACGCCGGCCAAGGAGATCTGGACTGTCGATCTGGCCAGCAAGAAGCGCATCGCCCGCAGCCCCGGCAACGATGCCATCGCGCTGGCCGTCAGCCAGGGCGAGCGCCCGCGGCTGTTTGCCTACGACGGGGTCAAGGCCGCCATCGCCGTGTTCGACGCCAGCCGCAAGCTGACGCTGAGCAAGCGCATGGAAGGCGTTGGCGAGACGCCCACCCAGATGGAGCTGCACTGATGGACACCCTCGCCCTTGACCCCGTGCTGGCGCGGGCCTGTGGCGCGGCGCTGGCCGTGGTGCTGCTCACCGGCGCCTGGCAGAAGCTGCGCGACCTGGCGGTGTTCGAAGCCTCGGTGGACATCTACCGCCTGCTGCCGGAGGCCCTCGTCCCCCTGTTTGCCCGGGCCTTTCCCGCACTGGAGGCGCTGGCCGGTGTCGCCCTGCTGTTCGACACCACCCGCAGCGCCGGCCTGCTGATGGCCCTGGCCGTGCTGGGCGTGGCCACCGCCGGTGTCATCGCCAACCTGCTGCGCGGCCACACCGAGATCGACTGTGGCTGCGGCGGGGCAGAGGGCCACACCACCCTCACCTGGGCCCTGCCGGTACGCAACACCCTGCTCCTGATCGTCGCCGTGCTGGGCGGGCAGGACGGCAGCGGGCGCGACCTGCTGTGGATCGACTACCTCTCCGTGGCCGGCGGCACCCTCGCCCTGCTGGGCATCTACGCCGCCGCCAACCAGCTGATGGCCAATCACCCCCGACTGATTCAACTGAGGAACTGATCATGAACGAAGCCCTGATGATTTCGAACGTCCTGCTGTGGGTCGCGGTCCTGGCCGCCCTCGTGGGCCTCTTTGCCCTGGCCCGCCAGATCGGCGTGCTCTATGAACGCGTTGCCCCCATGGGCGCCCTGATGATGGACACCGGCCCCAAGGTTGGCGAGGCCTCGCCGGTCTTCGACCTGCCGGCCCTGGTGGGCAACACCCGCGTCACCATCGGCCGCCCCGGCGACAAGAGCACCCTGCTGTTCTTCCTGTCGCCCACCTGCCCGGTGTGCAAGAAGCTGCTGCCCATCCTGCGCTCGGTGAACAACACCGAGAAGGACTGGCTGCGGGTGATCCTCACCTCCGACGGCGAACAGCCCGAGCACCTGGCCTTCTACGAGAAGGCCGACCTGAAGGAATTCCCCTACGTCCTGTCCAGCGAGCCGGGCATCGCCTACCGCGTCGCCAAGCTGCCCTACGCCGTGCTGCTCAACGAGCACGGCCGGGTGGTGGCCAAGGGGCTGGTGAACTCCCGCGAGCAACTGGAAAGCCTGTTCACCGCCAAGGAGATGGGCGTGGCCTCGGTGCAGGAGTTCATCGACCACCAACACGCCTGAGCGCCCCCGAACCCAAGGAGAGAAGACATGAAATGGCTGGATGATCTATTTGAGCGGAAGACCCGCAAGGTGGCGCAGCAGAGCTCCCGGCGCGGCGCCCTGATCCGCATCGGCAAGCTGATGGTGGGCACCGCCTTCGTGCTTCCGGTGCTGCCCTTCGACCGCAGCGCCCAGGCCGCCGCCGGCGCCGCCCGCAAGGCCGCCAACGCCAAGCCCGGCGAGACCGACTGCGAATACTGGCGCTACTGTGCACAGGACGGCTACCTGTGCTCCTGCTGTGGCGGCAGCGCCAACACCTGCCCGCCGGGTACCGAGGCCTCCAAGGTGGCGTGGATCGGCACCTGTCGCAACCCGGACGACGGCAAGGACTACCTCATCAGCTACAACGACTGCTGCGGCAAGACCGCCTGCGGACGCTGCCTGTGCAACACCAACGAGCGGGAACGGCCGGCCTACCGGATGGGCGTGCATAACGACATCAACTGGTGCATGTCCAACGACTCGTCCATGTTCCATTGCACGCTGGCCGCCGTCGTCGGCGTGGCGGACGGGCAGGGCTGAGGCGGTCATGCGCAGCCTGCTTGCCTTCTTCCTGAGCGCTGCCGCCCTCCCGGTGGTGGCTGCCGACGGTGCCGCGGTGTTTGCCGCCCACTGCGCGGTATGCCATCAGCCGGGCGGGGTCGGCCTGCCCGGCCTGGCGCCCCCGCTGGCCGGCACCCTCGGCGAACGCCTGCAGGTGGCGGGCCGGGGCTACCTGCCGCGGGTCGTCACCCACGGCATGGTCGGCCCCATCACCGTCCAGGGGCAGCGCTACACCGGGGCCATGCCGCCCTTTGCCGCCCAGCTGCCCGACGATGCCCTGGCGGCCGTCCTCAACCATGTGCTCGACGGCTTCAACGCCGGCGCCCTGCCCGAGGGGCATCAGCCCTACACGGCAGCGGAGCTGGCCGAGGCGCGGGCCGAACGCCTGGGGCCCAACGACGTGCGCAAGCTGCGTGACGGGGCCGTGCGCAAGGGGAGCGGATCATGAAGCCCACCCCGGTACTCTCCCGCCTGGCCCTGCTGGCCGCGGCCTTGCTGCTGTCGGGCAGCGCCCTGGCCGATGCCAACCTGGCGGCACGCCGCCAGTACATCCTCCACTGCACCGGCTGTCACCAGGCCGATGGCAGCGGGGTGCCGTCGGGCGGCGTGCCCGACATGCGCTCGCAGCTCGGCCACTTTCTCAAGGTGCCCGAGGGGCGGGCCTTCCTGGTGAAGGTGCCCGGCACCTCCAACGCTGCGCTCTCCAATGCCGACATTGCCCGCCTCCTCAACTGGATGCTGCGCAGCTTCTCCGCCTCCACCCTGCCGGCCGACTTTGCGCCGTACACCGAAAGCGAGGTGACCGCCCTGCGCGGCGCACCGCTGGACGACGTGGCGGCAGCCCGGGCGACCGTGGTGAGCCGGCTGGCGGAGCAGGGCATCGTCATCCGCTAGCCACCGATTCAATTCTTCGACAGGGAGTCACATCATGAAAAGAAACGCCTACCTCTCCTTCCGGCCCCGGGCCCTGGGCTGTGCCCTGGCCCTGGCCTTCTCCATGTCGGCCCAGGCCGCGGTGAGCGAGCAGGACGCTGCCCGCCTCGGCAAGGACCTCACCCCCGTCGGCGCCGAAAAGGCGGCCAGCAAGGACGGCAGCATCCCCGCCTGGGACGGTGGCCTCAGCAAGGTGCCGGCAGGCTGGAAGCCCGGCCGCCTCGACCCCTACGCCGCCGACAAGCCCCTCTATTCGGTGGATGCCAGCAATCTGGACAAGTATGCCGACCGGCTGCCCCCGGGCCAGGCCGCGCTGATCAAGGCCTACAAGGGTTACAAGCTCGACGTCTATCCGACCCGCCGCAGCTGCCCGGCCACCGACCTGGTGGCCGAGCGCAGCAAGAAGAACGCGACCTTCGCCAAGATCGGCGATGACGGATGGCGCCTGGAGCAGGCCCACACCGCCGGCGTGCCCTTCCCGATCCCGAAGAGCGGCGTCGAAGTGCTGTGGAACTACAAGACCCGCTACACCGGCCTGGGCCGCCGCGCCCAGATCGCCGCCCTGATGCCCGAGAAGGACGGCAGCATCGTCGAGCTACGCCAGTGGGCCTTTGAGCTCTACCCCTTCAATGATCCCAAGACCAACACCCTGAAGGATCTGGAGGGCATCGACTCCAAGCTGCTGTTCGACGTGCTCAGCCCCCCGTCCCGGGCCGGCGAGGGCTATCTGATCCACGCCTACCTGGACAAGCCCCAGGACGCCTGGATCTACTTTCCGGGCCAGCGCCGGGTGCGCCGCTCGCCCACCTTCGCCTATGACAACCCCATCGCCGGCTTCGACAACCTGTACTTCGTGGACCAGATCAACATGTTCACCGGCGCCCCCGACCGCTACGACCTGAAGCTGGTCGGCAAGAAGGAGATGCTGGTTCCGTACAACAGCTACAAGCTGATCGACAAGAAGAACAAGTTCAAGGACATGCTCGGACCCGAGTACGTGAAGCGTGACTTCATGCGCTATGAGAACCATCGGGTGTGGGTGGTGGAGGCCACCGTCAAGGGCGACAAGCGCCACAGCTTTGCCAAGCGCGTGTTCTACATCGACGAGGACTCCTGGGCCCTGCTGCACGTGGATATGTATGACGCCAAGGGCAACCTGTGGCGCGTGCAGGAAGGCAGCCTGTGGGCTGCGCCGGATGTGGGAGCGTGCATGTCCTACGAGTACCAGATGTACGACCTGGTGGCCCGCCGCTACGTGACCGACAACTGGACCGCCGAGGGCGAAGTGCTGGATCTCACCGCCGGCAAGGAAGGCCGCGTCAACGCCGGTACCTTCAGCCAGGACGAGCTGCGCCGCCGCGGCGAGCGCTGATCCCGCCCCCCAGCCAACGATCCTTACCCAGGAGTTTTCCATCATGAAGACAAAGGCGATTTCCCGTCGCCGGGCCGGCTTCGGCCTGGCTCCGGCCACCCTGGCCGTGGCGGCGGCCCTGTCGGCCTGGTCCGACCCCTCCCAGGCCTTCCGTTTCGGCAGCGAGGAGGGCCTCTCGGGCAGCTTCGACTCGATCGTGTCCTTCGGCGCCATCCGGCGCATGTCGTCGCCGGATTCCCGCATCATCGGCAACGACAGCGGCGGCACCAACCGGGGTTCCAACACCCAGTTACAGGCGCGCCAGGGCAGCAATGGCTACGCCAACGCCGATTTCAACTACACCAATTTCGACGACGGCACCCTCAACTACAAGAAGGGCGACATCGTCTCCATGGCCCTCAAGGGCACCCACGACCTGGCCCTGAAGGCACCGGAGGGCTGGAGTGCCCTGGCGCGGGTCTACTGGGTGCATGATTTCAAGGCCGATCAGACCCGCCGCACCGATGTCACCGAATCATCGGCCACCTCCCGGGCCAACCTGCTGGATGCGTGGGTGGCCAAGGAGATCCGCTACGGCGAGCAGCGCGGCAAGCTCAAGCTGGGCAACCAGGTGATCTCCTGGGGTGAGGACATCTTCATCCTCGGCGGGGTGAACCAGATCAACGCCATCGACCTGCAGAAGTTCCACGTGCCCGGCACCCAGATCAAGGAGGTCTTCATTCCGGCGCCGATGGCCTCCTGGTCGGGCAGCCTGACCGAGCACTTGGGCATGGAGGCCTACTACCAGTTCGCCTGGAACAGCTTCAAGTTCGATCCGGTGGGCACCTTCTTCTCGGGCGCCGACGTGATCGGCCAGGGCAACCGGGTGGCCTACTATCCGACCTCCATCTGCAACGACTTCGCCCTGCCGACGCCCTGTGGCGACCGCTCCGGCCTGACCGACCGGCAGATGCTCCTCAACGGCACGGCCGTGCCCTACCTGGGCCAGGCCAAGCCCAAGCAGGGCGGTCAGTACGGGGTCAACTTCCGTTACAACGCCGAATCCATCGACACCGAATTCGCCTTCACCTACCAGCGCTATCACGACAAGCTGCCCTTCCTGGGCTTCACCGGCAGCGACGCGGGGGCGGTCACCGGCTACTTCCTGGCCTACGGCCAGGACCGCGACCTCTTCGCCATCTCCGGCAACACCAAGCTGGGCGACGTGGCCGTGGGCATGGAGCTGTCCTTCCGCCCGCGGGACAGCGTGGGCGTCGACCCGACCGTGCCCTTCGGCTCGGTCTTCGGCGGCAAGTTCGACAAGAACAGCGTCTATGACGTGGGCCGCCACCCCGGCTTTGTCGAGCACAAGAAGTGGCAGTTCCACACCACCGCCTTCTACACCTTCTCCCGCAACGACCCCCTCGGCGGGCTGGCCACCGCCCTCGGTGCCACCGACGGCTTCATCCTGGCCGAGGCCGCCGTGGCCCATTACCCGGACCTGGACCGCAGCGGCAACATCCCGTACTTCCTGCCCAACTACGGCATCCCCAACCGCACTTCCTGGGGTTACGTGGCGGAGATCGGCATCAACTATCCCAACGTGGCCGGCAGTGGCATCACCCTCACGCCGCAGATCGACTTCGCCCACGACGTGAAGGGCACCGCGCCCAACGCGCTGCCCTTCGTGGAGGGTCGCAAGGCGGTGACCCTGTCGGTCTTCGCCAACTACCGGGACCGCTGGAAAGGTGCCCTCCAGTACGCCAACTTCTCCGGTGGCGGCGACAACAACCTGATGCGCGACCGGGACTTCCTGGCCGCCAGCGTCTCCTACTCGTTCTGACCCGCAGCCCCGGGGGCGCCGGCAGCATTACCCGCCCGGCCCCCCGGCACAGACAGGAAATCCCAACATGATCGAAAAACTGGTCATCGGCCTGCAGCGCTTCTTCTTCGGGCACCGGCTGCTGACCCTGGGCGTGCTGCTGGCCTTTACCGCCCTCATGGGGGTGTTTGCCGCACAGCTCAGGATGTCGGCCGGCTTCGACAAGCAGCTGCCGCAGGACCACGAATACATCCAGACCTTCAACCAGTACCGGGACGTCCTCTTCGGCGCCAACCGCATCATCGTGGTGGTGGAGGCGAAGAAGGGCGACATCTGGAACGAGAAGGCCCTCACCAAACTGTACGACGTCACCCAGACCCTGTTCTTCATGCCCGGCGTGGACCGGCGCACCGTCACCTCCCTGTGGACGCCCAACACCCGGGCGGTGCAGATCACCGAGGAGGGGATGAAGGCCGAGGACGTGATCGGCGGAGACGTGACGGTGAAATCCCTCACCCCCGACAACATCGCCGGCATCCGCGAGCGCACCATCATTGGTGGCTTCGTCGGCAGCCTGGTGGCCAACGACGGCTCCGGCGCCATGGTGGTGGCCGAGCTGGCCGACCCTGATCCCGCCACCGGCAAGCGCCTGGACTACTTCGAGTTCAGCCAGCGCCTGGAGGCGGAGGTGCGCGACAAGTTCTCCGACGCCGACACCCAGGTGCGCATCATCGGCTTTGCCAAGCAGATGGGTGACATTTCCGAGGGGGCCACCAGCGTCGTCGAGTTCTTCGCCCTGGCCTTCCTGCTGACCGCCGCGGCGGTGTACTGGTACACCCGCTCCTGGGTGCTCACCTTCCTGCCTCTGGCCAGCTCCCTGGTGTCGGTGGTGTGGCAGTTCGGCACCATCACCCTGCTCGGTTTCGGGCTCGATCCGCTGGCCGTGCTGGTGCCCTTCCTGGTGTTTGCCATCGGCGTGTCCCACGGCATCCAGCAGGTGAACTACATCGCCAAGGAGGTCATCAACGGCGCCGACGGCTTCACCGCCGCCACGCGCAGCTTCACCGGCCTGCTGGTGCCCGGCACCCTGGCCCTGATCACCGCCTTCGTGGGTTTCGCCACCCTGGTGCTGGTGCCGATCCCGATGATCCGCGAGCTGGCCATCACCGCCTCGGTGGGGGTGGCCTACAAGATCGTCACCAACCTGATCATGCTGCCGGTGCTGGCCAGCTTCTTCAATTTCGACGCCGCCTTCGTGGCCCGCGCCGGCAAGATGGAAGCCATGCGCAACCGCATGATGGCCAGCCTGGGCGTGCACATCGCCAACCCCCGCAACGCCTTGCTGGGCACCCTGGTCGGGCTGGTGCTGCTGGGCGTTGCGGTGTGGCAGAGCCAGGGCCGCCACGTGGGGCACGTGCTGCCGGGCGCGCCCGAGCTGCACAACGACTCCCGCTACAACCAGGACGTGGAGGCCGTGGTGAGCCGCTTCGGGCTGGGCCTGGACATGCTCACCGTGGTGGTGGAGACGCCCAAGGACGGCTGCTACAAGCATGAGGTGATGGCCTACGTGGATCGCCTCACCTGGTATCTCACCAATGTGCCCGGCGTGCTCTCCGCCCAGTCCCTGCCGACCCTCACCAAGCTGGCGGCGTCGGGGGTGAATGAAGGCAACCCCAAATGGGCGTCGCTGCCCCAGGAAGAGCTGACCCTCGGCGAAGCCGTGCGCCAGGTGCCCGAAGGCCTGCGCCTCTACAACGCCGAGTGCACCCTGCTGCCGGTCAACCTCTACCTGGCCGACCACAAGGCCAGCACCATCAAGCAGGTGGTGGAGGCGGTGAAGGTGTATCGCGACACCAACCCCTTCCCCGGCGTCACGGTGCGCCTGGCCAGCGGCAACGCAGGCGTGCAGGCTGCCACCAACGAGGTGGTTGAGCATTCCGAGCTGCCGATGATGCTCTATGTGTACGCCACCATCCTGGTGCTGGTGTTCCTGGTGTACCGCGACTGGCGAGCCATGATCGCCTGCTGCGTGCCCCTCACCCTGGCCACCTTCCTGGGCTACTGGTTCATGAAGTCCCTGGACATCGGCCTCACCGTGGCCACCCTGCCGGTGATGGTGCTGGCGGTGGGCATCGGCGTGGATTACGCCTTCTACATCTACAACCGTCTGCAGATGCACCTGTCCCACGGCGAGGACATCGTCACCGCCTTCAAGCAGGCCCTGCGCGAAGTGGGCGTGGCCACCGTGTTCACCGCCGTGACCCTGTCCATCGGTGTGGCCACCTGGTCCTTCTCGGCCCTCAAGTTCCAGGCCGACATGGGCATGCTGCTGACCTTCATGTTCATGGTGAACATGATCATGGCCATCACCCTGCTGCCGGCCCTGGCGGTGATGATCGACGTCCTGATCCCCCGGCGCGGCCCGGTCAAGGCCCCCCTGATGATGCATTGATGGAGACGCACGCATGAAACTGAAACTTACTGCTAGCCTCACGCTGCTGGCCAGTCTGGCTGCGGGCATCGTGCTGGCCACCTCCCCGGCCACCCCACCGGCTGCCGGTGAAGTCCCCGCAATGAAGGCCCGGCTCGCCACCCGGGCAGGCCTGGTGGCGGTCAGCAAGGCAGGCGAGACGCTGGTGGCCGTCGGCGACTACGGCACCATCATCCGCCCCAGTGATGCCGGCAAGACCTGGCAGCAGGCGGCTGCGGTGCCGGTCAGCGGCCTGCTGACCGCGGTCAGCTTCGCCGACGCAAAGAATGGCTGGGCGGTCGGACACGGCGGAATCATCCTGGTCACCCGAGATGGAGGAGACACCTGGGCCATCCAGCATACCGTCGACGACAAGCCGGTCCTGCTAGGGGTGCACTTCACCGACGCCGAGCACGGCTTCGTGGTGGGTGCCTACGGCACCGCCCTGCAGACCGGCGATGGCGGCAAGAACTGGGAACCCATGCAGGTGGGGGAAGGCCGGGATGCCGACCTGCACCTCAATCACGTGTTCTCCGGCCCCAACGGCACCCTCTTCACCGCCGGCGAGAGCGGCAGCGCCTTCCGCTCGAAAGACGGCGGGCAGCACTGGGAGCGCCTGAACACCGGCGCAACCGGATCCCTGTGGAGCGGCCTGCAGCGCAGGAACGGCCAGGTCCTGCTGCTCGGCATGAGCGGCAAGGTGCTGGAGAGCGCAGATCTGGGCGATCACTGGAAGGTTCTCGAGACCGCCACCACCCAGGCCCTGACCGGCGGCGTGGAGAAGCCGGACGGCCACCTCGTGCTGGTCGGAACCGGAGGCGCCACCGTCACCGACAAGGACGGCCAGCTCGTCACCACCATCCGCGAGGACCGTCAGAATCTGGCGGCTGTTGCGGCGGACGGCGGCAACCTCATCCTGCTGGGCCAGAACGGCCTGGTCCAGGACTCACACACTCACTGAGCAGAAGGAAAGAGCATGCTGGAAAGACTGATTGGCCTGCTGCGGGGCGAAGTGCAGGCTGAAGCAAGCGAACAGGGGCCCTTCGAGCGTCGCCTGATTGCGGTGGCCGCCCTTCTGCTGGAAACCATGTATGTGGACCGCTCGGCCTCCGAGGTCGAGCAGCAGGCCGTCAAGCGGCTGCTGATGGCCCGTTTCCAGCTCCCCCCCGAACAGGTCGAACAACTGCTCGCGATTGCCGAGGTGCGCTACGCCGAAGCCCTCGACGACTGGGAGTTCGCCGAGGCCGTGCGGGTCGGCTTCGACCCCGCAGAGCGTCAGGAGATCCTCGCCATGCTCTGGGAGGTGGCCTACGTGGATGGCCTCGAAAAGCTCGAAGGTCACCTGATCCAGCGTCTCGCCAATCACCTCGAACTCAATGAAGACGCCATCGCCCTCGCCAGGGCGACCGCCAGCACCCGCGCCGGCGTGGTACGGGGCACCCCTGGCGAGTGCTGAGCACCCAGCATTACAACCACAAGACCGATAGAAGGAGACACTACGCATGAAGACATTCCACGGTATCCCCCTGAGTGAAGGCACCTCGGCCTTTCTCGCGCGTCCCCAGCGCATGCTGATCGGCGGCGAAAGGGTCGACGCGCTGAGCGGCGCCATTCTCCCCGTCATCGACCCCGCCAGCGGCGAAGCCTTCTGCCAGGTTCCCGCCGGGGACGCAGCCGACATCGACCGGGCGGTCGCCGCCGCCCGCCATGCCTTTGAAGAAGGCGAATGGTCACGCATGCGGCCGATCGACCGCGAACGCCTGCTCCTCCGGCTGGCCGACCTGCTGGAGGCCAATGCGCAGGAACTGGCAGAACTTGAAGCCATCGACAACGGCAAGCCCGTCACCATGGCCCGCCACGTGGACGTGGCCCTGTCGATCGATTTCCTGCGCTACATGGCCGGCTGGGCCACCAAGATCGAAGGCTCGACGATGGACCTCTCCGTACCGCTGGTGCGCGACCGGGAATTCTTCGGCTTCACCCGGCGGGAAGCCGTCGGCGTGGTCGGTGCCATCATCCCCTGGAACTTCCCGTTACTGATGGCCGCGTGGAAGGTCGGCCCTGCCCTGGCCGCCGGCTGCACCATGATCCTCAAACCCGCCGAGGAGACCCCGCTGTCCGCCTTGCGCTTCGGCGAACTGGTGCAGGAGGCCGGCTATCCGGATGGCGTGCTCAACGTCGTCACCGGCCATGGGCATACCGCGGGCGCGGCGCTCGCCGCCCATAAGGGCATCGAGAAGGTCGCCTTCACCGGCTCCACCGAAGTCGGCAAGCTGGTCGGCAAGGCCGCCCTCGACAACATGACCCGCTTCTCCCTCGAACTGGGCGGCAAAAGTCCGGTTATCGTGCTGGATGACGCCGATCCTGCACAGGCCGCGGCTGGCGCTGCCCAGGCGATCTTCTTCAATCAGGGCCAGGTTTGCACCGCCGGCTCCCGCCTCTACATCCACCGCAGCCGCTTCGATGAAGTGGTCGAAGGACTCTCCGGAATCGCCAATGGCATGAAGATTGGCGCGGGCATCGACCCCAGCACCCAGATCGGCCCACTGGTTTCCGCTGCTCAGCATCAGCGCGTCCTCGGTTACATCAAGAGCGGCTACGACGAAGGCGCCCGTGCCATCGCAGGCGGCAACGCCGGCAACGGCCCGGGCTACTTCGTCAAACCGACGGTACTCGTCGATACCCGCGAGGACATGCGCGTCGTGCGCGAAGAGATCTTCGGGCCCGTGGTCGTGGCCATGCCCTACGAAGACCTCGATGAAGTGGCGCGTCGTGCCAACGACACCCCTTACGGCCTCGCAGCCAGCATCTGGTCCAACGATCTGTCCCGTGTGCACCGCCTGATCCCCAAGATCAAAGCCGGGACGGTCTGGGTCAACTGCCACAACATCCTCGACAACTCGATGCCCTTCGGGGGATACAAGCAGTCCGGCATTGGACGTGAAATGGGCCGGGCCGTGCTCGACCTCTACACCGAATCCAAGTCGGTGGTCATGATGCTCTGATCGCCCTCCTGACGACAAAAAGCCTGGCCAGGATCCAATCCCGGCCAGGCTTTTTGCTGCCTGTCTGCAGCATCGGCGGAGTGAATGTCCGCTCATGCCGGCTACTGTGCTTGAAGGAGCAGACCAGACGAAGTCCAGATGATCGGCCCCTTCACGCCATGCGGCTTCGCCGGCCTGTCTTTGGTTGCTGAGGGTAGATCGTGTTTGTTGGCTTTAAAACATAAACCCCCTGTCGCCTCATGGCGCAGGGGGTTTTGTATGGGGTAGTCTGACGATG
>NZ_JAFLDT010000120.1 GCF_017302315.1 Zoogloea sp.
ACCCCCCGGCCCATGGCCCGGCCCCCGGCAGAGAGTCTGCTCGCCGGACCCGAGCGCATCGAAGCGGGCTGGTGGGACGGGCCTGGCGCGGACGTGAGCCGGGACTACTTCGTCGCCCGCAGCCACGACGACTGCCTGGTGTGGATCTTCCAGGAACGTCAGCCCCCCCACGGCTGGTTTGTCCATGGCTACTTCAGCTAAGCGCGTGTGGATGACTGCGTGACCCGATTCCTTCACAAACACTGCTGCACGCCTGCGAATCGCTACACTACGCTCCCCATGAGCCAGAACACCGCCCAGCCCGGCCTCGCCCGCCGCATCATTGATCTCGCCTGGCCGGTTCTGATCGCCCAGCTGTCCTCGATGACCCAAATGGTCAGCGACACTGTCCTGACCGGTCGCTACGGCACCGCCGATCTGGCCGCCGTAGCCGTCGGCAGCGGCATCTACATCTCCATCGTGATGCTGATGGTCGGCATCCTGCAGGCGGTCGCCCCCACCGTGGCCCATCATGTGGGCGCCGGGCGCAAGGACGCCATCGGCCCGGCGGTGCAACAGGGCTTCTGGCTCGCCCTGGCCCTGGGCATTCCGGCCGTCCTCTTCCTGCGCCATCCCGACTGGCTGATGCAGCTCTCCGAGATCAGCCCGGAAGTCGAAGCCGGCGCCCGGGACTACCTGGCGACGATCGCCTGGGGGCTGCCCGCAGTGCTGCTCTACCGAACCTTCTATGCCTTCACCAATGCCCTGGGCCGTACCCGGGTGCTGATGGTGATCAGCCTCACCACCACCGGCGTACACATCCCCCTCTCTTGGGCCTTGATCAACGGATATCTGCCGGGCGTCCCCGCCCTGGGGGGTACCGGTTGTGCCGTCTCGAGTGCCTGCATGGGCTGGCTGGCGCTGCTGTGTGCCGGGCTGCACGTGCTGCGGGCACCGGCCTACGCGCCCTATCAGTTGTTCTCCCGGTGGACACGCCCCCGGGCCGGCCCCATCGGCGAACTGCTGCGCCTCGGCCTGCCCATGGGCTTTTCCAGCTTCGTCGAAATCACAGCCTTCACCCTGATCGCCCTGCTGGTGGCTCGGCTGGGCGCCACGGTGGTAGCCGGCCACCGCATTGTCGGCAACCTGTCGGCCCTCATCTACATGTTGCCCCTGGCCCTGGCCATTGCCACCCTGGTGCTGGTCGGCCAGGCCCTCGGCGCCCGGGACGGGCACGCCGCCCGGCAGGCTACACGGGTCGGCATCCTGCTGGCCACCGGCCTGTCCACCCTGGTCAGCATCGTCGCCTGGCTGTATCGCGATGCCCTGATGGCGGCCTACACCGCCGATCCGGCGGTCAGCCGCCTGGCCGTGTCCCTGGTGATCTACATCTGCCTGTACCAGTTCTTCGACGCCATCCAGACCGTCGCCGCCCATGCCCTGCGCGGCTACAAGATCACCTTCGGCCCGATGCTCGTACACACCCTCTGCTTCTGGGGCATCGGCCTGGCAGGGGGCTACGGGCTGGCCTACCACGGCCTCGGCAGCCTGTTGCCCCCCCAGGGCGTGGCCGGTTTTTGGCAGGCCTGCGTACTCAGCAACATGGCCGCTGCCCTGCTCTTCGGCACCTACCTGCACATCGTCTCACGCAACGGGGCCGGATCTGTCACGCAGGAATAACACGCCACTGCCAGAATCCGCAGCATGAACAGACTCGCCCTCCTTGCGCTGCTCCAGGCTCTGGCCCTGCCCGCCCTGGCTGCCCGCCCCTTCGTGACCGACGATGCCCGCCTGACCACGGCCGGTAGCTGCCAGCTCGAAAGCTGGATGCGGGTCTATCCGGAAAGCCGTGAGGTGTGGGCCTTGCCGGCCTGCAACCCGTGGGGCAATCTGGAATTCACCTTTGGCGGCGGACGTGCCAAAAACAATGGCGAAAGCGCCACCCGGGACTACATGTTCCAGTTCAAGACGCTCTTCCGCCCCCTGGAGACCAATGGCTGGGGCTGGGGCCTCGCCGCCGGCAGCGTGCAGCATCCGGACATCAACCCCGGCCCCAACCTGCTCGGCAACACCTTTGTCTATGTGCCGATCTCCTTCTCCTTCGCCGACGACAAGGTGGTGCTTCATCACAACCTGGGCTGGCTGAAGGACAAGGCCTCCGGCGACCACCGCCTCACCTGGGGAGTGGGCGGGGAGTTTCACGTGAGCCAACGCCTCACAGCCATTGCCGAAGCCTTCGGCGACAACCGCAGCGGCCCCTTCTGGCAGGCCGGCGCCCGCTTCGCCATCGTGCCCGAGCGCGTCCAGGTGGATGCCACCTTCGGGCGCGAACTGAACGGCTCCACCGACAGCCGCTGGTTTTCCTTCGGCCTGCGCCTGACCCCCGACCGCTTCCTTTGAGCGCTCCCCGAGGGCTGCACCCCAGGCGCAGCGGCGGAGCACGGGGGTCGCAGTGACAGCGCTTCAGCCCCCCAGCCAGGCCTCCCTGAGCGCCAGGTGAGCGGGGCTGCCCCCCTCCTCCACCAGGCTCAGCTTTGCCGTATCCCGGGGCGCCTCCTGCAGGCTTACCGCGAAGTGCATCAGCTCGTCCCGGCGGAAGGCGTGGATCTCCACCTCCTCGCCCGGCTGGCGGCGGGCCAGCAACTTGTCCAGATTGCCCACATTCACCTTCAGGCCATCCAGGGCCACCAGCACATCCCCCGCAGACAGGCCGGCCGCCTGGGCCGCCCCGCCATCGAAGACATTGGCCAGGCGCACGGCATCGCCATCGGCCGCCGTGCGCACGCCCAGGCTGGGCGCCGTTGTCGCCGCCTCCCAGATCAGGCTCACGTCCACCCGCTTGAGCCAGGCTTCGAGGGGCAGTTCATCGGTGCCCTCCACCAGGGCCTGCAGCCAACGGCCGATCTCGGCGCCACCGATCTCCGCCGCCAGCGCAAACAGGCCGTCCTCGGCCACCCCCACTCCGCTCTGGCCATGGCGCTGCCACAGGGCACGCATCAGGTCATCGAGACTGCGGGCGCCCCCGCTCTCCACGCGCAGGCGCAGATCGAGGAGCATGGCCACCAGGGAACCCTTGGTGTAATAGCTGACGATGGCGTTGGGGCTGTTCTCGTCCTGCCGGTAATACTTGGTCCACGCCTCGAAGGACGACTCGGCCACGCTCTGCTTGCGGCGGCCGCTGCCCTTGTGCACCTGGGTGAGGGTCTTGCCGAGCAAGCCCAGGTAGTCGGCCACGCTGATGCGCCCGCTGCGCACCAGCATCAGATCATCGTAGTAGGACGTGAAGCCTTCGAAGGCCCACAACAGGCGGGTGTAGTTCTCCCGGGACAGATCGTAGGGCACGAAGGCCGCCGGCTTGATGCGCTTGACGTTCCAGGTGTGGAAGTACTCATGGCTGCACAGGCCCAGGAACTGGCGATAGCCCTCACTCGGCGCATCCAGGCCCACATGGGGGAGATCGGCCCGGCTGCACAGCAGGGCCGTGGAGGCACGGTGTTCGAGGCCCCCGTAGCCATCCCCCACCGCCATGACCAGGAACACATAACGATCCATCGGCGCGGGCTCGCCAAACAGGCGGATCTGCGCCTCGCAGATGGGCTTCAGATCCTCCACCAGGCGGCCCAGGTCGCAGTCGTGGCGGCCTGTGATGGCCACCGCGTGGGGCACCCCGCAGGCGTCGAACTCGGCCAGGCTGAAGCGCCCCATTTCCACCGGATGGTCGATCAGGGCATCGTAGTCCGGCGCCCGGTAAAGGCCGAAGCCGTAGCGCTCGGCAGCCCCCTTTTCGCCGTCGGCCTCGGGCAGGCTGGTGGCCACCCGCCAGCCCGCGTCCTCCATGCCCACCGGGGGGCGGATGTCCACCCGGTGAGCCCGCCCCTCATGGCCCCGGGCACACAAAAAGACGCTGGTGCCGTTGAAAAAACCGTGGGTCTGGTCGAGATGGGCCGTGCGCACCGACAGATCCCAGGCGTAGACGGTGTAGCTCAGGCTGACCGGACCCCGGATACCGGCCGGCAGTTGCCAGGTGTGCTTGTCGGGTCGTGTGACCTCCAACGCCTGCCGGCCGGCCCTGGCCGACAGGCTGACGATGTTTCTGGCGAACTCCCGGATCATGTAACTGCCGGGAATCCACGCCGGCAGGGTGAACACCTGCCCGGCCGGGTCAGGGTCGTCGAGGTGAACGCTGACTTCAAACAGATGCGCCGCCGGATGGACGGCCTGGATGGTGTAACAGACGGGTGTCGTCATGGGCAGCAGCTGGAAATGCGAGAGTGACAGGGATTCTAACAAAGGCCGCCCGGGCCGACCCCCGAAAGGCCGGTTCACGCCGCTGCCTAATTTTTAGGCAACAGCACAAAACCCTTACGCGTGAAGGCCTTGCTGCCCGACCCCACAGTTTGTCCACACCCTTGCCCACCTCGGCCGGGGATAAAACATCACTGCACCAGCTTGGACATGTACTGCCCCATTTTGAGGCAGCGCATCTTTCTTCTTTTGGATCAAGGCTCTGCTGCACCGCCACACAGCTTGTCCACAGCTTATCCCCGGTTTTGTGTGAATAGATAAAAACTATTCAAGCCGCAAAATCAACAGGATTGCTCTATTTTTAGGCAAAGGCAAAAATACCTTATGTGTCCGGCACATGACAGCGCCCCCCACACCTTGTCCACAGGCTTGCCCACGTTCTGTGTGAATTGCCGGGGACTTTCCCACAGGGGCTGAACACTCAGGGGACGTAGGGCAGGTCGATCAGATCGCTGCGCGTCACCCCGGCCGTCATCTGTCGGCACAGGGCGATGAACTCGCGCATGCCGGCGGTCACGTACTTGCGCTTGTGGGTCACGAACTGGAACTGGCGGCGCAGATCGAGCTGCGGCGTCTCGATGGACACCAGGCTGCCCCGGCGAAAGGCGTCGCGCAGGGCCAGCCGCGAGATGCAGCCGATGCCCAGCCCGCTCTCCACGGTGCGCTTGATGGCCTCCGTGTGCTCGAGCTCCAGGCGCACCTTCACCTCCCCGGAGAAATGCCGCAGGGCCTGATCGAAGGTCTCGCGGGTGCCCGAGCCGATCTCCCGCAGGATCCAGTCCTGCCCGGCCAGCTCATCCATGTCCACCGGGCGGCCATGGGCCAGGGCATGCCCCGGGGCGCAGAACACCACCAGCTCATCCTCCACCCAGGGCTCGACAAGCAGATCCGGATGACGGCAGCTACCCTCGATCAAGCCCAGGTCAAGTTCATAGCGGGTCAGCTGATGGACGATGGTGGCCGAGTTATGGACCGTCAGCTTCACCCGGGCGCTCGGGTGCTGGCGCAGGAAATCGGCGGCGATCAGGGTGGCGAGGTAGTTGCCGACCGTGAGGGTGGCACCGATCTGGAGGGGGCCGAAGTCGGTCTGCCGGGCCAGCAGGGCCTCGATCTCCCGGGCGTGCTCGATGAGCTGCACCGCGTGGGGCTGCACCACCTGGCCCAGCTCGTTCAGGCGCAGGGCCTTGCCGATGCGGTCGAAAAGCTGGGTGTCGAACTGCCGCTCCAGCTCACCCAGGGCCGTGCTCGTGGCCGACTGGGACAGGGACAGCTCCTCTGCGGCCCGGGACACGCTTTCGTGGCGGGCCACGGCGAGGAAGATCTCCAACTGGCGGAGGGTGTACTTCATATCTACACAATAGAATATATATATCAATACAATCCATTTTACAGATTTATGGCACTGACTAGAATGGGCACGTCAACGCCAACCCGAGCAGGCCCTGTCATGAGCAAACTGAGTACCCAGACCGTTCTGTCCGTCCGTCACTGGAACGACTCCCTCTTCAGCTTCAAGGTCACCCGCGACGCCGGCCTGCGTTTCGAAAACGGCCAGTTCGTGATGATCGGCCTGGAGGTGGAAGGTCGCCCCCTGACCCGCGCCTACAGCATCGCCAGCCCCAACTATGAAGAGCACCTGGAGTTCTTCAGCATCAAGGTGCCCAACGGCCCCCTGACCTCGCGCCTGCAGCATCTGCAGCCCGGCGACCCCATCGTGGTGAGCAAGAAGCCCACCGGCACCCTGGTGCTCCACGATCTGCTGCCCGGCCGCAACCTTTACCTGTTTTCCACAGGCACCGGCCTGGCGCCCTTCATGAGCGTGATTCAGGACCCGGAGACCTACGAGCGCTTCGACAAGGTGGTGTTGCTCCACGGCGTGCGCTATGTGTCCGAGTTGGCCTACAGCGAGTTCATCGAAGACTACCTGCCCCAGAACGAGTTCTTCGGCCAGGAGGTCCGCGACAAGCTGGTGTATTACCCCACGGTGACCCGCGAGGAATTCCGCAACCAGGGCCGTGTCACCGATCTGATCACCACCGGCAAGTTCTTCGAGGACACCGGCCTGCCGCCCCTCGACCCGGCCCTGGACCGGGCCATGATCTGCGGCAGCCCGGCCATGCTCGACGACTGCTGCAAGATGCTCGACGCCCGCGGCTTCAAGATCTCCCCGCACATCGGCGCCCCGGCCGACTACGTGATCGAGCGGGCCTTCGTCGAGAAGTGAGCCTTCCGGCCTGCCCACAAAAAATCCGGCCTCGGCCGGATTTTTTCGTTCACCGCGCCGGCGCCTCGGCCAGCCGGGAAATCATCTTGCGCACCGCCACCATCTGCGGCCCGTTGCGCGTGGCGTAATCCACCGAGGCATAGCCCCACCAGTCCCAGCAGCCCTTGGGGTTGTACACCCAGCGTAGCGACCCTGGCGCCCAGCCGCTCCGGGCCACCACCTGCGGATAGAGGATCACCAGCCGGTTGGATTCGGCCCAGGCGTTGTAGCCGGCCCCTTCGGCAAAGCGCCGGCCCAGCGCATCCACGCCCTGCCGGCAGCCATGAAACGCCACATGCACCCGGCAGCCGCCCGAACGGCAGGCGGCCGGCACGTAGGCGAAGCCCTCGTCCGCCATGCTGTTATCGATGGGCGCGCCGCCGATGAAGGGGCGCTGGTCGAAGCTGATGAGGTTACCGGGTTCCGGCACCACCCGCGGGTTGAGCCCGCCGAGGAGATGGCCGAGCAACTCGCCCGGCGCATCGAAATCGCCACAGCGGTTGATGAAGGGCGGCTCGGACGTGTTGCACGCGTTGGCCTTGCCGTCGGCAACCGAGATCATCGCGTGGCCGGCGCCGGGCAGCGTCACCAGCCGGGTGGACGCCGCCGGCACCCACTGCTGGTAGAAGGCCATCAGCGCATCGACCACCGGGCGTTCGACGGTGTGGTCGGCGCTGCCGGTGAGCACCCACACCTTGTCGTCGGCGAGCGCCGAGGGCGGGTCGATGAGATCGAGCCGGGCGCGGGATTCGATCCGCGGCTTGATGTCGGCGGGCTTGGGCGGCGGCGTCCAGCGGTTGGGCGCCATGCACGCGGTCATCGCCCGGATGACGCTGCCGTCGGCACAGTCGTAGGGTCCGGCCGCGAGGATGCCGACACCCCGCACGAGCTTCGAATACGCCACCTGAAACTGCCCCGCCATGTAGCCGCCGGACGAGATGCCCGAGACCGTCACCGCCGATCCGTCTGCCCGCAGCGCCGGCAGGGGTGGCGCGGCCAGTGCGCCGGAAGCCGCCAGCGCAGCGGCCAGCATCACGTAGGTCTGCTTCATCATTTGGCCCCCGCCAGTTGCGCGATCACTCCGCCAGCGGCGAGGAGCCCCAGCCCCCCGAAGGCCAGCGCGGCGACGGTGAAGCCCTTCGCCCGCAGCCCGGGCGCCTTCGCGTAGCCCACCGCGTACCACACCCGGCCCACCAGCCACACGCCACCCAGCACCGCCGCGGCGCCATCGCTCACGTAAGCCGCGCAGATCCACAGGCAGGGCAAAGTCATCACGGCCCATTCGAGGGTGTTCATCTGCACCCGGTAGAGCCGCTCGAACACCGGATGGCCGGTGACGGCGGGCGCGACCACACCGTAGCGGTGGCGCCCCTTGCCCACGGCAAAGCAGGTGCCGAACATCAACAAGGCGATCAACAGCGTGACCCCGGCGGTAAGCGGTGAAGAAGACAGCATGGATTCAGGTTTCCGGAAGACGAGCGCCATAGCTTACCGTCCCTCCGTCATACTGCGCATTACCGTTTGTTCCGCCACGCGCCCATGTTCCGCATCCTCGTCCAGCTGCTTTCCCCTTATCGTCGCCGCGTCTTCATCGCCGCCATCGCCTTGGTGATCGCCGCCGGCACCATGCTGGCCGTCGGCCAGGGCCTGCGGGCAGTGATCGACAAGGGCTTCTCGGCCGGCGATCCGGCCTGGCTCGATCGCACCCTCGCCAGCATGGGCGGGTTGATCGTGCTGCTTGCCGGCGCCACTTATCTGCGCTTTTACAACGTGTCGTGGCTGGGCGAGCGGGTGACGGCCGACATCCGCCGGCGCGTCTTCGATCATCTCCTCACCCTGCCGCCGGCGTGGTTCGAGGCCGGGCGAACCGGCGAGGTGATCTCCCGCCTCACCGCCGACACCACCCAGCTCGAAAACGTCATCGGCTCCAGCCTCTCCATCGCCCTGCGCAACGCGCTGCTGCTGGCCGGCGGGCTGGTGATGCTGTTCACCACCAGCCTCAAGCTCAGCCTGCTCACCGTGGGCGGGGTGCCGCTGGTGGTGGTGCCGATCATCCTGTACGGCCGGCGGGTGCGCCGCCTGGCCCGCGAGAGCCAGGACCGGGTGGCCGAGCTGGGCAACCGCATCGACGAGACCATCCACGAGATTCGCATCGTCCAGGCCTATGGCCACGAGGACGCCGACCGCCGGGATTTTGGCCGGCTGGTGGAGTCCAGCTTCGACACCGCCAAGGCGCGTGTCGCCAACCGGGCGCGGCTGGTGGCGGCGGTGATGGTGCTGGTGTTCGGCGCGGTGGCCTTCATCCTGTGGGTGGGCGGCCACGATGTGCTGGCCGGCCGGCTGTCGGC
>NZ_JAFLDT010000121.1 GCF_017302315.1 Zoogloea sp.
GTGTGGCGCGGTGTCGACGGTGCCCGGGGTGTCGGCCCGCGCCGCGTCCAGGTGGGCCAGCGCAGTATCGACGGCGGCGAGCAGGTCGGCTGGTGTGGCGGGGATGTGGGCGAACCAGCGTGCGATGAGGCGGTGTTCTTCATCGGAGCGCGCCCACAGGGTCTGGGCCAGGCGGGCCAGGGCCTGGCGTTCGCCCTGGCCGTCGGGGCTGCTGCCGTAGCCGGCGGCCAGGGCGCGCAGGCCGTCCAGGTAGTCGCGGGTGCCGATGGGCACGCCCTGGGCCACGAGTTCATGAAACAGGCCGTGGAGCAGGGGCGGCAGGGCCGGGGGGCGTGTCACCGGCCGGCCTCGTTGGCGGTGCGGGCGCTGTAACGGCGGATGTCGTCGCGAATCTTGAAGAGCAGGGCCTGGTCGCTGGCGGCCAGCTCGTCCGGCCGGATGTCCTCGGCCCGGCGGCCCTTCCAGTGCAGCACCCGCACCCAGTCCACCAGCTCGCTGGTGGCCGGGAGCTTCTGCAGCTTGAGGTCGTGGGCGCGCTGGCGGATCTCGCAAAAGCGCGCCACGGCGCCGGCGATCAGGGTGTCACTGAGGGCATCCACGCGGGTGGCCAGGTTTTTGCGCACGATCTCGGCGAGCATGGCCGGGTCGCTGGGGAAGTCGAGCTGCACATACAGGCAGCGCCGCAGGAAGGGTTCCGGGAGCTGCTTCTCCCGGTTGCTGGTGATAAGCACGATGGGGCGGGTGCCCTCCGGCGGCCCGCTCACGTGCCGCCCGAAGCCCCGCTGGGCCATGCAGGCTGCGCTCTCGTCGGCGGGCAGGTCTTCGATGTCGAACTCGAAGCGGTCGAGAACGTCGAGGAGATCATTGGGGAAATCGATATCGGCCTTGTCCACTTCGTCGATCAGCACCACGCCGGGCAGGCCCTGCTGGATGGCGCGGCCCAGGGGCTCCAGGCTGATGTAGGGGTGGATGTGGTGGGCTTTGGTGTTGGTGCGATCCTGGGCGTCCTGCAGGCGGCGCAGGGCGTCGAAGCGGTAGAGCAGATCCTTGGCCTGGCTGGTGCTCTTGACCGTCACGGCGATCACCTCGCCGAGGCGGAGCTCTTCGGCAATGGCGCCGGCCAGACGGGTCTTGCCGCAGCCGGCCTCGCCCTCCACCAGCAGCGGGCGGCCCAGGTGGATGGCCAGGTTGACGATCTCGGCGGTCTGGGGCGAGGCGATGTAGCCGGCGCTTTGCTGGCCGGTGTAGGTGGCGTAGGGATGGGGCACGGGCGCTTTCCTTTGTGGTCAGTCCGCCCAGAAGCCATTGCGGGCGAGGCGGTTGTAGACAATGTCGGGTGGTGTGCCGGCGGCGTCCGCCGCGTCGGCGGCGATGGCCCGGCGTTGCGGGGCGTTCAGGTTGCGGCAGCTCTGTTCGAGCCACGCTTCCACGTCTTCGTCGGTGAGGGCGGTCAGCCCGGGCAGGGCCTGCAGGCAGCGGAAGTCGGTGGCGTCGGTGTCCGCCGCCTGCACCAGGGCCGCATCCGGGGCGGCGAGGGGGGCGTGATCGATGACGACACAGATCAGCCGGTGGGGGGGCGTGCGGGCACCGGTCGCGAGCGCATCCACCAGGGGGCGCCAGAAGCCCGTGACGAAATCGGTGAGCCGGTCCGGGTCGCTCCCGACAGAAGGCAGGATGAACAGCAGGGGCGCTTCCTCAAGGCGTGCCAGCACGCGGCCTGCCAGGCGGCCCACATCCGGCCCCTCCAGGCTGGGTACCCGCAGCAGGGCGCCGAGCTGAAGGATCAGGGCTGCCGACCCGTGGCCGTAGAGCGGCTGCCCGCTGAGGGCGCTCATCTCCTCGTCCTGCCCCCAGGCGTACAGGGCCTGGGCAAACTGGAGCTGCCCCCAGTTCTCGGGGCCGTGGACCAGGAAGGCCGCCGCCAGGCTGTCGGCCTGCTTGCACAACACGCGGCGGGCACGCTTGAGGGCCTTCATCTGGGGCTCGCGGCCGATGGCGCCCAGCTCGCTGTCGGGAATCCTGCCGATGGCGGCTTGGGGGCTGTCGGGCGCCTCGCGGATGAGTTTCTGGTTCCAGTGGTGGATGGTGCTGACCAGCCCGGCGACCAGGTCGATGGTGTCGTTGAACGGGTTGATCAGGCGGCCCGGCCCGCCGGCCCAGGCGACCACCGCGGCCTTGAAGGCGGCCTGCTTCTGTCGGGATGCCTCGCGGACCGCCTCGTCGGGGAATTCCTCGGCGAGGACCGCTTCGGCGCTGGCCTTGAGTGCCAGGTCGGCCTCGCTGCCGGTGCGCGGAATGAAGAGAAAGACGGGGGGCGTGTGGCAGGCGTGCCAGTGGTGGGTGGCCCAGCGGAACTCCAGCTCGGTGATGGACTCCTGGAAGCCGGGGGGCGTCCACCCGTAGCGATGGCCGAACAGCCCCACATAGCCGTCACAGGCGGTGAGCTTGTCGCGGCACACGTCCTCCACGTAGGCCGCCGGGTTGGTCCAGTCTTCCTGCAGGGTGATCAGCACCGGGATCTTCTCCACGGCGCGCTTGATGTCCTTGCGCGGCGTCTCGCAATCCCGCGCGGTGGCGCTCAGGAAGAGGGAGCCTATTTCCGGCAAGGGCCTGGGCATGGTGTTGGGCTGGGGGCGGTGAGGCAATAATTATCCTTGAAACCTTGGCTAGCCGCTTATCGGGCCCTTGTTGCGGTGAATGAAGGCCGGATGATGTCGGCTGAGGGCGAGCCTCGTCTTGGCCGCCCTGCATCTATGGCATAGCATGCCAGCACGGATTTGGCTTGGCAGACGCCCATGCCGATGCCCATGACGGCAGGCAGATTGGCGTTATGTGGAGCGCGCCCGGCATTTTTCCGGACGCTTCGTTCCTTGAAACAAATATTCACTGACAATCATGGCACTCCGCATCGGCATTGACCTCGGCGGCACGAAGATCGAAATCATCGCCCTCGACGAAGACGGCCGCACCCTGGCCCGGCGGCGGGTGGCGACGCCGCAGGGTGACTATGGCGCGACCGTGGCAGCGGTGGCCGGGCTGGTGGCGGCGGTGGAGGGCGAGCTGGGGCGGCGCGGAACGGTGGGGGTGGGCATGCCCGGCGCCCTCTCGCTGCGCAGCGGGCTGATCAAGAATGCCAATTCCACCTGCCTGATCGGCAAGCCCCTGCTGAGTGATCTGCAGGCGGCCCTGGGGCGTGAGCTGCGCATGGCCAACGACGCCAACTGCTTTGCCCTGTCAGAGGCCGTGGATGGTGCGGCGGCGGGGGCCGGGGTGGTGTTCGGGGTGATTCTCGGCACCGGCGTGGGGGGCGGTATCGTGGTGAATGGGCGGGCGCTGGGTGGGGCCAATGCCATCGCCGGGGAGTGGGGGCACAACCCCCTGCCCCTGCCGGATGACGACGATGTGCCCCTGCCTGCCTGCTACTGCGGCCGCGCCGGTTGCATCGAAACCTATCTCAGCGGCCCCGGCATGGCCGCCGACCATGCCCGCCGCAACGGCGCGGCGCTGACGCCGGAGGCCATCGTGTCCCGCGCCGCAGCCGGCGATGCCGCCTGCGAAACCACCCTGCAGCGTTACGAGGCGCGTCTGGCCCGGGCGCTGGCCGGGGTGATCAACCTCCTCGACCCGGACGTGATCGTGTTGGGCGGGGGCCTCTCGAACCTGGCGCGTCTGTATGTCCAGGTGCCGCAGCGCTGGTGCGCCCATGTCTTTTCGGATCAGGTGGATACCCGCCTGGTCCGCGCTGTCCATGGGGATTCCTCGGGCGTGCGCGGTGCCGCCTGGCTGTGGCCGGCGGGTTGAGACAATCTGCCGCAATCGGCGCAGAATGTCGCGCTCGGGGTTGCGACAGCTTTCCCGGCCGGATGAAGTCTCCCCTGCGGACACCGCCCAGGCTGCCCATGGACTTACACATCGATACGTTTATTGTTCGTTCCCTGCGCCCCGTGCCACGGGAAGGCCGACGCGCGGACATGTGCCGCCGCGGGTGTGCGACACTGTCCCGATGGGGAGTGCGGCCTGCTGCCCGGTGCGCCACCGGCGGTGTCTGCGCCGTGAGTCATTCATGCCCGACGATCCGGCTTGCCGGTGTCCGGGGCCTGCCCACCCAACCGAGACCTTGAGCCCATGTGGACCACGCCGGATTCTGCCCGCCGCACCAGCCTCTGCCTGATGGAGCTGATGGGCAAGCTCGCTCTTGCCAATGTGGATGCGGCCCAGCGCATTCAATACCTGGTTGCGAGGCTGACCGTGGGGGCGACCGACAACTGCCTGCGCACCCATGTGCTGCAGCACGGCGATGTGCTCTACGCCGCCGACCGGGCGGTGCTCGAAAAGCGTGTCAGCCTGATGGTGGAAGCCGGGGCCGAGGGCTGTGTGACCATCGTCCGGGGCCTGATCGAGGAAAGCACCCGGGCCCATATCTGCTGCATGGAAGACCTCTTTGGTCTCAGGGCCGGCAGACCGGCCACGCTCCAGCTCGCCTTCTCCCCGGGTGTTTCCCTGCCCTTTGCGGGCCTCAGCAGTTTCAGCGTAGCGGAATGACCAGCGGCGGAATGCCGATCACCAAGGATGGCTGGGGCGTATAGGCGTAGCGGGGTGGGGGACCATAGTAGGGCATGGGCTGATAGACCACCCGGGGCGCCGGGTAGTAGCGGGGTGCAGGCGGGTGGTAGTGATGCCTCCAGCCGTGGTGGCGTTCGCCGTATCCATGGCGGTAGTCCCGGCCGCCGCCATGGGCGCTGGCGCCCGATGACAGGCCCAGCCCCAGGCTGACCAGCAGGCCGGCGGTGATCAGTTGGCGGATGTTGTTCATGGTGCTCTCCTCGTTTCCCGGTGCAGGGATGAATCAAGGATAGCGAGCCCGCATCCCTCCGGTGCGGGGGTTTTGTAAGCAAATCTGCGGTCTGGCTCAGGCTTCGGTGTCGGCCTGACGGGGCAGGCTCGCCTGGTGGGCGGCGATCAGGATCTGCCGCCAGCGCTGGATTGCCTCGGCCAGTGCCTCGCGGGCCACCGGCTTGACCACGTAGTCGTCCATGCCCGCGTCGAGGGCGGCCTGGCGTTCGTCGCTCATGGCGTCGGCGCTGACACCGATGATGTAGGCCCGGTTGCCGGCCGCCCGCAGGGCGCGGGTGGCAGCGATGCCATCGAGCCGGGGCATGCGGGCATCCATGAAGATGAGCTCGTAGGCGGCCTCGGCGCAGCGCGCCAGGGCTTCCTCGCCGTTTTCGGCATAGACCAGATCGTGGGCGCCGAGGCGCTCCAGCATGCGGCCCAGGACCAGACGATTGATCGCGTTGTCCTCCACCACCAGGATGCGGGTGCTGCGGCGCAGGATGGCACGGGGCGCTTCGGGGGTGGGGTCTTCCTCGGCGTTGGCACTGGCCAGGCTGACCACGAACCAGAAGCGCGAGCCGCTGCCTTCCGTGCTGTCCACGCCGATCTCGCCATCCATGAGGTCGCACAGCATGCGGCAGATGGCGAGGCCCAGGCCGGTGCCGCCGTAGCGGCGGGTGGTGGACATGTCGGCCTGCTCGAAGGGGGTGAAGATGTTTCGGCACTTTTCCGGAGCGATGCCGATGCCGGAGTCGCTGACCGTGAAGCGCAAGCGGGTGCGGCCGGCCTCGCCGGGGCTGGCTGCCACGTGGACGCCGATGTGGCCTGCCGCGGTGAACTTGAAGGCATTGCCCACCAGGTTCATCAGTACCTGGCGCAGGCGCGTCGGATCACCGATCACCACCCGGGGTGCGCTGTCGGCCACAACCACCTTGAATTCGAGGGCCTTCTCCTGGGCCTTGGGCCGGAACAGCCGTTCCACGTCCGACACCATCTGGCGCAGATCGAATCCCACCTGCTCCAGCGTCATCTTGCGGGCCTCGATCTTCGAGTAGTCGAGGATGTCGTTGATGATGCCGAGCAAGGCCTCGCCGCTCTTCTGGATGGTGCTGATGTAGTCTCTCTGCTCCGCCGAGTGGGGGGCCATCTCCAGTAGCTGGGCCATGCCGATGATGCCGTTCATCGGGGTCCGGATCTCATGGGACATCATCGCCAGGAAGTCGCTCTTGGCGCGGCTGGCGGCGGTGGCGGCGTCCCGGGCCGAGATCAGGGCCTGCTCGGCGTGATGCCTTTCGGTCACGTCGGTCACGCAGAACACCCGGCCGATGACTGCCTCGTCGTGGCGGGCCGGGCGGGAACTCAGCTCGAAGATGCGCCCGTCCCGCAGGGGGATGATGTCGAAGGTTTCGGTGAGACCCTGCCCGGTGAGCAGGGGGCGCAACACTTCGGGTGTCTCGACCGCCTCGATCAGGTGTTCGAGCAGGGCGGCATCGTCGTGGCGGGTCAGCAGGGCTTCGGGGAGATGCCACAGGCGCGCCAGGCGGCGGTTCATGTTCACCACCCGGCCGTCCCGATCCAGGACCAGGATCCCGTCGGCGGTGGCTTCCAGGGTGGCGCGCAGGCGCGAGGCCATCTGTGCCAGTTCGTCCTCGGCACGTTTCTGGGCACCGATGTCGGTGGCGCGCACGAGAATGCCCTCGGGGATGCGGCGGACGCTCTTGCTGGCCGCCAGCAGGCTGTCGTCGGCCCGTCGGTACAGGCCCTCCATCACCTGTTCCTCGATGGCGCCGCCGGCCCGCACTTCCTCCCAGAAAAACAGGTCGGCGAGGGCACACTCGATGTCGGTGATGGACATGCCCACCAGGGCGTCGGCGGGGTGGCCGAGCAGGCGCGCCGCCGCCGGATTGGCCGCGAGGATGAGGAGGTTCTCGGGATGGACGAGGAGGAGGATCTCCTCCGCTGCGGCGAGAAGGGCGTCCTGGTAGGCGGCGTTCATTGCGTGCGCCCCTTGCGCGAATCGGCGTCGAAGTAATAAGTCACCCGCTTGCGTGGGCTGAGGTATTCATACACCTCGGGCGGGAGCTGGATGGGGCGCAGGGCCTTGGCGATATTGATGTCCGGCTCCTCTTCCAGATCGAGCATGATGGCTTCGTCCTTGGGGATATTCGGGTCGTACACCGTGACCCAGGGGCGCAGGGGCTTGGCCGGATTGACGGAAGACACCAGCGCAAGGGCGTCGTTGGAGAGCTTCACCACCGTGCCGGGGGGGTAGACGCCCAGGCAGCGGATCATGACCTGCAGCGCCCGCGTGTCGAACTTGGCGCGGCGTTGGGCGAACATCAGTGACAGGGCCTCGTGGGGTGTCATGGCCTTGGCCAGGTCGGCGGGGTTGCACAGGTTGTCGTAGTAATTGACCAGGGACACGATGCGCGCCAGGGGGTCGATCTGATCGCCCTTGAGCTTGTTGGGGAAGCCGCTGCCGTCGGCCAGTTCATGGTGCTGGAGGATGATCCGCAGTACCGGCTCGGGGAGCCCGATCTGCTTGCCCAGGCGCACGCCGTACTCGCAGTGCAACTGGCGCAGGTTGCGCTCGGGCGCGGTCAGTTCGTGGCGCGGGCGGGCCACCCGGTCGGGAATGTCATTGAGGCCGATGTCGTGGAGCAGGGCGCCCACCCCCAGGATCTGGCAGTGGGCGCGGGCGAAACCCAGCTCCTTGGCCAGCATCATCGACAGGATGGAGCAGTTGAGACCATGGTAGTAGGTCTCTTCACCGCCGGCGTGATCGCCGATCACGTGGAGGGCCACTTCGGGTTGATCGAGGAAGGCCGTCACCATCTGGTTCACCAGTTCGTCCACTTCCTCCAGGCATTCCTTGGGGCGGGCGAAAAGGTTCTTGCCGATGTTGCGCATCACCCCGGCCGCCTTCACCAGGGCTTTCTCCACTTCGATCACCTGCCGTTTGCGCTGCGCCAGGCGGGCAATGCGCTCCTGCTTGCTGGCCAGGGCGGAGTGGGCGGCGGGGTCTTCGACCGGGGGTTCGGGCTGTGGCGCCAGGGCGGGCTGGGGGGCGGCCATGCCCCGGGGCTGGACGTCGGAGCGGTCCGGGTCGTAGCGGAAATGGCTGACCCCCAGGGTTCGCAGGATCGCCAGTTGCTCCGCCGAGCGGATCTTGAAACTGTTGAAGCTGAACGGGTGGCTGAACCAGGGCAGGTCGATATGAACAAAAACCCCGATGCAAAGCTGCTCCGGGGTAAGGACGAAATCCTGGTGGCTGGCTGGCGGCATGAAGCGGTGGCCGGTGGCGGACGATGGAAGCTATTTCGGCGGCGGGGCGCGGAAGTTTAGGCGGCCACCGCTGGGGCGTCGTCCACCAGCAGCACATGCACGCTGCGCGGCCCGTGGGCACCGAGCTGGATGGTGAGCTCCACGTCGCCGGTGCGCGAGGGGCCGGAGATGATGTTGGTGGCCCGGGGCAGGCCGCCAGGAAGGGCGCGCAGCAGGGTCCAGGCGTCTTCGAAGTGGCGCACGATGTGTCCGGCCGGCAGCACGATGAGGTGGTGGTCGGGCACGAAGTTGAGGGTCGTCGGGCTGTCCGGCCCGGACGCCAGGATCAGGCTGCCTATCTCCGCAATGCCGGCCAGACAGGGCGTCACGGACATCTGTTCGTCCTGGCCGGCGGGGCCTGGGTGATGAGCGAAGCCGGCGGGCCAGGGCAGACCGGCCAGTGTGCGGGCCACGGCGGCGCGGGGTGGCAGGCCGTGGGCCTGGCGGTAGGCGTCGACGGCGGCGGGGATGGCGTCGACGCCGCTTACGCGGGCGACCGTGCCCGAGCGGCTCTCGAAGCGGCTGACGAAGCGCGCCACCAGATCGTCGTCGTCGACGGCAATGCGGCTGTGGGCTCGTCTTCGACCCCAACGTCCCCCGCGACGAGGCGATCATGCTCGATCTCGAGCAGGAGCCCGACATCAACATCGCCA
>NZ_JAFLDT010000122.1 GCF_017302315.1 Zoogloea sp.
TCCCGGACGGAATCCATAGCTATTAGGCTCGAATCTAGCCTCCCAGCTTGGTTCCAGCGCATTTTTAACAATTGCCTGCGCGACGCGATTCTTGATAGTCGGAATGCCAAGCGGACGTTCGCTACCGCAGCCGGAAGTAGGGGGCCAGCGGACCCATGGTGATGGCGAGGCCGGCCAGCATGGCCGCGCCGGTCAGGGCGGCAAGCGGCAGCGAGGCCCGGCTTTCCAGGAAGGGTAGCTTGCGGGTGCGGATGAGGTGCACGATCAGCGTCTGCGACAGCAGTCCCTCGATGAACCAGCCGGACTGGAAGAGCGTCTGCGCGGCCGGCGCGTTCGCCTGGAAGACGTACCCCATCAACCCGAAGGTGGCCACGTCGAAGATCGAGCTGACCGGGCCGAAGCACACCATGAAGCGCCCCAGGCCGTCCACGTTCCAGTGCTGGGGCGTGCGCAGGAGCTCCTCATCCACGTTGTCGAAGGGGATGCCGCTCTGGGAGATGTCATAGAGCAAGTTCTGCAACAGCAGGTGCATGGGGAGCATCGGCAGGAAGGGCAGGAAGACGCTGGCCACCAGCACGGAAAAGACGTTGCCGAAGTTGGAGCTGGCCGTCATGCGGATGTACTTGAGCATGTTGGCAAAGGTCTTGCGGCCTTCGCGCACCCCATCCACGAGCACCATCAGGCTCTTTTCGAGCAGGATGATGTCGGCGGCCTCCTTGGCGATGTCCACCGCCGTATCCACCGAGATGCCGATGTCGGCGGCGTGCAGGGCCGGGGCGTCGTTGATGCCGTCACCCATGAAGCCAACCACGTGGCCATTGCCGCGCAGCGCCCGCACAACCCTTTCCTTGTCGATGGGCGAGAGCTTCGCGAACACGGTGGAGCGCTCGACAGCGCGGCCCAGGGCGGCGTCGTCCATGCCCGCGATGTCCGCCCCTTGCAGCATGCCGCCCACCTCCAGCCCCACCTCCCGGCACACGCGGGCGCTCACCAGGCCGTTGTCACCGGTCAGCACCTTGACCGTCACGCCATTGGCGCGCAGGGCGGCCAGGGCCGGGGCGGCACTCTCCTTGGGCGGGTCGAGGAAGGCCACGTAGCCGGCAAGGGTCAGTCCGGCCTCGTCGGCGACGCTGCAGGTGTCCTGCCCGGCGGGCAGGCGACGGGTGGCAACCCCCACCACACGCAGGCCATCGGCGTTCATGGCGTCGGTGATCGTCCTGATGTGGGTGAGCAGTCCGGGGGTCAGCGGCACGACGGTTTCGCCCCGGCGCACCTGGGTGCAGGCGGCGATCACCTCTTCGATCGCGCCCTTGCAGATCAGCAGGTGGCCTTCGTCCCGGCCGGCCACCACCACCGACATGCGACGGCGCTGGAAGTCGAAGGGAATCTCGTCCACCTTGCGGAAGACGCCGGCCAGGTTGCGGTCGGCCAACTCATCGCCCCGCGCCAGCACCGCCACGTCGAGGAGGTTCTTGAGACCCGTCTGGTAGTGGCTGTTGAGCCAGGCGTATTCGAGCACCTGCAACGAGTCCTGCCCGTCGATGTCGATATGCCGCTGCAGGACGATGTGGTCCTGGGTGAGGGTGCCGGTCTTGTCGGTGCACAGCACATCCATGGCGCCAAAGCTCTGGATGGCATCGAGGCGCTTGACGATCACCTTCTTGCGGGACAACAGCACCGCCCCCTTGGCGAGGGTCGAGGTGACGACCATCGGCAGCATCTCGGGGGTCAGGCCGATGGCCACCGACAGGCTGAACAGGAAGGCCTCCAGCCAGTCGCCCTTGGTGAAGCCGTTGATCAGGAAGACCACCGGGGTCATCACCGCCATGAAGCGGATCAACAGCCAGCTCACCTTGTTAACCCCGGCCTGGAAGGCCGAAGGCGCGGGCTCGACGGCACTCACCCGCTCCGCCAGGGTACCGAAATAGGTGCGCGCCCCGGTGCCGATGACCACGCCGGTGGCCGCGCCACTGAGCACCGTGGTGCCCATGAAGACAATGGTCTCGAGATCGAGGGGGCTGGCCGGCGCTGGGCCGCGGGCGGCGGCAAACTTTTCAACCGGCAGCGCCTCGCCGGTCATCGCGGCCTGACCGATAAACAGATCCTTGGCGGTGAGCAGACGCAGGTCAGCAGGAATCAGATCACCGGCCGAGAGGATCACGATGTCGCCAGGCACCAGGTCGGCCAGGGGTAGTTCGACGCAGCACAGATCCCGTCCGTCGATGGTCAGGTGGCGGGCGGCATCGCCCGCACCGTCGCTGCCCCGGCGCAGCACCGTCGCCTTACTGCCCACCATGGCCTTCAGGGCGTCGGCGGCCTTGCTCGAGCGGCTCTCCTGGACGAAGCGGATCAGGGTGGACAGCACCACCATGCAGCCGATGACCGTGCTCGCCTTGTGATCGCCAGTGACCCATGACACCGTCGCCAACAGGGAAAGCAGGAGATTGAAGGGGTCGATGTAGCAATGCCACAGATGCAGCCAACCGGGCATGGGCTTCTCGTGAACCACCCGATTCTCACCGACCCTGCGCCGGATGCGGGCGGCCTGGGCGGCATCAAGCCCGTCCGGATGGGCATGCAGGCGGGCCAGCAACGCGGCCGGTGCAAGAGCGGCGGCCGCCATGAGGGTGTGCGCCAGATCGGGGGGGACCGCCTTGCTGACCGGCGCATGGCGAAACAGCTCGAAACTGAAGTGGCGCAGGAAATGCCGGGTGGCGCGCCGGCGCTGCAGACGGGCCACAAAGTGGGAACGGAAGAGCGAGTGCTTCATCGGAATGCCCCGGGTGTGAATCGAGTCTACCCGAAGCCCCGGCCGCCAATCTGACCAGGATCAGCCCATGGCCCTCAACCCGCGCTCCGGCTCACCCACCCGGTGTCTGGTACATTGCGGGCCGTTTCCCCCGCGCCCCACCGCCCATGCAAGCCCTGCTCAATGCCATTGCCACGATGCCCCTGCCCACCGATGCCCAACGCATTTTCCACGGCCGGGGTGGCCTGCACCCGGGCTGCGAGCAATGGACGCTGGATGCCTACCCGCCCGTGTGGCTGGTGACGAGTTTCGTCCCCGCCTCGGAGGCGGAGCTGTCCGTGCTGCATGCGGCCCTGGCGGCACGGTGGATGCAGCTCAACCCGGACGCTCCCTTGAACTGGGTCTTCCAGTACCGTCATGAAGCCCGCGCCGAGACCCGGCTGATGGCAGGCAGCGTGCCGGAACCCCATGTGGTGACGGAGGACGGAACGGGCTTCCGGGTGCATCTGCTGCGCGGGCTGAACCATGGCTTCTTCCTCGACATGGCGGAGGGCCGACGCTGGGTGCGCGCGCTGGGGGCGGCCCGCCCCGGGCTCAAAGTGCTCAACCTGTTTGCGTACACCTGTGCGTTCTCGGTGGTGGCCTTGCAGTCCGGTGCCCGGCAGGTGATCAACGTGGACATGAGCGACGGCGCCCTGGCCATCGGCAAGCGCAACCATCAGCAGAACGGCCTCGGAGGCGGCGCCAGTTTTCTACCCCATGACATCTTCAGTTCGTGGGGGAAGATCACTCGCAGCGGGCCCTATGATCTGGTCGTTCTCGACCCGCCCAGCTACCAGAAGGGCAGCTTCATTGCCGAAAAGGACTACGCTCGCCTGATGCGCCGCCTGCCCGACCTGGTGGCACCGGGTGGGCATGCACTGCTGTGCCTCAACTCCCCCAAGCTCGGCGTCGCCTTTCTGCAGGACACAATGCGAGAGCAGGCGGCAGGCTTTCACTTCATGCAGCGGCTGCCCAACCCGCCGGCGTTTGCCGATGTGTCGGACGAGCGCGCGCTGAAGGTACTGGTTTACAAGGCGCCGGACTGACGCACTCAGTGCACCGTGGTTTCGGGCGCCGCCTCGGCGCTCCCCTCCTCCATCCGCACTATGGGCAGATTCACGGTGAAGGTGGTGCCTTGCCCCACCACACTGTGCACGTCGATGCTGCCGTGATGCCTGCCGATGATGCCGTAGGCGATGGAGAGGCCCAGGCCGGTGCCCTTGCCGACGGGCTTGGTGGTGAAGAAGGGTTCGAAGAGGTGGGGCAGGTTCTCATCGGGAATGCCGACACCGGTATCGCTGATGGCGATGTGGGCCATGCCGTCCAGCCCATGACGGGTAGTGATGGTGATCTCACCCTTGTCGGCGATGGCATGGCCGGCATTGACCAGCAGGTTCATGAACACCTGGTTGAGCTGGGAGGCGATGCAGCACACCTGGGGCAGGGTCGGGTCGTAGTGCTTGACCACGGTGCATTTGTATTTCAGCTCGTTCCAGATGATGTTGAGGGTTGAGTCGATGCACGCATGGAGGTCGGCCCAGCCCCAGCCGGCCTCGCCCACGCGGGAGAAGTCCTTCAGGTTCTGCACGATCTCCTGGACCCGGAAAAGACCGTCCTTGGATTCGGCCAGGAGCTGGAAGATGTCTTCCTTGAGAAAATCGAAATCCTTCTTCTGCTTCAATTCGACGAGGGCCGCGGCGGCCTCCGGAGCGAGGGTGCCGGCCGCATGCTCGTCATAGGCGGCAATGATCTCGAAGATGCCGCCCAGGTAACCTTCCAGCGTGCTCACGTTGGAACGGACGAAGCCGATGGGGTTGTTGAGCTCGTGGGCAACACCCGCGGCAAGCTGACCCAGGGAGGCCAGCTTCTCCGACTGGAGGAGCTGGTTCTGGGCCTCTTCGAGCTTGTGGTTGAGCTCCCGCTGATGGGCCAGGGACGCGGCGAGCTGCTCCCGTTCCTTGCGCAGGTCGGCCTCGGCGGCCACCTGGTCGGTCACATCGCTGGCATACACCACGACCCGCAGGGGCAGGCCGGGCACCGGATAGACCGTGACATGGAAGATGCGATCCTCCCAGGCGGCATCCACTTCACCGGTGCGGTCGGTGCGGATCACCTCGGCGATCTGATCGGACACCGGGATGCCGAACTCGGGGGGCAGCAGATCGAAGAGATTGCGCCCGCTCAGCTTGGCCGGGGTGGCCCGGAACTGTTCGGCGCCAATGCGATTGATGGCCAGGATCCCGCCTTCGGGGCTGATCATAGCAATGAGCTGGTCGGCACTGTCGAGCACTGCGCGCAGGGCCGCCGTACGCTCGGTGACACTGGCCTCCAGGTTGGCGTTGTGGTCGCGCAGGGCATCCTGGGCGCGCTTCAGTTGCAGGTGATTGCGGATGCGCGCCAGCAGGATGGCCGGGCTGAAGGGCTTGGTGATGTAGTCGGCGGCCCCCAGGGAGAGGCCGTGCTGCTCGTCCTCGTCGGTCACCCGGGCGGTCACGAAGATCACCGGAATGGCCCGGGTGGCGTCATCGGCACGCAGACGCTCCATGACTTCGTAGCCATCCATCTCCGGCATCATCACGTCAAGAAGGATCAGATCGGGCCGTGGCGTTCCGGCGGCGATATTCAGAGCCGCCGGGCCGGACTCCGCCGTGAGCACACGAAAGTGCCCGACCAGCATGCGGCTCACGGCCTTGAGGTTGATGCGCGAATCGTCCACCACCAGGATCGTGGCTGCCAGCGCATCCGGCGGGGACATGGGGTTCTTGGTCTGGACGACTTCCATCTTGGGCTCTCCGCTTCTGCCGACACGGCATTTCCCGCTGCCCGCCGCGCGTCATCGTCCAATGCCTACGGTTCGGCGAACGGGCAACTTGAGCCAGGAATGGGAGAGTCCGACAATTTCGTCACGCTTCACGCGGCGTGTGCGGTGATCGCATGGCATTCCGATTGAGCGCCTGAACGGCAGAAACCCGCCACACGGGCGGGTTTCCAGCTTCACTCAGACCCTCTCAGGCCGGGGCCGAGCTGCGGATGAGGTGATCAAAGGCGCTCAGGGAAGCCGTGGCACCCGCCCCCATGGCGATGATGATCTGCTTGTAGGGCACGGTGGTGCAGTCCCCCGCCGCAAACACCCCCGGCACCGACGTGGCGCCCTTGGCGTCGATGATGACCTCGCCCCGGTCGGACAGCTCGACGGTGCCCTTCAGCCAGTCGGTGTTGGGCAGCAGGCCGATCTGCACGAAGATGCCTTCCAGTTCGACGAGCCTCTCCGCGCCGCTGACCCGGTCCTTGTAGCGGATGCCGGTCACCTTCTGGCCGTCGCCGGTCACTTCGGTGGTCAGGGCCGACTTGATCACCGTGACGTTGGGCAGGCTGTTGAGCTTCTTCTGCAAGACCGCGTCGGCGCGCAGGGTGTCGGCAAACTCCAGCAGGGTGACGTGGGAGACGATACCGGCCAGGTCGATGGCGGCCTCGACACCCGAGTTGCCACCGCCGATCACCGCCACGCGCTTGCCCTTGAACAGGGGGCCGTCACAGTGGGGGCAGAAGCACACGCCCTTGGCCTTGTACTCCTTCTCGCCGGGTACGTTCATCTCGCGCCAGCGGGCCCCGGTGGACAGGATCACCGACTTGCTGCGCAGGGTTGCGCCGTTCTCCAGCTGGATCTCGATCCGGTCCCCCGCCACCAGCTTGGTGGCCTTCTGCAGGTTCATCAGGTCCACCTCGTACTGCTTGACGTGCTGCTCCAGCGCCGCGACGAGCTTGGGCCCTTCGGTCTCCTTCACGGAGATGAAGTTCTCGATGCCGAGGGTGTCCATCACCTGACCGCCGAAGCGCTCGGCGACGATGCCGGTGCGGATGCCCTTGCGGGCGGCGTAGATCGCCGCCGCGGCGCCGGCCGGGCCGCCGCCGACGATGAGCACGTCGAAGTCGTCCTTCTTGCCGATCTCCTCGGCGGCCCGGGCGGAGGCGCCGGTATCCACCTTGGCGAGGATCTCCTCAATGGTCATACGGCCCTGGCCGAAGGCCTCGCCGTTGAGGGAGACGGTGGGCACGGCCATGATCTTGCGTTCATTGACGAGGTCCTGGAACAGGGCGCCGTCGATCATGGTGCTGCTCACACCGGGGTTGAGCACGGCCATCAGGTTGAGGGCCTGCACCACGTCCGGGCAGTTGTGGCAGGACAGGGAGATGAAGGTCTCGAATTCGAAGCGGCCGGTAAGGGCCTTGATCTGGTCGATCACGGCCTGCTCCACCTTGGGCGGATGGCCGCCGGTCTGCAGCAGGGCCAGCACCAGGGAGGTGAATTCGTGCCCCATGGGGATGCCGGCAAAGTGGATGCGCGGCGCCTCGCCCGGCTCGGCCACGCCGAAGGACGGGCGCAGGGCGTGCTTGCCGTTCTCGCGCAGGGCCACCTTGGGGGAGAGTTCGGCGATGTCGGTAAGCAGTTCGCGCAGTTCCCCTGCCTTGGGGCTGTCGTCGAGGGAGGCGACGAGCTCGATGGGGCGCTGGAGCTTCTCGAGGTAGGCCTTGAGCTGGGTCTTGATGTTGGCGTCAAGCATGGTCGTGTCCTTTCAGTAAGCGGGGATTCAGGTTGAATCGCGTCGCCAAACGCTCATCAATGGGAGCGCTTGACGCCGGGATCCGGCCGGGCAGCGGCCCGGCGGGGTCAGGTCAGGTTCAGATCTTGCCGACCAGGTCCAGGGACGGGGCCAGGGTGGCATCGCCTTCCTGCCACTTGGCGGGGCACACCTCGCCCGGGTGGGTGGCCACGTACTGGGCGGCCTTCACCTTGCGCAGCAGCTCGGTGGCGTCACGGCCGATGCCCAGATCGTGGATCTCGGCCACCTTGATGCGGCCTTCCGGATCGACCACGAAGGTGCCGCGGAGTGCCAGGCCCTCTTCCTCGATCATCACATCGAAACCGCGGGTGATGGCGCCAGTGGGGTCACCGATCATCGGGTAGGCGATCTTCTTGATGGTGTCGGAGGCATCGTGCCAGGCCTTGTGGGTGAAGTGGGTGTCGGTGGACACGGAGTACACCTCCACGCCGATCTTCTGGAATTCCGGGTACAGGTCGGCCATGTCACCCAGTTCGGTGGGGCAGACGAAGGTGAAGTCGGCCGGGTAGAAGAAGAAGATGGACCACTTGCCCTTCAGATCGGCGTCGGTCACGGGGACGAACTTGCCGTTGAGGTAGGCGGTGGCAGCAAAGGGTTTGACGGTGCTGTTGATGATGGCCATGTGATGCGCTCCCAAGTGGTTGACTGAGTGAATCTGGAGAAGACAGAACGAATAGTAGAAAACCCCGGGAAATTGGTCTAATTGATTGATGGAATGAAGTCGATACTAAACGCCTATCGGCCTTCAAAGCGCCGCAGCGTCGCATTCTGCGCCGCCCCGGGCCGGGAAAACCCGACCTGGATCAAGGGTCCGCCACCCCATCGGCAGCGCTATCATCCCCAGGTCCCGAAACGCCGGAGCCCCCCATGTCAGCCCTGTTCTCGCCCTACTCCCTCGGCGACCTGCACCTCGCCAACCGCATCGTCATTCCCCCCATGTGCCAGTACTCGGCCGACGGAGGCAATGCCACCGACTGGCACCGCATCCACCTGGGCAACCTGGCCCTGTCCGGTGCCGGCCTGCTGATCATCGAGGCCACCGCCGTCGAAGCCATCGGGCGCATCTCGCCGGCCGACCTGGGCCTGTGGTCGGACGACAACGCCGCAGCCCTCGCCGGGGTGCTGGAATCCATTCGCCGCTATTCGGCGATGCCGGTAGCGGTGCAGCTGGCCCATGCCGGGCGCAAGGCCTCCAGCCATGTGCCCTGGGAGGGCGGCCAGCTGATCCCCCTGGCCGACGGGGGCTGGGAGACGGCCGCCCCAT
>NZ_JAFLDT010000123.1 GCF_017302315.1 Zoogloea sp.
CCCGACGGCGAGCGCCCGCCCCGCCATGAGCGCAAGGCCTGGAGTGGCGAGCCGCGTCCGGCACCGGCGCCGTCCCCCCTGCGGGACGACGGCTCCATCCGCCTCTCCAAGCGCATGACCGAACTGGGCCTGTGTTCCCGCCGGGAGGCGGACGAGTACATCGAGAAAGGCTGGGTGCGCGTGGATGGCCGGGTGGTCAGCGAGCTGGGCTCCCGGGTCAAGCCGGGCCAGCAGGTGGAGCTCGACCGACGGGGCCAGACTGTGCAGGACCGCCGGGTCACCATCCTGCTCAACAAGCCGGTGGGCTACGTGTCGGGTCAGGCCGAGGACGGCTACCAGCCGGCCAGCGTGCTGATCACCGCCGACAACCGCTGGGCCGAAGACCCGTCTGAAACCCGCTACCTGCGCACCCACCAGAACGGTCTGGCACCCGCCGGGCGACTCGACATCGACTCCGTCGGCCTGCTCGTGTTCACCCAGGACGGGCGTATCGCCCGGGCACTGATCGGCGACGACTCCACCATCGAGAAGGAATACCACGTGCGCGTCGAAGGCACGCTTGACGCGGCAGGACTGAAGCTGCTCAACCACGGCCTGTCCCTCGACGGCGTGGCCCTGCGCCCGGCCAAGGTCAGCTGGCTCAACGAAGACCAACTACGCTTTGTGCTGCGGGAAGGCAAGAAACGCCAGATCCGGCGCATGTGCGAGCTGGTGGGGCTGAAGGTGGTGGGACTCAAGCGGGTGCGCATCGGCCGGGTCATGCTCGGCCACCTGCCGCCGGGCCAGTGGCGCTACCTGGGGCCCAACGAGGCATTCTGATAATGTGTGAATAGACCTGCGGCACGGCCCGATTTCGCCCCTGCGGTGCTTGCCCCAACCCCTCCTGCCCATGCCATGACCCTCCTGTCAGCCCTGCGCATTCTCTTCCTCGGCCTTGCCGGAATTCTCCTCGGGCCGGCGGCCAGCGCTACCCCGCTGGAAGCCGTCTATGAGGGCTACCTGGTACCGGAGTCGTTCGAAGCGCCCATCCCCATCACGGTCGAAGTGCGCGAGCTGCACGGCGTCTTCGTCGGCCATATCCGGACCGGACCACCCCAGGCCGGCTCGGCGCCGATTGCATCGGGGGAAAGTGAGTCCGGCCACTGCACGTTACGTGCCCCGATCAACGCAGGCAATGTGCTGCGCCTCACGGGTACCTGCCATCCCCGCCTGTTTGAAGGCAACTACGCCATTACCTCCACCCGCAAGGACAGCAATTCGGCAGGCACCTTCCGGCTCATGCCCAAGGCGAACAAGGGGAAGCCCGGCGAGGAAGGCGGCGGTCGCCGGCCATCAACACCCCTCACCACGCTGACCGAGTGCATCAACGCCAACACCCGTTGCCTGATCGGCTGCCCGAAGGGTGACTACAACACCGAGTTCCTGTGCGCCAATCGCTGCCGGCAACGCCACCTGGCCTGCAAGGGCAAGGCGTCGGCGTCGCTTCTCCCGCCCGCGCCAGTACGGAACGTGCAACCCGAAGCCGAGGAACGCTGACACAGCCCGGCCGCGCCACCCTCGTCCCAACGTGAGCCGTCGCGCCGGTTTCGCGTCAGGCGACCTGGAAGTGTGAAGTGAGATTGCGCAGTTCGTCTGAAAGCCGGGCTGTATTGCTAGTCACATTGCGGATCTCGGCGGCAAGGGCGGCGTTCTCACTGGAGATGCTGGCAATCTCCTTCACACGCATGGCGATCCCCTGCGCCGCGGCTGACTGCTCGCCCAGGCCGAGGGTGATGCCGTCCACCGCCTCAAGGGCTGCACCGGAGCTGGCTGCAATCCGGCCGATGGACTCTCCGGCAGTGCAGGCGCTCTGCACGCTGTCCTGGACGCGGTGGATACTCGCGGCCATTTCATCCGAAACGCTGCCGGTGCTTTGCTGGACTTTGGCGATCATCAGCGTGATTTCCCGGGTGGAGGCCACGGTGCGCTCCGCAAGCTTGCGCACCTCGTCGGCCACCACCGCAAAACCACGGCCGGTTTCCCCTGCCCTTGCCGCCTCGATGGCCGCATTGAGGGCCAGCAGATTGGTCTGATCGGCGATCTCGCTGATCACCTGCACCACCTTGCCGATCTCGGTGGAGAAGCTCTCGAGCTGCCCCACGGTATGTGTCGTCGTCTCGACACAACGCGCAACCCCTTCGATCTCCCCGGATACCGCCTCGATCACCCGCTCACCGTCCGCCGAGCGCTCCCGTACCTCGGATGACAGGGCATGGGCTTCGCCCGCATGCAGGCTGATGCGGTCAATGGAAAGGGACAGATCTTCGATTGCCGTGGCGAGGGAGGTGGCGAAGCCCGACTGCTGCTCGGCCGCATCCGCGCTGCTTTGGGCGGTCTGCTCCATGTTGCGCAGATTCCGCGTGATGAGGGAAGACTCCTGGCGGATCGCGGCCGCAATCTCGTGCAGCGTGTTGCGCATCATCGAAAGGCGGACCACAAGCCCGCCGATCTCGTCATGGCCGGCCCGGGGCATGACGCAGAGGAGGTTGCCTGCGGCGATGGCCTCGGCGGCCTTGCCTGCGGCATCCAGGGGACGACGGATCGAACGGGCGACCAGGAGCGAGACCGCCACGCACGCCAGGGTAGCCAGCAGCACCGTGGCAAGGAGCGTCAGGCGGGCATCGGCGACATGCTCCCGCGACTCGCCAATCAGTGCCTCGTTCCATGCATTGGTTCGCGACACCACCCGGTCGATGCTCTCCCGGTGCGTCTGGTAGAGGCTGCGCAAACGGCCCAGCACCTGGGTTGCCTGCGCAAGGTCGGCGCTGCGTAGCGCCTCGAAATAGGGGCCGTTGGCGAGACTGAAGTATTCGTCGATCGGCCGCTTCGAGTGATCCAGCAGTTCGGCCCGCAGATCTTCGGGCAGCGCGCTGGCGCTCCAGAACGCGTAGCGCTTGTCGAATTCCCCCTTGAGCGCCACAAGACGGGCGCGACTGGCGTCAAGTTCCGCCCCCCGCTGGTCACGCATCTCATGGGCGACCAGGTGGCTTTCGACGATATAGCTGGGCGGTGGCAGGATGTCGGCAAGGAGATCCTTGCTCTGCACGATGCGGTTGAAACGTTCGCCGTCCACACCGCTGTCGTGGATGGTATTGGCGGCCCCCCAGGCGGTGACGGCAAGAATGGACACTGCAACGACCGGACAGCACCCGGAAGGTCACCGAATTGCGCCACGGCCCGGTGATCGCACAGGCTGCCTTGCGCAATGCGCCACGCCGTTGCACCACCTCACCCTCGTCCAGGCTGATGCGGGTCTCCCCTTGCATGCGGGCATACAGGGACTCGGCGGCGGCGATCTCCTCTCGACTCGCCTGAACGCGCACCGACATATAGCCCGAGCCATCGGAAAGGGGTGTTACGGTGGCCTTCACCCAGTAGTAGCCGCAATTCTTGCGCCGGTTCTTGACGATGCCGCTCCACGGACGCCGGGACACGATGGTCTGCCACAGATCCCGGAACGCCTCTTCCGGCATGTCGGGATGACGCACGATGCTGTGGGGCTGACCGATCAGCTCAGCGCGCTCGAAACCACTGGCAAGCACGAACTCGTCATTGCACGAAACGATACGACCCTTGAGGTCGGTCCGGCTGATGATGGCCGCCCCGGGTTCAAGGGAGTATTCCTGCTGAATGACGGGCAAGTTCTTTCGCATCTCTTTTTCCTTATGGCATTCCGGGCAGACTGTGACGTTCTCGACACCAAATCTGTGACCTGTAGCCAGATGCATACGCAGAATCGCTTTTTTACAAACAGATTGCAGACCGCCGAAGCCGCAATCACTGCCCATTTCAGCAACGGATGCGCCCAACGGCGGTTTCCGGGATAATGTCGGGTTTTCCCGCACCAGCCAGGGCCCCGATCATGGAAGCAGAACGCCTCAATGCCATCTCCAACAAGCTCGCCGACCTGAAGGCCCGGGAGCTCGAACTGCGGAGGTATCTTTGACTACGATACCAAGGCAGAAAAGCTGATCGAAGTCAGCAAGCAGCTCGAAGACCCGAACATCTGGAACGACGCCGCCCAGGCCCAGGAGCTTGGCAAGGAAAAGAAAACCCTTGAAGGCGTGGTCGTGACCCTGCAGGAAATCGAGCAGGGCCTCGCCGACGGCAAGGACCTCTTCGAACTCGCCTCCATGGAAGAGGACGAGGACACCATGCAGGCCGTCGAAGCCGACGTGGCCAGCCTCGAAGCCCGCGTCGGCGAGCTCGAGTTCCGCCGCATGTTCAACAACCCGATGGACGGCAACGCCTGCTTCATCGAAATCCAGTCGGGCGCAGGCGGCACCGAGGCCCAGGACTGGGCCGGCATGCTTGAGCGCATGTACCTGCGCTACTGCGAGCGCAAGGGATTCAACGTCGAGTTGCTCGAAGAATCCGAAGGCGAAGTGGCCGGCATCAAGAGCGCCACCATCAAGGTGGGCGGCGAATATGCCTACGGCTTCCTGCGCACCGAGACCGGCATCCACCGCCTGGTCCGCAAGAGCCCCTTCGACTCCAACGCGCGCCGTCACACCAGCTTCTGCTCGGTCTTCGTCTTCCCCGAGGTGGACGACTCCATCGAGATCGACATCAACCCGGCCGACGTGCGTACCGACACCTACCGGGCCTCCGGCGCGGGCGGCCAGCACATCAACAAGACCGACTCCGCGGTGCGTCTCACCCACATCCCCACCGGCATCGTCGTGCAGTGCCAGAACGACCGTTCCCAGCACCGCAACAAGGACGAAGCCTGGTCGATGCTGCGCGCGCGCCTGTATGAAGCCGAGCTGCGCAAGCGTCAGAGCGAGCAACAGAAGCTCGAAGACGCCAAGAGCGACATCGGCTGGGGCCACCAGATCCGCTCCTACGTGCTCGACCAGAGCCGCATCAAGGATCTGCGCACCAGCTATGAAGTCGGCAACACCCAGGCCGTGCTCGACGGCGACCTGGACGGCTTCATCCAGGCCAGCCTGAAGCAGGGCGTCTGAGCCCTGCCCGCTCGGGAGCAGTGATGAAGCGCCTCTTCGCCAGCCTGGTGATCATCCTCCTGCTCCTGCTGGCGACGGCTGTCCTGCTGGCCTTCCGGGCCATCCAGGACGAACCGCTGGTCACCGGTGACGCCCCCGTCTCTGCCGAAGACGTGAGCCGCGCCAAGGATCTGATCCGGCGCAACGACCCGCGTCGCCTGAAGCGCGACGAGCACCGGGAAACCCGGGTGGCCGCCCGCGACCTGGAAACCCTGGTCAATCTCGCCGTGCGCCGTGGCCGCGCCACCGTCAATCTGGAAGACGGTGCCGCCGAACTGCGCTACACCGCAGCCATTCCCCCGACGCCGCTGGGGCGCTACCTCAACCTGCGTACCCGGGTCGTCATCGGCACTGACGGTCCGGAGTTCCAGAAGGTTCGGGTCGGCTCCATCCCGGTACCCGGCAGCCTCTTCGGTGCCGCACTGCTCTATGCCTCACGCCATTCCAGCCTGGCACCTGATCTGGAAATCCTGCGCAAGACCATCGACCAGGTGGCCATTGCCCCGGGCGAGCTGCGCCTGCACTACACCTGGCAACCCGAGATCCTCGACTCCGCCCGCGCCCGCGCCCTTTCACAAGAAGACCGCGACCGCCTTGCCGCCGCCCACACGCGCCTGGTCAGCCAGATGGACAGCGCAGCCCACGGGCGCCGCCAGATTCCCCTGGCGGAGGTGCTCGGCCCCCTGCTCCAGGATGCCAGCAAGCTTGATGCTGACCAGAGCCGCAACTACCGGGACGCCTTGCTGGTCATTGCCTTCCAGCTATCCGGACGCAACATCGCCCACTTGATCCCCGAGGCCCGCCAGTGGCCGCAGCCCCGCCCGCTGACGCTGACCCTGCGCGGGCGGCCCGACCTGGCCCAGCACTTCGTGGTCTCGGCGGCCCTCGCCGCCTGGGCCGGTGAGCCCCTGGCCAGCGCCATCGGCCTCGGCAAGGAGGTGGACGATGCCCGCGGAGGCAGCGGCTTCTCGTTTGCCGATCTGGCCGCCGATCGGGCCGGCACCCGCCTGGGCGAGCTCGCCATCGACAACCCCCGGCGGCTGGCTGCCGCCGTCAGCGGCGGGCTCACCGACGCCGGCTTGCTCCCCCCCATTACCGGCCTGCCCGAAGCCATGATGAGCAGCGAGTTCCAGCGCCGATTCGGCGGCGTGGGCGGCCCCGCCTACCAGCGCATGAGTGACGAGATCGACCGGCGCATCGCCGCCCTCGCCCTGTTCCGCTGAGCCGCCCATGACCGAAGTCCGTCTGGAAGAGCTGCTGGCCCCGGGTGTCGTCGCCGACGACGTGCCCGAGCTCGCCCCCCTGCTCAAGGCCCGGCCATTGCTGTCCGCCTTCAGCACCCTGTTCCACGGCAGCGAGGCCGAGGTGCTGATGCGCCTCCTGGTACTACGCGAAATCGGCCGTGAGACCGACTCGCCACGCTGGGGTCCGGAGCAACTCCGCCAGCGCTTCGCCTTCCTCGACCCGGTCAAGCTCGAGACCGTGCTGCGCCGGCTGCGCGGCAACGGCCTGCTGGAGATCGGTGACGACAACCTCTATGCCCTGTCCGACCTGGGCCGCAACGCCGTCGCCGCCATCGGCATGCTGGTCAGCTTCAGCACCGAGGATGACCTGGAGCTGGGTTTCCTTACCGCCCAGCTGGCCGGCCTGCAGGCCGTGGGCAGCGTCACCCCGGAGGCCCTGGGCCACCTGCTTGGCAAACTGAACGACCTGGCCTGGCATTTCGAGGATGCCATCGCCTCGGGCTCCGAGTTTCGCATCGCCGACGCCCGCCGGCGCCTCTCCGCCAATACCCGCTGGATCGAGCGCGGCACCGAAGTCATGGCCGGGCTGCTGGCCGATCCGGAGGTGCCCTTCGACCTGGCCCGGGTCGCCCAACGCATCGGCCTGGCCCAGTCGCGTCTGGCCCGGGTGGACGCCGCCTTCCAGCGTGCCCTCAACAAGATCGAGGCCCAGCGGGTCACCCTGGGCGGCTCGGGTATCTCCTCCAGCGACGTGGCCGGCTGGCTGCGCCACCTGGATGGCACGGCCCTGGCCGAACTGGCCACCGGCGCCCTTGCCATGGCACCGGAGCTGACCCTGCTGGCGGGCGGCCACGAACTCCTCGACCGGGCCGAGCTGGCCCTCTCCGACGAAGCCCGCCGGATCGAGGCCGACACCGCCCTGCCCCCCGCCGAGGACGCCCCCAGCAATCGCGCCCCCGAGCAGGAAGATCTGCGCCTGCTGCAACACTTCAGCCAACGCCTGGCCCGTCTGGCCGAGCCGGGCAGCACGCCGGCGCCCCTGGCCAGCCTGGTGGCCGGCGGCGGTTTTCCGGCGGCGTCCTACCGCCTGTCCCTGCTTGCCCTGCTGGCCGACGGTGGCGGCGAAGGCGGCGCCACCCCCGCCGACGGCCCCATTGGCGAATTCATGCGCCTGCCCCTCGACGTGCTGTTCGAGGCGGGCACCGTCAAGCTTGGCGAGGACGAGATCGCCGCCATGTCCGCCGGTCTGGTGGGTGCCAAGGGCAGCCTGCCGGCCGCCGAAGCCGTCCCCGTCCTCGACGCCACCGACTCCCTCTCCGACCCCGCCTGATGGAACAACAGATCCGGACCCTCACCGCCCGCCTGCTGGCCAACCGCAGCCTGCCCCGCAGCGACGCCCTGGTGCGCCGCGCCCTGGTGGACGAAGCCTTCCGTGTTGATCTCGACGCCCGCCTGGGCGCTGTCGGGCTTCAACTGATCGACAATCCCTACGCCGAACACGTGGCCGTGGCCCTGGCCGAGGACGTCCACGAACCGGTGTTCGGCGCCAGCCGCGAATACGCCGCCAGCAATGCCGGCCTGACCCGCGACCAGCTCGCCCTGCTGGTGGTGATCTGGGCCCTGATCATCCTGCCCAAGCGCGAACGCCAGGTGAATCGCCAGCGCCTCGCCGATGACGGCCAGGAAGACATGTTCGGCAAGGATGGCCCCCTGGAACACGGCGAGGGCGTCTCCGGTGCCCTGTCCGAGGCCTCCCTGCTGGCCGACTTCGCCCCCGTGCTCGGCCACAAGACCTACGTGCAGGGCAAGCTCCTGTCGCGCCTGGCCCAGCTCGGCTTCATTGAGCGCAAGGGCGGCATGATCCACGAAGGCCCGCTCCTCGACGTGCTCCTCGACTACCGCCTGCTGGCTGACCGCATCATCTACGGCACCCTTGGCGAGGTTCTCACCCGCGCCGGCCATCCGCCCCCCGCCGGTGATGCCTTCACGCCCCCCGAAGACGCCGCCGAGGACGACTGAGCATGTTCCACATCAAGCAACTCGAACTGGTCCACTGGGACTACTGGCGGCGCTTCAACCTGCCCCTGGACGCCCAGATCATCACCATCGTCGGCCCCAACGGTTCCGGCAAGACCACCCTGCTCGATGCCCTGCGCACCCTGTTCGGCCTGCGCTGCTCGGGCAAGCGCGACTTCCGCACCTGCATTCTCCAACAGCGATTCAATGAAATGTTCATACTCCACGCCGTTGAGGATCAACACATTGCTTTTGGCGATCTTTGCTACATCTGTGGGTGCAGCTTGATAGGCATGTGGGTCTGCGCC
>NZ_JAFLDT010000124.1 GCF_017302315.1 Zoogloea sp.
GGCGCGCTTTCTGCACCGGGCCTGGGGTGAGGTGACGGCCCGTCAGCTCGCCTATGCCGAGCCCGGGGGCGAGCCGGAGCTGCGGCGGGCGGTGGCGGCCTTCCTGTCGGCGCGCCGCGGGGTGGCGTGCACGCCCGAGCAGGTCTTCATCGTGGCGGGGGGGCAGGTGGCCCTGGATGCCTGCGCCCGGCTGCTGGCCGACAGCGGCGATACGGTGTGGCTCGAAAACCCCTGCTACCCGGCGGCCCGCAATGCCATGCTGGCCGCCGGGCTCACGCCGGTGGCGGTGGAAGTGGACCGGGACGGCATGGCGCCGGCGCCCGGCCTGTGGCAGGCGGCGCCGCCCCGCCTGGTGTATGTCACGCCCTCGCACCAGTATCCGCTGGGCAGCGTGCTGAGCCTGGAGCGGCGCCTGGACCTGCTGGCGGGGGTGGAGGCCAGCGGGGGCTGGCTGATCGAGGACGACTACGACAGCGACTTCAACCATGCCCAGCCCGGCGCCCGCCCGCTGCCGGCCATCCAGGGCCTGCGCCCCGAGGCGCCGGTGATCTACGTCGGCACCTTCAGCAAGCTGCTCTACCCGGGGCTGCGCATCGCCTACATGGTGGTGCCGCGCTGGGCCGCCAGCGGGCTGGGGGAGGGGATCCGCAAGCTCTACCGGGGCGGCCAGGCCGTCGAGCAGCGGGCTCTCGCCCGGCTGCTGGAAAGCGGGCAGCTGACCCGCCACCTGCGGCGCCTGGCGCCGCTGTATCGCGAGCGCCAGGCGGTACTGCGGGCGGCCCTGCAGGCCGGGTTCGGGGGCGGATGCCCTGTTTCCGGCGGGCAGGCCGGCCTGCACCTGGTACTGGGGCTGCCGGCATCCGTGCCCGACACGGCCCTGGCCGAGGCCGCGCTGGAGCAGGGCTTGGCGCCCCGCCCCCTGAGCGCTTACTACGTGGGCGCCACGCCGGGAAACGGCCTGGTGCTCGGCTATGGCCTGACCGATGTGGCGCATATCCCGGAGCTGGTGGACCGCCTGGTGCGGGCCCGCGAGAAGCTGGCGTCCGGCGGCTAGGCGGTGTCAGCCGCCTGATCGAGCAAGGTCTCCAGCTCGGCCAGGGGGAGCGGGGCGCTGAGAAGGAAGCCCTGATAGGAGCGGCAGCCTTGCAGGGCCAGGAACTGCTTCTGTTCGGTCGTCTCGACCCCTTCGGCGATTACCGCCAGCCCCAGGCTGTGGGCCAGGGCCACGATGGTCCGGGAGATGACCGCATCGTTGGTGTTGCCGATGATGTCGGTCACGAAGGATTTGTCGATCTTGAGCTGGTCCAGGGGCAGGCGCCGGAGGTAGGACAGGGATGAGTAGCCGGTGCCGAAGTCGTCGAGGGCAAAGCTGACACCCCGGGCACGCAGGGCCTCCATCTTGTCGATGACCTCTTCCACGTCGTCCAGCAGCAGGCTCTCGGTGAGCTCCAGTTGCAGGCGGCCGGGCAGGGCGCCCGTATGTTCGAGAACCGCCAGTACCTGGGCCACAAAGTCGGGCTGGCGGAACTGGCGCACGCTGACATTCACGGACACGCTCAGGTGGGCACGGCCGGGCATGGTGGCCCAGGCGGCGAGCTGCCGGCATGCGGTTTCGAGCACCCACTGGCCGAGGGGGAGGATCAGGCTGGTCTCCTCGGCCAGGGGGATGAAGGCCGCCGGGGGCACCAGGCCAAGGCTCGGGTGCTGCCAGCGAACCAGTGCTTCGGTGCCGGAGATGGTGCCCGAGTCATCGATCTGCGGTTGGTAGTGGAGCACGAACTCGCCTTGCTGCAGCCCCTTGCGCAGATCTGCCTCCAGGGAGGCCCGGGCCGTAACGGCGGCCTGCATGGCCGGATCGAAGAAACGCAAGGTGTTGCGTCCGGCGGCCTTGGCGCCATACAGGGCCAGATCAGCCCGTTTCATCAGATCGTCGCTGAGGTTGTGGGGGCCCGAGAAGAGGGTGATGCCGATGCTGGGCGTGCTGTGGTACTCGTGGTCTGCCAGCGGGTAGGGCCGGTTGAGGGCCTCGAGGATCTTCTCGCCGACGGTCTTGGCCTGCAGGGCGGCATCCTGCGGGGTTCCGCTGAGGTCTTCCAGCAGCACCACGAACTCGTCGCCCCCCAGGCGGGCCACGGTGTCGGCTTCGCGGACGCAGCCGGCGAGCCGTTCGGCCACCCGCTGCAGGAGCAGGTCGCCCATGTCGTGGCCGTAGGTGTCGTTGAGGGTCTTGAAGTTGTCCAGGTCGATGAAGAGCAGCGCGCCGCCGTGTTCGCTGCGGGTGATGGCCGACAGGGCGTGCTTGAGCCGCTCCAGAAGGAGGCGGCGGTTGGGCAGACGGGTCAGCGGATCATAGAAGGCCAGGTTGCGGATCTCGTATTCGGCTTCCTTGCGCTGGGTGATGTCGGTCAGGGTGGCGACGTAGTGGGTCACCGTCCCGGCATCGTCCCGCACCGCGGTGATGGTCAGCCATTCGGGAAACAGCTCGCCGCACTTGCGCCGATTCCAGATCTCGCCCTCCCAGGAGCCGGTGGCCTCGATGGAGCGCCACATGTCCTCGTAGAAGGCCTTGTCGTGGCGGCCGGAGCGGAGTATCCGCGGGGTTTGCCCGACAGCTTCCTCGGCGCTGTAGCCGGTCACCTTGGTGAAGGCCCGGTTGACCCGCAGGATCACGCCGGTGGCGTCGGTTACGCACATGCCCTCCCGGGACTGGAAGGCCGCGGCGGCGATGCGCAGGTCGATCTCGGCGCGCTTGCGTTCCGTGATGTCGGTCTGGGCGCTGACGAAGTGGGTGACTTCGCCCTCATCGTTGCAGACGGCGGTGATGGTCACGAAATGGGGATGGAGCGTACCGTCCTTGTGGCGGTTGATGATCTCCCCGGCCCAGGTGCCGGCTTTTGCCAGGCTCGTCCGGATGCCCCGATAGAAGTCGGCATCGTGCACACCTGACTTCAGGATGTTCATGCTTACCCCGATGGCTTCTTCGGCAGAGTAGCCCGTCATCCGGGTGAAAGCCTTGTTGACCTGCAGGATGCGGGCCTGGTCATCGGTCACCACCATCCCTTCCTGGGATTCGAAGGCGATGGCGGCGATGCGTTGGCGTGCCTGGTCCCGCTCCTGATCCCGTGCCAGGCGCTCGAAACGCACGAAGTACAGGATGGCCAGCGCCAGGGTCGACAGGAAGGCGGCGGCAACGATGCTCACCGTATGGATCGCCTCGAGCCGCCAGCCGGCCAGCAACCGATCCCTGTCCATGCGCACGACGAGCACGAAGGGATATGCCCGGGAGGCCCGATAGGCGGTCAGCACGGTGCGGCCATCGGGGAGGGTTTCCTGCAGGCGCCCGGCCTCTGCGTCGGCCAGCCGGGCGATCAGCCCCCCATTGCCGTCAGACTCCCCGGGAATGGCTTGTTCATCGGTGCTCAGCAACAGACGCCCGTCGTAGCGCAGCAACTCCACCGTGCCATCTTCGGGGGCGATGTGGCTGCCGTAGAAATTGAGGAAGTAGTCCGGATTGACGGAGGCCACCACCGTTTGCCAATGCGCCTCGCCGCGGCGAACGTCAATGGACACAGGTATGTAGCCGCTGCCCGCCTGCGGGGATCCGTCATGGAAATCGCGGCCATTCGTGAAGGAGCCTGTCCGCAAGTCCTCTAGCGGGCCGGTCGTCCGGGGCAGGAACTCTGAAAGGGGAGGGCGTGCGCCAAGGTTGCGTCGGTCCGTACTGACCGCAATACGTCCATCCCTGCCCACTAAGGCGATGGACCGCAGGTAGGGCGCGTGGCGCAGAAATTGAGTCAGGCTGGAGGCTCGCTTGTCACCCTCCGCGGCATGGACGAGGCTGCGTTCGATGGCGCTGAAGCTCTGGGTGAGATGATCTTCGAAGGATCGTGCACTCAGCGCGGCAGCCTCGAGCTGGCGATCGATATTCTCAACGCGCAGGCGCCAGACAACGTATGAGGTGGCCGCGAAGGCGCCGAGGCTGGCCAGCAGGACAATCGCGATGAAAAGGGCGCGCCGGCCCCGGCGGGTGTGCGGTGACATGAGATGCGGGGCCTATTCCGAAGCGGATCCGGCGGTCATGGCTGTGGCGCGGCAATCGGATCGAGCTTGTGACGCCGGATGGCCGCCATCAGCTGACCGTTGCTGCGGGCCTTGGCCATGAAACGCTCGACCCGTGCGTGCCAGCGTTCATCCCCCTTGACCATGGCGTAGGCGTAGGGCGTAAGGTGATAGACGGCCGAAGGCGCCACCAGACGGGCCCAGTCGGTGGTTTCGAGCATGCGCCGGCTGAAGGGAAAGTCGGTCATGAAGACATCGGCGCGCCCGGACTCCACCTCCTGCTCCCGTCCCTGGGTCGTGTCCGTGACCAGCAGTGTGGCCTGGCGCAGCTTGTCGCGCATGATGGGCTCGTGGAGGGTGCCCTTGGCCACTGCCACCACCACGCCGGGCTTGTCGATGTCGTCCCACTGGCGGATCCGCCGGTTGCTTTTGGTGGTGATGGCGTAGATGTCGCTCACCAGATGCGGCGCGGTGAAGCGCAACTTCTCGGCGCGCGCGGGCGTGATGCCGATGGCGAACATGGCAATGTCGCAGCGCTTGGCGGTGACGTCGTCGATCAGCGTCGCAAAGGAGCTGTTCACAAACTTCAGGGAGACCCCCAGGTCGGCCGCCAGGGCGTTTGCCATGTCGATGTCGATGCCGGTGAGCTGCTGGGTTTTGGGGTTACGGTAGGAGATGCCGTAGTAGTCGGGCCAGATGCACACCCTCAGCTCACCGGCAGCCTGGATTCTCTCGAGTAGCCCCGATTGGGCAAAGGCCGTCTGACCCAGAAACAGGGCGGACAAACCCGCCAGAAAAAATCGCTTCATTTCCGCTCTTTCGGCAAAGTAGCTCGGACAGTGGCGGCATGGGCCACCGGGTCGGGTGCTGGGACTTGCAGGGGCAATGCCGGGTCACGGCGGAGACTGTGTTAACCCACGATAGACAGCCGGGACGCATTGTAAAAAAGATTGTCTCGCAAGGGGGGAGCGCCACCCCGGGATTTGCAGCCATCCGTGACGCCTCTGTCGCAGTGCAGCAGATCGGTTCCCTGCGGTGCGCCCAGCGCTTGCCTCCGGGTATCCGTGCCAGAATGCCACTCCCACCCCAACAACAAGAAAGTGCCGACATGAGACGCTACGAAGTTTTCCCCGACAATATCGACTCCCCCCTCCAGCAGGCCGATTTTGAGCCGGCCCCCCTCGGTGATACCGAGGTGGCGGTGGCCATCAAGGCGGTGTCCCTGAATTTCCGCGACATCCTGGTGACCCGCAACACCTACTTCGCGCCGATTCCCGGCGGGCTGGTGCCGTGCTCCGATGGCGCCGGCGAGGTGGTGGCGGTGGGCAGCAAGGTGCAGGGCCTGGCCGTGGGCGACCGCGTGGCGACCCTGTTCTTCCCCCACTGGCGCAGTGGCAAGCCCGACGTCCGGGCGTTGTCCGATGCGCGCGGGGCCGAGTCGGCCGGGGCCTTCACCGAGCGTTTCGTGTCGGACGAGAGTGGTCTGATCAAGCTGCCCGACGGCCTGAGCTATGCCGAGGCGGCCACGCTGCCCTGCGCGGCGGTGACGGCCTGGAATTCCCTGTTCGAAGCCGGCGAGCTCAAGCCCGGCCAGACCGTGCTGCTGCTGGGCACCGGCGGGGTATCCATCTTCGCCCTGCAGTTCGCCAAGGCGGCGGGGGCGAAGGTCATCATCACCTCCAGCGACGACGCCAAACTGGAGCGGGCCAGGGTGCTGGGTGCCGACCATGGCATCAACTACCGCCGCCACCCGGAATGGCACGAGGAAGTGCTGCGCCTGACCGGCGGGCAGGGCGTGGATGTGGTGCTGGAAGTGGGTGGCCCGGGCACCCTGGAGCGTTCCCTGATGAGCGTTGCCACCGGCGGCCGGATTGCCTACATCGGCGTGCTCACCGGCCTGGCCGGGGCGGCCAATCCGGTCATGCTGATCCCGAAGGCGTCGAGCATCCAGGGTATCTTCGTGGGCAGCCGGGCCATGTTTGCCGATATGCTGCAGGCCATCCAGACCCACGTCATCCACCCGGTGATCGACAGGGAGTTTGCCTTTGCCGATGCCCCGGCCGCCCTCGAGTACATGAAGAGCGGCAGCCACTTCGGCAAGATCGTGGTGCGCGTGGGCGACTGATGGGGCGCGAATGAACCTAATTTCCTCCGTTTGACGCGTCGTCTGACGGTCGATACGGTCTCTTCTGTAGGGGCGACTTCAGAGGGTGTTGTAAAACCATTTTGCACAGCCGAGACACTCGCGTTATGAGATCAAGAACTGCATTTAGCTCGCAAAAACATGGCGTTTTCGGGTGACTGAACCGCGTTTGATGCCGAGTCCATCGTGAATGCCTGGTGGGCGACGAGTTTTGCGACACCCTCTTCAGTCGCCCATCCGCGCGTTAATCACCGACACACCCTTGATCGAAGTCCGCGGGCGACTGAAGTCGCCCCCACAATCCCTCCAGCCGCCCTCAGCGCGTTTCATAAACCCCTTCAGTTTTACCCATCGGGTGGTCCGGCCAGCGGAGGGCAAGCGCGCGTCAGCATTGGGTTTGTGTCTGTTTCAGAGAGAACAACTGAGGAAAGTAGGATGAATCGACGGCGCGGCCCGATTTCGCCCCCGCGCTTCTCGGGGCGAAGTCGAAGCGCTCGCCAGGATTTCTTCAGGCGCGCTGATGGCTGCGCGCAGGCTTTGCTCAGCGCGCCTTCCAGAAGATGTAGTCGGCCTGGTAGGTCACTGTCTCGCGCTTGCCCCGGGTACCGGCGCTGCATTCCGATGCCGGGGCCACGCCACCTTGCAGGGCCACCCGCTGGATGTGGGTGACGCCGCTCAAGGCACCCATGCCCACGGCCGGGTTGGCCTTGACGAGCTGGTAGGGCAGATTGCCGGCGCCGGCGGGGGCCACTGCCAGCTGGGTGCCGGTGAGGCGTGAGCCGTCGCTGGCTTCCCAGGTGGCGGGCGGGCCGTAGTAGCTGCCTACTGCGCGGCCGGCGCGGTCTTTCAGCACCGCCCGGGGGCCGACGAAGACCCATTCTGTCTGGCCCGGCATGTTGGTCTTGTCGCGACATTCGTAGGTGATGTCGCCGCTGCCGACGGTCTCCCAGGCCACCATATGGCCGGCGGGCACGCGGACGTTCTCGGGCAGGGTGTCCTGGCTGTAGGTGCTGCCCATGGGCATGTTGGTGCAGGCGCCGAGGGCCAGGGCGGATACGAGGGTGGCAAGGGTGGTTTTCATGCTGTGTTCTCCGTGGGCTGGGGCAACGCGTATTGCGCTGCTACAGGCACTACGGATGAACTCTCCGGCCGGATGCAATGCCTCGTCAATTTTCTTCCCGCGTCGCGGACTCAGCTCGGCTGGCCGGAGGCGAGGGTCACTGCGGCCAGCAGGGCGGCGGCGTCGGGGCTGTTTGCCGGATCGGGCGCGATACCGACGCGGGCGCGCACGTTGATGGTGTGCCCGTCGATGCGCAAGGGGCGCTCGATGAGCCCGGCGAGGGCTGTGGCCAGGTGGTGCAGGCCCACCTCCGAAGCGGGGGCCGCGCTGCAGGGCCCGGCCCAGGCCAGGGTCTCGGGGCGGAAGTCGGCAATCAGCACGGCAAAACCGTCCCCGTGACGGGCCGCACCATTGCAGTCGCTGTGAACCACGCGCAGGCGCTTGCCGCTTTCCACCATCACCCGTTCCGCCATGGCCGTGCCGTGCTCGGCCTGGATGCCATCCAGGGCGTCCACGGCGAGATGGAAGAGGGCGAAGGGATAGCCGGCGATGGGGGCGTGCCGGAAGAGGTGCTGCAGCCGGTCGAGGAACAGGCTGAAACCCAGCAGGCCGGCGGCGTTGTCAAAGAATAGGCGGCGTCGGGCCTCTTCCTGGGCGCCGCGGCTGCTGCTCACGTCGGTGATGAAGCCCTCCAGGCCGAGGAACTCGCCCCGGCTCGAGTGGATGCCGCGGCCCTGTTCCCACACCCAGCGCACCTGGCCGTCCCGGTCGATGATGCGGTAGCTGAGTTCGTAGCGCTCGCGCCGGGTGAGGCGCATCTGCACGTAGTTCCATACGAAGTCCCGGTCTTCCGGATGGATCAGGTCGGCGAAGCGGGCCGACTGGTTGTCCACTAGCTCCAGCGGGGTGTAGCCGGTGAGCTCGAAACAGCCCTCGCTGACGAATTCCATGGTCCAGTGTTTGTCATTCTGGCCCCGGTAGATCATGCCCGGCAGGTTGTCGAGCATGGTGTGCAGGCTGCGCCGCTGGGCGCGCAGGGCTTCCTCGTGGCGGCGGCGCTGGTCGATGTCCAGCAGCATGCCGACGATGCCGGCCTCGCCGCCGGCGGGCAGGTCAAGGGGCCAGGCGCGATTTGCCCTAGGCCCGGCTTGCTGATAACGCCGCGCGGTTCTTAATCGCGGTATTTCATGCGCCTGATCCTGATTGCCAGTGCCC
>NZ_JAFLDT010000125.1 GCF_017302315.1 Zoogloea sp.
GGTGGAAGTCGGCCCCTTCGACGAGCCCGGGCAGCGCGTCCGCGGCTACACGCTGATCCAGGCCCGCAGCAGCGACGAAGCCCTCGAGTGGGCCCGTCGCTTCCCCACACCCCACGGCGCCAGCCGGCCCACGCAGATCGAAGTGCACCCGATACTGGGCCTCGCCGAGCCACACCCTGGCCACCAGGCCTGAACCCACCCCCGATACAAGGAGAGAACCATGAGCACCCCCGCCGTCAGCCCCATCCCCACCAACATGCCCACTCTCACACCACACATCGTCTGCCGCGACGCCAACGCCGCCATCGACTTCTATGTGCGCGCCTTCGGCGCCGTGGAGCTGGCCCGCCTGCCCAGCCCCGACGGCCGTCTGATGCACGCCATGGTGCGCATCGGCGACTCCCCGTTGATGCTGGTGGACGAGTTCCCCGAGATGGACTGCCACAGCCCGCAAAGCCTCGAAGGCACGCCGGTCATCCTGCATCTTTACGTAGCGGACGTGGATGCGGCCATTGCCCGTGCCGCCGAGGCGGGCGCCCGGGTTACCCTGCCCCCCGCCGACATGTTCTGGGGCGACCGCTACGGCCGCATCGAAGACCCCTTCGGCCACGCCTGGTCCCTCGCCTCCCACATCCGCGACATGAGCGCGGAGGAAATCGTCACCGCTTCCGCCCAGGGCTGCACCGGCGCCGCCTGAAAGGACACCACCATGGCCTACCTGCTGCTCATCCACGAAACCCGCGGTGCCCGCGCCGCCCGTACCGAAGACGAAGCCCATCGCCAGTACGATGACATGATGGCCTTCGCCGCCAGCCTGCAGGCTGACGGCATTCTGCGGGCCGCCGAATCCCTGCGCACCGACGACCACGCCGTGCGCATCCGCGCCCCCGGCGGCAAGCCCCAGCACCTCGACGGCCCCTTCACCGAGGCCCGGGAGATGGTGGGCGGCTTCTTCCTGCTCGACATCACCACCCGCGAGGAGGCCCTCGCCATCGCCCGGCGCTGCCCCGCCGTCGCCTGGGGCACCGTGGAAGTCCGCGAGTGCGCCCCCTGTCACGTCCTCTGACCCCAACCAAGGAGAACTGCAATGGACACCTATGTGGACGGCTTCCTGATCCCCCTCGCCACCGATCGCGTCGACGACTACAAGGCCATCGCCAGCCTCGCCGGCCGGGTCTGGAAGGACCACGGCGCCCTGGCCTACTATGAATGCATCGGCGACGACCTGGGCGCACCGGGCATGGTGAGCTTCAACCACGCAGCCGCCACCGCCCCCGGCGAGACCGTGGTGTTCGCCTGGATCGTCTACCCTTCCCGCGAGGCCCGCGACCGCATCAATGCCGCCGTGATGGCCGACCCGCGCATGGCGTCGATGATGACCCCGGACGCAGCCATGCCCTTCGACTGCAAACGCATGGCCTACGGGGGTTTCCGCGTCCTGGTGGAATGCTGAGCCCAGGCCGGCGGGGCTGCCGGGAGGCCGCGTGACAGAGCCCGCCGACCCCGCCCGCAGCCTGGCCGCCCTGTGGCACCTGGAGGCAGCCCGGGTCATCGGGCGGGTCACGCGCATTGTGCGGGACGTGGGCCTGGCCGAGGACATCGCCCAGGACGTGCTCCTCACCGCCCTTGAGCGCTGGCCGGCGGACGGCATGCCCGCCAACCCTGCCGCCTGGCTGATGACCGCCGCCAGCCATCGTGCCCTGGACCACCTGCGCCACGCCGCCATGGCGGCCGGCAAGGAGGGGGCCATCGGCCACGACATGGACTTTCATCACCAGAGCGCCGCCGACGAAGCCGCCGAACGGGTGGACGCCAACCTCGACGACCCCGTGGGCGACGACGTGCTGCGCCTCATCTTCACCGCCTGCCACCCGGTGCTGCCCCCCGAGGCCCGCTGCGCACTGACCCTCAAGGTGATGGGCGGCCTGTCCACCGCCGAGATCGCCAGGGCCTACCTCAAGCCCGAGGCCACCATCGCCCAGCGCATCGTGCGGGCCAAACGCAGCCTGGCCGCCGCCCGGGTGCCCTGTGAAGTGCCCCGCGGCGCTGAGCTCGTGGCGCGGCTGGATTCGGTGCTGGAGGTCATCTACCTGATCTTCAACGAAGGCTACGCCGCCACTGCCGGTGAAGACTGGATGCGCCCGGCCCTGGCCGAGGAGGCCCAGCGCCTGGGCCGGGTGCTGGCAAGCCTGTTGCCGGATGAGGGGGAAGTGCTGGGCCTCCTGGCCCTGATGGAGATCCAGGCCTCGCGCTTTGCCGCCCGCCTGTCGGCCAGCGGCGAGCCGATCCTGCTGATGGACCAGGACCGCAGCCGCTGGGACCGCCTGCTGATCCGCCGCGGCCTTGATGCCCTGGCGCGCGCCGAAACCCTGCCCGGCCCCCTCGGCCCCTACGCGGCGCAGGCTGCCATTGCCGCCTGCCACGCCCGCGCCACCCGGGCGGACGACACCGACTGGTCACGCATCGCCGCCCTGTACGACATCCTGGCCCACATCGCGCCCTCGCCGGTGGTCCGGCTGAACCAGGCAGTCGCCGTCGGCATGGCCTTTGGTGCCGCCGCCGGGCTGGAGATTGCCGACCGCGTGCGCGCCGAAGGCAAGCTCGACGGCTACCCCCTTTTACCCGCCGTGCGCGCCGATCTCCTGGCCCGCCTTGGGCGCCAAGACGAGGCCCGTGCCGAGTTTCTGCGCGCCGCCGGACTCACCCGCAACGCCCGGGAAAGGGCCCTGCTGCGGGCCCGCGCCGACGCCAGCATGCGCCCACCTTCCGAAGCGCGTTGACTGAACCCCCTCGCCTTCGGAATACTGCCGGGCGCGACACACTCGCTGTCATCCGTTTTTCATACCACCGCGGCCCGCAGCCCCCGAGAGGTCATAGGGCCCCGCTACTCCACACCAAGGAAATACCATGAAGTCTTCTCCCTCCCTTCTTCGCGTCGCCCTGATTGCCGGCCTGCTGTCCCAGGCCTCCGCCTTTGCCGCTGAGCCTGTCAAATCCTCCCCGCTGGGCAAGCCTGTGGCAACGGTCAATGGCGTCGTGATCCCCCAGGCTGCGTATGATCTGCTCGCAGCCCGGGCCAAGGCCCAGGGTGCCCAGGACAGCCCGCAGCTCGCTGCCGACCTGCGTGGCCGCCTGATCCAGGCCGAGCTGCTCAACCAGGCCGCCAAGAAGAAGAACCTGGACCGCAAGCCGGAGGTTTCCCTCCAGCTCGACATGGCCCGCCAGCAGATCATGGCCAGCACCTACGTGGCCGAGTATGTCCAGAGCCACCCGATCACCGACGCCGCCGCCAAGGCCGAGTACGACCGCATCGTGGCCCAGGCGGGCGGCAAGGAATACAAGTCCCGCCACATCCTGGTGAAGGAAGAGAAGGAAGCCCTCGACATCATCGAGCGCCTGAAGATGGGCGAGAAGATGGAGAAGCTGGCAACCCTGTCCCTCGATCCGGGCTCCAAGGACAAGGGCGGTGAGCTGGGCTGGGCGGTGCCGGGCGGCTTCGTCGAGCCCTTCGGCAAGGCCCTCGCCACCCTCACCCCGGGCACCTACACCCAGACCCCGGTGCAGACCCAGTTCGGCTACCACGTCATCCAGCTTGACGAAGTCCGCGATCTGAAGGCCCCCAGTTTCGAAGAAACCAAGCCCCAGATCATCCAGCGCCTGCAAGCCCAGGGCGTGGACCAGCACATCCAGGAACTGGCCAAGGCTGCCAAGATCAACTGATCAGCGGCCAGACCTGTGGAGGCGACTTCAGTCGCCCGCGGACTTCGATCAACGGCATGCCGATCAATCATCGCTTGATGGGCGACTGAAGTCGCCCCTACAGGCGCCGCCGCACCAGTTGTCAGTCGACGCGTCATCACCCGCAAATAAAACGGGAGCCCTCGGGCTCCCGTTTTATTTGGTACTACGAAACCCGATCAGGCCAGTGCAGCGAGGGCGGCGGTGTAGTCGGGCTCGTTCTTGATCTCGCCCACCAGCTCGCTGTGCAGCACGGCGTCGTTCTCGTCCAGCACCACCACGGCACGGGCGGTCAGACCGGCCAGGGGGCCGCTGGCCAGGGCCACACCGTAGTCCTGGGCAAAGGCGCCACCGCGCAGGGTGGACAGGGTCACCACGTTGCTCAGGCCTTCGGCGCCACAGAAACGGCTCTGGGCGAAGGGCAGATCGGCGGAGATGCACAGCACGACGGTGTTGGCGACATCAGAGGCGGCCTGATTGAACTTGCGCACCGAGGTGGCGCAGGTGGGGGTGTCGACGCTCGGGAAGATGTTGAGCACCTTGCGCTTGCCGGCGAAGCTGGCCAGCGGGGTGTCGGCGAGATCCTTGGCGACGAGGGAGAAAGCCGGGGCGGTCTGGCCCTTGGCGGGCAGATTGCCTTCGACTTGCACGGGGTTGCCGCCGAGGGTAACGGTACTGGACATGAAAGGACTCCTGGGGATCAGTGATGTTGTTGTAGGCCGGCACGCCCGGAGGCGGGCTGGAAGCGCCATGGTAGGGCCTGCCGCCGCCCGTTGCCAGCCCCTTCGGACCGTTTTCCGGCCAGGCTCCCCCTACAGCGTCTTCAGATACTCGACGAGCGCATCCTTGTCGGCCGCCGGCAGCCCGGTGCCAAACTCGTGGCCCCGGTTGCCACTCCCCTTCTCGGCCACGTCCATGCGCGTGCCCACCCGGCGCGCCTCGTCCCCATCGGTGACAAAGCCGACCCGCTGCGGGTCGTACACGTCGTAGCCGCGCCAGAACACCCGCGGGCGGCGCTCCACCGGTTCAAGGAGATCGCGCAAGGTGGGCACGGCACCGTTGTGGAGATAGGGGGCGCGCAACCAGATTCCATCAAGGAAGGGGATTTTGTAGCCGGGCAGGTCTTCCTCCACCAGTCCCTTGCGGGTGATGCCCATGCTCGCCGCCACGCGGTTGGCCTCGATGGCGGATGCCTTGTCCCAGGTTTCCAGGCGACCCGGGTCAGTGCCCACCTCGGCCAGGGGGATGCGCGTGCCGGTACGCGGGCTGGCGTGGCAGGCGGCGCATTCGGCGTCGAACACCCGCTTGCCGGCGGCGGCCCGGGCCGCGTCCACCGGGAAGGGATAGACCGGCGGACGGAGGGCGCTCAGGTAGTCCTGCAACCACTTCACCTGGGCGTGGAAGTCGGCCTTGTCGGCAGGCGCTGCGCCGAGCACGCCCAGGGCCGAGTCGATCATCACCGAATGCACATCGTGGGTATCGCCCGCGTAGTTGGGCAGCTGTCCGGTCTCGGCCTTGTACTTGGCCAGGTTCCACACGGCGGGGATGTCGGCGGGGCCGAAGCGGTCGTCCATGGGTGCCTTCAGCATGAAGTAGCGGGTCAGGTTCATGCCGTCGTCCCGTCCCCGCCCCCATTCCGGAAAGTCCGCGCGGAAGATCCAGGCAAACTGGGCCTCCCGCTCCAGCAGGCGCTTGCGGGTCACCGGGATGATCACGAAGCGGTAGAGCAACTGGTCGATCACGTCCAGATGCGTCACCCGGTTGATCTCGGCCATCAGGATGTCGGCGTTGAAACGCGGGTCACGGGCGCACTCGATGAGCAGGCGGAAGAAGTTTTCGATGTTTACCGTGTGCCCCGGCCCGCCGCTGACAAAGACCGGGTTCGAATCGGTGCTGCGCCGGTAGCTGGCGGTGTGACAGGCGGCGCAGTTGTTGCCGACCCGCGGAAAGCCGATGGTCTTCTTGGTGAAGCCGACGGGCAGCTCCTGCCCCTGCTCCCAGGCCACGCCCAGGGCGGCGTAGCCCCCTGCCACCTGCTGCCCGTCCTGGCGGAATTTCTCCGGAAAGACCCGGGGCAGCACGTAGAAGATCCAGTAGGGGATGCCGGCATCGTGTTCGGCGCCGATGGAGCCGTAGCGGAAGCGGCTCTCCCCCGACTCGAAAACCCAGGCCGGCTGGGGTTCCTCACGGAAGCCGCGGCTCCAGCCCAGGTAGGCGCCCGCCACCAGCAACAGGACCAGGGCGGCAAGGGCGGCGCGCAGCCAGATGCGCCGCTGGGGAGAGAGGGGAAAGGACATGGCGGGCTCCCGGTCAGAAGGTCTTCAGGTATTCGACGAGGGCGAGCTTGTCGTCGGCGGAAAGTTCGGTGCCATAGGCCCGCCCCTCATGGCCGCCGTTGCCGTTGCCCGGTTCGGTGGTATCGAGGCGGAACAGGGCGCGCCCCTGGGCCTCGGGCTGATCGGAGACGAAGCCCACCTTGTGCGGGTCAAACACATCGTTGCCGCGCCAGAACACCTTGGGGCGGCGTGCCGCAGGTTCCAGCAGATCACGCAGGCTGGGCACCGAGCCGTTGTGCAGGTAAGGCGCCCGCAGCCAGATGCCATCCAGGGGCATGTTGGCGTAGCCGTGGGTCTTGCGGAACTGGGTGAAGCGCCAGGGATAGCCGGCGTAGAGAGTGGCCTGGTTCACGGCCAGGGTGTAGGTGTAGGAATCCAGGCGGCGGCGGTCGGTGCCGATCTCGGCCAGGGGGGTGACCCGGCCCACATAGGGGCCGCTGAAATCCCGCCCGCTGGCGCCGTGGCAGGCTGCGCAGTATTCCTTGTAGATCGGCGCCCCCCGCGCGGCGAGGGCCTGATCCACCGGAAAGAACTTGCCGAAGGCTGGCGGCTCCACGTCAAGGATCCACTCCTCCACCCGCCGGATGCGCGGCAGATCGATGGTGGGCGGGGTGGTGCCGGTGCCGAAGGCGGCGCTCTTATTGCGCTCGGTCATGTCGGTGTTGTTGCCGTCCCAGTGCAGCTCCATGGCGCGGGGTTCCCGGCGCGGGCGCTGCAGCCACAGGGACGGGAAGTCGGCCGGGGCGTCGAACTCCTTCGGGTCGAGGCGGTGCATCGGAAAGTTGAAGATCACCTTGGCGGAGTTGAAGGTGTCCACCCGGCCCGGCCCCCAGGGCTTCTGCTCGAAGACCCACTCGAAGCGCCCCTTCAGGGCCAGTACCCGGTCGCGCATGATGGAAATGGCCAGCGGATAGACGAGGTAGCGGTCGAGGAGGTCCAGGTCGGCGCCCTGGCGCTGGATCTCGGGGATCAGGTATTCCTTGGAAAAACGCGGGTCGGCGGCGCAGCGGAAGAAGAACTCCTCGAAGGCCTTCATGTTGAACTGGGCCGCCGGCATGCCCGGCACCAGCACCGGCGGCTGGCCGGCGGCAGTGCGCACGGTGCTGGTGTGGCACACCGCACAGTTCACGAAGACCCGGTCCACGCCCTGGTAGCGACGCCGCGAGGTGCCCACCGGCAGGTCGCGCAGGCTGCCGTCGGGCGCCTTTTCGTAGAGCATGCCGATGGACTGGTAGCCAGGCCCCGGCAGGTACTGACTGCAGACCTCGGGCAGGGCGCGCCAGATCCAGTACGGAAAGCCCATCTCGTGCTCGCCGCCGGTGGAGCCGTACTTGAAGTGCTCCACCGGATCGGCGTAATCCACCGGGATGTCGCCGCCAAAGCGCCCGGCCAGCCACAGCAGGATGGCCGCCGGCAGCAACACCGTGAAGGCAAACAGGAACAGGAAGCGCCGTTTCCAGCGTTCAGGGGCAATCACGGCTCGATGGGGCATGATGGACGCCTCCTCGGGGTCAGCGGTCGGGAGCCAGGCACGGGCGCAAGGCCTCGTAGCCCCTGGCCAGCAGGGTTTCGGGATCGGGATCGCGCCCGCTCTCGGCCTTCAACATCGCCGCCACGCTGGCCTCCAGGGCGGCCCGCTCGGGGCTCGCCGCCCAGGCCGCGGCATGACTGCGGAAAGCCGGCAGCAGGGTTTCCGGGGGCATGGGCGTCTTGGCCCGGGCGGCGGGGGGCAGACGGGCCATGGCCAGGCGCACGTAGATGCGCGGCGCGCACTGGCGGATGCGGGTCTCCAGGGCATTGGCCGGGCCGAGCAGGAAGTTGGGCGGAAAGGTCTCTGCGCTCAGATGGCAGGCAGCGCACCAGGCATGGAAACCGGCGAGGGCGGCGGGCACCCCGGCCTGGGCAGGCGTACCGCCGGCAGGCAGTTCCAGCCGGGCCGGGGGCCGGGGCCGGTCCACCCCGGCGGGCAGCGGGTCGCCCAGCGCATCAAGCAGGGCCGCCACCAGGGCGCGGCGCGGCAGGGGCTGTTCATCCAGCAGCGTCGGCACAGCAGCAAGGCGGGAGACGGCTGCGGC
>NZ_JAFLDT010000126.1 GCF_017302315.1 Zoogloea sp.
CCCCGCGTCGTCATCCCCTGCCGCGACGACGACGTGGCCTGGCTGGCCGCCCGAGCCCAGGCCCGCCCCAACCCGGCCCTCCCCTTCCTGTGCGGCGCCCCCGGCCCCGCCCTGGCCATGCTCGACAAGGCCGCCAGCGCCGCCCTGTCAACGCGCCACGGCCTGCCCTACGCCGCCACCCTGGCCACCGACACTGACGCCGCCCGGCTCATCGACTTTGCCGCCCGCCACGGCTACCCCCTGATCGCCAAACCCCGCCAGGGCTTCGCCTCCCGCGGCGTCTTCCTGGTTCAGAACGAAGCCCAGCTCGCCCGCCTGGCCGGCCGCCCCGACTACATCCTGCAGCGTTACCTGGGCGACCGCGCCGAGGTGCAGGCCTACCTGGACGGCATCGCCCGCGACGGCATCCCTCTCTTCCACAGCTTCGAAGCCGACAAGCACTCCATCCAGGCCTTCATCGCCCCCGACGGCAGCCTCAAAGGCCTGCTGGCCACCCGCCACGCCATGCGCCAGGGCCGCAGCGAACGCGTCGCCCGCAACGACGACCCCGCCCTGCTCACACTCGGCCAGCGCTGCGCCCAGGCCTTTGCCACCGAAGGCTGGCGCGGCCCCCTCAACATCCAGTGCCAGCGTACCCCCGAAGGCGACTACGCCATCTACGAATACAACGGCCGCTACACCGGCGCCACCGGCGCCCGCCAGCTACTGGGCTATGACGAAGTGGGCATGGGGCTGGAACACTTCGGTGGCATCCGGCTGCCGGAGAGTCCCGCGCCGCACGCCTGGCCGGATGCAGTGCAACGGCTGCCGGTGAGCCGGGCGGTGGAGGCCGGGTGGGCGGAAGCGCTGGAACGGACGGGGCACTGGCTGGGTCGGCGGGGGTGAGAGAAATCGACGACCTCCCCCCACTGAACTTTGTTTCTACACGCGAGAGGCACCGTACCCTCTGATGTCTGAACCAACGACATAAAAAACTCTTAGTCCTCTGCAACCAACGGTTTAGCTGCCCGAATGATCAACAACAGTTCGGAGTCGTCAACAAGGCGGTACACCGGGCGAAGACCGGATAGCCGCTCACTCTGATCCAGGATGATCTGCACACCCTCACCACGCTTGTCCATCATCGCGCTGCGACCGGTGATCGCTTTGTCGGTGTCGGGTACCTGGCACTTGGCCAGCAGGCTGGTGACGGCCTCATTCCGCGCAGCTTGCCGATAGGGAAGGCTGTCCACGGTCATCGTGTTGGGGATGGCGCCAGGCGAATACAGCTCCAGCCGATCCGCAAACATCTTCAGGCGGATCTTGGCGCCGTGAATGGAATAGTCTCTATGGGCAACGGCATTCACCAACGCTTCGAAGACAGCCGTCATGTCGTACTGGGGCAGATCATGCCGACCCTCATCTTTCGATGCGAAGACCCGCATGTTTTTGCGGACAAAGTGACAGGCTGCCAGCACCTGGGCATCAAGAGGCCCTGTGATGTCTTGGGCATCGAGCTGGTAGGCGGAGTCGCCTTGAGGCAAGACCTCGGTCCCCCGATAGGCCACAGCCTGGATGAAAGCATTCGGCAGCCAACGGCGAGGGTCCGCACTTGCCATCAACACACCGGAAATGGTCGGACGAAGGACCCCGTCGGCATCCGGGCGAGCCATGGCGAGCTTGTCCAGAAGCACCTCACGGGTGTCCTGCACGCGGGGGCTCGCGAAGCGCTGCCAGAGGGCATCTGAAAGATCGTCGAGCGAAGCGCCGGGCACGGCCTGCTCGTCGAAGCGAATGATGCGCGCTTGGCTGCGCTGTTGAAAAAGACGCGCCAAATACTCGGGCGCCATCTCGCGCTTGGCACTGCCCACACGATGGAAATAGCCGCCGGGGCTTCGATGCACAAACAGACTGCCAGCGACATCAACCTTCAATACGGGTAGCTGCTCGCCGGCAGTGCCGGGCAGGGTCAGACGCTCGATCACCGGCGTCAGCGGCGGGGTGATGATGTCCAGGCAAATCTGCCGGACGAAATCTTCTACCAAATCCAGGCGATCCAGCGGAATACCAAGTACGTCACGGGTGTCGTCTACGCCCAGCACGCACACACCGCCACGGCTGTTGGCAAACGCCGCCAACTCGTCGGCCAGGGAGTCTCTATGGGGCGCCGATACCTTTTGGCCGGCAAAGCGGACTTCCTTCAGCTCCAGATAGGAGTCCTCGCCCAGACGAATCTTGTCGATCAAGTCGGCGACGCTGTCGAACATGTCAAACCTCTTTTCCGAGACGCTGGTAGCGCCTCTCGAACGCTTCTTCACCGCCTTCCATCACCTGGCAGACTTCACGGCGCATGGCGTGGTCCTGCAAGGAGCCGGTTTGCTTCACATGGCACTGGTGATTGAAATCCAGCACGTGAATCAGCTCCGCATCGCCATTGACCACGATGTTGGGGTTGTGGGTCACGATGATGAGCTGGCGGCGCAGCTTGTTGCTGCGAATCTGCTGCACCACCAGCCCGTAGATCAGGTGGTTGTCCAGGTCGTCCTCGGGCTGGTCGAGCACCAGCGGCTCGTTGCCGTGCGCCAGCAGGAAGGCCAGCATGGCGGCCGCGCGCTGCCCGGCGGAAGCCTGACCGATGGACCGGAAATCTTTGCCATCGCCTTTGCGGCTGTATTCCACCTGCAAGCCGTCTTCGGGGAACCAGCACCGGATGTGATCGATGAACTCCGGGCGCTTATCGGCCTCCGCTTTCAAGAACTTACTGAACCAGGCACCAAATTCCGCCTGACCACGACAGGCTTGCAACAGGCGCGTCTTCTGCGTCTGCAGCGCCTGCTCGAAGGCGGCAGTATCCCCGGCGCTCGGTTGTTCGCCAAGAACAGACGTCCCAAGCAAGTCGGCCACGAGGCCCCTGGGAAGCCCCCCCTCTTGCTCCTGATACAGGTCATCCACGTACTTGCCGTCCGCAGCCCCAAGCAGCTCCCGCAAGGAGCGCTCAATGCCCTGCGCATCCCGGCTGTATGGGATCAGCTCGATCCGCACGAAGGGATTGCCTTGCAGCGTTGCCTGCAGAAATTCGCTGCGCTGGGCACTGATGGCACGGCGGGCAGACCGCACCTGCTGCTGCAGCACTTGGGCCTTCTCGCGCAACGCCTCCTGCTGCTTCTGCAGGCCCTCCAGCATCGTCAGCGCGGTCTCCAGCCGCAGTTTCTCTTGAACAAGACGGCCGTACTCGCTGGGGTCATTGACACCCTGCTGTAGCAAATCGGCCTTGAGCTGGTCGTAAGCTGCCTTGGCCGCGCCGATTCGCGCAAACGACGGTAAGGCTTCCAGTTCGTTGCGCAGGACGTGTCCGCGTTCCTGCAGCGCGTTGGCCGTGTTCTCGACCTCCTGCCGCGCTTTGGCGATGGCTGCGTGCAGCGCTTGGACGAGGCTCAGGGCCGGGCCGTCCTCGGCGGTATCGAACAACCCTTCTGGCAAGTCTTCCGCCAGCACGTCGGCAGCAAACGCTTTCAAGCGTGCTGACAATTCGGTGGCGGCTTCGAACTGGCGTTCCAGCTCGCGGCTTTGCCGGCTGGTGCGCTGGTAATTCTTCAGAACCGCCGCATGGTCGGCGCCCTCGAAGCGGGCCAGCTTGCGCTGAATGTCTTGCAGGGCAAGCGTCAACGGCTCGCGTCCTTGCAGCTTGCCTTCCAGCTCACGCATCTGCGCCCGAGCGGCCAGGAAGGCACGCTTGGCCTCGTCAAAGGCCGCCTGCTGCGATTGCGTGCCAGCGGCATCGTCAACGACCTTCAGCAGCGCCTGCTGGCTGTCGCCGGCCAACGCCGCGATCTGCCCCTGGCTGAACAGGCGCAGCGGGAATCGCTGTTCAGTGACAGCCTGGCTGGTCGAGGGCTTGAAGCTGCCCGAAGCAGTGTCCCATTCCTCCACCGCGTGGCCTTGACCATCCTGTCGCCAGATAAGGCGATACGACATGCCATCGCGCTGCACTTGCACGCAGATGGCCGTCTCCCCCCGCAGCCCGCCTTCGTCACTGCGGGTCTTGGCGACCTTGTTGAAGCGGTTGAAGGTCTGCCCGGCTTCCGAGGTGGGCGACAGCTCCTTCTCGCGCCGATAGGCCAGGCGCAGGGCATGCACGATGGTCGATTTGCCGGTGCCACGCCCACCGATCAGGGCGTTGAAGTAGGGGTTGAGCGGCAAGCTGGCGGGCAGCCTGCCACGCCCCATGTAGCGCGCGTCGCGAATTTCAATCGACTCGATGAAATGCTCGGGCGTGTTGAACGGCGCAAAACCGCTGCTTTCATCGCTGCGTCGAACGGAGACCTCTTGCCCATCCAGCAACGCAAGTCGCAAGCCTTCCGCGCTGGGTTGGGCCATCTTGATCCAGGTGTAGCGCGAACCCGGCACAGCCGACCCCTGGAAGCTGTGGCAATCGCTGCCCACCACGCTGGCAAAGTGCAGTTTCAGTTCATCCAGCACCATGGGTACGGGGCTGGAGGCAGCAGCCCACTCCAGCGCCAGGATGCCGGGCTCCTGCAAAACCTGCCTGACCGTCGTGGTATCCATCAGGCATTCTCGCGTACCAGGCTCGACCTGTAGCAGGCCCTTGTCGCCATCGACGTGTGCCGGAATGGCAATGCCACCCGCCGCCAAAATGCGCTCGACCACCTGGGCGGCACCGATTCGGGTGACGCCATCGCTGTCGCCGCGCGTGCCTTGGTAGTCCACCCGCGCCAGCAGGTCGCTGATGGTCTGACTGGTGGCGGACGGGTCGAAGATCGCCAGCAGGTGAAAGCCTCCCTGTACCGAAATTTCCACACCGGGGAAGAGGTGCAGTTCACGGAAACCGGCGGGCGGTGCGCCTGCGTCGGCCTCGCGCTTCATCTCCGCATAGGCCGCCTTGAGCGTATCGATCCACTCGCCTGTGTTGTGGTCGGTGACCGCCACGCAGTCGATCCCGGCGGCCATGTACTTGAGCAGCCAGGTATGTGGCGTCAGCGCATTCGGCGTACCGATGGCCGCCTGCCATGCCCCGGTGTCCTTGGAGGCAGGGGTGTGGGTATGGAAATCGAACTTCCACCAGCGTGCGCCGGGGTAAGGCCAGGGTTGGCTCATGTTCTTCTCCTGATGGCGGCCATCACTATTCCGCCTTTATTTTGAGCACCTGCATCAGCGCCTGAACCTCATCCTCGAACGGGCTATCGCCGAACTCGCCCGGATCGCAGGCGAGACACGCCTCGACGTCCTTGCGCGACAGATCGCGCTTCAGTGGCTTGGCGTACTTGTGCGCCTGCACTTCTTCTTTTGGCGCCCCCATGTCAAGAGCCTGTCTCTTGTCTTTCGATGGCGTCACTTTCCAGTTTCAGCCCATGCTCATGCGCATATTTCAGAATCAGCACTTCCATCATCGAGGCGATTGAACGGTGCTCCCGCTCTGCTGCCATGCGCAGCAAGCGCTTGATATCTGCCGAGGTTCGGATGGACAAGGTTTCGTCCTTGGGGCGCTTCATGGCGCACTCCTTTTGTGGATGTCCCGCAAATGTACTGCATTTCGCAGCAATCGAACCCACCGAGAACGCTCCTCATTCGGCCAAGAGGGTCCCATGGCCGCCCGCACCCAGACCTTTACCGAATCCGACACCACCTACCCCCCTGACTGCCGCCGAGGTGATTGCCCGCAACCAGGACGAGCCCGTCGGATGACCCGGGTGCGCGCTCGGCAGCCGGCCTCGCTACGCATCGCGTCGGGCTCAAGCCCCTTGCGGGGGCGCTGCCCCCGCTCCCCCGCCCGGCACCGCTTCGGCACCCGTGTGCTATTTACTGGACCTTTGTTCAGGGGGTAAAGGGGTAAAGGATGAAGATTTAAGGGTCCGGGCAAGCCGAAAACCAGTGAAGTTGAAGCGGATGACCGGGGAGTACCTGCTGCGGATGGCCGAGCGGGCATTGTCTGGGGAGTTGTTCCAGCCGCCGCCGCGCAGCACCCGAACATCTTCACCGCAGTTGGTCTCCCAGGGCGTGCTCCCATCCTCCGGCGCACCCTTGTAGTTGTCCTGCCAGCAGTCCTGCACCCATTCCCAGGCATTGCCATGCATGTCGTAAAGTCCGAAGCCATTCGGCTGGTAGTGCTTCACAGGAGCCGTATGCACATGGCCGTCATCACAGTCGGCTATCGTAATGTCCGGATATACCTTCTTTGCGCGCTGGTCGGCCACATTGGCGTAACGGCACAGATCTGCGGACTTGTCACCAAAGTGGTAGCGGCCAGAACTCCCCGCCCGCGCTGCGTACTCCCATTCCCCTTCCGTCAGCAGGCGATACGTTTGACCCGTCCGCTGGCTCAACCACGCCGCAAACGCACGGGCTCCGTTCCAGTCCACGCAAACCACAGGGTGATCCGACCTCTGCTCAAAGCCAGGGTCGCGCCAGTTGCGTTTCGCATCATTCTGCCAGCCCTTGCCTGACCACACGCTACAGCCTTCGCCAACCTTATACCCGGTCTCATCCACAAAGCGCCCAAACGATTCCCGCGTCACTTCCCCCTCCATCACCGCAAACGGCTCCCTGATCCTCACACGGTGCTGCGGGCTTTCATCCGATTCATGACCTTCCTCACCCTCCGGCGACCCCATCACGAACTCCCCCGCCGGCACCACCACCAGCCACGGGCACCCCGCATCGCGACAATCACGCAGGCGGGTGCCGGGTGGGTAGGCGCCCTCCTCCATCTCCGCGCTCGGGGTCGTGAACGCCACGGAAGGCATCCAGTGCGGCGCGAGGTAGGGCAGCACGACACCCGCCAATAACACCAGAGCCAGCCCCAGCCAAAAGGCCGCCCGCAGGCTCCGACGGACGGCCGCCGAGGCGCGTCCGGGAGGGGGGCGCAGGATGGGGCGCAGGACGTCCTTCAAGGGTGGCAGGCTGGTGCCGGGCGGCGCTAACGGAGGGGCGGGCGCTTGAGGGGGCGAATCATCGGGGCGGAGAGGGGCTGCACTCATTTGTACACCTCTCCCCCTGGGGCAAGCCGACGCGCCAGGGCGTCCAGCAGGGCGTGCACCCGATGATCCTGTGCCCCGCTCCAGTCCAACACATCAAGCGTGAACAACATGTCGAAGGGGGCGGGTATCCCGACGGCTTCGATGCGCACGAGTATCAGCACCTCCCTGTCCCAGCCCCGCGTGGCGGCATCCAGCACGAATTGACTCTCCACCGAATGGGACGACCACAGCACCACCACCAGCCGGGCGGCCTCCAGGGCCTGGGCGTTGTCCTCGATCCAGTTCTTTCCACCCATGAGCTGCACGTCGGTGAACACCCGCCAGCCCCGTGCCCGGAAGTGACGGGCCAGACGCTCGGCGACGGCCCCGTCGGGTTGGGCGTAGAGCAGGTAGATGTCGGGGTCGGTTGCGTCCTCAGGGGGTGACACGCTTTCCGTCGGCACGGCGGCGGGCGGCCCGGGCCGCAGGAGCCGGGCGACACCGCGGCGCACCGGGTGGGCCACCACCATGGTCACTGCCCACAACCAGCGCAGGGGGTTGAGAGTGAACGGGGCGAGGTCGCTGTCGTCCGGAGTGTCGCCCACCTCCAGGGCCAGCTCCCGATCGTAGTCGCCCCGCAGCACGCCCAGGTAGATCACGTCGCGCAGGGGGCTGTCGGGGGGTTCGCCTTCCACCACGCCGGCAAAGCCGATGCGGTCGCGCAGGCGCTGCAGCCAGCCGGAGCGGTCGTCCCGGGCGACGCTGCCGAGGGCGATGCCACCCGGCAGGGCCTGACTGCCGGCGGTCTCGAAGAGGCCCTGGACGATGGACTTGATGAGACTGCGGGTGCCCACCGGCTGGCTGAGCAGCAGGGCCCGTCGCAGCCAGTCGGGCATCCAGCCCTGGCGGCACCAGGGGAGCTGGGCGATGGCCATCAGGCGAGCCTCGAAGAGGCGCGGGTCGGTGCGCTCCGGCTGAAGGCCCGGTTGCTCGGCCAGCCGGTGGGCCAGATAGGCGGTGAGATCGGCGGAGAGCTGAGGGTAGGCGGCGGAGGCCACCAACCAGGTGTAGGCCGTGGGGCCTAGATAGTCGCG
>NZ_JAFLDT010000127.1 GCF_017302315.1 Zoogloea sp.
GCGCGCGCCGCACGATTTCCGCGGCCGCCGTTTCGTTTTCGGTGCTCATCGGCCGTCGCTTCGCGCTGGGAGTGGGCGTGTCGCCTCCCCCAAACGCCGCGTCGGCCCGAAGGTCAACCCATGAACGGCGGCCTGCTCACCCTCGTCGAGACGCTCCCCGCCGGCCTGCCCGGCGTGGACGCCGGGTATCTGGCCGACCTGCTCGGCGCCGGCGGGCGTGCCCGGCGGCGGGTGGCTGGGGGCCAGACCCCGCTCAGCGCACGGGAGCGGGACATCCTGGCCGGGCTGGCGCAGGGCCTCTCCAACAAGGAGATCGCCCGGACCCTGCAGCTCGCCCCCGAGACGGTCAAGTGGCACCTCAAGAACGTCTTCCTCAAGCTCAACGTCACCTCCCGCCTGCAGGCCGTGCACTGGGCGCGCACCCACACCCCCGGCCTGACACCGTCCGCCCCCCGCTGAGGCCCCCTGCCCCCCCTTTTGGGGGGCTGGATCGGGGAGGGGACTCGCATAAGCTGCAGCGCACGAGAAACGCGAACCAGGGCCCCCAGCCCCCGGATTCGTGACAGGCACCGGAGGAAGACAGTGGAATTGCCGTATCGCGATGGCGACGCAGGACGCCGGGCCGCCCAGGCCCCAGCCCGCCCCTCGTCCGCAGCGCAGCATTGCGCCCTCTCCCTCCGTCAGCACGGTCTGGCCGGTATCCCTCGAACCGCCTCCCTCCCGTTGCATTTCAAAGCGGTTCGCAACGCCGGACAGTCCCGGGAAGCGGGCCGGTGCCCTCCCTCCCCGGCACCGGCCCGCCTGATCCCTCCCCCGCTTCCTTCACTGTTTCGCCCTTAGCCCAGGAGCCGCCATGAGCGCTTACACCGCCCCCCTTCAGGACATGCACTTCGTCCTCAATGAACTCGCCGGCCTGGAGCAGATCTCCGCGCTGCCCGGCTGCGAGGAAGCCACCGCCGAAACCGTGACGGCCGTCCTCCATGAGGCCGGCAAGTTCAGCAGCGGCGTGCTCGCCCCCCTCAACCGGCCCGGCGACGTGGCCGGGTGCCGCTGGGAAGACGGCGATGTGAAGACCCCCGCCGGCTTCGTCGAGGCCTACCAGCAGTTCGTGGAAGGGGGCTGGAACGGCCTCAACTTTCCCTGCGAGTTCGGCGGTCAGGGCCTGCCCAAGCTGGTGGCCAGCCCGGTGCTGGAGATGGTGATGAGCGCCAACCTGGGCTTCTCCCTGTGCCCCCTGCTCACCGGCGGCGCCATCGAAGCCCTGCTCCTGCGCGGCACCCCGGAACAGAAGGCAACCTACCTGCACCGCATGGTGGAAGGTAGCTGGACGGGCACCATGAACCTCACCGAACCCCAGGCCGGCTCCGATCTGGGGCTGATCCGCAGCAAGGCGGTGCCCGACGGCGACCATTACCGAATCTACGGCCAGAAGATCTTCATCACCCACGGCGAGCACGACATGGCCGAGAACATCATCCACCTGGTGCTGGCCCGACTGCCGGACGCACCGGAAGGGGTGAAGGGCATCTCCCTGTTCGTGGTGCCCAAGTTCCTGGTGAACCCGGATGGCAGTCTGGGCGCCCGCAATGATGTGCGCTGCGTCTCCATCGAACACAAGCTGGGCATCCACGCCAGCCCCACCGCGGTGCTCTCCTACGGCGACCGGGAAGGGGCCATCGGCTACCTGGTGGGCGAGGAGAACCGGGGCGTCGAATACATGTTCGTGATGATGAACGAGGCCCGCTACACCGTGGGCCTGCAAGGGGTGGCGGTGTCCGAACGGGCCTACCAGCTGGCCCGCAGCTATGCCGCCGACCGGGTGCAGAGCAAGGACCTGGCCGACCCCCGCGGCCCTTCGGTGGCCATCATCCATCACCCGGACGTGCGCCGCATGCTGATGACCATGCGCGCCCTCGCCGAGGCCACCCGGGCCGTGGCCTACGTGGTCGGGGCCGCCATCGATCAGGCCCACCTGGCGCCGGACGAAGCTGCCCGCCAGGAGGCCCGGGCCTTTGTCGACTACATGATCCCCATCCACAAGGGCTGGGCCACCGAAGCCAGCATCGAGGTGGCCAACCTGGGCATCCAGGTGCATGGCGGCATGGGCTTCATCGAGGAGACCGGCGCCGCCCAATACCTGCGCGATGCCCGCATCACCACCATCTACGAGGGCACCACCGGCATCCAGGCCAATGACCTGGTGGGCCGCAAGACGGCGCGCGAGGGGGGCATCACCGCCCGCAGCCTGATCGCCCGCATGCAGGAGACGGTGGACCGGATCGATCCGGTGGATGCCGACCTGGCCATCATCCGCGACGCCCTGGCCCGCGGCATCCAGGACTACACCGCCTGCGTAGAGTGGATCGTGGCGAGCTACGGCAGCGACATCCGTGCCGTGCATGCGGGGGCCGTGCCCTTCCTCAAGCTGGCGGGCATCGTCTGCGGCGGCTGGCAACTGGCCCGCGCCGCCGACATCGCCACCCGCCGCTTGGTCGAAGCAGGCAGCGACCGGGACTTCCTCAGTGCCAAGGTGATCACTGCGCGCTTCTACGCGGAGCACCTGATGAGCCGGGTCGCCGGCCTGCGCCAGACGGTGATCCACGGCGCCGGCAGCACCATGGCCCTGCCCGTCGAGCGCTTCTGAACCCTGCACCCGGAACACAAAACACCAGGAGGAGACCATGCACACCATCAACCCGGGCAACCCCATCGAGCCCACCCCGTCGGCCTACGGCTACCCGCTGCTGATCAAGCAGTTGCTGCACACCCCGCTGGCGGTCAACCCGGAGCAGGAGATCGTCTACCGCGATCTCAAGCGCTACAACTACCGCACCCTCGGGCAGCGCATCGGCCAGCTTGCCAGTGCCCTGCGCAATCTCGGCGTGTCGCCGGGCGACACGGTGGGCGTGATGGACTGGGACAGCCACCGCTACCTGGAGTCCTACTTCGCCGTACCCATGATGGGCGCCGTGCTGATGACGGTGAATGTGCGCCTGTCCCCCGACCAGATCCTGTACACCCTCAATCATGCGGGGGTGAAGGTACTGCTGGTGAATACCGAGTTCATGCCGGTGCTGGCAGAGATCCGCGACAAGCTGGAAACCGTGCAGCGCTTCGTGTTCATCAGCGACGTGCCCGGCGACCCGCTGCCCGACGGCTTTGCCGGCGAGTACGAAGCCCTGGTCCACGCCGGCTCGCCGTCCTTTGCGTTCCCCGATTTCGACGAGAACACCCGGGCCACCACCTTCTACACCACCGGCACCACCGGCCTGCCCAAGGGCGTCTTCTTCAGCCACCGGCAGCTCGTCCTGCATACCCTCGCCACCCTCGGCGGGCTGGCCTCTCCGGCCAGCCAGGGGCGACTGCACCGGGACGATGTGTACATGCCCATCACCCCGATGTTCCACGTCCATGCCTGGGGCCTGCCCTACGTGGCCACGGTGATGGGCCTGCGCCAGGTCTACCCCGGCCGCTATACCCCGGAGGGCCTGCTGGCCCTGGTGGAGCGGGAGAAGGTCACCTTCTCCCATTGCGTGCCCACCATCCTGCACATGCTGCTGGCCAACCCGGCCATCCGCCATACCCGGGTACGTGGCTGGAAGGTCATCATCGGCGGCTCGGCCCTGCCCAAGGGGCTCGCCCAGGCCGCCCTGGACCACGGCATCGACCTGTTCACCGGCTACGGCATGTCGGAAACCTGCCCCATCCTCACCCTCGCCCAGATCAAGACACCCCTCGCCGGCGACCCGGCCCGGGAGCTGGAGCTGCGCACCCGCACCGGCCTGCCCATCCCCCTGGTGGACCTGCGCATCGTGGACGAGAACCTGCTCGACCAGCCCCACGACGGCAAGTCCCCCGGCGAGATCGTGGTGCGCGCGCCGTGGCTGACCCAGGGCTACTTCAAGAACCCCAGCGCCTCCGAGGAGCTGTGGTCGGGCGGCTATCTGCACACCAACGACATCGGCACCATCGACCCGGACGGCTACTTGCAGGTCACCGACCGCATCAAGGACGTCATCAAGACCGGGGGCGAATGGGTCTCGTCCCTGGAGCTGGAGGACGTGATCTCGCGCCATCCGGCGGTGAGCGAAGTGGCGGTGATCGGTGTCAAGGATGCCAAGTGGGGCGAACGGCCCATGGCCCTGGTGGTGCTGAAGGCCGACGCCAGGGCCGACGAGGCGGAGATCAAGGCCCATGTGAAGGGCTTTGCCGAGAAGGGCGGCATCTCGAAGTTCGCCATCCCCGAGCGGGTGCTCATCGTCCAGGGCATCGACAAGACCAGCGTGGGCAAGATCAATAAGAAAGGGCTGCGGCAGAAGTTCGACGGCGCGTGACGCAGCACGGGCCCGGGGGCAGCTTCAGTCGCCCCCAGGCCAGCCCGACAAGTCAGCCACGCTTTCCGACCAACACCACCCCGGCCACCACCAGCGCGCCGCCGAGGATCTGGAACAGGCCGATGGGCTCTTCGAGGATCAGCCAGCCCAGGAAGAGGGTGACCACCGGGCCGAGGGTGCCGATCAGGGACACCGGCCCGGCCCCCATGCGGCGGATCGCTTCGGACACCATCCACACGGGCAGCACGGTGGAGAACAAGGCCATGGCGCCCGCCAGCAGCAGCACCGGGGCCGGCTGGATGAGCAGGCCGAGGGGACGGGTCAGGGCGAAGTGGGCGAGGCACAGCAGACAGGCAGCGGTGCTGGCCCACGCAGTAACCCGGGCGGCCCCCAGACGGCCCACGGCCTGGCCATTGCCCATCAGGTAGAGGGCATAGGACACGGCGCTGGCAAACACCAGACCACCGCCGATGAGCACGTCGTGCATGTCGCCAGCCACGTGCAGGTCATGGGCCACCGCCAGGGCAATGCCGGCATAGCACAGGGCGATGGAGCCCATGGCCCGGCGGGTGATGCGCTTGCCCAGGAAGAGGGCCGACAGCACCACCACCAGGGTCGGGTAGGCAAACAGGATCAGCCGCTCCAGGGCGGCAGAGATGTATTGCAGGCCGAGAAAATCCAGGTAGCTGGCCAGGTAGTAACCCGCCATGCCCAGCCCGAGCATCAGGCCGATGTCGCGCCGCCCCAGGGGTTCCGGCTTGCGGGTGCGCTGATCGTGCCAGCCCAGGGCCAGGAAGAAAGGCAGCGAGAAACCCATGCGCAGGGCCAGCAAGGTGACCGCGTCCACGCCGTAGGGATAGGCCAGCTTGATGAGGATGGCCTTGAAGGAAAAGCCCACTGCGCCGAGGACGGCAAAGAGGAGGCCGATGTGGTTGCCGGGGGAGTTCATGGGGCAGGCGCAGACGGCCGGAGTTCACAGGCCTCCATTAGGCCAGCCGCGGAGAGAGCCGGGAATGCGTATGTTCCGAGGAGGGGCTTAGGGAATGGTGAAGGGTCAGGAGTGAAGCATGGGCACGCCTCGGGCCCGGGCAGCGGAGGTCGAATGAACCTATTTTCCTCCGTTTGACGCGTCGTCTGACGGTCGATACGGCCTCTCCTGTAGGGGCGACTCGTAGGGGCGACTCGTAGGGGCGACTTCAGTCGCCCATCCACGCGTCGATCACAGGCATGCCCTTGATCTCAGGCATGCCCCTGATCTCAGCCCGCGGGCGACTGAAGTCGCCCCTACAGTCCCTCCAGCTGCCCTCAGCGCGTCCCATAAGCGGCCAGTGGAGGGCAAACCCGCGTCAGCTAAGGGTTTGCGTCTGGTTCGGGGAGGGCAACCGAGGAAAACAGGATGAATTCGACCTCACAGAAGGGTGCTCAGTGCGTCAGGAAATCCAGCACCATGCGGTTGAACTTGTCGGCGTGTTCCCACTGGGCCCAGTGGCCGCAGCGGTTGAAGATGTGCAGCTCGGCGTTGGGCATGCCCCAGATCAGGCGCAGGCCCACGTCCATGGGCACGAAGCGGTCGTCGCGGCCCCAGATGACCAGGGTCTTGGCGGTGACCTCGCCCAGGCGCGGCCCGAAGTCGGGGAACTGCTTGGGGTTGGCGGCCAGGCTCTTGACGAAGTTCTCCAGGTGGTCGCGGCGGGCCAGCATGTTGTCCAGGCGGGCCTGGAAGAGCTCATCGGTGAGGCTGCTGCTGTCGAACACGAAGACGGCCATCATCTTCTTGAGGTTCTCGATGGTGGGCTCACGGTACAGGCCCTGCAGCAGCTTGATGCCTTCGGTCGGCATCGGCACGAACTGGCTGGGGCCGCCGGTACCGCCGCCCATCAGGATCAGCTTGCCGACCCGGGTCGGGTTGGAGAGGGCGAAGGCCACGGCGCTGTGCCCGCCCATGGAGTTGCCGATGATATGCACCTTGTCGAGCCCCAGGCTGTCCAGCAGCCCCTTGAGGCAGCGGGCATTGAGGTCGGAGCGGGAGCCGGTGCACACGATCGGATCGCTCTTGCCCCAGCCCAGGCAGTCCATCAGCACCACCCGGTAGCCGGCATTGACCAGCGGCTCGATGTTGCGGTTGAAGTTGGCCCAGCCGGTCGCACCGGGGCCGGAGCCGTGGAGCATGACCACGGTCTCGGTGCCTTCGCCGATGTCGTTGTAGTGGATCTGGGCGTCGAGATCACCCTCCTGGATGCGGGTGAAGCGGCTGGTCGCGGCTTCGGTGATGAGGGGTGTGCTCATGGGGAGTCCTTTCGTTCTTGTGGATGGGACGAAGCGTGGCCTCAGTCCTGGTAGGGGCCCTGGCCGAGGCCGATGGGGGCCGGCGCGGCGGCCACCAGCTTCGAAAAAATGGCGGCGAACTCGTCGCCGGGGGCGGTGCCGAGGTTGTTGCCGTCGGCGGTCAGTTCGGCGTCGATCTCGGCCCAGTCCTCGGCGGTGAAGTGCTTGCGCAGCAGGGGCAGGATCTCCCGCTCCTCGAGGATCATGTGGTTGCGGTAGAACTCGGCATAGGTGTCGAAGGCTGCCGCCAGGGCCGACACGTCGGTCGGGTTCTGCTCGTAGGCGGCAAGGGCGCTCTCCAGCAGCTGGATCCGCTCGGCGGTGCCGGCGTGCTGGCGGAACAGCTTGTCGAGCAGGTCCTTGCCTTCGTCGGTACGGGCCTGCAGACGCCCGAAGAGCAGGCGGTCTTCCTTCGGGTGGTGGCGCTGCTCGGGGTAGGCGTCCAGGTAGCTCACCATGGCCCGCAGCAGCTTCAGGTCGGGTTGCAGGTGGCCTGCGCCGATCTCCTTGAGCATGAAGCGGACCGCGTGCAGGATCGCGGCCAGGGATTGGTGTTCGTCCGCCAGGACTTGCAGTGCGCGCATGGGGGTTCTCCGGTTGGGGCTCAGCTGGCCAGCATTTCCTGGTGCTTGCTGGCCAGGCCCAGGTAGCTTTCGATGACGCGGGGGTCGTTGCGCAGCTCGCTGGCCTCGCCCTGCATCTTGACCGCGCCGTTCTCCAGCACGTAGGCGTAGTCGGCCACCTGCAGGGCGGCGCGGGCGTTCTGCTCGACCAGCAGGATGGACACGCCGCGGCGGCGCAGCTCGGCGATGATGCGGAAGATCTCCCGCACGATCAGCGGTGCCAGGCCCAGGCTGGGCTCGTCCAGCATCAGCAGCTTGGGCTTGGCCATCAGGGCCCGCCCCACCGCCAGCATCTGCCGCTCGCCGCCCGACAGGGTGCCGGCGGCCTGGGCGCGCCGCTCCTTGAGGCGCGGGAAGAGGGTGAACACCTCCTCCATCGTCTCCAGGTGGTCCTTGTGGCCGCTGCGATGGCGTTGGAAGGCGCCCAGCAGCAGGTTGTCCTCGATGGTCATGGTGCCGAACAGCTCGCGCTTCTCGGGCACCAGGTTCATGCCACGCACCACCATG
>NZ_JAFLDT010000128.1 GCF_017302315.1 Zoogloea sp.
TTCATCTCCGAGATGGTGGCGCCGGACTTGAGCAGGGCCCGGTTGATGGCCTGCTTATCCTCCAGGCTGACGCCCTCCCCCGGCAGCGGCAGCAGGGCCGAGCCGCCGCCGGAGATCAGGCAGATCACCAGGTCGTCGGCGCTCAGGCCCTGCACCAGCTCGAGCAAGCGCCCGGCGGCCTCGCGGCCGGCGGCGTCGGGCACCGGGTGGGCGGCCTCGACGATCTCGATGCGCTCACAGGGCACGGCGTAGCCGTATCGGGTGACCACCAGGCCCGACAGCTCACCCGGCCAGTGCTGCTCCAGCACCCGGGCCATGGCCGCCGAGGCCTTGCCGGCGCCGATCACCAAGGTGCGGCCCCTGGGCGGTGCCGGCAGGAAACGGGGGATGCAGTGCTCGGGCTGGGCGGCATTCACCGCCGCGGCGAATAGGGCCTGGAGCAGATCGCGGGGGAACGAGGAAGTCATGTTCTGTCCTTTGGTCGATGAGACGCTGCCCGGCGTGGGTCGACTGAAGTCGACCCGACAGCCCCCCGTCCAAGGGTGTGAATACATCTACGGTGCAGCCCGATTTCGCCCTTACGATGCTCACCGTACCCTTGCATGGCTGCGCTTCTCGGGGCGAACTCGAACCGCCCGCGACGCTTTTTTCACACACTCCATGGCGACCGGGACGGATCGGCTATTTTCGCATTCGGCCCCACGGGGCGCGTCACTTCAGGCCACGATCAGCCCCGGCGGGTCGACGCGCACCTCGTCGCAGTTGGGTGCGGTACCGCTGCGATCCACCACCAGAAAGTCGCACACCGCGTCCAGCGCCAGCAAGGGGTGATGCCACACGCCCGGGGCGTAGTTGACCCCCTGATCGCCCCGGGCCAGGAAGACCCGCAGCGCGGCCACGCCCGGCGGCTCGCCGGCAGGGGCGACCACCACTAGGTAGGGCTTGCCGGACAGGGGCACGAAGGCCTGACTGCCCAGGGGGTGGCGCTCCATCATCTCCACGGCAAAGGGCAGCGTGCGGGGCTGGCCGCGGAAGATGGACAGGATGACCTTGCCGTCAGGGCCGGGTTCGATCTCGGCCAGGTCGTGGTAACGCTCGGTATTGCCGCCGTTGATGGTGAAGTGGCGCGCCGCGTCGCTGGCCTCGATGACTTGCCCGAAGGGCGCGAAGGCCTCGGCGCTGAGCGCCTCGGGAGTGAGCGTGACGGAGCGCATCAGGCACCCTTCTTGTTCACCTTGCCCCACAGGCGCAGGCGCGACACGCCACCGTCGGGGAAGATGTTGAAACGAACGTGGGTGATGGGGCCGAGCCGGGCGATCTCGTCGCTGAAGCTGTGCACGGCGTCCATCTGCAGTTTCTGTTCGGGCAGCAGGGTCTGCCAGAACATGGACTGGGTGGTGATGGAGCGGTCGGTGCCGCCGGCCACATACGCGGCCTGGATGGAGCAGCGGTCGGGGTAGTTGCCCTTGAAGAAGGCGGTGTCCACCTCGATCCGTTCCACGGTGCCGGGGGCGCCCAGCTCAAGCACGCACCAGTCGTTGCCGGGCTCGCGGCGGCGGCGGGTCTCCCAGCCGTCACCCATGTTCTGGCCGCGGCCGGGGAGCATCAGCGCCGCCACGCTGGAGCCGAAGCTGGCATCGTTCCACGACACGGCGCGGCCGCCGTTCTCCATGGCCACCAGGTCGATCACGGCGTCGGGGCCGAGGGTTTCGAGGGAGCCCAGCGGGCGGCCATAGACGCGCAGGCGGGCGATGCCGCCATCCGGGTAGATGTTGACCCGCAGGTGGGTCCAGGCCTCGCCGCTGGCGCACTCGATGAGGTGGTGGCTGCTGGGGCCGAGGGCGGTGGCGGGCAGGATCTCGGTCCAGCCAGCGCCCTTGAGCACGTCGACGTCGTCGCTGGCCGATACGGTGGCCTCGATGGACACGGCCGGCGGGTAGTTGCCGGTGAAGTGGCTGGTGTCCACGTCGAAACCACGGATGATGCCCTTCACGCCCAGCTTGACCAGCGCCCAGTCGTGGCCGGCGACACGCTTGCGGCGGGACTCCCAGCCGTCCATCCACTTGCCGTTGGTGTCGAACTTGCCGGGCACGAACTGGGCCGGCTCGGGGTTGAGCATGCGTCCGACCTCGGCAAAGAAATCGTCGGAGGCAAACAGGGCCTTGGCGCCGAGGCGCGGACTGGCGAGGTCCACCGAACGCAGGGCCCATTCGGGCAGGTCGGCGGGGGGCGCAAAAACGGGGGCGCCGGGGGTATGGCTGGCCATGGGGAAATCTCCTTGGGTTCTCGGTCAGGCCGGGGTAGGGCCGGGGTGTCTGGCGATCCAGTGACGGGCAATGTCCACCCGGCGGCACACCCATACCCGGTCGTGCCTTTCGATGTGGTCAAGGAAGCGCTGCAAGGCCCTGAAGCGGCCGGGTCGGCCGAGCAGGCGGCAGTGCATGCCCACGCTGAGCATGGCCGGGCGCTCGTCGCCCTCGGCGTACATCACGTCAAAGGCGTCGCGCAGGTATTCAAAGAACTCGTCGCCATGGGAAAAGCCCTGGGGCAGGGCAAAGCGCATGTCGTTAGTGTCGAGGGTATAGGGCACCACCAGGTGGGGCACGCGGCTGCCGTCAGTCTTCTGCACCTCGGTCCAGAAGGGCAGGTCGTCACCGTAGTAGTCCGAGTCATACAGAAAGCCCCCGTAGTCGGCCACCAGACGCCGGGTGTTGGGGGAATCGCGCCCCGTGTACCAACCCAGGGCACGCTCCCCGGTGAGCTGCTCGATGATGGCCATGCCGACGCGCATGTGCTCGCGCTCGGTGGCTTCATCCACGTCCTGGTAGTGGATCCAGCGCCAGCCGTGGCAGGCGATCTCGTGGCCAAGCTCGCGGAAGGCGGCGGTGAGTTCGGGGTGACGTTGCAGGGCCATGGACACACCAAAGACGGTCAGGGGCAGAGCACGCCGCTCGAACTCCCGCAGGATGCGCCACACACCGACCCGGGAACCATATTCGTAGATGCCCTCCATGGAGAGATGGCGCCCGGGGAAGCTGGCCGGGTTGAAGAGTTCGGAGAGAAACTGCTCGCTCCCGGCGTCACCGTGGAGCACGCTGTTCTCGGCCCCCTCTTCGTAGTTGAGGACAAACTGCACCGCCACCCGCGCCCGCCCCGGCCAGTCGGCAAACGGCGGGTTGCGGCCGTAGCCGACGAGGTCGCGGGGATAGGCGGGTGGTACTGGCATGACGATGGGGCTCCTTGGTGTATCCGGCACGCCGAACGCAAGGGCTGCGGGCGCTGTCACAGGCAAAGGCGAAGGCGCGGCCCGCGTAGGGTGTGCTGGATCGTCACTGACGACGATGGGGCGAGTTTAGAGCGCCCGGCGCCAAACGGCACCCACGGCGGCCTATAAGCGATATCCGGGTTTCGATATTGTGCCCGGCCCTCCCCTTACCCACACCACAGAGAAGGAATACACCATGTCCGTCAAACTCCTCGGCATCGCCGGCAGCCTGCGCGAAAAATCCACCAACAAGGGTCTGCTGCGAGCAGCGCAGGCCAGTCTGCCGGAAGGCGTCAGCATGGAAATCGCCGAGCTTGGCGACATCCCCTTCTATAACGCCGACATCGCCGAAAAACCCGCCGCGGTCAGCCGCGTGCTGGCCCAACTGGCCGCCGCCGACGCCCTGGTACTGGCGTGCACCGAGTACAACTACTCCATGGCCCCGGCCCTCAAGAACATCCTCGACTGGGCTTCCCGGGAACCCGACAACGCCCTGCTCGCCGGCAAGGCCGTGGCCATCATGGGCGCCGGTGGCGGCATGGGCACGTCCCGCGCCCAGTATCACCTGCGTCAGGTCTGCGTGTTTCTCGACCTGCAGCCCCTGAACAAGCCGGAGGTCTTCGCCAACGCCTTCGCCGGCGCCTTCGATGCCGACGGCAATCTGACCGACGAACGCCTGGGCAAGCTGGTCAAGGAGCAGATGCAGGCCCTTGCCGGCAAGGTGGCGCGCCTGCGCGGCTAGGCGTCCAGGCTGACAAAGCTCGCCCGCATGGCCGTGACCAGGCGTCCGTCGCCGGACCGGATACGGCCGGCGGCGTGGTTCAGCTTCCCACCGGTGCGAACCCAGTCGATCTCGCTCTCCAGCCAGTCTCCGGCGGCCACCGCGCCCAGATAGTCCACCTGCAGGCTGGCGGTGACGAAGCGCACCTCGGGCGCCAGGCGTCGGGCCAGGTTGTAGCCCAGCCAAACGTCCGCCAAGGTGGCGATGAAACCACCATGCACCCGCCCGCTGCCGTTGCAGTGGGCGGGGCCCAGTTCTACGCGGAAACGCAGGTGGGCACCGTCCTCCCGGTGGAAGAGCCGGGCGTTGGCGGGCAGAAAGCCGCCCGCGGCAGGCCACGGGCGATAGCCTTGTTCCAGCCAGATCGCCTCCCGTGGGCTGGAGGCGTTCATGGCCGTACCCCTTGCGATGCGGCCAGGGCGAGGGCGTCATCAAGACGGTCGTTGCCCCAGAACATCTCGTCGCCGACAAAGAAGGTGGGGGCCCCGAAGATGCCCCGGGCACGGGCTTCGGCAGTCTGCTCGCGCAGACGGGCCTTGATCTCCTCCGCACCGGCGCGGGCAAGGAGTTCGGCCGCCGGCAGGCCCAGTTCGGTGAGGATGGCGGCGAGGGGTTCGGGGTGGTTGATGTCCTGGTCGTGCACGAAGTTGAGCTGCATCACCCGCTGACAGAACGCCCCCATCCACGGGGCGTCCGCCCCCTGGATGGCCACCCGCAGGGGCAGCACGCCCAGGCGTGGAAAGGTGCTCGGGCGCGTCCAGGGCAGGCCGTACTTGCGGCATTCCCGGGCGATGTCGTGCCACATGTAGGCACCCTTTTCCTTCTGCAGCACGAAGGGGGAGTTGTCCATGCCCAGCTCACGGAAGATCGGGCCGAGCATGAAGGGCTTCCAGGCCACCCGGACGCCAAGCCGGGCCGCCGCCGCTTCAATGCGCATCACGCTGGGGTAGCTGTAGTTGCTGCCGAACTCGAACCAGAACTCGATGAGGGGCGCGGGGGCGCAGGGGGATGGGCTCATGGCGGGCTCCTTCACTCGAAAACGACCAGGCAACGCACTTCGATGCTCTCCCGGAGCGGGGTATCGGCGGGAACGTCGGGCAGGTCGAAGGCCGAATGGGGCGTGAAGCGGGCCGTACCGTTGATCTGGGAGTCGTACTGCTTGAAGATCAGGGCCTCGTGACGGTCCATGCCCGGGAAGTAGGCCCACTGATGGCGGGCGGCGTGGCGGACCAGGTAGATCTCGCCCGTGCGCTCCGGGTAGCGGATCTCAGCCGCCACCAGGTCGCGGGACGACACCGAACGGGCGTCGCAGACGGCCAGGGGCGTGTCCAGCACCGGGCCGCGGATCGAGCGCCAGATATTGACGATGGCAAAACGCTCCACCCGGGCCAGTTCCGCGGGGTCGGTGAGCACCAGCTCCAGCCGGCGCCGTCCGGAGGCCTCGCTGTAGTCGTTATGCACGCGGCCCACCGCCGCCGGGTTGCTGCCGTCACCCTGGCGGCCGAACCCGAGGGCCGGGCGCCCGGCCTCACGACGGCGCACCAGATGATCGAACACCCAGGCCTGCCGCGCCCCGGTGACCCATCGCGCCAGCTCGGCGGCTTCGGCGTAGTAGTAACGGCGGATCGCCGCTTCATCGGTAAAGTCAGCCACGCCGGTCGGCGCGTCCCACAGCTCATAGCCCTCCCGGTCAATGGAGGGGCGGGCGGCGATGGCACGAGCATCCGCCACGTGCATGCGCTGCAGGGCGTATTCGCAGTTCTGCCAGGGGGTGCCCGCCGGCGGCTGATACATGTAGTTGAAGGGCCGCTCGGGCGTGGCCCCCAGATAGCCAAGGCTGGCCACCACCCCCGGCAGCCTCGGCAGGGACGGTGCAAACGGGGCGGGCTGGGGGACCGGGACGCGGGATGCCGGATTTCGGGATGCCTGGATTCGCATGGGAGCTCCTTGACAAGGCTGGGGCGAAAACACAATGAATTCGCTCCCAGCATGGGTAAAAGCAACCGGCTGCCACCTGAATACAGCCGGAACACCCCCATTTAAAGCCAGCCATGCAGGATTCTCAAACGACGAATGGACACCTTTGACATTCTTATTACGAATGTCAAAGGTGTCCACACCGGCCCTCTGCAGCACACCGCCGACAACGGGGAGCACGAACGCACCGGCTAGCCCTCGGCCCCCGCCTCGGCAAGAATCCAGCGCACCACCTCTTCCACCTCGGCGCGGGGTGCGGCCTCGCCGCGCAGCAACCAGTAGGCACTAGCGGACACCGGCCCCGGGCGGGGCAGATCGCAGCGCGCCAGCCGCCCATCGGCCAGGGCCAGCCCGATCAGCTCGAGACGCCCGAGGGCCACACCCTGACCGGCAATCGCCGCCTGGATCATCTGATCGTACTGATTGAAGCGCAGCACGCCGCGGGGCTTGAGCGCCCCCCACCCCTGACTGGCCAGCCACTCGCTCCACTGCAACCAGGGGCGATACTCCCCGTCGAATTCGAGCAGCACCTGGCCTTCGAGCCCCTCGGGCGTGTTCAGCTCGGTCAGGCCCAGGGAAGGATGGGCCACCGGCGCCACGGTCTCGCCGAAAAGGCGGATCGCCCCCTCCGGGGCCGCCTCCGGCGCACAGTAGCGGATGGCCAGATCCAGCCCGTCGAAGCGCAGGTCGGCAAGGGTGTTGGTGGCGGACAGGCGCACGTCGATGCCCGGATGGCGGCGCAGAAAATCCCCCAGCCGGGGGAGCAGCCACAGGCCGGCCACGCCAATGCTGGTGGTCACGGTCACGGGCCGGGACGCCGCCGTGACCCGGATCGCGCCGATCACATCCTGCAGCTGCTGGATGGCCCCGTCGGCACTGCGAAACAGACGTTCGCCCTCCGGGGTGAACGCGATGGCGCGATGCCCCCGCACCAGCAGGCGCACACCAAGCATGTCCTCCAGGGCCAGCACCTGGCGGCTCACCGCCGACTGGGTCAGGCACAGGTCATGGGCCGCCAGGGTGATGCTCATGCGCCGCCCAACCGCCACAAAGCCGCGGATCAGATCCAGGGACGGAAGCCGAACAAGCGCAATTGACATTCCATAACCTCATGCAAATAGATCGAAAAAGTGGTTTGAAGGCTGGCGCCCAAGCCAGTCTAATCAGCTCACGAACGATCACGCAAGCCATGTCCCTGATCTGAATATCAGGAATGCGAGGCGCGACGAACACGGAAGGGGTCGCAGCCCCGGCCACCGCCCGAGCCCCCACGTCCTTCCCCCCACAGGAGCACACCGACCATGACCGACACGCTCACCGCCCGGGCAATCGCCTTCCGGCAACTCCATGCCGACCCCGGCTGCTTCGTCATCCCCAACCCCTGGGACGCAGGCTCGGCGCGGCTGCTGGCCCGGATGGGCTTCAAGGCCCTGGCGTCCACGGGCGCAGGCCACGCTTTCTCCTGCGGACTGACGGATGGTGCCGTCGGCCGCGAAGGGATGATGGCCCACCTGCGCGAGATGGCGGCGGCCACCGACCTGCCCCTG
>NZ_JAFLDT010000129.1 GCF_017302315.1 Zoogloea sp.
GTTGTTCACGATCGCCAGGATGAGCGGCAGCGCGACCAGCAGGAAGCCGACCGTGATCAGCTTCAGGAAGGACCGTGGATAGTGCACGGACCACTTGAGTGGCCGGGGCATGTCCATGGCGGCCGGGTGTCCCGTCATGCGTCGAAACTGACCTCGGCGGAGCCGATCGGGCCGAAGTCGGCCACGACGGTTTCGCCGGGACGCACCGTCATCGGGACGATGCAGGTGCCTGTCGTCACGACTTCGCCCGCGGACAGGGGCACGCCGAAGCGTGACAGGCGATTGGCGATCCACGCCAGGGCCAGCCTGGGATCCCCCAGGACGTTGCGACCGGCCCCCTGCGCGGAAACCTTGCCATCGGTCCGGACGGTGACGGGGTGTTCCGCGAGATTCATGGAGCGCCAGTCCGCCGTGGTCGCCGGGCCGGACGTCCACCAGCAGGCGCAGGCGTGGTCGGCCAGGATCTGCGGCCCTCCCGCCTTCACGAAATCGGCATAGCGGGAATCGGGGACCTCGATGGCCGGATGCAGCGATTCCACGGCTGCGAGCACTTCGTCGACCGTGTACTCGCTCGACCTTGGCGCGAGGGTCCGGCCCATGCGGAAGGCGAACTCCGCCTCCATCACCAGCATGCCGTTGCCGGCGAGGGAGAAGCGCGCGGGGCTGGGCTTGACGCGCGTGGAAAGGAGCGTCCCCACCAGCGGTCCCGGCACGCCGATGTGCTGCTGGCCGGCCGTGCTGGTGGCGGCGATCTTCCAGCCGACCCGGCTCGCGCCGGCGACGGAGGGCAGCTGGCTCTGTACGGCAAAGCCGTCTTCCTCCGTTGCCGGACGCAGGTGGGCGGGGAGGGCGTCGATCTTCCGGGAACCCTGCCAGGACTCCCAGAGAAAACGGGCGGCGGCAAGGGTGGCGGCGGAATCCATGGGTCGGGTGCTCCTAGGACGGTCTTGAATCGAAGGAAAGACTGCAGCTGAGGTCGGTCCGGCCGCCACGCGGGCGAAGGCAGCGTGGATTCGAATCGTGCCCTGGCCGTTTGATGCCGGCGGTCATGACGCGTGCCGTTCCGCGACTGCGGAACGTGGCGGACGCACGACGTTGAGCAGCGGCTCGCCGCGGGCCTCGGCCTTGGGCAGCATGTCGGCCCGCAGTTCGGGGCCGACCCAGGGGATGTCGTGCTCGGGGATGGCCTCGATGTGGGTGTCGATGGGCGCGTAGAGCATCAGCGCCGGGCCGCTGCCATCGCCAGCCAGCCGGCCCCAGGCATTACCGGTGATCGGATTGACCGGCTGGTAGCTGGCCTTCAGGCCCATGCGGCTCATGTAGTCAGCCATGAACTCGCTGGCCTGGCGCTCTGCGCCGGTGGGGCTGTGGATGTCCACCAGCTGCATGTTGAGCTGCTGCAGGCGGGCGGCGTCGATACGGGCGCACGCGGCCTCGTACCAGGCCTTCTGCTGGGCGTCGAATTCCTTGTGGGGGGTAGCCATGCTTGTGTCCTTTCGAGGTCGGGCGTTCAGATAACCGGGGTCCATTCGGCCGAGTGCTCGGCCATCCACCAGGCGGTGCCGATCAGGCGGTCATCGTCGCCATGGGCGCCGATGGCCTGCACACCGAGGGGCAGCCCTTGGTCGCCGCGGCCCACCGGGTAACTGATGCAAGGCACGTGCAGGAAGGTCCAGATCCGGCTGAACAGGGGATCGCCAGTGGCCGCCAGGCCCTTCGGCGCTTCACCGATCGCCGCCGGGGCGATGAGGGCGTCCACCCCGCGCAGGATGTCGGCCAACTCGGCACGGCATTGCACGGCAAGCGCCTGGGCTTCGGCGATGGCCGCATCGGAGCAGGCCCGGCCCCGCTCCAGCAGGGCGCGCAGCTCGGGGCTGAGGAGGTCGGGCTGTTCGCGCCACTCCCGCTCCAGATGGCGGGCGCCTTCCGCCATGAAGATCAGGGTCTGGGCTTCGATCAGGGCGGTGAAGGACGGCGGCAGCACGATGTCCACCAGGGTGGCGCCGGCCTTGCCCAGGCGTTCGACGGTACGCAGGTAGGCCTCCTGCATGTCGGCATCGGCCTTGTCCCACATCGGCGTGCGGCACACCCCGATCCGCGGCGCGGTGCTGGCCGGCGCGGACGGCGCACGTACCAGCTGGCTGCGCGACATGACCTGACGCGACAGGGTCAGATCCTCGAAGTGGCGCACGAACACGCCCAGGGTATCGAGGGACGGCGCCAGGGCGTGCAGGCCGCCATAGTTGAAATCATCGAAGGTCGGCTTGTAGCCGATGATCCCGTTGAAGCTGGCCGGCCGGATGATGGAGCCGGCCGTCTGGGTACCGAGGCTCAGGGCAACATGGTAATCGGCCACCGCCGCCGCCGAGCCGCTGGACGAGCCACCCGGCGTATGGGCCAGGTTGTGGGGGTTGGCGGTCTTGCCCGGATGGTAGGTGGCGAATTCTGCAGTCACCGTCTTGCCCAGGATCACCGCACCAGCGGCCCGCAACTGGGCCGCGGAAGGCGCGTCCTGCCCCGGACGGTGGCCCGCGTAGATCGGCGAGCCGTAGGCGGTGGGCATGTCGGCCGTATCGATGATGTCCTTCAAGCCGACGGCCACGCCGTGCAGAGGGCCTACCGGCGGACGCGCATCCGCGGCGCGCGCCTGAGCCAGGGCCGCCGCCGGATCGATATGGATCCAGGCCCCCACGGAGGCCTCCCGCTCGGCGATGCGGGCAAGCAGTGCCTCGGTATAACTCACCGAGCTGAGCGCTCCCTTGGCAATGCGCCGGGCGGCTTCCGACGCGCTGATGCTGACCAGATTGTCCATCTGCAATCACTCTCCTGATAGGGGTTGGGTGTGGCGGGGGGCCTCACCGGGAAGGGGTCTGTCCGGCCGGGAATGCGGTGCATCCGCTTGATCTCAAGCAGGCACTTCCGCCAGCCCGGCACCGGCTCGAAGCTCTTTCGGCGACGATTGGCGATTGAAGTTTCCTTCTCGTTTGATTTAAAGTCAATTTACTTTTAGACTAAATTCAACGCAAAACAAAACCAAAGATTGCAGCCGCACGGTGGAGCCGGGGGATCTTCTCCTGGTCCCCTCCCTCCCCCCTCCGCCGTGCGTGCTGCATCCCACAACCCAGAGAGAGCCATGACGAAAAAGATCAAATGCGCCCTGATCGGCCCCGGCAACATCGGCACCGATCTGCTGGCCAAACTGCAGCGCAGCCCGGTGCTGGAGCCGGTGTGGATGGTGGGCATCGACCCGGAATCGGACGGGCTGAAGCGGGCCCGCGAGATGGGCCTGAAGACCACCGCCGAGGGCGTGGACGGACTCCTGCCGCACATCAAGGCCGACGGCGTGCAGATCGCCTTCGATGCCACCAGCGCCTACGTGCATGCCGAGAACAGCCGCAAGCTCAATGAGCTGGGCGTGCTGATGATCGACCTGACCCCGGCCGCCATCGGCCCCTACTGCGTGCCGCCGGTGAACCTGGTCGAGCACGTCGGCCAACGGGAGATGAACGTCAACATGGTCACCTGTGGTGGCCAGGCGACGATCCCGATGGTTGCCGCAATCAGCCGCGTCCAACCGGTGGAATACGGCGAGATCATCGCCACCGTGTCGAGCAAGTCCGCCGGCCCGGGCACCCGCAAGAACATCGACGAATTCACCCGCACCACCGCCGGCGCGGTCGAGAAGGTAGGCGGCGCCAAGAAGGGCAAGGCCATCATCATCATCAACCCGGCCGAACCCCCGCTGATCATGCGCGACACGGTGCATTGCCTGGTCGAGGGCGAGCCGAAGCAGGACGAGATCCGCGCCTCCATCGCCGCGATGATCACCGAAGTGCAGAAGTACGTGCCCGGCTACCGGCTGGTCAATGGCCCGGTGTTCGACGGAAATCGCGTGTCGGTCTTCCTGGAAGTGGAAGGCCTGGGCGACTACCTGCCCAAGTACGCCGGCAACCTGGACATCATGACCGCCGCCGCCGCCCGCACCGCCGAAATGTTCGCCGAGGCGATCCTGGCCGGTGACCTCAAGCTCGAACCCACCGCCGCCGCGTAAGGAACACACCATGGATCTCAAAGGCAAGAAAGTCACCAACGAGCCCGGCGCCCGGCCGCCCGAAGCAGGGCGAGATCCCCTCGGGGGATCGGCCGCCCGGCAGGGCGGACGAGGGGCCGTAACAGTCCACGACATGACCCTGCGTGACGGCATGCACCCCAAGCGTCACCTGATGTCCCTCGAACAGATGAAGAGCATCGCCACCGGCCTGGATGCCGCCGGCGTGCCGCTGATCGAAGTGACCCACGGCGACGGCCTGGGCGGCAGCTCGGTGAATTACGGCTTCCCGGCCCACACCGACGAGGAATACCTGTCCACCGTCATCCCGCTGATGAAGCAGGCCAAGGTCTCGGCCCTGCTGCTGCCGGGCATCGGCACCGTCGATCACCTGAAGATGGCCAAGGACCTGGGGGTCAACACCATCCGCGTGGCCACCCACTGCACCGAGGCCGATGTGTCCGAACAGCACATCACCCTGGCCAGGAAGCTCGACATGGACACCGTCGGCTTCCTGATGATGAGCCACATGAACAGCCCCGAAGGGCTGGTCAAGCAGGCCAAGCTGATGGAAGGCTACGGGGCCAACTGCATCTACGTCACCGACTCGGCCGGCCACCTGCTGCCGGACACCGTCAAGGCCCGCCTGAGCGCCGTGCGCGAGGCCCTCAAGCCCGAGACCGAGCTCGGCTTCCACGGCCACCACAACCTGGCCATGGGCGTGGCCAACAGCATCGCCGCCATCGAAGTGGGCGCCACGCGCATCGACGCCGCAGCCGCAGGCCTCGGTGCCGGGGCCGGCAACACCCCGATGGAGGTGCTGATCGCCGTGTGCAGCCTGATGGGCATCGAGACCGGGGTGGATGTGGCCAAGATCACCGACGTGGCCGAAGACCTGGTGGTGCCGATCATGGACTTCCCGATCCGCATCGACCGGGACGCCCTGACCCTGGGCTATGCCGGCGTGTATGGCTCCTTCCTGCTCTTCGCCAAGCGCGCCAGCGCCAAGTACGGCATCCCGGCCCGCGACATCCTGGTCGAGCTGGGCCGCCGCGGCATGGTCGGCGGCCAGGAGGACATGATCGAGGATACGGCCATCACCATGGCCCGGGAGCGGGGGCTGCTGTAGGCCGGGGGCAGGGATGACTCACGACCGGAGAACCCGGGACGAAATTGTAGAGGCGGCCCACCAGCTGTTTTACGGGCACGGCTTCGGGCATACGTCCCTTTCTGACATCGCCTGCACAGGCAAGCTCAAGAAAGGGAATTTCTTCTATCACTTCAAGACCAAGAGCGAGCTCCTGATCGCGGTGATCGACAGCCGGCTTGCCCGCTCGGTCGCCCTGCTGAGCCAGCTGGAAATGAACGCTGCGTCACCCATGCAGCGGCTCATGGGCTTCGTGCGGTCACAGCTGGACGATCAGGGCGAAGTTCTGCAACACGGTTGCAGCGTCGGCACCCTCTGCATCGAACTCGCCAGGATGCAGAGTCCGGTCCTGCAACATGCTCGGGAGGAGTTCATGCTCCATCAGCACTGGCTGGCCAGCCAGTTTGCAGAAATGGGTCACCCCGACCAGGGGATCACGCTGGCGACCCACCTGCTCGTCCGGGTGCAGGGTGCGGCCATCATGGCCCAGGCCCTCGAAGACCCTTCGATCGGCGCCCGAGAGATCAGCAGCATCGCCTGCTGGCTGCAAGATCTCGCCTCTCACCCGGCTTGCGCCCCCCCGGCCCACCCGGCCGCGTAGTCGACGAAGGCGGCCGGCGGAAGGGCCTTGGCGTAGTACCAGCCCTGCACCGAAAGATCGGACTGCACGGGCAGGAGCTCGAGCTGCCATCGGTCTTCCAGCCCCTCCACCACCAGGGCCAATCCAAGCTGTTCGGCCAGCCCACACATGGCCGAGAAGACACACCGGCCCCGTTCGGAGTGGAGCGACACCGTGAAGCTGCGGTCGATCTTGATTCCATCCACATCGAAGCGATGGAGGTAGCTGAGAGATGAATACCCGGTACCGAAATCGTCGATGTGGATCTTCAGCGCGGCGGCCCTCAGCGTGCCGAGGGCCCATTGAATCTGGGCCTCGTCGGCCAGCAGGGCCTGCTCGGTGATCTCCACCACGAGCCGCCCCGGATAGGGCGCGGCAAGGCTGGCCAGGCGCGACACGGTGGCCGGGTCCATGAGACTGGCTACACCGATGTTGACCGCCACACAGGGAGCCTCCACACCGGTTGCCAGCCAGTCGGAAAGCTGCGCCACGGCAGCCTGCATGACCCATTCATCGACCTCCCGGCTCAAGCCCGCCTTGTCCAGGTCGTTCAGGAAGTCACCGGGCAACTGGATGTTCCCGTCACCATCCACCAGACGCAGCAGGGCCTCGCAGCCGATGACCCGGCGGCTCAGGGGATCGACCTTGGGCTGGTAGTGGAGCGTGAACTCCAGGTCGGCGTACTTCATCAGGCGGGCATCCAGCATGCGCTTCTCGAGCCACTTGCGCTGGGTCACGCCGACCGGGTCATCCAGCAGGAAGCCCGCCTCCTCCTCACGGCGGCTGAAGCTGGTGTCCAGGGCCCGCAGGATCGGCGCCTCGGAGTCGCCCACCCCACGGCTCACCCGGCGCTCCCAGGCGATCACGAAGGGCACATAGATCGCCACTCCCAGCGCAAGGTTGCAGAACTGCAGCAGGATGGCGGATAGGCTGCCTTCGGTGCCGGCAAAGGCATTCAGGCCGATCGGGGTATTGAATGGGAGATCCACGCTCACCGGCGGCACCCAGCCCAGACGCATGGCCGCATAGGTCACCATCAGGTTGGCCAGTGGCGCCAGCAGCAGAGGCAGGTAAAGGCGGACATTGAGGATGAGCGGTAGCCCGAACAGCAGCAGTTCATTGATGTTGAACAGGGCCGGCAGGATGCTGGCAGCGGCGATCATCCGGTGCTTGCGGCTGCGGCTCGCCAGCAGCAGGGCACCGATCAGGGAGGCGGTCGCTCCGCTGCCGCCCAGGAAGACGAAGGCCCCCAGCAGACTGCGGGTCACCGGGTCGGCCGCTGAAGGCACCACCGGCAACACCTCGAAAAGCGGGAGCAGCGCATAGTAGCCATGCACGCCAATGCCCCACAGGGCCGTGTTGAGCACGCAATAGATGACCCCGACCAGCACCGCAGGCATGCCCTGGACCCAGTCCAGCCCCACCGCTCCGACGGGCAAGGCCGTGATGGCCATACCCGCGGCCTCCACCGTGATCGCCAGCAGGACCGCTGCGAGCAGCGTCGGGACGATCAGGTTGAGCACCTCGCTCACGTTTTCGCCTGCCTGCGTGGCCTGGAAGGACAGGCGGGTCCAGCGCATCTGGCGCAGGCGCCCGATCACGGGTACCACCCATACCGGCCCCAGCACCGCAAACACGATCAGGAACTGACGCGCCCATTCACCATGCCTGGC
>NZ_JAFLDT010000013.1 GCF_017302315.1 Zoogloea sp.
GGCCGCCGGCACGGTGATGGTGGGCAAGGCCAACATGGACGAGTTCGCCATGGGCTCGTCCAACGAGAACTCCCATTTCGGCCCCACCCGCAACCCCTGGAACACCGGCAAGGTGCCGGGCGGCTCATCAGGCGGTTCGGCCGCGGCGGTGGCGGCACGCCTGGTGCCCATCGCCACCGGCACCGACACGGGCGGCTCGATCCGCCAGCCGGCCGCCCTGTGCGGCATCACCGGCATCAAGCCCACGTATGGCACCGTGTCGCGCTACGGCATGATCGCCTACGCCTCGTCCCTCGATCAGGGCGGCGCCTTCGGCCGCTCCGCAGAAGACTGCGCCGTGTTGCTGTCGGCCATGGCCGGCCACGACCCGCGCGACTCCACCAGCCTGGAGCGTGACAGCGAAGACTTCAGCCGAGAATGCACCCCGGCCGACGCCCAGTCCCTCGCCGGCCTGCGCATCGGCCTGCCGAAGGAGTTCTTCGCCGAAGGCATGTCTGATGACGTACGCGCCGCCGTGGATGCGGCCCTTGCCGAATACCGCAAACTCGGCGCCACCACCGTCGAGGTGAGCCTGCCCAATGCCCGCCTGGCCATCCCCGCCTACTACGTGATCGCCCCGGCCGAGGCCAGCTCCAACCTCTCCCGCTTCGATGGCGTGCGCTACGGCCACCGCGCCGCCGAGTACGGCGACCTCAACGACATGTACTGCAAGAGCCGCGCCCAGGGTTTTGGCGGCGAGGTGAAGCGGCGCATCCTGGTGGGCACCTACGTGCTGTCCCACGGCTACTACGACGCCTACTACATCAAGGCCCAGAAGCTGCGCCGCCTGATTGCCAACGACTTCGCCGCCGCCTTCGCGCAGTGCGACGTGATCGCCGGCCCGGTGAGCCCCACCGTGGCCTTCGGCATCGGCGAAAAGAGCGACGACCCGGTGCAGATGTACCTCTCGGACATCTACACCATCGCCGTCAACCTGGCCGGCCTGCCCGCCCTGTCCCACCCCGCCGGCTTCGGTGCCGGCAACCTGCCGGTGGGTCTGCAACTGATCGGCAACTACTTCGACGAAGCGCGGCTGCTGGGCACGGCCCACCGGTTCCAGCAGACCACCGACTGGCACCTGCGGGCGCCCGCCGGCTTCTGAGGCGGCACCCCATGATGCCCCTGCGCTCCGCAGCCCGCCTCGGTGCCAGCCTGGCCGTCGCCCTGCTGGCCGGGTGCGGCACGGTGGAGCAGATCGTGCACCGCCCCGAAAGCGCCCCGGCCGCCCGCAGCCAGGAGCCGTCGGCGCCGGTGGCGCGCCCGAGCGGCAAGCTCAAGCCCATGCCCCTGCGTACCTTCACGGTGAAGACCGACTGCCGCTTCAAGGACGAGACCGGCAACTTCGGCAAGGCCAGCGTGGAAGTACATGACTCCAAGGTGCGCGCCTTCAACGTGGAAATGACCATGCCGAAGCGCGGCAGCTGCCGCTACGATCTGGCCCAGTTCCGCCAGACCCAGGCCCTGCCCTCCATCGAACTCACCGGCGCCCGCGACTGCAAGGTGCGCATGTGGGAGCAAGGCGAGCAGATCACCGTGGCCTTCGCCGGTTGCCATCACCTGTGTTCCCCCTCCAGCGCCCACGATTACGTGTGGCCGCTGCTGATCGACAAGCCTACGGGCCAGTGCGACTAAGCGACTAATTTAGAGAGCCTCCTCATGAGCAGAACCGACTGGGAAGTCGTCATCGGGCTGGAAGTGCATACCCAGCTCAACACGCAGTCCAAGATCTTTTCCGGCGCCAGCATCGCCTTCGGAGCCGAACCCAACGCCCAGGCCTGCGCCGTTGACATCGCCCTGCCCGGCGTGCTGCCGGTGCTCAACAAGGGCGCCGTGGAGCGGGCCATCCGCTTCGGCCTGGCCATCGGCGGCACGGTGGCGCCGAAGAGCATCTTTGCGCGCAAGAACTACTTCTACCCCGACCTCCCCAAGGGCTACCAGATCAGCCAGTACGAGCTGCCGGTGGTGCTCGGCGGCAAGATCAACCTGCTGGTGCCGGACGGCAAGGGGGGCCACTACGAGAAGCTCGTGAACCTCACCCGCGCCCACCTCGAGGAAGACGCCGGCAAGAGCCTGCACGAAGACTTCCACGGCATGACCGGCATCGACCTCAACCGCGCCGGCACGCCGCTGCTCGAGATCGTCTCCGAGCCCGACATGCGCTCGTCCGCCGAGGCCGTGGCCTATGCCAAGGCCCTGCACGCCCTGGTGCGCTGGATCGACATCTGCGATGGCAACATGCAGGAAGGCTCCTTCCGCTGTGACGCCAACGTGTCGGTACGCCCCCGCGGCCAGGCCGAGTTCGGCACCCGCCGCGAGATCAAGAACCTCAACAGCTTCCGCTTCCTGCAGCAGGCCATCGATTACGAGATCCAGTGGCAGATCGACCTGATTGAGGACGGTGGCAAGGTCCAGCAGGCCACCGTGCTATTCAACCCGGACACCGGCGAGACCCGCGCCATGCGCAGCAAGGAAGACGCCCACGACTACCGCTACTTCCCCGACCCTGACCTGCTGCCGCTGGTCATCGACAGCGCCTGGATCGAACGGGTGAAGGGCGAACTGCCCGAGCTACCCGCCGCCCTGTCGGGCCGCTTCCAGGGCGAGTACGGCCTGTCCGCCTACGACGCCACCACCCTCACCGCCAGCCGCGAGGTGGCCCAGTTCTACCTGGACACCGTCGCCGCCGCCGGCTGCGCCAACGCCAAGACCTGCGCCAACTGGGTGATGGGTGATCTGGCCGCACGCCTCAACAAGGCCGAGCTCGACATCACCGCCAGCCCCGTGAGCGCCACGCAGCTGGCCGGCCTGGTGGCGCGCATCGCTGACAACACCATCTCCAACGCCATCGCCAAGAAGGTGTTCGAGGCGCTATGGAACAAGGAAGGCGACTCCGCCGACGCCATCATCGCCGCCCAAGGCCTCAAGCAGGTCACCGACACGGGCGCCATCGAGGCGATCATCGACGAGGTGCTGGCCGCCAATCAGAAGTCGGTGGAAGAGTTCCGCGCCGGCAAGGAGAAGGCCTTCAACGCCCTGGTCGGCCAGTGCATGAAGGCGAGCAAGGGCAAGGCCAACCCTGCCCAGGTGAATGAGCTGCTGAAGAAGAAGCTCGGTTGAATCCGCTACCCCTGGTGATCAGAGGCCCGGGGGCGAATTTCTCCTGTTTTCCTCCGCCGTTCGCCGGGATGCCATGGTGGTGACTGGAGGGACCGTAGGGGCGACTTCAGTCGCCCGCGGACTTCGATTGAGGGCATGCGGTGATTTACCCGTGGAGGGCGACTGAAGTCGCCCCTACACGCCCCTACAAGTCGCCGCCGTGGTTACGAGCCTCCCTCAAGCCTCACGGAAAGTAAGGCAGCAAGGCCTTCGCCGCTTCGATTCGGTGTTCCGTGGTGGCGCCCGGGTCGTTCATCACGGCGAGCAGGAAACTCTTCGGATCAACAAAGCCGCCGCCCACGGCCAGGCCCGCATGGGGCACCGCGCCCGGTACGGCCGGCGGCTCCACCACCAACCCGGCCATCGGCCCCACCGGAGCAGGTACCATCGCCCCACCGGGTTCAAGCACGCCCAGGGCACGCAGGAAATCCGCCGCACCGATGGACTTGAAGCCCGCCAGCAGTTCGGCCTGACGCTCCGGGCTGGGCGCCATGTCGAGCCAGGTCTCGTCGGCGAACATGCCCCCCATGGCCGGGTCGATGAAGGCCGTCCACCGCCCTTCGCCGGACTCGCTGGCGGGTGCCAGGGGCACGTTCCGGGCGGCGGCCGACGGTAGCAAACTCAACTGGGCGGGCTGGACACCCGCCAGGAAACGCGCCCGCAGCCCTGCCAGGAAGGCCTCTGCCCGGGGCAATGGCACCGGATCGGCCAGGGAGAACCACACCCGGAAGCCTGCGCTCCCGGCCACCGACACGGCCGGAGGCGGCAGGTCAAGCACGTTCACCACGCCCTCGCACAGGGTTGCCACCGGCGCCCAACCCGCGGCCGGGGCCAGACCGATCACCATGGTCCACACCCGCTCGTCGGCGCCCACCAGATCGAGCGCAAAACCTGCCTCCGGCAAGGTATCGGGCAGATCCTGACCCGGCCGGCCGAAAAGCCGTTGCAGCTCGGCACTCAGGGAATGCATGACCATCCTCCATCAAAGTTCATCGACGCGGCGCAAATGTACAAGTCTGCCCTCCGCTTGCAAAGCCACGCGGGGAGCCCATCCGGGCGTTCCGGCAGGCCGGATCAGAAGACCCCATCCAGGTATGCCAGCAAGGCCTTGATCCGCGCCGGCTGGTAACGCCGGCTTGGGTATGCCACATACAGCGGGCTGCCATCGTAGGTGGCATCGGGGAAAATATCCACCAGCCGGCCCGCATCCAGATCGCCCTGCACGTCGAGCCGCGACTTGTAGGCGATACCGCGGCCTTCCAGGGCCCAACGGCGAACCAGTGCGCCATCATCGGCCGCGCGGTCGCCACTGACCGTGATCTCGCGCTGCAGCCCCCGGTGGAACAGGCGCCACCGGTTGAACAGCTCGCCATTGCGGTAGAAACAGATGCAGTTGCGCCCCACCAGCGCCTCGAAGGATTCCGGATGACCATGGCCTTGCAGGTAGGCCGGCGAGGCGACAAGCACCCGTCGGTTGTCACAGAGCTTGCGCCCGACCAGATTGGAATCCTCCGTAAGCCCATAGCGCAGCACCAGATCAATGGGATTACGGAATAGATCGATGAGACCGTCGGAAAGATGCATCACCAGGCGTACCTGGGGGTGACGCTGCCGAAAGGGCTCGAGCAGCGTGTCAAGGTGGTCGCGGCCGAGATCGGAGGGCGCACCCAGATGAATGTCGCCACTGAGCTGCTCACGTCCCCGCCCCAGGGCGGCCAGACCTTCGTCGAGGGCCTGAGCGGCCTGGACGCAGTAGCCGAGAAAATCCTCGCCAGCCTGGGTCAGCCGCAGGGAGCGGGTGGAGCGCTCGAAGAGCTGGCTGTCCACTCGCTGCTCAAGACGTTTGAGGGCCGCACTGGCTGCCGCAGCACTGAGGCCGAGGGCACGACCGGCAGCACTGATGCTGCCCAGTTCGGACACCCGGATGAAGAGCTGCACATCGGGGAAATGAAGCATTTTCAAAACTTGTTTGATAGTTCGTCAAATGATAGGCCAATTCTCAATCAATCCCGGGCTATCTAGACTGGGGTACCTTCATTTTCGATAGCCGGTCGCCACCATGAACGACGCCCTCTTCCGCCCCTTCACCTTGGGGGCCATCACCCTCCCCAATCGCATCGTCATGCCACCCCTGACCCGTGCCCGCGCCGCCCAGCCGGGCAACGTGCCCACCGCCATGAACGCCGCGTACTACGCCCAGCGCGCCGGCGCCGGGCTGATCATTGCCGAGGCCACCGACATTTCGCCCGACGCCAAGGGCTACTCCCTGACACCCGGGGTACACAGCCCCGAGCAGATCGCGGGCTGGCGCCAGGTGACGGATGCGGTGCACCAGGCTGGCGGGCGGATCTTTCTGCAGATCTGGCATTGCGGACGCATGTCCCACCCGGATCTGCGCGGTGGCGCGCAGACGGTGGCACCCTCGGCCATCGCCTTTCCGGGGCAAATCTGGCTCGCGGGGCCGGACGGCCGGGGCGGGATGGTCGATTGCCCCATGCCCCGTGCGCTGGCAACGGAGGAAATCGCCCCCATCGTGGCAGACTTTCGACGGGCAGCGCTCAATGCCATCGATGCCGGTTTCGATGGGGTGGAAATCCACGCGGCCAATAGCTATCTCATTGACCAGTTCCTGCGCACCACTTCCAATCAGCGCACCGACCAGCACGGCGGCAGCCGCGAGAACCGGCTGCGCTTCCTGCTGGAGGTGACCGACGCGGTAACTGAGGCCATTGGCCCAGCACGGACCGGCGTTCGCCTGTCCCCGCGCAACCAGGCCCGGGGCATGGATTGCCCGGACAGCATCCCCACTGCGCTCGAAGCCGCCGCCCTGCTGCATCGACGAGGGGTGGCCTACCTGCATTTCAACGAACCCGAAGAGAACCCGCCCAGTGCGGCGGCCGGGCAGTTCCGCCGGCAGCTCAGGGCCGTCTTTCCGGGGCCGGTGATCGTTGCCGGCGCCTACACGGCCGAACGGGCCCGTCAGGCCCTCGCCAGCGGTGAAGCCGATCTGGTGGCCTTTGGACGTGCCTTCATCGCCAACCCGGATCTGCCTGTCCGTCTGAATGACGGCCTGCCCCTCAACCCGCCGGATGCCACCACCTTCTTTGGCGGAGACGCCCGGGGCTACCTCGATTACCCCAGCGTCGCCCCCCACGTGGAGCAGGGGACATGAAGGCCGTCGGCTACCAGCAACCCGGCAGCCTTGACCGGGCCGACGCCCTGATGGACATCGAACTTCCCTGCCCCGTGCCCGCCGGCCGCGATCTGCTGGTGGAGGTGCAGGCCATTGCGGTGAATCCCGTGGATACCAAGATCCGCAGGAGTGCAGCACCGGGCCAGGGGGAGTACAAGGTGCTGGGCTATGACGCCACAGGCATCGTCCGGGAGGTGGGGCCGGGGGCCCAGTTTTTCCGCCCGGGCGACGCGGTCTGGTATGCCGGCGCCATCAACCGCAGCGGCAGCAACGCGGAATACCAACTGGTGGACGAACGCATCGTCGGGTGCAGGCCCGCCAGCCTGTCGGCAGCAGAGGCCGCCGCCCTGCCACTCACCGGCATCACCGCCTGGGAGCTGCTCTTCGACCGCCTGCAGGTGCCCCTGGCCGGTCAGGGCCACGCAGCCAGCCTGCTCATCGTCGGCGCGGCGGGCGGCGTGGGCTCGATCCTGATCCAGCTGGCCCGCCAGCGTACCGACCTGACCGTGATCGCCACCGCATCACGACCCGAAAGCCGTGACTGGGTCCGGACCCTGGGCGCCCATCACGTCATTGATCACCATCAGGCGTTTGCGCCCCAGCTCGCGGGCCTGAATGCACCACCTGTGGACTATGCGATCAGCCTGACCCACACCGACCAGCACTTCACCCAGTTGATCGATGCCCTCGCCCCCCAGGGCAAGCTGGCCCTGATCGACGACCCGGAGCTGATTGACGTGCGCCTTCTCAAACGCAAGAGCCTGAGCCTGCACTGGGAGCTGATGTTCACCCGCTCCCTGTTCCAGACCCGGGACATGGAGGCCCAGCACCGCCTGCTCAACACCTTGGCCGAAATGGTGGACCGGGGCGTCATCCGCAGCACCGTACAAGCTCACCTGGGGCCGATCTGCGCCGAAAATCTGAAAAAAGCCCATGCCCTGCTGGAAGGCGGCGCGGTTGTGGGCAAGATCGTGCTGGAGGGCTTCAACTAGCCTGCGCCATCAGCCCTCCTGCGCGCCACGACGGAGCCAGCGCAGGAGGGTCGAGTAGAGGCGGTCGGGCTCCACGGGTTTGGACAGGAAATCGTCCATGCCGGCGGCCATGCATTGGGCCCGGTCTTCGGCAAAGGCGTTGGCGGTCATCGCCACAATGGGCAGGTTTTGTCCGGCCTTCAGGCGCCGGATTTGCCGGGTCGCCTCGAGGCCATCCATCTCGGGCATCTGCATGTCCATGAGAATCAGGTCGAAGGCCGAGCTGCGCACCATATCCACAGCCACTGCACCATTTCCCGCCACAGACACATCCAAGCCCGCGTCCTGTAGAAAGAGCCGCGCCACCTCCTGGTTCACCGGTTCATCCTCCACCAGCAGAACGTGGGCACCGGGATACTCGCGGCGCAGGATCGCCTCGGCCCCACCGGCGCGTCCAGGGGCCGGCTGAAGCGGAACAGCGCTCTCGCCGAGACCCAGCCAGGCCGTGAACCAGAAGGTACTGCCCACCCCGGGGGCGCTTTCTGCGCCGGCCTCACCGCCCATCAGTTCCGCCAGGCGCCGGGTGATGACCAATCCGAGACCGGTTCCACCGTACTTGCGAGTGTTGGACGCATCCCCTTGCTCGAAGGCCCGGAAAAGCTTGGGCAAGGCTTCCGGAGGAACGCCAATGCCGCTGTCGCTCACCTCGGCCCGCAGCAACAATCGCTCACCTTCCCGGGCCGCGATACACACGGCCAGGGTGACGCCACCGATTTCGGTAAACTTGACCGCATTGCTGGCAAGATTGAGCAAGGCCTGGGTCAGGCGCGTAGCGTCGCCACGCAGCAGGTATGGCGGAGATTCGCATTTCACCACCAGGTGCAGCCCCTTGGCACTGGCCTTCTCCTGGATCATTGAGGCGACGTTGGCAACGAGGCTTTCAAGGGCAAAGCACCCCTCTTCCAGGAGGAATTTCTCGGCCTCGATCTTGGACAGATCGAGGATGTCGTTGATCACCGCAAGCAGGTGATGGGCCGCCGTATCGATCTTGCTCAACTGCTCGGCCTGGGCAGGGCTGACCCCTTCCCGCTGCATGATGCGGGCCATGCCTAGCACGGCGTTGAGCGGCGTGCGGATCTCGTGGCTCATATTGGCCAGGAAGGCGCTCTTGGCCCGGCTGGCGCTCTCGGCTACCTCCTTGGCCAGGGCCAGCTCCCTGGTCCGCGCCTCGACCAGACTTTCCAGCTGGAGGCGATGGCGGGCCAGCTCCTCCTCGTTGCGCTTCTGCTCGGTGATGTCCTGCTTGATGCCCAGGTAGTGGGAGACGCTGCCATCGGCGCGGCGTACGGGAGAAATGATGGCCGCCTCCACATAGACCTCCCCGGTCTTGCGCCGGTTGATCAGTTCACCCCGCCATACGTTCCCTTGTTCGAGGGTGTCCCACAGATCCCGGAACACTTCAGGAGGCGTCTCACCGGAGTGCATGATCCGCGGGTTCTCGCCCCGGACGTCGTCCAGCGTGTAGCCGGAGGCCTCTTCGAAGGCTTTGTTGACGTAGAGGATGCGCGCATCAAGATCGGTGAGCACGATACTGCCGGGACTCTGCTCAACCGCCGTAGACAGCATGCGCAACTGCTCTTCCGCGCGCTTTCGCTCGGTGATGTCCGAGAACAGGCAGGCAAATTGCCCCGGACGGGGGGAATAGTAGTGGTTCTCATAATAACGCCCGGTCGCGGCCACGTAGCCTTCGAGGCTGGCGTGCTGCCCCGACAGTGCCGCCCCCACGTGGGCCTTGAACCAGAAGTCCTCCAGCCCCGGAAAAAGCTCGCGCACGGTGTGGCCGATGACCTGCTCGCGGCTCAGGCCCATGATGCGGCTATAGGCCGGATTGACGTCGACGAAGGACCAATCCACGGGCTCGCCCGCGTCGTCGAAGATCAGCTCCGCAAGGAAGAAGCCCTCCTGCATCGACTCGAAGAGGTTACGAAAACGTGCATCGGCCGCGAGCCGCTCGTCGAGGGTGCGCTTCCGCTCGGTGATGTCGGTGGAAATGCCACAAAGGGCATAGATGCTGCCGTCTTCCCTGCGCAGGGGCAGCTTGACCGAAAGATAGCTGCGCGACTCTCCGGTGCGGCGATCGACGTTGGTCTCCTCGATCTCCACCCGCTCACCGTTTTCAATGATGCGCCGGTCGTTGGCGCGCAGGGCAAGGGCCGTGTCTTCGTCGAAGAACTCCGCATCGGTGGTGCCGGCAAGCCCATCCCTGCCCACACCGAAGAGTTCACACACCGCCCTGTTGGCATAGGTGTAGCGGTATTCGTCATCCTTGATGTAGATGAAGGCCCCGACGTTGTCGAGAATGGTCTCCAGGATGGCATCGCTTTGCCGGCGCAAGGCCTCGGCCTGACGACGGGCGGAAATGTCGAGCACGATGCCGATGTAACTGCCCATCCGTCCATCCTGTCCGATCACGGGTTGGCCCCGGCACATCAGCCAGCGTGGCCCTTCGCCTGCCGGCAAGCACACCTGCCACTCGGCTTCGAATCCGACCCCCCTTTCCCGGGCGGCGGTGATCGCCGCCTCTACCCGATCCCGATCATCGGGATGAATGGTTGCCCGCCAGGCCTCATACGAAGGAAGGCACGAATGGGCAGGGATGCCATAGAGATCCCACAATTCGTCAGACCAGTAATTGTTGTTGGATTCAAGGAACCACTCCCAGGAGCCGGCCTGGGCGGCGTCCAGCGCCAGGCGCAGGCGCCTTTCGCTGGCCCTGAGGAGTTCTTCCGCCAGACTGCGCTCGGTCACGTCGGAAACGGTGGCCAGCACATGGTCCACCCCATCCAGCTCCAGCCCACCCAGGCTGATTTCGATGGCGATCTCATCGCCATCCTTGCAGCGACCGCGCAGACTGCGCCGGGACATCAAGGCATGGGCCTGCTCGGGAGCCGTCCGGTAAAGAGCCCGATGCCCCCCATGGGCTGCACGAAGCGCATCGGGCACCAACATGTCCACTGACTGACCTGCCAGTTCCCCCGCTGCATAGCCGAACATCCGCTCCAGAGCCGGGTTGACCAGCACCATCCGCCCGGCCGGATCAACCACCACCAGGCCTTCCACGCTGGAATTCCAGACCTGCCGGAACCGGGCCTCGCTGTTGGCCTGGGCTGCCTCGGCCCGATGCAGGTCGGAAATGTCGGTAAACGTGAGCACTGCCCCGGCGCTCTCGCCCAGCTCGTTGAGGTAGGGGTCGATCTGCATGAGGTAGTGGAAGCCCCGCTGGTGGACATGTTCCACCCGGGACTCTCCACCCTCAACCACCGTACCCACCCACTCGCGAAGCCGGGGCAGGTCCAGGTGGCAAGGTACACCATAGAGAAACTGGCCAATATCATTGGGCAACAGTCCGAAGATCCGGCTGGCCAGGGGATTGAAGCGGGTCACCCGACCATCCCTGTCCACCACCACCAGGCTGGTGCGGATCGAGTTCTGGATGTTCCCAAGGGTCGCGTTGAGCTGAAGGTACTCCAGGGATTTGACCCGCAGTTCGTCGTTAAGGGTGGTCAGTTCTTCGTTGGAAGCCTGCAGTTCTTCGTTGGAGGACTGCAGCTCTTCGCTCGAAGACTGGATTTCCTCGTTGAGGGATTGGAGTTCCTCGTTGGAAACCTCCAGCTCTTCGATCACGGTCTGCAGATGGGCGCGGGTGTCGGCCAACTCCTCACGCAAGCGGGCGATTTCGAGCAGGGCATCGGCGGGTGGCAACCCCCCGCCCTCCAGCTCGGGCAGCGCGGCCTGAACCGGACTCTCCTCAAAACTGATCAGCATCGCACCGCCCGCATCGTGGGGCGGCGCCAGACGGCGCAATACCGGACGCACCCGCAGGGTTTCCTCACCGATCCGGACCAGCACGCCGCCGCCGTAAAGCACATCGGCCTTGTCCTGGTGCATGCGGTAACAGAGCGCCTTCACCTCCCCCCGCAACTCGGGCAGGCACAGGGAGAACACCGAGAAATCGGCACTCGCAAGGGGCAGAGAGAAGTAACGCCGGCTCGCCCCGAAGAAATGCAGCGGTGCAAAAGCCCCATCAACCAGCACACCCGGCGGACCATAGGCGTCGAGCATCAGGCTGCGGCAGTGCTCCACCAGACCGTGGGCGGGGTCCGCTGGCGCAGCCCGTGCTGCAGCCGGTCGAGGCAACTGCTCGGTCGGCCCCAATCTTGGGGTGCGGGCCATGCGAGCCCCTGCTGCGGCCCTCCGTCGAAAGAGCTTCACAGCCGGATCAATGGCCTCGAAAAGCCCCCCCGTGGCCCCCACCGACTCCGACTGGCCCAACAGCAGCAGGCCGCCGGGGTTGATGGCGAAGTGGAAGGTGCGGATCAGCTCGGCCTGCTGGGCGGGCTTGAAGTAGATCAGTATGTTGCGGCAGCTGATCAGGTCCATCCGGATAAACGGCGGATGGCCGGTGAGATCATGGGCGGAGAACACACACATCTCGCGCAGGGTCTTGGACACCCGCCAGCCGCCTCCCTCGGGACGGAACCAGCGACTGCGGCGCTCGGGATCCAGGCCCGTCAGATCCGCCGCCGAATAGACACCGGCGCGGGCGAGATCAAGGGCCTCCTGGTCAATATCGGAGGCAAATACCCGCAGATCCTGCTGGGCAAGCCGGTCGCCAAGAATCTCGGCGAGCAGAATGGCGATGGAATAGGCTTCCTCTCCGGTTGCACAGGCCGGAACCCAGACCCGAAGCGCATCCCCCGGGCGCTTGGCCGTCAGGAGGGCACGCAGGCTGCGTCCCAGCACCTCGAAGACGGCACCATCACGAAAGAAAGACGATACCGAGATCAGGAAACAGTGCTGGAGAAGGCCAGGCTCCCCGGGATTGGCCTCGGCGTAGGTGAGGTAGTCCTCGAGACGGTGGAAACCCAGGCTGTGGCTGCGGCGCAGGGTCTGACGCCGCAAGGTGCTTTCCTTGTAGAGGCTCAAATCCATCCCGGTTTCCCGGGAGGTCAGCTCAAGCAGCGCACGAAAGGCGCAGTCTTCTGCTTCGGCGCCTTGCCCCACCCGGCTGTCGAGCCGGGCGCCGATATCGTTGAGCCGTGCGGCAAGGCTCTCAAGGGCGTCCTCGCCTTCCTCGTTCAGATGCAACACTACGCCGCCGGCGGCACGGATGGCCGCCGCTCCCGCAGCCTCTTCGCTTCCGCCCGGCATCGGCAGAACGACGACCATCGCCTCGCCAAGGAGGGCGGCCAAGGATTCGAGGAATGGATCCAGGGATCCGGCGGCGCCTTCAACCGTGCCGGAGGGCAACACCCCCAGGCTCCCGCCGCTAACCGTCAGCGCCATCCCCGGGGGGCAGACGGACAGGCCATCGACCGCCGGAATGTCGCCGTCAGCGGCGAGGCTCACCAGCAGAAGGCACTCTGCCCTCAACTCGTCAACGGGCAAAGGATCAGCCAGCACGAAGGCCGCATTCCCCCCGGGCTCGACTCTCCGGAGCAGCGCCCGAACCCGCCAGGGCATCTCTGCAAACCCTCCCAGAACCACCAAAGGGGGCCAAGAGCCGGCATCCGGCCCATCGGTGCCGGCCAATATAAATCCCGTCATAGCGTCTTGCCCGTCACTGATCACAGGAAACTGTTGTGTGATGGTATGCCGAAGCAGCAGGGTTTTCCAAGGGAAGGGCCACGTGGGTTCCCTGCGGTATGACGCCCCTTGCGAAACCCGCCCAGACGTTCCATGATGAGGATATAAACTCAATCGGAGACTTCAATCATGTTCCGCACCCTGGCACTGGTACTTGCCCTCGCCCTTGGTTTCACCGCCGGCGCCCAAGCCTGTGGCGACAACGCCAAGCACACCAAACCTGACATGAGCAAACCGGCGGCCCCCAAGACGGGCACCTGACCGGACGAAAGAACAAGGGCGCCCTCGAGCGCCCTTTTGCCGGTGGGCGCACCAGGACACGCAGCGTCCCGGACAAAGGTTCAGTGCCTGGCCTTTCGCTCCCGCCGGAGCAATCCTTTTCAACGCATCGGCCATCAAACCCATAAAAGGAGACACCTATGCCCAACAGAACCCTGCGTCAGGTCGTGGAAGGTCAGACACTCATTTCCGCCGTCGCTGACACCTCCGTCCGCGCTGCAGCCATCGCCATGGCCAACAGCAAGGTCGGCGCCATCATGGTGGTGGATGGCTCGGGGCAGCTCACCGGCCTATTCACCGAGCGCGATGTCCTCAACCGGGTCGTGGCCAAAGGGCTGGATCCGGAAAAGACCCCTCTGTCTGCCGTCATGACCAGTTCCCTGCAGACCGCCACCCCTGACAAACCGCTGGCCCATGCCCTCCATATGATGTTTGAGGGTGGCTTCCGCCACGTGCCCGTGGTGGAGAACGGCCGTCCGATCGGCATGGTGTCGGCCCGCAACGCACTGGGGCTGGAAATCTGCCAGTTCGAGAAAGAACTGAAGGATCGCGATCACATCGCCGAGATTCTCTGACGACAGTCCGGGCATCCACCCCTGCAAGGGCCCCTCACGGGGCCCTTGTGCCATGAATTGGCCAGGCACGAAGCGCCAGTGCCCGGCGGAAATCGCCTAAGATGACGCTTTACCCCTACGAAAGCGTCAAGCCCATGTTTTCCGGAATCGTTGCCGCCACCGGCCGCATCCTGAACGTATCTCCCCTCGAAGAAGGCGTGCGCCTGACGGTGGACGTCGGCAGCCTGGATCTGGACGATGTACAGCTAGGCGACAGCATCGCCAACAGCGGCGTGTGCCTCACGGTGATTGCCCGGGACGGAAACACGGTCCAGTTCGACGTATCCCGCGAGACCCTGAATTGCACCGTGGGTCTCGATGCCCCTGGCGAGGTGAACCTCGAGAAAGCCCTCCGCCTGGCCGACCGCCTCGGTGGCCACCTGGTGACGGGCCACGTGGATGGCCTGGGCGAAGTGCTCCGCTTCGTCCCGGTCGGCGAAAGCCACGAACTGGTGATTCGCGCACCCGCAGCCCTCGCCGGCTACATCGCCCGCAAGGGATCAATCACCGTGGATGGTGTCAGCCTGACCGTAAACCAGGTTGATGGGTGTGACTTCTCCATCAACCTGATCCCCCACACGGTTCAGGTGACCACCCTGCGCCGCCTGGCAGCCGGCAGCAAGGTGAACCTGGAGATCGATCTGATCGCCCGCTACTGCGAGCGCCTGCTAAGCATGGACCGCAGCGCGAACTGACCAGGATCAGCCGCGCTTGCGGCGAGCCAGTCCGGGAGGCGGGCCCGTCCCAGACCGGAGAAGTCGGAGGCCAGCGCCGAATCGAAGACTTCGTCGCCCAGTTGACGACGCCAAATTCCAGAACGAGGTTGCAAGCGCCGGCAAGAGTGTCGTCGGAACAGATCAAGCCCGACTGGCCGCAAGTGTTAGCTGCATCCCAACGGATCCCGCACAGTGCTCGACACATATGAAGCCGATCGAAGCACCATCATTGAGCACGGCATCGAGTTCGTCCCGCAGACTGCTGTCCTGCTGGCGCTTCAGCACCTCCCCCGGCACCACATTCCCCGTGCCGAGTTGGTGCTGCGGACGGTGAGCAGCCGCACCGCCGTCGTGTTCGTGCCAGCCTTCACCAACCGTGCCCAGGCAGGGTCCTCGTAGCCGCGGCCATCGGTGGAGATGTAGTTGAAGTTCAGGGACAGGGTGTCGTTGGCCTGGGCGACCGGGGCAAGCGCGATGGCGACAACACACCACGCAAGTCATTGATATATATGAAACGTTATTCAATATACGGCGCTTAACCGGCGTACCGGGGCAAAGAGCCCGTGCAAATCGGGGAATTTCCCCCACTTCTGGGGCTGCACGGTCGGAGGTCATCTGACAGGCCGCACACGTGATCCCGTCAGCGCGGCCGGAGAGGCTTCCGGTGGATAAAATCGCGCTCCGCCGCCCGGGTGTGGGAAAATGGCTCGCCAACGAAACGCAAAACAGGCTGGCAACCCCCTCGCATCGACAGGGCGCCCGGCCACATGCTCATGAATCGCAGAAGATCAATGAAGAACCCATCGTTGCGGCACATCATGCCTGCCGCCCACGAGCACGCGCACCTGCAAGGGCAGAGCCATTCAAACGTTGCCGGAGAATCCTTGCCATGAGCGCACTCGCCCCCATCCAGGACATCATTGCCGACATCAAGGCCGGTCGGATGGTCATCCTCGTGGACGAGGAAGACCGGGAGAACGAAGGCGACATCGTCATCGCTGCCGAGTTCATCACCCCGGAAACCATCAACTTCATGGCCAAGCACGCCCGCGGCCTGATCTGCCTGACCCTGACCGAAGCACGCTGCCGCCAGCTCGGCATCAACCATATGGCCCGGGACAACCGCAGCCAGTTCAGCACCGCCTTCACCGTGTCGATCGAAGCGGCCGAGGGGGTCACCACCGGCATTTCCGCCGCCGACCGGGCGCGTACCGTGCAGGCGGCGGTCGCCCGCCATGCCAAGGCCAGCGACATCGTCCAGCCGGGCCACATCTTCCCGATCATGGCCAAGCCGGGCGGCGTGCTGATCCGTGCCGGACACACGGAGGCAGGCTGTGACCTGGCCGGCATCGCCGGGCTGGAGCCGGCCTCCGTGATCTGCGAGATCATGAACGACGACGGCACCATGGCCCGCCTGCCCGAGCTGATCGAGTTCGCCCGGGAGCACGATCTCAAGATCGGCGCCATCCGCGACCTCATCGAATATCGCGCCCGCACCGAGAAGCTGGTGGAAAAAGTCAGCGAAAAGAACGTGGACACCCCCTACGGCCCATTCCGCCTGTCGGCCTTCGAGGACAAGACCTCTGGCGAAGTGCATCTGGCCATGGCCTATGGCGACATCCGCCCGGAAGTGGATACCCTCGTCAGAGTCCATGAACCGGTATCGGTGCTGGACTTCCTCGATCCCACCAGCGGTCGTCACAGCTTTCCCGTCGACACCGCCCTGAGACGCATCGCCGAACACGGGCACGGCGTCGTTGTGCTGCTCTATCGCCCCCAGAGCGGCCAGGATCTCCTGGCCCAGCTATCGGTGGACACCGAAACAAGCCGCCCGGCCCAGAAGTGGGATCCGCGCCTGTTCGGCATCGGCGCCCAGATCCTCGCCGGCCTCAACGTGGGCCGGATGAAGATCCTCGCCAGCCCGCGCAAGATCCCCAGCATGGCCGGCTTCGGCCTGACCGTCGTGGGCCACGTGCCCCCTGGCGTCTGAACGCCCCCCATTTTCAGGACACCCCATGCCCCGCTACGAAAACATCCGTGAAATCGAACCCAACCTGGACGGCCGCGGCCTCCGGGTCGGCGTCGTCATGTGCCGCTTCAATCTCGACGTCTGCGAGGGGCTTCTGTCCTCGTGTACCGCCGAGCTGCTGCGCCTTGGTGTCGCGAGCGACGCGATCACCATCGCCACCGTGCCCGGCGCCCTCGAAGCACCGCTGACCCTGCAGGTCATGGCCAGGAGCGGCCGTTTCGACGCCCTGGTCGCCCTCGGTGCCGTGATCCGCGGCGAGACCTATCACTTCGAACTGGTCTCCAACGAACAGGGTGCCGGTATCAACCGGGTTTCCCTCGACACCGGCGTCCCCATTGCCAACGGCATCCTCACCACCGAAGACGACGACCAGGCCCTGGCCCGCATGCAGGTCAAGGGTGCGGACTGTGCCCAGGCCGCCGTCGAAATGGCCCGCCTCCTGAAGGCCTTGGCATGAGCACCCCCAACAAGTCCCCCCGCCGCCGCGCCCGCGAATTTGCCCTTCAGGGCGTCTACCAGTGGCTGCTGAGCCAGGCCCAGCTCACCTCCATCGAAAGCCAGCTGGGCGAAGTCGGTGGTTTCGACAAGTGCGACCGGGATCTCTTCCTGGGGCTGCTGCGCGGCACCATCAGCAACGCCACCGAACTGCAGGTTGGCTTTGCACCCTACATCGACCGCCAGATCAATGAGCTGTCGCCGATCGAGCGCGGCATCCTGCTGATCTCCACCTTCGAACTGATCCATCGTCCGGAAACCCCCTACCGGGTCATCATCAACGAGGCCATCGAACTGGCCAAGGGCTATGGCGGCACCGACGGGCACAAGTTCGTGAACGGCGTGCTCGACAAGCTGGCGGCCCGCGTGCGCGCCGATGAGGTGGAGGCCAATGCCCAGCAACGCCGCGCTGCCCGCAACGGCGACAAGGGCTGACGCCTTCCGGCGGTTCACCACGTGTCGCGATGCCCTCCGAATTCGCCCTGATCCGCCGCCATTTCACCCGCCCTGCCCGCCATACCGACCTGGCGGTGGGCGATGACGCCGCCCTGATCCGCCCCCGCCCCGGCATGCAACTGGCGATATCCACCGACATGCTGGTGGCCGACACCCATTTCTTCGCTGACACCGACCCCAAGGATCTGGGCTGGAAGACCCTGGCGGTGAACGTCTCCGACCTGGCCGCCATGGGTGCGGAGCCCCGCTGGGTAGTGCTCGCTGCCAGCCTGCCAAGCGCAGATGAAGGCTGGATCGCCCCCTTCGCCGAGGGCTTTTTTGCCTGCTGCGAAGCTTTCGGCATTGATGCCATCGGGGGCGACACCACCCGCGGCCCGCTCAACCTGTGCCCGACCATCTTTGGTGAGGTGCCCCTCGGTCAGGCCATCACCCGCAGTGGCGGCCGGGCGGGCGATGAGCTGTGGGTGTCCGGGGCACCGGGCCGGGCGGCACTCGGATTGGCCCATCTGAAATCCGAGGTTCGGCTCGCTGCCGAATGGCGCGACGACTGCCTGGCCGCCCTGCACCGCCCCCAGCCCCGGGTCGCCCTCGGGCTGGCCCTGCGCGGCCTGGCCACGGCCATGCTCGACGTCTCCGACGGCCTGCTGGGTGACCTGGATCACATTCTCGAATTGTCCGCGGTCGGCGCCGAGGTGGATGAGGCCGCCCTGCCCCTGGCGCCGCTTATCGCCGCCTGTGACGACCCGATCCGGGCCTTTCAGGCCTGCACCGCCGGCGGCGACGACTACGAGCTGCTGTTTGCCGCCCCGGCCGAGCGCCGCTCCGATCTGCTTGCCCTGTCTGCCCGCCTCGACCTGCCCCTGCATTGCATCGGACGCCTTACCAGCCAACCGGGCCGCTTGCAGCTACGTCACGCCAATGGCCAGCTCGACGATCTGGCCGTCCGCGGCTATGACCACTTCGGTCGCACGCCATGAAGCCAACCCTGCGCTTCCTGATGTCCGACCCGGCCCACTTCATCGCCCTGGGCTTTGGCTCCGGCCTGATGCCAAAAGGCCCCGGCACTGCCGGCACCCTGGTGGGCTGGCTGCTCTTTCCCTTCGTGCGTGCGCCACTCTCCGACCCCCTGTTCGGCGGGCTGCTGCTGGCCAGCTTCCTGTTCGGCATCCTTGCCTGCGAGCGCACCGGACGCGCCCTCGGGGTAGCCGACCATGGCGGCATCGTCTGGGACGAGATCGTCGCCATCTGGCTGGTGCTGTGGCTCACGCCGCCGACCCTCGCCTGGCAGGCCACCGCTTTCGTGCTTTTCCGCTTCTTCGACATCGTCAAGCCACCCCCGATCCGCTGGGTGGACGAACGCACCCGCGGCGGGTTGGGCGTGATGTTCGATGATCTGCTGGCCGCCGGTTACACCCTGCTGATGCTGGCCCTGCTCGTGAGGTTGATCGCCTGATGGATGCCCGCCTGGAAACCCTCTCCCGCCTCGTCGGCGAACACCTGCAGAGCCGCGGCTGGCGTCTCGCCACCGCCGAATCCTGCACCGGCGGCTGGGTCGCCGAGGTGGTGACCGCCACGGCCGGCAGTTCGACCTGGTTCGACTGCGGCTTCATCACTTATTCCAACGATGCCAAGTGCGCCCTGCTGGGCGTCTCGCCCATGACCCTGGCCCGCCACGGTGCCGTCAGCGAGCAGACCACCGCTGCCATGGTCAAAGGCACCCTGGAACGGGCAGAGGCCGATCTGGCCCTGTCCATCTCGGGCGTCGCCGGCCCCACCGGTGGCTCGGCGGACAAGCCCGTCGGCACCGTGTGCTTTGGCTGGGGGCGTACGGGTGAAACGCCGGGCACCGCCACCTGCCATTTCGATGGTGACCGGGAGTCCGTGCGCTACCAGGCCGTTGTCTTCGCCCTCGAAGAACTGCTGCGCCGCTACGCCTGAAGGACTGCAGGACAGCCTTCCACGATGAAGGTAGACGTTCGCCAGGAACTGTATAAAATAACAGCACCGCGCAAGCACACTCTGTACCTGCTGCAGCGCGCTCACCCGCACGCAAACTCTGTGCCATAATCCCAAAAACCTTTCAGCAAGGATCAGACAGATGGATGACAACAAGGCCAAGGCCCTCGCCGCCGCGCTTTCCCAGATCGAAAAGCAGTTCGGCAAGGGCTCGATCATGCGTCTCGGCGACGGCGAGGTCGAAAGCGACATCCAGACCGTCTCCACCGGCTCCCTGGGTCTCGACATCGCCCTCGGTATCGGCGGCCTGCCCCGCGGCCGGGTCGTCGAGATCTACGGCCCCGAATCCTCCGGCAAGACCACCCTCACCCTCCAGGTGGTGGCCGAAATGCAAAAGCTCGGCGGTACCGCCGCCTTCATTGATGCCGAGCACGCCCTCGACGTCACCTACGCCCAGAAGCTCGGCGTCAACATCGGCGATCTGCTGATCTCCCAGCCGGACACCGGCGAACAGGCCCTCGAGATCGCCGACATGCTGGTCCGCTCGGGCGGCGTCGACGTGGTGGTCATCGACTCGGTCGCGGCCCTCACCCCCAAGGCGGAAATCGAAGGCGAGATGGGCGACCAGCTTCCCGGCCTGCAGGCCCGCCTGATGTCCCAGGCGCTGCGCAAGCTTACCGCCAACATCAAGCGCACCAACACCCTGGTCATCTTCATCAACCAGATCCGCATGAAGATCGGCGTGATGTTCGGCAGCCCCGAGACCACCACCGGCGGCAACGCCCTCAAGTTCTATGCCTCCGTGCGCATGGACATCCGGCGCATCGGCACCATCAAGAAAAACGACGAGGTGATCGGCTCCGAGACCAAGGTCAAGGTCGTCAAGAACAAGGTCGCCCCCCCTTTCCGCGAAACCCTGTTCGACATCCTGTACGGCGAAGGCACCTCCCGCGAGGGCGAGATCATCGATCTGGGCGTGCAGCACAAATTCGTAGACAAGTCCGGCGCATGGTATGCCTACAACGGCGAGAAGATCGGTCAGGGCAAGGACAACGCCCGCGAGTTCCTGAAGGCCAATCCGCACATTGCCCGTGAGATCGAGAACAAGATCCGCGTCGCCTGCAGCCTGCCCGAGATGGCGGTCATTCCGCCTGTCACCGCAGCCGCAGCCTGAAAGCCTCGAAGGCGAAGGCATCAGGTCGATGGCCCGGAGTCTGCATGAACGCGCCCTGCGCTGTCTGGCCCTGCGGGAACACTCGCGGCTCGAACTGGCCCGCAAGCTGGAGGGGCTGGGCAGCCAGGACGAAGTCAACGCCGAGCTTGATCGCCTGGTCGAGTTGGGGCTGCTCTCCGATGCCCGCTTCGCCGACGCCTACATTCGCGCCAAGGCTGACCGTTTTGGCGCTAGCCGCCTGCGAGGGGAACTCGTCAGGCGTGGCGTGGCCCAGGATCTGATTGCGTCGGCCCTCGATGACGGCGATGCCGACAGTGAATTCGACCGGGCCCGTGAGATCCATCACCGAAAGTTCGCCACGCCCCCCACAGACGCGCGAGAATGGGCACGGCAGGCGAGATTCCTTCAAGGTCGCGGCTTTTCAACCGAAATCATTCGTAGAGTCCTGAGAGAACACCCCGGCGATGAGCCTGCTTAAAGTCAGCAACCTGCGCAAGAAGTACAAGGCCCGCACCGTCGTCCACGACGTCTCCTTCGACGTCGGCAGCGGCGAGGTCGTCGGCCTGCTCGGCCCCAATGGCGCAGGCAAGACCACCTGTTTCTACATGATCGTCGGCCTGGTGGCTGCCGACGGGGGTGAGATCACCCTTGATGACCAGGTTCTGACCCATCGCCCCATCCATCAGCGCGCACGCCTCGGCCTGTCCTACCTGCCCCAGGAAATGAGCGTGTTCCGCAAGCTCACCGTAGCCGAGAACATTCAGGCGGTACTGGAGCTGCAGCACCACGGCAAGGCCCAGATTGCCGCGCGGCTCGACGAACTGCTGAACGAGCTGGGCATCGAGCACCTGCGCGACAGCACCGCCATTTCCCTTTCGGGTGGCGAACGGCGTCGCTGCGAGATTGCCCGCGCCCTCGCCACCGACCCGCGCCTGATCCTCCTCGACGAGCCCTTCGCCGGCGTTGACCCCATCGCCGTGATCGACATCCAGAAGATCATCCGCTTCCTGAAGGACAAGGGTATCGGTGTCCTTATCACCGACCACAACGTCCGTGAAACCCTCGGCATCTGCGACCGCGCATTCATCATCAACGCCGGTGAGGTACTGGCCAGTGGCCGCCCCGACGAGATCGTCCATAACGAGCAGGTCCGTCAGGTCTATCTTGGCGAGCACTTCAGGCTCTGAGCACCGAGACGACTCATGAAGCCCAGCCTCCAGCTCAAACTTTCCCAGCATCTGGCACTGACGCCACAGCTGCAGCAGTCCATCAAGCTGCTCCAGCTATCCACCCTCGAACTCAATCAGGAGATCGAGAAGATACTGCTCGAGAACCCGATGCTCGAACGGGAAGAGCCTGAGGGTGACCTGGGCTCCAGCCGGGCAGAGCCGCCGGGCCCGGTAGCGCCCGCTGGCAGCGACGCAGCCCACGAACGGGATCAGGAACAGTCCCGGGACGCGGACCGGGAGCGGGAGCCTGACCAGGACTTCGACAACAGCGGCGAAGCCGGCGAGTGGATGGCCGCAGGCAGTGGCAACGGCCAGCGGGACGACGACGACGACACTGATTTTCAGGAGTTCCAGGCGGCCGTTCCCTCGCTGCGCGACCATCTGGATGCCCAGGTGGCCCTGACGCCCCTGTCAGACCGGGACCGGGCCCTGGTGCGCTTCCTCATCGAAGCTCTCGACGATGACGGCTACCTCAGCCAGGACCTCGAAGACCTCCTGCCCCTGCTGCCCGCGGAGCTGGGGTTCGAACTCGATGACCTCAACATCGCCCTGCGCCAGATCCAGAGCCTCGACCCGGCCGGGATAGGCGCCACCGACGTGGGTCAATGCCTGGCCCTGCAGCTCCGCACGCTGCCGCCCAGCGACGTACGCCAATTGGCCCTCGCCATCGTCGCAGAGCACCTGGAACTCCTCGCCGCCCGGGATTTCCTCAAACTGAAGCGCGCGCTGCGCTGCAACGACGATGCCCTGCGCGAGGCGCACAACCTGATCCTCGGGCTCAATCCCCGCCCGGGCGCCCAGTTCTCCCAGGCAGATACCCGTTACGTGGTACCCGATGTGGTGGTGCGCAAGGTCCGCAACGCCTGGGTGGTCGGCCTCAACCCCGATGCCATGCCTCGGCTGCGCATCAATCAACTTTATGCCCAGATCCTGCGGGACAACCGCGGTGCCAGCGGCTCGCTGTCCAGCCACCTGCAGGAGGCCCGCTGGCTGATCAAGAACGTGCAGCAGCGTTTCGAAACCATCCAGCGTGTGTCGCAAGCGATCGTTGACCGCCAGCGTCAGTTCTTCGATTATGGCGATGTGGCAATGCGCCCGCTTACCCTGCGGGAAATCGCCGAGCAGCTGGACCTACACGAGTCCACCGTCTCGCGGGTGACCACCCAAAAGTACATGGCCACACCACGGGGCATTTTCGAGTTCAAGTATTTCTTCGGCAGTCACGTCGCCACCGACAGCGGTGGTGCTGCCTCCTCGACGGCGATTCGGGCGCTGATTCGCCAGCTCGTGGGTGCGGAAGACAAGAGGAAACCCTTGTCCGACGCCAAGATTGCCGAGTTGTTGGGCCAGCAGGGTATCGTGGTCGCTCGACGGACGATTGCAAAGTACCGCGAGTCCCTCGACATCCCGCCGGTCAGTCTGCGCAAAACCATCTGACAGAAAGGTAGCAACCATGAACCTCAACATCACGGGGCATCACGTCGAAGTCACGCCGGCGATCCGCGAGTACGTCACCTCCAAGCTCGACCGCGTGATCCGTCATTTTGACAACGTTACCAGCGTCGGCGTGATCCTTTCGGTGGAAAAGCTGCGTCAGAAGGCTGAAGTCACTGTTCACGTGCGGGGCAAGGACATTCATGTCGAAAGTGAAGATTCCGACATGTACGCCGCCATTGATGCCCTCACCGACAAGCTGGATCGTCAGGTCCTGAAGTACAAGGACAAGGTCTCCGACCACGGTCACGATGCGTTGAAGCACCACGCTGCCGAATCCTGATTCGTCTGCGCAAGTAATCCCGTTTTCCCCGGGACCGTTGTGGCTATAATGCGCCCCAGTTGACACAACGGCCCCGGCGGCCCGAGCCTCCGGATCCCCTGAATCGCCCTTCATCGGAAACCTGTGTCGGTCCTTGCCGTCTGCAGGAGAGTCCACGCATGAATCTCATCGCCAAATTACTGCCGCCGGCCAATGTGGTCGTCGGACTCGAGGCGAGCAGCAAGAAGCGCGCTTTCGAGCAAGCGGGCCTGCTGTTCGAGAACAACCACGGAATCGGCCGAAGCACGGTCTTCGACAGCCTTTTCGCCCGGGAGAAGCTCGGCTCCACCGGGTTGGGGCAAGGCATCGCCATTCCCCACGGCCGCATCAAGGGCCTGAAGGACGCACTCGGCGCCTTCATACGGCTTGCCGAGCCGGTTCCCTTCGATGCGCCCGACGGGCGCCCTGTTTCCCTGCTGTTCGTACTGCTGGTGCCCGAACAGGCCAACGAGCACCACCTGCAACTGCTTTCCGAGCTGGCCCAGATGTTCAGTGACCGCGCGTTCCGCGAGCAGCTCCTAAACGCTCCGGACGCACTGGCCGCCCATGCCCTCTTCGCCTACTGGGGAAGCGATGCGTCAGACAACAGTAGCGCGGCTGTTTGACGACAATCTCGAACGCCTGAGGCTGCGGCACATCTGCGGCAGCCTCGCCACCCGCATTTCGGTTTCCGAAGACCGCATCTGGCCTGCCGACATGGTTGGCCATCTGAACCTGATCCATCCCGACCGCCTGCAGATTCTGGGCACCTCCGAAATTGCCTGGGCCCGTCGCCAGACCCGGGAAAAGGTCATCCACCACGTTCGGGAAATTCTCTCCTTTTCCCCCCCTGCACTCATTGTTGCGGACGATGAGGATATTCCGAGCATCATCCGCACCCTTTGTGCCAACGAGGACGTGGCGCTGTTTGCAAGCCCGCTGCCGGCGGCCAACATCATCGATCACCTGCGCAGCTATCTGTCCCGCAAGCTGGCCGAACGGGTGGCCCTGCACGGGGTGCTGATGGATGTGCTGGGGATCGGCGTGTTCATTACCGGCGACTCCGGTGCCGGCAAGTCAGAACTCGCCCTTGAACTGATTTCCCGGGGGCACGGGCTGGTCGCCGACGATATTGTCGAGTTCTCGCGCATCGCCCCAAACGTGCTGGAGGGCCGTTGCCCCGAGTTGCTCCAGGATGTGATCGAGGTTCGGGGCCTGGGTATCCTGAATATCCGCACGATCTTTGGCGAGACCGCCTGCCGGCGCAAGATGAAACTCAAGCTGGTGGTCCATCTGCAGCGCCGTCAGCCCGGTCAGGAAGACCCCCTGCGCCTCAGTCACGATGCCGAGGAGCAACTGATCCTTGGCATTCCCGTGCGACGGGCCATCCTTCCCGTCGCCGCCGGACGCAACCTCGCAGTGCTGCTCGAAGCCGCAGTGCGTTCCACCATCCTGCTCCTGCGCGGCATCGACTCCACCCAGGAGTTCATAGACCGTCAGCGCAGGGCCATGGAAGAAAACGGGATATGACGCCAAAGGGACGCAACACTGCAAAAATGTGTGGCAAACCGGGCCTATTTACGGCACCTCCCCACTGGCCGTCAACGCCTTTGCACATGGCCCGTTTATGATGCTGTCGCAGTTACCGATAACCCTTCCTACGAGGAGTGGCTTGATGAAGAAGATGTTCCTGAGCGTCGCCGTTACCCTGTTCGCCGCCAGTCTGGCCCCTGCCGCCCTCGCGGCTGGCGCACAACAGAACAAGATGAAGGAGTGCAATGCCTCCGCCGGCGAAAAGAAAGGTGATGAGCGCAAGGCCTACATGAAGGAATGCCTGTCCGCCAAACCGGCCAAGACCACCCAGCAGGACAAGATGAAATCCTGCAACAAGGAAGCCGGCGAAAAGAGCCTCAAGGGCGACGACCGCAAGAAGTTCATGAGCGAGTGCCTGAAGGCAAACTGATCTGCCTCTGCCATACGCACGAAGGGCCGCATCTGCGGCCCTTCTGCATTTCAGCGCCCCGTGGCGCCGGTATGTCAGTCTACCGCGAAGGCTACCGCATCGGACATATTTTCAGCCGGGGAGAAACCGCAGCCGATGTGTCCCTTTTCCCCCAGGATGAACTCATCGCGCTTGATGCAGTGCTCCGGGTTGCCTTCCTCAAGGAGGTAGGTGCCGTTGGTGCTGGAATCGGCCAGATAGAAAAGGCCACTACGCAGTTCGATGCGGGCGTGCTGCCTGGACACCCGAGGATCGGCAATAACGATGTCGTTACCCGTTTCACGCCCGAAGAGCAAGGTGGGATGGGCAGCGTCGATAAGCCAGTTCTGCCCCCGAAAGCTCACCCGCATCTGCTTGAGGGCCTGCGCCGCCTCTTGGCGCAACTCGGCGGGAGTGGGCGGCGGGAGGTCTCCGAGTTCGAGCGTCGGAAACGGAACACTATTATTTTCTTCCAGGCGGCTGAGCATTCGACGCATGGAAGGCGACAGAGCCTCGCTGAACCGTTCCGATACCGATATGGAGTCGGGATTGTGGCCGGCAACCAGCCTGGCCGCCATCACTTCGACTTCCTCCTCTGCCTCCCTGGCTTCCAGGTCCAGCACCACCCCGGCCCGCAGGACAAGCTTGATGCCACTCATGGGTGGCAGCGCCCGCACCCGCTCGCGCATCTCGCGAGCCGCCAGCAGGGCGGAATCAGCTTCCGGAAAACGGGCCACCAGCGCATCCGGCAGCAGCTTGAGCTCACTCGCCGAATACGCTTCCGCGCAACGGGACATACGGTTCAGACAGCGCTCGACCGCATAGCCCGCTTCGGCCTCGCCAAGCTTCACGGCAAGGCGCGCTCCGCCGGCCACATCGGCATACAACAGGCACGCGGCGGAGGGACGCTCAGTCATTTCTCACAGACTCCGACAACGGGGCTTGACGAGTCACCTGGCGCGCGGCGAGCATGTCCGGGAAGACTCTGGCACGGGCGAGGGGACAGGGTTGCCACTAGCTTCTCCACGCTCCGATGGGAATTGCCACCGGGTCGACCAAGGATTCGGGCATGTCGGGATTGTCGAAGACCACATCGCCCTGATCAACCTCCGTCTCACACGACACACCCTTGAAATCGAACAGGACGTTGTCGGCCAGATGGGATGGCACCACATTTTTCGTGGCGGTGGCGATGGACACGATGCGCCCCGGGAAGCGGGCATCCCAATCACGCAGCATAGCCTTGATCTGCTTGCGCTGGGCGTTCTCCTGGCTGCCGCAAAGATTGCAGGGAATGATCGGGTACTCCATACCACGGGCAAAGCGCTCGATATCCTTCTCGGAACAATAGGCCAGCGGCCGGATCACCACATTCTGTCGATCATCGCTGACCAGCTTGGGCGGCATAGATTTCATCTTGCCACCGAAAAACATGTTGAGAAACAGCGTTTCGATCATGTCGTCACGGTGATGGCCGAGGGCGATCTTGGTGGCGCCAAGCTCCTTTGCCGTCCGATAGATGATGCCTCGCCGCAGGCGGGAACACAGGGAGCAGGTGGTCTTGCCCTCCGGGATCTTGTCCTTCACGATCTTGTAGGTGTTCTCGGTAACAATCCGGTATTCGACACCGATGGATTCAAAGTAAGCCGGCAACACGTGGTCAGGGAACCCGGGCTGCTTCTGATCCAGATTCATGGCCACGATGCGGAATTCGATCGGCGCCCTTTCCCGCAAGGCGAGAAGAATGGACAGAAGGGTAAAGGAGTCCTTGCCCCCCGAAACACAGACCATCACCACATCCCCGTCGGCAATCATGCCGTAGTCTCCGATAGCCTCACCAACCTTGCGCTCCAAGTGTTTCTTGAGGCGTAGAAAGGTGTTCGACAGGCGGGACTCCTTCTCCGGGACGGGGTCTACGGACAGAACGTCGGGTGCAGCCACTACATGTTCCATGTCAATCCAATTGAGCTGATTATAGTCCGACCGAATATCCACGCGGCCGGCGCAAAGTGTAAAACAAACTACAGATGGGCACTGCGCCCCCCATCCACAGCGATGATCTGCCCGGTAATGTAAGGGGCATCAAAAAAAAGGAAGGCCACCGTCCGGGCAATGTCCGACGGCGCGCCGGTCCTGCCGAGCAAGGTGTGGCGGACGATGGCTTCACGCTCGGCCGAGGGGAACTGCCCGTCGTCCGGCCACTCGATGGCACCGGGCGCCACGCCATTGACGCGCACCTGCGGTGCCAGCTCAAGGGCCAGGGCACGGGTCAGCCCAAGCAGGCCCGCCTTGGCGGCGGAATACAGGGGATACCCCTTGAGCGGGCGCTCGGCATGGATATCCACGATATTGATGATAGCCCCGGCGCTCGCCTTGAGATGGGGTGCGGCTGCCTGGGACAGGAACAGGGGCGCCTTGAGGTTGGAGCCGATCAAATCAAACCAGGCGGCCTCGTCGATCTCGCCCAGTGCGGTGGGAAAGAAGCTGGATGCGTTGTTCACCAGGCCGTCCAGCCGCCCGAAATGGTCCACCACGGTCGATACCAGACCCGGCAACGCTGCCGTATCGAGGAGGTCGGCCTTAAGAACAAGGGCCGAACCCGGTCGCTCGGCGTTGAAACCCGCAGCAAGGGCCTCGGCATCCGTGGCAGAACTGCGGCAATGCAGGGCCACCCGGGCTCCGATGGCGTGCAGATGCCGGGCGATCTCCGCACCGACACGCCGGGCACCGCCTGTCACCAGCACGACCGGAGCAATGGAGTGAGTGTTCATCTGTCCCAGAAGGAATTCAACGGCAAGGAAGGCAATGATACGGTGCCTGAGCCCGGCCGGGGCGCTCACCGGGACGGGTAGAATGCGGGCTTTTGCCCCTGGTCCAACCCCATGAACCTTCCCCAGCCCTCCCCGGATGCCCTTGAACAGAGCGGACGTCTCGTCTCGCGCCTGCGCACGTTGATCGAAACCGAGGGCGGCTGGATCTCCTTTGCCACCTATATGGCAGAAGCCCTCTATGCGCCAGGCCTGGGTTACTACAGTGGCGGTGCGCGCAAGTTTGGGGCCGGAGGGGATTTCATCACTGCCCCTGAGCTCACGCCCCTGTTCGGACAAGCCCTGGCCACCCAGGTGGCGCAGATCATGGACTTGTCAGCCCCCCACCTGATCGAAGCCGGCGCCGGCACCGGCCTCCTGGCTGCCGATCTGCTGCTTGAACTGGAACGTCGCAACGCCCTGCCCGAAAGCTACGGCATTCTCGAAGTGTCCGGCGAACTGCGGGAGCGCCAATTCGACACCCTGGCCAGCAAGGCCCCCCATCTGGCCAGCCGGGTAAGCTGGCTTGACGGGCTGCCCGAGCACTTCTCCGGCGCGGTGGTGGCCAACGAAGTTCTGGACGTGATGCCGGTGCACCTGATCGCCTGGCGGCCGGAAGGGATCTTCGAGCGGGGCGTAGCCCTTGATGCCGCCGGGGGCTTCGTGTGGGCAGATCAGCTTGCCAGCGGACGCGTGGCCGAGGCGGCGGGCGCCCTCGGCCTGGCGCTGCCCTCCGAGGGCGAATACGTCAGTGAGTTGAATCTGGCCGGACGGGCATGGATCGGGGAATGGGCTGCCCGCCTCGAGCAGGGCGCGATGTTACTGGTGGACTACGGCTATCCCCGTTCGGAATACTATCTGGCCAGCCGCAGCACCGGCACCCTGCTGTGTTACTTCCGCCATCACGCCCACGGCGACCCCTTCCTGTGGCCGGGGCTCAATGACATCACAGCCTTCGTGGACTTCACCGCGGTAGCTGAAGCCGGCTTCGAGGCAGGACTCGATGTACTGGGCTACACCGACCAGGCCAACCTGCTCTTCAATTGCGGAATCCTGGAATGCCTGGCTCGGCGTGCGCCGGAAGAGAGCACCGATTACATTCGTGCAGCCAAGGCCGTACAGCGCCTCACAGGGCCCCACGAGATGGGCGAGCTGTTCAAGGTGATCGTCCTCGGAAAAGGCATTGGTCAACCCCTGATCAGCTTCCGGCGCGGCGACCGCCTGCACACCTTATAAAGTCGAGCATTACGGCAGACCGAGGGCCCAAGGCCGCCCCTCTGCCGCGTCCCGCTATTCCTGGAAGCGGTAAACCGCGCTCAGGAAGGCATCCACGTCCGTGGGTACAAAATGCCGCTCGGTCGACGACACCGGGATTTCCTGCAGGCCGAGGGCAAGCTCGAGCGGCAAGAGATTGGCATTGAGCACTTCTTCGCTGTAGGCCAGACCGGGCTCGCCATCCAGGTTCAGGGGGGTGCAGGCACCGCTTTCCATATCCATGCAGATCACCATTTCGGCCTCCGTTGCGGGGTGAAGGAAACGATCCCGCCGATTTTCATAACGGCTGCAGCGTCCAAAGGTTGAAGGGGCTTCGGCACGACGCCCCGAAGCGGGACATCCCTTCCCGCCGACACATCTGCCGCATGCATGGTTTAAGAATGGGCCGCTGGCACGCGCGGCGCAATGACGGAGTTCACAGACGAGGGTGTTTTCGGCGTTTCCTCACAAATCCTGACTTTTCAGCCAGGCGACGATGGGGTCCGCCGCTATCCGCCAGTCGCTTTCCATCATCATGCCGTGCCCCAGCCCGGGCAGGATGTGCGCCTCGACACCATAGCGACGCGCAGTCATGCGCACCTGATCGGGTGGAATCAACACATCGTTCTCGGCCCCGAGCACCAGCATGGGGGGCAACTGCATGCGCGACACCATGGGCAGGTCGAACAGGGACATGTCCCAGATCGCCCGGTGGGACTCTGGCTGGCACAGGTGATAGTAGCGTTGCAGGCGCTCGAGCTCGACCACCTCATGGAACATGGCATGGCGCAGGGTTTCCATCTGCGGCTGGCCTCCGCCCATGATGCGGTTCAGGTCGCCCATCAAACTGGGCTTGGAGAAGGCCAGCCCGAAGGCAGAGCCGAGCAGCCCCTGGGGCGGCACCGAAGACATCAGCACCACCGCCGGCGCCTCACGCTTCTCAAGATACTTCTGGAGCACCATGCCGCCCATCGAATGGCCAATCAGCACTGGTGAGACGGGAAGCTTGTCCACCACCTCGGCCACGTCATCCACGTAATCGGCAATGGAGAAGCTGTCCAGATAAGCCCGCCCGCGGCTCGCCCCGTGACCGGACAGGGACACGGCGTAGGCCGCGTAGCCCTCCGCCGCGAAATGGCGCAGGAAGAACTCATCCCAACACCAGGCGCCCGTGTAAGCGCCATGGACGAAAAGCAGCGGAGTGTCGCGGGCAGCGCCTTCGGGCAGCCGGCACAGCACCTCAAGATCGCCAAAACGGGAGCGATTCATGCGGAGATGCCCCATGGACAGGCGCAGCGGAGTGCAACAGGGAGGGTCAGGGTCATGAGCTGTTCTGAATTGCTATTGTTGTGGAGCCACAACTTACAGCACACCATCCAACTGGGAAAGCAGAAAACCTGCCCGACCACCCGGATCCGGGTTTAAATCTCGTTTTCGAGGCATACGGATCAAGGGCAATGCTCAAGTGGCTGGTGGCAATCGTGATACTGGCGATGGTGTCGGGCCTAGGCTCCGGCCTGGCATGGCGACGCTGGCGCATCGGTCACCTGCCGGGCGATCTGCACTTCGATGTGTTCGGGCGCCACATCCACATTCCCCTCACCAGCACGCTGCTCGTGTCGCTGCTGGTTTTCCTGGTGATCCGCTGGCTGTAGGCTCAATCCAGGGGGGCACGCACTGCGAAGATCGCACTGTCGAGGATCTGCCCTTCAGCCGACATCAGGTCCAGCACATGCCGACCGGCCACCGGACGCCAGGCCAGGCGCAAACCGTTGCTCCCCACCAGCCTCTCGCCATTGAGCCGCCACCAGGCACCGGGCGGCGCGTGAATGGCGTCAAGACTCACCCGGAAAGAAGGATCCCCGACCAGGGCCATGGCATCCACCAGACTGCCATTGGTCGGGTAAGAGATGCGCGGCAAACTGCGGGGCAACCCGACCCGCTCCAGTTCGGTACCACGTATGAACCACTCCCGACGCGGTGTTTCGATGGGTGGCTCAAAGACGACCAGGGCAGACACCACCCCGGGGGGAGGCGTTAGCCGATGGGCCGCCTGCTGGCGATGCAAGGCCCCCAGGACATCGTGCCAGACATGGCCGATGGCCGCCGATGTCCGCCCACCCGATGCCCACAGAACCACGGTGAAGCGATCCGAATAGCCAGCGCCGAGGGCTTCGCGCCCATCCGCGATGTACTCGCGATAGACCGCGGGCAGCCCCGCCGCCTCCCGCTCCGAGTCCACCAGGATCTCACTGACGATGAAGGCGGCTTCGGGCTTCAGCAGGCGCCGGGGTTGGCGTTCGATGCCGGGAAGCAGACGCGGCGGCAGCCACTGCCCGCCGGCCGGGAGGCTGCGATACAGGCCTGCCAGTGGCACCAGACCAAGCTCCAGGGCATTGCCACGAGGCAGCTCCAGATCAGCCTGACGCAGGCGCTCGGCCAGACCCTCCCCCAGCATGCGCACCACCGTCTGGGCAGGATCGGCCATGCCACCGGCCAGCGCCTGGCGGACACTGACCCAACTTCGATCATCGGGCACCGTCGGCGCATGGTTGGAGAGCGGCTCCTCGACCAGGCTCGCCGCGGTCAGCACGCGCCGCTCCAGCGCCAGGCCATAGGCGAAGGGCTGCAATAGATTGCCCACATTGCGCGGCTGGGCGATCAGGTCGGGCTGGACGCCCTCACCCACTCCCGCGTAGGCCAGGATGTCGCCCGACCCATTGTCCACGATCACCCCTGCGGCCTCACCCAGCCCCGGGCGCTTCAAGGCGCCCAGAAGAATGCGTTGAGCCTCCGCATCAAGGGTGCTGACCACCCGGTCGCCCGCCTGGTGGAGCAACAGACGGGCGGCATGGGGTGCCAGATCCCAGCGTGGCGCGCTACTCGGGCGATCAAGGCTGGCCATGACCAGGCGCTGGGCGGGCGCGCAAGCGCTGGGGGCATTGATCCGCTCGGCCAGCACGCAGGCCCGACGGGCCACAACCTCTGCACGGGCATTGGGGCCGCGCAGCAGCACCGCCAGAACCAGCGCTTCAGGCCGCCCCAGTTCCGCCGGCCCTTTGCCGAAGAGCGCCCGGGATGCCGCGTGAACGCCCTGCAGATCCCCCCGAAAGGGGGCAAGGTTGAGGTAGGCCTCGAGGATCTGCTCCTTCGTCCACCGGGCCTCGAGCGCCTGAGCGGCAAGGGCCTGATTCCATTTCTGACCGAGGGAGCGCCGCGGCGCACCGCCCTGGCCGAGGGCCAGCTCCGGATCGAGCAGCCCGGCCAGTTGCATGGACAGGGTGGACGCCCCGCGCTTGCGGTCGTACCACAGGTTGTGCCAGAGGGAGCCCGCAAAGGCCCGCCAGTCCACACCCGAATGTTCGAAGAAGCGCTTGTCCTCGGCCGCCAGCAGGGCCTCCTTGAGGGCCGGCGAAAGGCTGTTCAGGCTGATCCACTCAAGCCGCCGCACCCCCATGTCGAAACGCCGCTCGGCCAGCGGTGTGCCATCCCGGGCAAGCAGCACGGCCACCGACGGGCGGGCGCCGGCCCTCACTTCGGAAAAAACCGGAATGGGCTGGGCCGCCAGGGCGAGGGGCGCAACAACAAGCAGCAGGGCCAGCGGGAAAAAATGCCGGATCAGCAGGTGAAAGGTGAAGTAAACACGGATCGGGTGCATGGGTGGCGGGCATTGTATGCCCCATCCTCCCTGGCTGTACGTGGGATTACTGACGCTCTCCGCAGGGGAAATTGTCAATCTTCGTAACCCCGCCAGTCAGCGAGGCACTCAACGCCCTGACGGCTGCCACACGGGCCTGATGGACCACGGCCGGAATACGCGATTTGTCCTCGAGACTGCGGGCAATGGCTCCCGCATCCACCTGACGCAATGCACTGAGCGCGGCCAGAAGACAAGCCTCCTGGGGGTAGGCGCGCCTGGCCGCGTCGCCGCCACGCCCCCGGTGATCGCAGGCACAGGCCGCCAGCATGGCCTCGAAACGCGCTGGCCGACGCAAGCCGTCACAGCGCTCGATTAACTTCACCACGGTCTCCGGGCGTAGCTGCAAGGCTTGGTGGACGATGCCATGTTCGCGCGCGGTCATCACCGCCAGATCCCGGCAATCGGCAGGGCACTTGAGGCGATCACAGACGTCTCGCGCCAGGATCTCGCTGGCGGCCTCGTGACCATAGTGATGGGGCAGGATGTGCGCCGGGGTAAGGCCCTTGCCCAGATCATGGAGCAGGCAGGCCAGGCGCACGGCCAAAGGTTGGCCGGTGGCGGCAGCGTCGTCGAGCACCAGCAACAGGTGCGCTCCGGTATCGATTTCCGGATGGTAGCGGGCCGGCTGGGGAACGCCAAACAGGCGGTCCAGCTCCGGCAGGATGCGCGCCAAGGCGCCGCAGTCGCGCAGAACCTCGATCATGCGCGAGGGCCGCACCTCCATCAGACCCCGGGCCAGCTCCTGCCAGACCCGCTCGGGCACCAGGGCATCCACCTCACCGGCGGCCACCATGGCCTGCATCAGCTGCAGGGTCTCCGATGCCACGCGGAAATCGGCAAAGCGGGCGGCAAAGCGCGCCATCCGCAGGATGCGCACCGGATCCTCGGCAAAGGCCGGGCTGACGTGGCGGAAGATCCGCGCCTGCAGATCTGCCTGGCCACCGTAAGGGTCACGGAGCACACCATCCTCACCCCGGGCCATGGCGTTGATGGTGAGATCACGCCGGGCCAGATCCTCTTCCAGGGTGACCGCCGGGTCGGTATGGAAGACAAAGCCGGCGTAGCCTGGTGCCGTCTTGCGCTCGGTACGCGCCAGGGCATATTCCTCGTGGGTAAGGGGGTGAAGGAAGACCGGGAAGTCCTTGCCGACCGGGCGATACCCCTGGGCCAGCAGGGCTTCCGGGGTGGCGCCGACGACCACCCAGTCGCGGTCCTTCACCGGCAGGCCGAGGAGTTCGTCGCGAATGGCGCCACCGACGCAGTAAGTCTTCATGGGCGATGGAGCTGAAAGGCGGTGTATCGACAACGCTTGTTGGCCTTGCCGAGATACATGGGTGCGATCACTTCCAGGGGGGTGGGCACTCGCGACCAGGGCTGGGCGGGGCCGGCGCTGACGTTTGGCGCACGCATGGAGCGCACATTGTCGCGGCTCATCAACGGCCCCGGAAGCATCTCGAGAAGACCCGCCTGGAGCATGGCCAGACCTTCAGGAAGGGGGATGACGGGACGGGGACAGCCGATCAGCTCGCCCACATACTCGACCAGATCCTGCAGGGAATACTGGGTGGGGCCGGCCATGTCGAAGGTCTGACCGGGCGCGTCGCTGCGCTGCAGGGCTTCAACAACCACCTCGGCCACATCCTCCACGTACACCGGTTGAAAACGGGCGCCCGCGCCGCCCAGCGGCAACACCGGGAAGCGCCGGAGCAGACCGGCAAAAAGATTGAGGAAGCTGTCGCCGGGCCCGAAGATCACGGACGGGCGCAGGATGGTCCAAGCCACATCCGGTTCGGCCGCGCGAATCTCCGCCGCGCCCGCGGCCTTGGAGCGCTGGTACTCGGACGGGCCATCTGCACTGGCGCCCAGCGCGCTGATATGCACGATGCGCTGCACGCCGGCCTGGCGGGCTGCCGCGACCAGGCGTTTGGGAAGATCCACATGGGCGCGGGCAAAGTCCGGACCATAGGGCGAGCCGGGCCGCGAATGGAGTACGCCGACCAGGTTCACCACGGCATCCACGCCCGTCATCAGACCCGCCAGTGTGGTCGGATCGAAGATGTCAGCCTCGACCACCTCCGCGGTGGGCAGGAGCAGCAAATGCCGGGCACGCTCGCGACGACGAGTGGGGACGACGATGCGGATGCCGGTGGCCGTGAGGCGCTCGGCGATGGCAGAGCCGACGAAACCGCTGCCTCCGATGACAAGTACGTTACGAATGGGGGTCATGACTGTCTCCAGGGTTGCTCCACAATGACAGATCGGAACCGGAGCAAACAATTCCCCGACGGGTGAACCTTATTATTCGAGCCCCGCCCCCGGCGCCGGGCTGCCGATGTCACCGCCAGCCGCCCCGTTGCTGGCGGCGATCGTGCCAAGCCGGCTTTTCAGGGAGGGGGAGCGACCTTCCAGAAGGGTGCTGTACACCACGGCGTTGGCCATCACCTTCTTCACATAGTCGCGGGTTTCGCCGAAGGGGATGGTCTCGGCGTAGATGGCGCCCTCCAGGGGCTTCACGTCCTTCCAGCGCTTGGCGCGGCCGGGACCGGCGTTATAGGCGGCGGAGGCCAGCACCGGGTGGTTGTCGAGACCTTCGAGGACCATCCGCATGTAGGTGGTGCCGAACATCACATTGGTGTCGGGGTCCCGCAGCCAGCCGACGTTGTAACCCTTCATGCCGAGCTTGCCGGCAATCCACTGGCCAGTGGTCGGCATGATCTGCATCAGGCCCTGGGCACCGACACCCGAGCGGGCCGAGGTGACAAAACGGCTCTCCTGACGCATCAGGCCGTAAACCCAGGCGGGATCCAGATCGCGGCTGCGGGCATTGGGCTCGATGCGCTCCCGGTAGGGGGCGAGATAGCGCAGGCTGTAATCGTGCTCGTTGCGGGTCCGGTCGGCGGCATTGATGGCCCGGTCGTAGATGCCGAGTTGCTGGGCGAACTGGGCTGCAGCCAGAAGGAAACGATCATCCCGGTTGCGCAGGGTCCAGTTCCACTCCCGCGTGCCTTCAGTACGCATGTCGAGACGAAAGAGCGCCATGGCGCGCTGCACGCCCGGGGTCTGACGCACCCGTTCGGCCTCTTCCTCGCTGATGCTGCGGGCCTTGTCGGGCAGTCTGAAACTGCGTCCCAGCTCTTCATCCGCGAGAATGCTGTAGAAGGTGGGGTGGCCGGCCAGACGCTCGAAGGCCTGGCGGGCTGCCTCCTTGTTGCCCAGTGCCTGCTGGGCACGACCCAGCCAGTAGGTCCAATCCGGCAGATCGCGCAGGGTCGCGGGCATGGCCTCGACGGCCAGCTTCACAGCGCGCCAGTCACCGGCGCGCAGCGCGGCGCGCACGCGCCAGGCGGCCTGCTCGTCAGACATGGGGGTATCGCCGGCAGCCTTGAACCAGGCGTGGGCCTCGGGAAGCAGCTTGGTGGCCCCCTGCCAGGCGATCTGGCCGAGGGCATAGGCGCGCTCCGCCGCGGAAAAACGCTCGTCAATCCGGGCATAGCGCATATAGGCCCCCATCGGATCATCCCGCGACAGTCGCGCCAGCGCGATGAGAGCCAGTTCCCGCCCCTGACGGCTGGCGGCGAAATTGATGGGCTGACGATCAAGCCAGGTGGACGGGTTGGTGCTGGCCTTTTCCAGGTCCGACGGGCCCAGGGCCTGTTCGGCCGGCAACCAGCTAGCCACGGCGCGGGCCCCACTGAGACGCTTGACCTCCATCAGGCGCCGGATACGCATCCACATGTCGTCGGGCGTCACCAGTGCCTCGCGGGCCAGCGCCTGGAGCAGCGGAACACAACTCTCCGGCGTATCCACCAGCGTGAACCACAGTGGCCGCAGCTCAACGAGCACGGCCGGATCGGCGTTCTGCAGCCGGGCCTGGTGGTAATAACAGCGCAGTTCCTGGTCAGCTTGCTCCTGGTTGGGAAACTCCGCCATGAAACTGCCCCACTCACCCCGCTTGCCCAGGCTGCGCAGCCATTCGCCACGCAGTTTTTCGGCCAGCCAGCTACCCGCATTGCGTTCGAGAAAGTCGTGGATTCGGGCTGGGTCGAAATCGGCCGATGGGCGGACGATCTGGTTGGACAGGGCCCAGTACTCCGGATACGGATCAAGCACATGGCCGGTGGCCGGCGCGTTGAGGGCCAGCCGGTTGCGATCTCCACTGCGCGCAGCATCCCGGGCAAGCAGGATGCGCTCGTCACCGGGATCGCCGCCGGCCGGCATGGCCATCCACAAAAATGCCGCCAGAGCGGCCCACGCGCTATTCTTCATCGACTCTTGTCCCGCCAAAATGCCGTCGGAGAATAGCACAGTGAACCCCCCTGACTCCCCCGCCGGGAGCGATATTGCTGCACTGCGAAAAACCTTGCGCAAACAGGCCATCGCGGCCCGCGAGGCGCTGCCCGCCGACACCCGGGCCGCCCTCTCTGCACGCCTCGAAGCGCATCTCGAAATCCTGCTGAAAACCCTGGCCCCACGGACGCTGGCCTTTTGCTGGCCGTGGCGCGGGGAGGTCGATCTGGTGGCCTGGGTTGGCCGCTGGCTGGCCGCCGATCCCGGACGGCGGGCGGCCTTGCCCGAAGTGACGGAGCCGGCGCAGCCGATGGGTTTCCGGCGCTGGCAGCCGGGGGACGCCATGGCGGTCGATCATCACGGCATTCCCGTACCGATGGACGGAGCCCAGGTCATGCCGGATGTGATCCTGATCCCCCTCAATGCCTTCGACGCCGCGGGCTACCGGCTGGGCTACGGGGGCGGCTACTTTGACCGTACCCTGGCCGCCCTCGCCCCGCCCCCCCTGTGCATCGGTGTGGCCTTCGAACTGGCCCGGACCGACTCGACCCATCCCCAGCCCCACGACCGGCCCATGGACTGGATCGTTACCGAAGCCGGCGCATACCGGGCCGGCGCACGTGGCGGACTCAGCGGGTGACCGGCCGCACCCCTTGCAGAGGGCTGCCGAGAATGGCCGCCCGGATGACATCAATGGCCCCACTGCGGGGATAGGTGACCCGCCAGGCCAGGGCAATACGCCGGAACGGCTCGGGCGCCTCGAAGGGGCGCACGGTGAGGAGCGGATTGCCCTCGGGCAGAGGGTCGGCGGCCGAGCTGGGCAACACCGTGATGCCGGCCCCGGTGGCCACCATATGGCGGATGGTCTCCAGGGAACTGCCCTCGAGGGTACGCTGCAGGCCTTCTCCTCCACGGCACAGGGGGCAGACCTCCAGCACCTGATCGCGGAAGCAGTTGCCGGCCCCGAGCAAGAGCAGTGGCGCCTCCGCCAGGCGTGCCGCCGGGATTGCCGCATCCTCTTCCCAGGCATGGCCGGCGGGCATCAGAACCCGGAAGGGCTCGTCGTACACCGCCTGGGTGACAATGCCGGGTTCTTCGAACGGCAGCGCCACCACGATCACGTCCAAGTCGCCGCGCTTGAGCGATTCGGCAAGCCGGGCCGTGTAGTTTTCCTGGATCAGCAGGGGCATCGACGGCGCTGCCCCATGGACCCGCGGGATCAGGTGGGGCAGCAGGTAGGGACCGATGGTGTAGATCACGCCGAGCTTGAGCGGCCCCGACAGGGGATCGCGCCCGGCGGTGGCCAGTTCCTTGATCTGACCGGCCTCCAGAAGCACCTTCTCGGCCTGGGCAACGATGCGCGCACCGATATCGGTGATCTTCACGTCGGCGGCGCTGCGCTCGAAGAGCGTGACTGCCAGCTCATCCTCAAGCTTCTTGATGGCGACCGACAGCGTCGGCTGGCTGACATTGCAGCGCTCGGCGGCATGGCCAAAATGACGCTCGCGGGCCAATGCGACAAGATAGCGAAGATCGGTTAGCGTCATCAGGTCACCTCGATTGGCAATAGAGATTAACTATACAACGTCGCCATCAAAAGGGGCGGGGCAGCCCGAAATCAACTCCCGGACTTGCTTTGCGAAGAATCGCCCCCATTTTTGTAAGCGCTTGTTCAAACGCGGAACATGACGCCCCCGCGCGCGTCAGTTTTCAGGCCTTCAACTGGAGCAATAGATGAAACCTGTCCTGGTTCGATCCACCCTCGCATTCTCGGCCCTCGTCCTCGCCCTGTCCGGCTGCCTTCAGGACGGTGGTGCCATATCGCCGTCCCACGCGGCCAACGGTAGCGCGGCCGGGACTGTCCCCACTACCGCCCAAGTTCCACCTCCCGCCGCCGCCAACCGCTACGGACTGCCCGATTTCTCGGGGCTGGTCGAGCAGGTCGGCCCTGCCGTGGTGAACATCAGTGTGACCCAAAAGATGGCCCGGGGTGGCGCCACGGCGGGGGAAGATCCCTTCGCCGGTGACCCCTTCTACGATTTCCTGCGCCGCTTCGGTGTTCCCGTGCCCGGCATGCCCGGCAATGGCGGGGGCGGCAACCGCAGCCCGGAACAGATCCAGCAGGGAGTGGGGTCGGGCTTCATCGTCAGCGCCGACGGCTACGTGCTGACCAACGCCCACGTGGTCGATAGTGCAGGCGAGGTCACCGTGCGCCTCACCGACAAGCGGGAATTCAAGGCCAAGGTGGTCGGCACCGACAAGCGCACCGACGTCGCCCTCCTCAAGATCGACGCCAGCGGCCTTCCCTTCGTCAGGACGGGCGATGCCGAACGCAGCAAAGTCGGCGAATGGGTAGTGGCCATGGGCTCGCCATTCGGTTTCGAGAACACCGTCACGGCAGGCATCATCAGTGCCAAAGCCCGACGCCTGCCGGACGAAAACTACGTTCCCTTCATCCAGACCGACGTGGCCATCAACCCGGGCAACTCCGGCGGCCCCCTGTTCAATCTGGCCGGCGAAGTCATCGGCATCAACTCCCAGATCTACTCCCGCTCGGGTGGTTTCATGGGCATCTCATTCGCAATTCCCATCGACGTGGCCATGAGGGTGAAGGACCAGTTGCAGAAATACGGCAAGGTCTCGCGGGGTCGCCTGGGTGTCACCATCCAGGGGCTCGACCCCGATCTGGCCCAGAACTTCGGCCTCGACAAACCTGCCGGTGCCCTGGTTGCCAACGTCGAGGCGGGCTCACCCGCCGAAAAGGGAGGCCTGCAAGCCGGCGACGTGGTTCTCGGCGTCAATGGCCAGAAGGTGGACAATTCCGCCGACCTGCCCCGCATCATTGGTGAGCAAAAGCCGGGGACCGTCGTCCGCCTGTCGGTCTGGCGTGATCGCAAGGCCCGCGACATCACCGTCACCCTGGGCGAGCAGGCCGGCGAAAAGGCCCTCGCGGCCAGCCCTGATCACAAGAACGACGGAGCCGGCAACAAACTCGGCCTGGCCGGTCGCGCCCTTACCGGGCAGGAAGCCAGCCGCCTCGGCATTCCCGGAGGCATTGTCGTCGAAGGCGTGAGCGGCCCCGCCGCCAAGGCCGGACTGCAAAACGGTGACGTCATCCTCGGGATCAACAACCAGGGCATCACCAGCGTCGAACAGTTCCGCAAGCTCCTGGATGCCGCCGGAAACCGTTTTGCCCTGCTGATCCAGCGGGGTGCGAGCCGGATCTTCCTGCCTATCCGCATCAACTGAGCGCGTGAATCACCCGTGGCGCCCGCCCCTGGGCGGGCGCCACCCGGAAGTGCGGCATTTCACAAGGAGCAGGAAACGAATTGCACAGGCGAATCGGAACGCCGGTTTTATAATCGCGGGGTCTGGCGGTATTGCACGCAGGGACATGCTCAGACTCCAACATAACAACAGATCGTCCGATGCCCTCGCTGCTCTCCAGGCGGTCCTTGCTCACCGCCCTTGCGGGTCTTGCGTTCACGCATTTCCTGTCCGCCGCATCCGCGCCGGCCGAATACGGCGAGGAAACGCCCTTTTTCGAGGATCTTCCAACGGTCCTGTCGGCCTCCCGACTTCCCCAGGTTCTCAATGAAGCCCCCGGCGCCGTTACCCTCCTTGACCGGCATTTCATCAAGGCCACCGGCTACCGTGATATCGCTCGACTTCTCCGCCTGGTGCCCGGCATGCAGATCGGCCAGGAGCGCGGGCACGCCCAATGGGTCACCTATCACGGCCTGGGCAGCGACTTTCCCACCGAAATCCAGGTGCTGGTGGACGGGCGCTCGGTCTATGCGCCCAGCACCTTTGGTGGTGTCGACTGGTCATCCCTTCCCCTGACCATCGACGAGATCGAACGCATCGAGGTGGTGCGCGGCACCAATTCCAATGCCTTTGGTGCCAATGCCTTCCTGGGGGTGATCAACATCATCACCCAGCATAGCCATCAACAGCGCGGCGGCTCCGGCCACGTGAACGTCGGCACCCATGGCATCTCCGATCTGCGGGCCAGCTGGAACGGCGACGCCGACAACACCGGGGTACGCCTGTCGGCCGCCCAGACCCAAGACAAGGGCTTCAGCCGCCTGAATGACACCCGGGTCAGCCAGACCCTCAGCCTGCGCAGCGACCACCGCCTCAACGCCCGTGACGAACTGACCCTGCGCGCTGGCTACAACCGCCTTGAACGCGGCATGGGCTATCCCGATTCGATCTACAACAACAACGGGGAGCGCACGGCCCGCGCCGAAACCAACACCCTTCACCTGACCTGGCGCCGCACCTACAGCCACGACGAGGAATGGCTGCTCAGCCTCTACCGCAATCACGAATCCAACGCGGAAAGCTGGGTCGCCAGCTCACCCTCCTTCCCTGCCGTCCCCCTGAACCGCAACCGCAGCAGCAACCGCACCAACCTGGAAGTACAGCACCGCTTCGCCCTCGCACCACAGGCTCGACTGGTTTGGGGTCTGGAGGGCCGCCGTGACGATTCCGAAGCCCCTTTCCTGTTTGCCGGGGGCCGCCCACCCAGCGTGAGCATGTATCGCGCCTTTTCAAACCTCGACTGGCACCTCACACCGACGTGGCAGCTAAACCTCGGCGGCCTGCTTGAAAAGAATGGTGACGTCGCCGCCCAGTTCATTCCGCGCGCCTTCATCAACTGGCAGGCCAGCCCCACGGACACCTTCAGGGCGGGCTATGCCAAGGCCTGGCAGCAACGCAATGTGTTCGACATCCACGGGGATGTGCGGGCCCACACCGCCAACAGCGACCCGCGAACCAGCGTTCCGGTTGCCTGGCCCTATGTGCCCAATCCGGATCTGAGAACGCCCTCGGTGGATACCGTGGAAGTGGGCTACCTGGGGCGCTTCCGCGCCATGGATGCCACGCTCGATCTCCGCCTGTTCAACGAAAGGGTCACCAACTTCGTCATTCGCCGCAACATTCCGCCGCCCTTCGCCCCTTTTGTCCTGAGCACGCTCCCCTCATCCCAGTTCATCAACCTCGACTCGGCGGTCACCCTGCGCGGCCTGGAATACCAGTTCCGCGGCAAGCCTCGGGCGGGTACCGAGATCCTCTTCAACCACACTCTGATCGAACGCCGCACCGACGAACCCGAGGTGGCCAAGCGCACCGCACCCTACGTCGCCAGCCTGAGCTGGCTGCAGGACTACGGCACGGGCTGGACGAGCACAGCCAGCATCCTGCGCATGGGCTCACTGGCCGGCGGCTACGGCTATGTGCCCGGCTGCGACTACACCTCCCGGGCCTACACCAGCCTGGACCTGCGCATTGCCCGCGCCTTCCGGCTGGACGGCCGAAGGGCGGAAATCGCCCTCAATGGCATCAACCTGGGCGAACGCCACCAGGAGATCCCCGACCGCTCACAGCAATGCCTGCCGGGCTACCTGAACAAGCCGGTGAATCCGGCCTCGAGCATGGTCTGGCTGTCCCTGGGCATTACGCTTTAAGCGTCTCCGGGAAGGTCATCCTCTCAGCTGCGCCTCCCGGAGCAAAAGCCTTACTCCTATTCGGCCCCACCCCCCTGGTTTCGCCGGATGAAGAACGCTTTCTGCACATCCGTCACCCATACCAGACCATCTCCCGTCTGACCGGTTGTCGCCACGTTGACGATGTGTCCCACGAGCTCGTCAACCATCTCATCCGGCGCGATGATCTCGATCCTCACCTTGTCGGTGAAGTCAGTCAGCTCTTCCTTGATGCTATGGGGAACATGACGTGCCGTCGCCCCACAGCCCTCGGCTTTGCTGATGGTCATCCCGGGAAACCCCGGGAAAGCGCGAAGGGCTTCCCGAAGCCTGGAGAGCTTGTTTGGGCGAATGACAGCCTTGATCTCCTTCATGCTTCGATCTCCTTTTCCTGGAACCAACGATACAACACCGGCAACACCAGCAGCGTAAGGGCCGTAGAACTCAAGAGGCCACCAATCACCACGACGGCAAGGGGACGCGTCACCTCAGACCCCGGCCCCGTCGAGAACAACATCGGGATCAGCGCCAGCAAGGCCACACTGGCTGTCATCATGACAGGACGGAAGCGCTGGCGGCATCCCTCCGTGACGGCCTGGGTGAGTGTCATCCCGTTGGTCTGAAGCTGACGCACACAGGACACCAGCACCACACCGTTCAACACGGCAATCCCCCAGAGATTGATGAAGCCGACCGCCGCCGGTACAGAAAGATACTCGCCCGCCACCAGCAATCCGAACAGGCCGCCGATGGAGGCCAGCGGAAGGACGGTGATGATCAACCCGGCATAGCGTACCGAGTTGAAGAGTACGAAGAGCAGGAAGAAGATGGCCAGGATGGTGAGCGGAACAATCAGCGACAGACGCTTCATGGCACGCTCCATGTTCTCGAACTGCCCGCCCCACTCCAGGTAGTAACCCTCCGGCAGCGGGACGTCCCGAGCGAGACGTGCCTGGGCTTCCGCCACGAAGCCACCGAGGTCTCGACCCTGCACGTTGGCACCAATCACCAGGCGGCGCTTGCCCGACTCCCGGGAGATCTGGGCAGGTCCGTCGATCACTTCCACCTTGGCGACATCGTGCAAGGGCACGACGGCACCATTCGGGGAGCGCAGAACGATGTTGCCGATCGCCTCCGGGTTGTTCCGGTGCATTTCCGGATAACGGACGGCCAACTGGTACCGACGTTCCCCCTCGTACACCTCGGTGGCCACAGCCCCTCCCACCGCCATCTCGATCAATTCGTTGACGTCCGCCACATTGATGCCATGCCGGGCAATCGCGACGCGATCGATCTCGATGTTCAGGTAGCTTTGTCCGGAAACCCGTTCGACTCTGAGGTCCGTCGCTCCCGGCACCGATGCCAGCACGCGGGAGATCTGATCACCCACCCGACGCAGCTCCTCGAGATCATCACCGAAAAGCTTGATGGCGACCTGAGAGCGAACACCCGACACCATCTCGTCCACGCGCGCGGCGATGGGCTGCGAGATGGCCAGTTCGATCCCCGGCAAGGTCTTCAGCCGGTCGCGAATGGCATTCGCGATGTCTTCCTGAACCCAGCCATCGGGCCATTCGTCCATGGGCTTGAGGGTCACGATGGGATCCGACTCGTGGGGCTGCCCCGGATCCGCTGCAGACTCCCCGCGCCCAAGACGAGACACCGCCATCGCAACACCTGGCACCTCCATGACACGACGCAGTGCCTCGAACTCCATCTTGATGGACTCGTCGAGGGAGATGTTCGGCGCCCGGACGATAACCGGCGTCAGCGAGCCCTCCTGCATTGTCGGAATGAAGGACTTGCCCAGGAAGGGAACAACAGCAAGGCTCGCCGCAAAGGCACACACCGCCCCCAGGACCGTGACCTTGGGATTGGCCAAGGCCGCATCAAGCAACCTCAGGTAAGGCTTCTTGAGGACCGCCACCAGCTTCGTGTCGTGCTCGTCCCCCCCTTTGAGCAGGTAGGAGCACAGCACCGGCGTCAGCGTAAAGGACAGCAGCAGGGAGATGCTCAGCGCGATGCCGATGGTCAGCGCCAGCGGGCTGAACATCTTGCCTTCCATGCCCTCCAGGGACAGCAAAGGCATGAACACCAGGATGATGATGCCGATCCCGAACAGCACCGGCGTCCCCACCTCTGATGCGGCATCAAAAATGATGCGCACGGCGGACTCGCCTGTCTTGGAACGCTCACCAAGCCGGACGAACGCATTTTCGACCACCACCACAGCGCCGTCGACCATCAAGCCGATGGCAATCGCAAGCCCGCCCAGTGACATCAGGTTGGCCGATATCCCGTAGTGATTCATCACCATGAAGGTCAGCAATGGCGTCAGCACCAGGTTGGCCACCACGATGAGCGAAGACCGGACGTCCCCCAGGAAGATGAACAGGATCACCACCACCAGCACGATACCCTCGGCGAGCACCTTGCCGACGGTCAGCATGGCGGCATCCACCAGCGTGGTCCGGTCGTAGAACGGCACGATCTGCAGGCCCCCCGGAAGCATCTGGCGCTCGTTGATCTCGGCCACCTTGGCCTTGATGCGCCCAACCACTTCCCGGGCGTTCCCACCGCGGATCATCAGCACGATGCCCGCAACGGCCTCGGTATCACCGTTCTTGATGATCGCGCCCTGACGAACCTCCGCACCGATGTCCACCTCGGCGACGTCCCTGACGTAAACCGGCGTCCCGCCCACCTCCTTGACCACGATGAGGCCGATGTCATCCACCGAACGGATCAGGCCCTGGCCACGGATGATGAGCTGTTCCGCATACTGGGGCAGCACGCCGCCCCCGGAGTTGGCATTGTTGGCCGCAAGCGCCCGGTAGATGTCGTGGGCCGCGAGCTGGTGATACCGCAGACGATCCGGATTCACCCTCACCTGATACTGCTTGGCGTGGCCACCCTGGGTATTGATCTCGGCCACCCCCGGGATGGAGCGGAGCATGGGCCTGACCACCCAGTCCTGGATGGTGCGCCGCTCGATCAATTCCGCTTCGCTCAGCACCCGCAATTTGCCGTCCGCCCCCAGGTCACTGGGATGCTCCAACGTGTATTGATAGACCTCGCCTAGCCCCGTGGACACCGGGCCAAGAACCGGCGCGACCCCCGCCGGCATCCGGCCCATCACCTCGATCAGGCGCTCCATCACGAGCTGCCGGGCAAAATACACATCGGTCTTTTCCGTGAAGACGAGGGTGACGATGGAGATCCCGTTACGGTTGAGCGAGCGCATCTCGGTCAGCCCGGGGAGACCGGTCATCGCGATCTCCACCGGTACCGTGACAAAGCGCTCCACCTCCTCCGGCGAACGCCCGGGAGCCTCCGTGGCAACCTGAACCTGCACGTTGGTCACATCGGGAAAGGCGTCCACAGACAACTTATTGACCGCCATCAGGCCAGCCAGGAGCAGGCAGACGCAGACGACCACCAGGACGATGCGCTGCTTGAGCGCACCGCGGATCAAGGATTCAACCATGGATCAGCCCCCCAGCAGGACACGTCGGCGTTCGTTGTTCAGGTGAAAGGCCCCATCGACCACCACCTGCGCACCGCTTGCCAGACCATTCAGGACGGGACGTACCCCACGACTTTCAGGCCCGAGCTGGACCTTCACCTGCCGGAAGCGATTGCCATCCTCGCTGGCCAGGAAAACGTAGTCCGTGTTGTCCTCCCGAACCACGGCCCCCGCAGGAACAACCAGCATATCCTTGGGCTTTCCGTCGATCAGCATGGTTGCCAGCATCTCCGGCTTGAGTTGCCCGGTCGGGTTGTCGAGGGCTACCCGCACCAGAACGGTGCGGGTCTGGGGGTTCACGGTCTGCCCGACAAAGATCACCTTGCCCATGATTCTCTGGCCATCCAGCGCCGGCACTTCAACTTCAACCGCCTGCCCGGTCAGTGCCATGCCCGACTGCTCCTCGGGAACCTGCGCCACCGCCCACAGCTTGGACAGATCCGCCACCGTGAAGAGCGCATCGGAGGGCTGCACAACCTGGCCCGGCGTCACCTTGCGCTCCACAACGACACCATGGAGCGTGGCCGAGACCGGCGTGGTTGACGAAATCACACCCGATTTGGCCAGGGTTGCGATCGTCTTTTCCGAGAGGCCCAGTACCCGCAACTGATCCGCTGCGGCACGTCGCTCGGCATCGGCCAGCGCGAGCTCGGTTTCCCTGCGTTGTAGTTCAGCAGAGCCGATCACGTCGTTCTGCAGCAGGATGCGGGCTCGCTCCACGGCCTTCCGGTTCAGCTCTGCAGTGGTCTGCGATTTGAGGTACGCCAACTGGGCTGTGGTCAGCTCCGTACTGTTGATGATGGCCAGCACGGACCCCGGTCGAACCTCGTCTCCAAGCTGTGCATTCAGGGATGAGACCCGACCCGTGACGGTCGATCCGATGCGTGCGAGCAGCTGCTCATCAAACGAAATGCGCCCTGCAACGCGCAAGGACTGGACGACAGGGGCCGTCTTGATCACATCGACCTTCAACTGAGCGCGCAATTCCGGGTTGGGCTCGACCAGCGCGGGATCCGGCTTGGCGGCCGGTGGCGCCTCCTCCGGCGCCTTGCTGCAAGCCGACACCAGGGCTGCACTGACGAGAAGCGTAACCAGACGAAAACGTGCTTTAGTCATTTCATTTCCTCAATATTCAGCGCGCGCAGACGCTCGATCTCGATGGATGCCAGCTGCAGCTCATACCGTGCGGCAATCAGTTCGTTACGGGCAGCACGGAAAACGCGCTGTGCATCGAGATAGTCCAGGATGCCTCTCTCGCCAAAGCGGTACGCGGATTCCGCGACCTTCAGGGCCGCCTCGGCCTGACGGAGGATGCCGTTCTCCAGCGCGTTCACCTGGGCGCCGGCGATCTCGAACTGTCTGTAGGTGGACTCGATCGACTGAAGCAGGAGCAGCTCCTGATTCGCCAGATCATTGCGGCTCTTCATCAGCAGGGCATTCGCTTCGGCCACGGGGCCCTGGCGACGATCCCAAAGGGGAATGGTCAAGGTGACACCGTAGCGGCTGTCCCGAATCTCCACGTCCCGATCTTCAACAACCCGGAGCGCCACATCCGGGTGCCGGCGCGCACGCTCCAGCTCAAGCTGTCGCTCAGCCCGGGCAAGCTCTGCACGCGCCCTCAGCAGATCGGGGTTGCGCGCCATGGCCTGCGCACGCAACTCGTCCAGTGTCGGAACCGCGCGCGGGGCACTCAGCTCCCCCTCCACCTCAAACTCGGCGGGCAGGCTGCCCACCAGCCCCCGAAGGGCCGCACGGGCCTGCGCCAACCTCAGCGCGGCACTGTTGGCATTCTTCTGCGCATTCAACAACTCCGTGTCCGACTTGATCAGCTCATACCGGGGAGCCTCACCGGTCTCGACCCTCACGGCCACCCTGGCGCGGATCTGCTCCGCCAGAGCCAGGTCTTCCTTCGTGGCACGCAGCTCGGCCTGACGGCGCAAGAGCTCGTAGAAGCGTTGATCCAGGCGGGTGAGCAGGTCGAGTTCCAGGCTGCGCGCATCCGCACGGCGGACCTCCAGGCCCGAACTGGCCACCCCCAGGCGCGCCTCCCGCTGCCAGGGGTTGTCGATACGCTGGGTGAGCTCAAGGGTCTGCGCCGCCCCAGTGGCAACGCCGTTGGTCCTCGCCCGGGTCCGGCCCGAAAGGAACTCGATTTCGGGGTTGGGGTAGGCACCCGCGGTCACCACCTGCGCACGACCCGCCTCGATCAATGCACGGGCGGCCTGTACGGAAGGATGGGTCGTACGGGCAAGGTCACGCAGCGCGGTGAGGCTGTAGCGTGGCGCAGCAGCCGCTGCGACCGGATCGGCGAGAGCCACGGGCCCATGGATGGCCGCGCCCAGCACCATCAAAGTGAGGCCGAACTTCTTGAACATGGTTGTCCTTTTGCGCCCAGCAAGGGGCGCTATCTCAACTTTCAACTTAAAAGCGATGTTGCAGCGGAGCACTGCGGAAGACAGCCCTGGCGTCACACGCCGGGCAGGCAGACAACGTCAGCCCCGCCTCGGGGGAGGCGACGCCACACGCGGAAGGATCGACTGCCACCCCAACGTGAAGGACACTGGATGGGATTCAAGCAGAAAGCGTGCCCGAAAACCGTGCGCACTGGCCAAGGCCGGGCAGTCGAGCGGGTCGAGGCTGCTCAGATCCAGCTTCTCTTCAGCGGCCGGGTCGAGGGACTGCACCTGCTCGGCCAAGTCGGCCGCGGCAAGGTGGTTGTCCACGGCCATGGAATTGCCCGCCCAGAGGAGGACAAGGCAGGCCAGCACGAGAGAAAGGGTTCGATGGATAAAGTGCATTGCAGCATCAAAGACCATCCACGGCGCGGCGAGTTCCGCATTCACTTACGATTCGAAGGCAGTTCGCGAGGGGAGGCGTGACTATAATCGCACTTTTTTCGGTTTTGCACCCCACCATGCTGCATCGCATCATCCTGCTTCTGCTCATCCTGCCCTCCCTCGCCTTTGCCCAGATGACGCCGCCGACCGTGGCTGCGCGGGCCTGGGTTCTCCTCGATGTGGGGTCCGGCCAGCTACTCACGGCGGAACAGCCCGACCAGCGCATCGAGCCCGCCTCCCTGACCAAGCTGATGACCGCCTACCTGGCGTTCTCGGCGATCAAGAACAAGACCCTGAGCCTGGAGCAGACCATTCCGGTCTCGGAGAAAGCCTGGAAAGTGCCAGGCTCCAAGATGTTCATCGAGCCCCTCAAGCCGGTGACCGTGAACGAACTGCTTCACGGCATGATCGTCCAGTCGGGCAACGATGCCTGCGTGGCGCTGGCCGAAGCCATCGCCGGGTCCGAAGAGAACTTCGCCCAGCTGATGAACAAGGAAGCCGCCCGGCTGGGCATGAAGAACACCCACTTCGAGAACGCCACCGGCCTGCCCCACCCCTCGCACCTGACCTCGGTGCGCGACCTGTCCATCCTGGCCAGCGCCATCATTCGCGACTTTCCCGAGTTCTATCCCATCTATTCCATCAAGGAATACACCTACAACAAGATCAAACAGCCCAACCGCAACCGCCTGCTGTTCATCGACCCGACCGTTGACGGGGTCAAGACCGGCCACACCGAAAGCGCCGGCTATTGCCTGATCGCCTCGGCCAAGCGCAACGAGCGGCGTCTGGTATCGGTGGTGGTGGGTACCGCCAGCGACAGCGTGCGCGCCCAGGAATCCCAGAAGCTCCTCAACTGGGGTTACCTCGCCTTCGACACGGTGAAGGTGTACAGCGCCAATCAGGCGGTGAACGAATTCCGCATCTGGAAGGGCAAGGAAAACATGCTCAAGGCCGGCTTCCTGAACGATTTCGTGCTGTCGCTGCCCAAAGGCGAAGCCGAAAAGCTCAAGGCCAACGTGGTGACCCAGCAGCCCCTGATGGCGCCGGTGACCAAGGGCCAGACCAGCGGCACCCTGCAACTCAGCCTGAACGACAAGCCCGTCGGCGAGTACCCCATCGTGGCCCTCGACGACATCCCCGAAGCCGGCTGGTTCGGCCGCCTGTGGGACGCTATCCGCCTGTGGTTCAAGACGCTCTGAGAAGAGAAACCGGATGACTGAAGAACGCACCACCCTGCTCGAGTTCCCCTGTGAATTCCCCATCAAGATCATGGGCGCACGGGTGGATACCTTTGCCCAGACCGTGATTGAAGTGGTGCTGTGCCATGCCCCCGATTTCGACCCCGCCACGGCGCAGATGCGCCCCTCGGCCAAGGGCAACTACCTGGCCATCACCTGCACTGTCAGAGCCACCTCCCAATCCCAGCTTGACGCCTTGTACACCGAGCTATCGTCCCACCCCATGGTGAAGGTCGTCCTGTGATCGTCCGCCACCTGGGGCTCGCCCCCTACGAGCCCACCTGGCGGGCGATGCAGGAATTCACCACCCACCGCGACGCCGCCACCCCGGACGAGCTATGGCTGGTGCAGCACCCGCCGGTGTACACCCTGGGCCAGGCCGGCAAGCCCGAGCACTTGATCCGCCCCACGGAAATCCCGCTGGTCAAGATCGACCGGGGCGGCCAGATCACCTACCACGGCCCCGGCCAGGTGGTGGCCTACCTGCTCCTCGACCTGCACCGCCGCCGCCTCAAGGTGCGCGAGATGGTGCAGCTACTGGAGCAGGCCCTCATCGACTGCATCGCCGACTACGGCCTCGACGCCCGCCGCAAGGACGGCGCGCCAGGGGTTTACATCGACGGCGACAAGATCGCCGCCCTCGGCCTGCGGGTGAAGAACGGCTGCAGTTACCACGGACTGTCCCTCAATGTCGATATGGACTTGACACCATTTACGTGGATCAACCCTTGCGGCTATAGTGGGCTCAAGACCATACAACTCAAGGACTTCGGCGTGACCGAGGCCCCCGATGAAGTCGCCGAGCGGCTTCTCGGCCACCTCCGGCGACATTTTCCCGACGTCCCCCCCACCGCCTGACCAAAGGACGACCCCCATGGATTCCGAGAGCCGCAAGCAGCGCGGCGCCGCCAAGACCGCCCGCATCCCCATCAAGATCGTTCCTGCCGAACGCATCAAGAAGCCCGACTGGATCCGCATCAAGCTGGGTGCCGGCATTGAGGCCGAGCGCTTCAACGAGATCAAGGACACCCTGCGCGAGCACAAGCTGCACACCGTCTGCGAAGAAGCCTCCTGCCCCAACATCCACGAATGCTTCGGCAAGGGCACGGCCACCTTCATGATCATGGGTGACATCTGCACCCGCCGCTGCCCCTTCTGCGACGTGGGCCACGGCCGCCCGGAGCCCCTCGACGTGAGCGAGCCGGCCAACCTGGCCAAGACCATCGCCGCCATGCGCCTCAACTACGTGGTGATCACCAGCGTGGACCGGGACGATCTGCGCGACGGCGGCGCCGACCACTTTGTCCAGTGCATCAGTGCCACCCGCGAGGCCAGCCCCAAGACCACCATCGAGGTGCTGGTGCCCGACTTCCGCGGCCGCATGGAGATCGCCCTCGACATCTTCGACCAGGCCCCGCCGGACGTGATGAACCACAACCTGGAAACCGTGCCGCGCCTCTACAAGCAGGCGCGCCCGGGCGCCGACTACGCCTACTCATTGGAACTGCTCAAGCAGTTCAAGGCCCGCCACCCGGAGGTCAATACCAAGTCCGGCCTGATGGTCGGCCTGGGCGAAACCGACGATGAGATCCTCGAAGTGATGCGCGACATGCGCGCCCACAACGTGGACATGCTCACCATCGGCCAATACCTCCAGCCCTCCGGCGGTCACCTGCCGGTGCTGCGCTACGTGCATCCCGACACCTTCAAGATGTTCGAGACCGAAGCACTGAAGATGGGCTTCAAGAACGCCGCTTGCGGCCCCATGGTGCGTTCGAGCTACTGGGCCGACCAGCAGGCCCACGGGGCCGGTGTGGTCTGATTTAGAAGATTAAGCCCGGGGGCCTGGGGAAGATTCCGTTCAGGCCCGGGCCGCCCTCAAGACCGCTCAGGGCTGACGCAGGCTGCCGAGCAGGCCCTTCTTGATGGCAATCGTCGTCGGCCGATTGAACTTGGTCGGCAGCCGCTTCGGCTTGAACCAGCCGAAGTTGGAATGCTCCCGATTGAGGCGCGGCACCACCTCGCGCTCAAGCCGCAGCAGGTAGTAGTGCATCTCGCAATCCCCGGACCGGCTTCGACGCTCGCCGGACACCTGGCCGATCTTCACCAGCTGCTTTTCCTTGACGCGCAAACCGGCCTCCTCCGCCAGCTCCCTCAACAGCGCCGAGCGGGGAGACTCCCCGCGATCTGCGCGGCCTCCGAAGAAATTCCACGCCCCACCATTGTTCACCACGCTGGAGCGCTTCCCGAGCAGCACCTTGCCCGTGTCCACGCACTGGATGATGGCCCAGGCACCGGCCTTGCGAGAAGGGGAGTTCAGACGTTCCTTAGCCATGGGACAGGAGACTCAGACGGTTGAGGTAAGTAGGGCAGATGCGCTTTCCGCAAGCCCGACATTGTTATAAACACTTTATATCGATCTTCTGTTGCAATAAGGTTGCAGTTGCACAACAACCCGCGTTTACGCCCGCCGGGTTCAAAGCAATCATGCTCTCCAGCTAAGCAATAAACGATTTATACTATTTATACACTTCTTCATGCAAGGCATGGATACACAATGAATATGTCAACGCGTGCCAAGCGGGGCACACAAGAATCGGATTCCCCGGAGCCCCCAGCAAGTTCCGGGCCGACAACGGCAAAGAAGCCGCCCGCGCGCTCAAATCGACCGGTGCGGGACAGCTTCACCTTCCCGGAATCCGACTACGCCCTGTTTGCCCTGCTGAAGAAGCGCGCCCTGGCAGGCGGCTGCGAGATCAAGAAAAGCGAACTGATCCGCGCCGGGCTCATCCTTCTGAACACCTTGTCCGACACCGCCTTGATCGACGCGCTCAACAAGATCGAGCGCGTAAAGACCGGCCGCCCGAAAAAATAGGCGCTGCCGGGATGACCGCTCACTAACTGGCAGGCCAGAGTTCGACGGTGCCACGCTCGAAATGCAGAGACGTCCCTGCTGGGTCAATCCGGAAGCGCTCGACGATATCTGCAAGCCGTATGGAAAAGTCGCGACTGGTATCCGCCGCATTCTTCGTGTGGGAGGCTGCCACGTGGGCCTGCTCCAGCAGGCTATCGATCATCTCAATCTGATCGACAATCTCGCAGCTTGAGCCCTGCCCCACATCGACGATCCGGATGATCTCGCCGACCACCTCGACCACCTGCGTTGCCGAGTACACGATGCGCTCGATTGCCTCACCCGCCGTGCGTGCCAGGGCCGTGCTCTGATCCATTTCGCTGGTCACCAGTTTCATGAGCTCCGCCGACTCGCTCGACGAGGTCTGGATGAGCTGCATCCGCTGGCTGATGTGTTCGGTTGCGCCGGCAGCGCGTTCCGCCAGCATCCTCACCTCGTCGGCAACGACCGAAAAGCCCCGCCCCGCATCCCCGGCTCGCGCAGCCTCAATGGCCGCATTCAGTGCCAGCAGGTTGGTCTGATCAGCGATCTTCCTGATTTCCGACACCACCCCCTCGACCTCCGAGATCTGAGCGGCCAGCGCAAACACCTGGTCGGCGGCCGTATCCACCCGGCGGGAGAGGGCACTGATCTGCTCCGCTGTTTCCTGGATGATCTCGCTGCGGCTCCTGGCGGTTCGCCCTGACTCCTCGGTGATCCGCCCAGCCTCGCGCGACCCCTGATCGATGTCGCGGATGTGGGTCTGGATGGCCTGCACCGCCCGCTGAATACGCTTCGATGAGGCGCTGCCCTCCGAGGCGATTCGCGCCACGACAGCCGCGGACTGATGCATCTCGACCGACGCAGTCTCATTGCAGCGGATGATCTCAACCATCGCCCCCAAACTCGTCTGCAAGGTATTGACCAAGGCATTGAAGGCCTCTATCGATTGCCCGATCTCATCGCGCCGCTGGAACGGAACCCGCTGGGTAAAGTCGAGGGACTCGGCGATGCGCCCCATCGTGCCTTCCATCGCCCGCAGTGGCACGACAATGTTCCGGTACAGCCTGATCATCAGCCCTCCCAGCACCAGCACCGTGACGATGACTGCCGCGCCGAGGAACCACATGGTCTGCGTCAGGCCAACCCTCACCTCTTGCGCCGACTGATCCTTGTTGCGGCGTTTCTCGATGAGCAGGGTTTCCAGTATCTGCTGCAGCTCCTGCTGATAGGGCGCCGCGTTGGCATAGAGGCTCGCCTCGGCGAGCTGGCGATGACCGGCCATGCTGAGCGAGATGCTTTCACTCATGGCGGCCACATAGTTGTCCAGGCTCTCGGACGCCTGCAGCAGCAAACCCGCCTCCGCTTGCGACTGGGAGGGCACCGCCAATGTCTTCAGGCCGGCCCGCAGCCTCTCCTGCTGAATCTTCAGCCTTTCGCCGGCTTGTGGCGCCTGATCCGAATTACCCGCCGAGATCACTTCGAACAGATCAAGCTGGAGTTGCTTGAGATCAGCCCGCAGATCCGCGGCAGCGAGCGCCGCCGGCACCGCGTCATCCGTCAGGCTGTGCATCAAGCCAAAATTGGAACGAAACTGATGGCCGCCCACGGCGACAAGGGCAAACAGCATCGCCGCAGAGAGCGAGGCCAGAAGGACGAGGTCGCGTCGGATACTCATGGAAGGGATTCCTTGTTGTCGATAGCCGGGCATCGCTTGCTGCGGCGCATCAAGAGATCCCCGTTTATCGTCCTGCAGCCGACAAGCTCGAGTGAATTTTTTGTTAAGCCTCCCATTGCCGGTGGGCGCACCACACCGGTGCTGATTTGCTGGAGGCAACGCCGCTACGCCCCGCGAAGGTTCGCAACTGGGCCGACAGCCCCCGCAATTGCGGCCTTTTCCCGCCTGGAACGATTTTTGCAGCGCACCACGGATATCGTTCAAGGAGCACCGACATGGCCGCGAACTGCACCTGGGATTCCATGGATGTCCACCTGCTGCGCGTACTCCACGCCCTGCTCACCGAATGCAGCGTGAGCAAGGCGGCGCGGCGCCTCAACCAGTCTCAACCGGCCGTCAGCACGGCCCTGCGCCGCCTGCGTGACATCACCGGCGACCAGCTGCTGGTGCGCAGCCGCAACGGCATGACCCCCACCGAGCGGGGTGCCGGGCTGCTTGAGCCGGTCAAGATTGCGCTGCAGCAGATCGAAGCCATCGCCGTCCGCCAGGTCAAGTTCGACGCCGCCAGCTCCCGCCGGGTCTTCAACATTGCCACCCCGGACTATCTCAACGCGGTGCTGCTGGGCGAGATCGTGGCCCGCCTGCGCAAGTTCGCCCCCAACTCCCAGGTGGCCTTTCATTCCCTCGGCCCGGATTTCGACTACGCCCGCGCCCTCGAAGCCGGCGAACTTGACGTGGTCATCGGCAACTGGCCCCAGCCCCCGGAAAACCTGCGCATGGCGCCCCTCTTCGACGACGAGGTGGTGTGCATCATGCGCAAGGGCCACCCCCTCGCCGGTCGCGCGCTCAGCACCGCCGACTACCTGGCGGCCGAACACCTGGTGCCCACCCCCTACGCGGTCGGCCAGCGCGGCGTGATCGACCTGCATCTGGCCCGCGAGCGGCTCAAGCGCAACGTGGTGGCCTACGTGCCCTACTTCGGCCTGGTGCCCTATCTGCTGCTGGAAACCGACATGCTATTCTCCAGCCCGCGGATCTTCGCCGAGCACTGCGCCAAGATGATGCCCCTGGCCATTGCCGAAGCCCCCATCGACTTCCCGAAGATGAGCTTCTATCTGCTGTGGCACGACCGCAGCCACTACGAGGAAGAATGCCGCTGGTTCCGCGAGCAGATCACCTCGGTGGCGCGCAGCTCGCCGGTCATCCCGCGCCCTGGCCCCGCCCCCGTAGCGAGCGGCACCTTGCCGACCACGGCCCTGTCCTTCGCCGTCTGAGCGCAATAACAAGGGCAGACCGCCGGTCTGCCCTTGCTCTGTCCACCTACTCCGCCACCCTTTCCTCCAGGCGCAGCGCCGCGATCCGGGCGATCTGGCGCAGGGCCTCGGCGAATTCCGCTTCCGGGTCGTGCCCCAGCCGGCGCTCCATGGCCGCGATGATGTCGGCCCGCCCCAGCCCCCGCACGGCAATGATGAAGGGAAAGCCGAACTTGGCGTTGTAGGCCCCGTTGAGAGCCTGGATCAGTTCGAACTCCTCCGGCGAGCAGGCGGCAAGGCCCGCACCGGCCTGTTCGCGGGTGGACTCCACCGTCAGCTCCCCCCGCACCGCCGCCTTGCCGGCCAGTTCCGGGTGAGCCCTGATCAACGCCAGCTGGGCATCGCGGGGTGCCGCCTGCATCGCGCCAACCAGCGTGCCCAGCAGGGCTTCCCGGTCGGCAAAGGGGCTACGCACCCAGGCCCGCTCGGCCACCCAGGGTGAATGCTCGAAGATGCCGTCCAGGGCCGCCACGAAGGCGGCCTGATCCAGCTGCGAAAGGGAGGCTGGGGTGAGAGTCGGGATTGTCATGACAGGGGCTCCGGGCCTGGGCGGAAATCGGGATCAGTGGAGTTCGGCTTCCATCGCCATCTGCTTGGCGCTTTCGGCCGCATCGCGACGATAGCCATTGAAGAACAGGTTGAGCAACACCGCAGTGATGGCCGTGAGCAGAATGCCGCTATGCAGCAGCGGCCCCAGGGCTTTGGGCATCTGGTGGAAGAACTTGTCGGCCACCAGGGGGATCATGCCGAAGCCGATGCTGATGGCGATGATGTAGGGGTTGAAGCGGTTGGTCTTCAGGTCCGCCGCCAGCAAGATCTTGATGCCCGTCGCGGCAACCATGCCGAACATCACGATGCCGGCACCGCCCAGTACGAACTGGGGCACCGACGCCACCACGTGGGCCATCTTGGGAAACAGGCCGAAGGCCACCAGAATGGCCCCGCCGGCCACGCATACCCAGCGGCTGCGCACCCCCGTCACCCCCACCAGACCGATGTTCTGGGAGAACGAGGTGTAAGGAAAGGCATTGAAGATGCCGCCGATCAGGGTGCCCAGACCATCGGTGCGCAGGCCCTTCTCCAGGTCCTTGGGCGACAGGGGCTTGCCGGTGAGCTCGCCCAGGGCCAGGAACATGCCCAGGGATTCCACCATCACCACGATCATCACCAGGCACATGGTGGCCGCCGAGACCAGATCGAAGGTGGGCATGCCGAACTGGAAGGGATAGACCAGGGCGAACCACTCGGCCTGCTCCAGCCCGTCAAACTTGACCTTGCCCATGGCCAGCGCCACCACAAAACCGAACACCAGCCCCAGCAGCACCGACACATTGGCCACGAAGCCCTTGCCATACTTGGACAGCAGCAGGATCACCACCAGCACCGAGAAGGCCACGCCCAGGTGCTCGGGCGCGCCGTAGGCCGGGTTGGGCACCATCTGGCCGGTGGCCAGATCCTTGATCATCGGCACACCGCCGGCCGCCCAGTTGATGCCGACGCGCATCAGGGTCACGCCGATCACGGCAATGATGGTGCCGGTGACCACCGGCGGAAACAGGGGCAGCAGGCGGCTGATCACCGGCGCCAGGAAGATCCCGAATACGCCCGCCACCATCACCGACCCGAAGATCGCGGTGATCCCCAGATCGGGGTTCGCGGCCATGGCCAGCATCGGGCTCACCGCCGCAAAGGTCACCCCCATCATCACCGGCAGACGGATGCCGAAGGGGCCGACACCCAGCGCCTGGATCAGGGTGACAATGCCGCAGCAAAGCAGGTCGGCGTTGATCAGCAGGGCGATCTGATCCTTGGGCAGCTTGAGGGCTGCCCCCAGGATCAGCGGCACCGCCACCGCCCCGGCATACATCACCAGCACGTGCTGCAGGCCCAGGGCAAACAAGCGGGGCGCGGGGAGGATCTCATCCACCGGGTGAACGGTGGTGTCAGGGTCGGGACGGGTCGTCACGGGCATCTCCTGGAAGGGCTGCGGACTGGCGCCGCGAGCAGATCATGGTGGGGAAATGGCAGGCCGCCGGAGCGTGCTCCGTGACGATGCCGCATGAATCGAGAGTACGGAGCCGGCCGGGGGGGCGGCAAGTAGCAGGATCGGATAAGCATCCTGCCGACTTTCATATGAGCCCCGCGCACACCGAAGCCCGCCGCCCTTATTCGCGCAACCCGATAGGCGATATTCGCCGGCCGCCCGGCGGCCCTTCCTATAATCGGGGTCATTCCATCCCCGCCGAGGACCCCCATGGGCCGCCTGACCACCCACGTACTCGATACCGCCCGCGGCTGCCCGGCCGCCGGCATGGCCTTCGCGCTACACCTGCTCGGCCCCGACGGCAGCTGCCGCGAGCTGTGCCGCGGGGTCACCAACCACGACGGCCGCGCCGACGCCCCCCTGCTGCAGGGTGAAACCATGGCGGTCGGCAGCTACGAGCTGGTCTTTGAGGTGGCGGCCTACTTTGCCGCCGCCGGCGTGCCCCAGGCCGACCCGCCCTTCCTGGGCAGCGTCCCCCTGCGCTTCGGCATTGCCGACACCGCCGCCCATTACCACGTGCCGCTCCTCGTATCGCCGTGGAGCTACTCGACCTACCGGGGCAGCTGATGGACGCCTACCTCATCGAATGGGGCAGCCTGCTGCTGCGCTGGCTCCACCTGATCGTCGGCATCGCCTGGATCGGCTCGTCCTTCTATTTTGTGTGGCTGGACAACAGCCTCAAGCCGCCCACCGACCCGGCACTCAAGGCCAAGGGCGTGGGCGGCGAGCTGTGGGCCGTGCATGGCGGCGGCTTCTACAACCCGCAGAAATACCTGGTGGCCCCCGCCCACCTGCCGGACGATCTGCACTGGTTCAAGTGGGAGAGCTATTCCACCTGGCTGTCGGGCTTCGCCCTGATCTCCACCCTGTACTACCTGCAGGCCGGCAGCTACATGGTCGATCCCTCGGTGGCCGCCATCAGCCCGGGCACCGCCGTGGCCATCGGCCTGGGCACCCTGGCCGGCGGCTGGGTGGTGTATGACGTGCTGTGCCGCCTGCTCATCAACCGCAGCCAGCTACTCTTCGGCATCGTCTACTACGCCTTCGTGGTGGCCGTGGCCTGGGCCCTCACCCACCTCCTGTCGGGCCGTGCCGCCTTCATCCACGTGGGCGCCATGATCGCCACCACCATGAGCGGCAACGTCTTCTTCTGGATCATCCCGGGCCAGAAACGCGTGGTGGCCGCCATGCAGCGCGGCGACACCCCCGACCCCATGGACGGCATCCGCGCCAAGCAGCGCAGCTACCACAACAACTACCTGACCCTGCCGGTGCTGTTCTGCATGATCAGCAACCACTACGCCTTCACCTACACCCATGCCCACGCCTGGGCGGTGCTGGCCCTGATCATCCTGGCTGCGGTGCTGATCCGCCACTTCTTCAACCTGCGCCACAAGGGCGCCGTGCGCTGGGAGTTCCCCGCCACCGCCATCGCCATCCTGGCCGGCGTAGCCGTATGGCTGGCCCCGGCGCCGCGGCTTGCCAGCGCCGGCACCGCCGCCCCCACCCTGGCCGACATCCAGCCCATCATCAACGCCCGCTGCACCGCCTGCCACGCCGAAAAGCCCACCCTGATGGCCTCCGCCCCGGCCGGTGTGCTCCTCGACACCCCCCAGCGCATCGAAGCCCAGGCCCAGCGCATCCACGACCAGACCGTCAAGCTCAAGGCCATGCCCCTGGGCAACGTCACCGGGATCACCGACGAGGAAAGGATGAAGATCGCCGGGTGGTTTGCGGCGCGCTGAGGGCGCCGCTCAGACCGGCGTGGGCGGCTTCCTGCGGTGGAACAGGTACACCGCCAGCGCGCCGGTGGCAGCCCCGGCCGCAAACCCCTCCCAGGCATCGATGGGCAGCAGGGAGCGCCCCAGCAGATAGAGCATCAACACCGGCAGGAGCACCGCAAAGATCGCGTTCCCCCCATCCCCGGTGCGAATCAGCAGACCGCAGACCATCCACAGAAAGCGGAACAGCCCCACCAGGGCAAGCGCCAGAAAGAAATTACCGAAGAACTCGAACACCGGAGCCACGCTGCGTTTGTCAGACGGGGCAGATGATGCCAGTCCACCCGCCTGAGGTGGCTGGAAATGCGGGTGACGAAGGGCCCGCGCCAGCCCCCCATGGGGGTCGAATTCAGCCTAATCTCCTCCGTTTGACACGTCGTCTGACGGTCGATAAGGTCCCTCCTGTAGGGGCGACTTCAGTCGCCCACCCACGCGTCGATCACCGACACACCCTTGATCTCAGCCCGCGGGCGACTGAAGTCGCCCCCACAGTCCCTCCAGCCGCCCCCAGCGCGTCCCATAAACCCCTTCAGCCTCACCCATCGGGTGATCAGGCCAGTGGAGGGCAAACCCCCGTCAGCAATGGGTTTGCGCTCACGGTGACGCCTCGCCGTGCGCGTCCCGCGGAGCCAGCCGGCTGGCCACGATGAAATACAGCACCGCACCCACCACCCCGCTCCCCAGGCAAAACCAGTGCATGGCCTGCACTGACATCAGCCCAAGCAGACCGTTGTCCCGGGTCAAGGGCCAAAAGGGCTCCACGTCCGCATGCATGATCCCGTCAAGCAGCACATGGCTGAAAGTACCGACGAAAGCCGACAGCACGGCCACCGGCCAGCGGATGGGCACAAAGCGGCGGCAGCCGATCAGGCGCAAGCCGAACTCCGACAGGTACTTCCCGCTGAGGGCCGAAGCGACGCCCAGCAGGGAGGCCCCGATCCAGGTATGGGTGAAGCCATGCAGATGCCCCTCGCCGGTCAGGATCACCACCAGCGGCTGGATATCCATCACGATCTGCGCCCAGCCGAAGACCATCAGGGAAAACGCCCCCTGCAGCACCGCCTTGATCAGGAGCCCCGGCCCCATGTGGAAAGGTGTGAATGGCATGTATGCCCCTCAGAAACGCGCTTCGGGCGGCCCCACCCGGGCGCTGCGCCTCACGCAGAAAACTCCCGCACCTGAAACACGTTCCCCTCCGGATCCATCCCGTTGCACACGGTAAAGCCCGGCCCCTGCCAGTTCTCGGCAAACACCTCGCCCCCCAACGCCTGCGCCGCAAGCCGTGCTGCATCCAGGCTGGGCACGCTGAAGAAGAACTTGAGCGCCGTATCCTCGCGCCGCTGGGGCGGCGAGGTGATGACGATGCCCTCAGCGAAGGGCGGCGGAATCCGATGCACCAGCAACTGGATGTCGGCGGATTCGAGCACGATCAGCTCCGGTGTGGCATGCAGGCGGGCCATGCCGGCGACAGCGCAATAAAAATCGGCAACGCGCTCGGGATCGAGGGCGTAGATGAAAAGTCCGGCACGGGCGGGGCCTGGCATGGGTGCTCCTTATGCAGTGGTCGGAATGACCGCCAATAGATCGGTGACGCCGACATCCACGCCAGCCTGACTTAACAGCGTCGTGACCTGACCGCGATGGTGCGTCTGGTGGTTGAAGAAGTGCAGCAGCAAGGCCCCGAAACACCGGCTCGAATGGAAGCCCGCCATGTTGCTGTAGGCCAGATCAGCCGACAGATGCTCGGGCGTCAGCCCGGCAACCCAGCGCTCGATCAGGGCATCCAGCCCCCGCCGGTAATGGCCCAGCCCCGCCAGATCGTCCGCGAGGGGTTGGGTCAGGGACGACGGCCGGGGAAACCCGGACAACGCGCCCAGCGCCGGAAACGCCGCCTCGTGCTGCGCAAAGCGGTGCAGCCAGATCGTGTCGGCCACCGCGATGTGATTGAGCGTGCCCAGGATGGAACCAAAGAACGCCCCCTTGTCCGCCGTCAACGCCGCCGGATCGAGGGTCGCCGCCGCGGCATACAGGCGATCGTTCATCCAGCGGTTGTATTCGGCCATGAGGGAAGCGGCTTGGGGGGTCATTGGGGGGCCTCGGGTGGGTGGGTGCCGGACGGGCCGGCGGGTACTGACAAGGTGGTTAGACTACAGCGACGGGTCGTCAATGCGGCGCAGATACCAGCACCTCGCCTTCAGGCCAAAAGAGTAGCTCACCTGCCAGTCGGTATCGGGCCTGACGATTACGACTTCAACCACGGTCGCCGACTCGCGGACCTTCTCGGCCTTGAGGCCATTGCGCCGCATCTGACTTTCAAGCGTTCCCGCGCGCCGCAACTCGGCCCTTGAAGTCCTCGTCTGCACGGTGACCGGCTCATCCTTGCCATCGACCACCCGGCTCGATGGAACCACAGGCGGCATACGAGACAAGGCAAAGCTCATGGACGTCGAGAACCTGGCGAAGAAGTTATCGAAGTTCTCGTCCTGTGAGCCCGTGCAGGCGGCGGAAGAAGCTGTGGTCAGGATCAGCAACAAGGGGGTGAGGAAAAGGAGACGGAACAGCTTTTGGGTAGTCACAACCGGTAGCCAAGGGTAACGAGGGTCTTCTTCCATGATTCGCACATTGCAGGTCGCCTGCATTCACTCCCCCCCTTTTCTGCGTAATCGTCGAATCGGAGGCGCGACAGCAAAAGCCAGCGCCGCAAGGACCGCGGAGATTGCATAGCCAATCATGCTCCATGCACCAGACTCCGCACTCGAGTAATTGCGTGGGTTCTTCCGGAGCGCAGGCAGTTCGGACTCCGGGATGACAATCGGGCCTGTTTCCGCCGTGATGCTGAGCTGCCTGTCGGCACAGGCCAGCGTGTGCAATTCAGGGCCGCTGTAGACATACAGGATCTGCCTTTCAAGGGAGAACAAGCCGGCTTCAGTCGTCACGGAGTACCAGAACGCCGTCAAGAAGCCGCTGCCAACGTACAGACGTACCTTTGTTCCGTCCGAGGTCGTACAGGAATCGACCAGCTCCTCCATCCACGGGTTGCCATAGGTATTGCTGCCAGGCAGCACGATCCAAACGGCGATGACCAGCAACCATATTGAAGCTACGACTCGAAAGTGGGTTCTGATGGACATTGGAAGGCTATCGAAAAGGCAAGTGGGAACCGGAGTCCTCCTCCTGATTTCCCAAGCTACGCTAAACATTGCAAGAGCGCTTCTTGCTCTTTCGCAGCGCTACCCCGACACAGCCCAAACCACCGAGCAAGAGCGTTATCGAACTCGGCTCAGGGACACTGGTAAGAATGATCGAAAAATCCGTAGCACGGTAAACGCCACTAAACGTGGAAATTGGAGCACCGTACATAGCTTCTACATCGCGAACCATAGAGCTCCTCGAAGCGCTAAACCAACCGCAATCATAGGTGCCGAGATCCATGCTCTGGACTATTGATGAGTCAATACCGACGACTGTGCTGAGGTGGTAGCTATTGATCAGGACCGATTGGACAAAGGACACGCCTGATCCGTCAACAATCCACTGTATCGGCTCATAGGAGGACAAGACCAGATTCACGGGGACAGATGCAGCGCCGGTTATGTGAATACGCGCGGTACCTACCGGATGGGAACCGGAGCTATGATCTCGGCGGGCCTCATGAACACCGATGATATGAGTTTCAGGTGAGATTCTGGCCTTATTGATGTAGTACGAGGGTATGTACCCGGACGAAACCGCTGGATCGTTTATCGTGATCAGAGAAGCATTAGCGCTCCCCGCCGTTGCAAGAACAAAGAACGATTTAGCAAGTAGGTCTCTGATAAACATGAGTACGGCCCTTTCTAATATCACTTAAATAGACGAAATGGTATAACCCGCTTCAGTTTGCCAAATTGAACTAAATCGCTAGCGCGATGACAGTCAGCCGGACTTGCGCGGCTTTATGCGCGAGGTCCGGTTTTTTGAAGTGTCCGACCTAATCACGACTGACTCTTCGTAGCCTTACGAAGCTCAGTAAAGACGAACCGCCCCTCACTAAACAACGGAGAAAACTTCCCCGAACCCGAGTAAATAAGAGCAGCTTCAGTTTCCATAGTGGAAACCAGGGTCTGCCCCCGTATACCGTCTGCAAACCTGGCCATCGGACTTACACCGAAGAAGTAACGCGCCATACCCGGCGCACACGTTGGAATTCAGCAGGCGGCGTAGCCGTCTGCTGCAATGACCGGTTATGACGTGCCCCTGTTACGCCCATGGTGGACCAACTGAGTAGAACTGATCGACAATCAGCCTGCGGTAGAACTTCGCGAGCAGTACAGCCTTGTCCAGCGTAGGGCACCGGCAAATGAACTCTTGCCCGTCGCACTCGACCCTGACCTTGAACCAAGATTTGCCACCAATTTCGATCATGTCGACGGACGAGTCAAAGAACGTGGAGATCCTCCACTCTTCGAACTCTTGCCAGCGTCCAAATTCCGCAACGGCAGCGCGGACTCGCTCAATCTCCTTGGCCGTATCTCGATCTCTATCAGGATCGATCGACTGGACGTACTCGACCAAGGCGCTTTGCAGCGGATTCTCACTACGCGGCATTTGGTGCACCACAACGTTTGAATTCGGCGGCCGCCGAAGGCAGTCCGATGGAATGATGGGTTTGGCGGCTTTGTCCGCAACTAGACGCGCTCATCGAAAACCACAGGCCAGCGTTTGAACCCCGCCTTTGTAGCGGTACTCTGCTTTCCAATAATGCGTGTCGTTGATGGCCGCGAACTCTACGCCGAGGTCTTGCGCATATGCTTGAGAAAAGGGGCGACGAAGAATTACGAGCAGAGCACACTTTGGTGGCCAAGATGAGACCTCCTTGACTTCATTCCCGGCCGCCAACTCGGCTTCGAGAATTCTTTGTAGGGGTTCAGCCATGCTCGGCGTAGTGCTCATGGAGTTAAGACGCCCAACGTAGAGCTAACTGGCGCTGCGCGGCTTTATCGCGCAGCGCCCAGAGAGCGAAGCGAACGGGGTTGAGCGTCAGGTTAGAACGCATTTTCTCATGCCTTTTTTCCAAGTCCTGGTGCTCCACCCAAGACGATTGAGACATATTTGGAGCGTTTTGAAGCATCAACCGTAAGTTGAAACTGGCTGGGAGAGGATTTTGGTTCTTGAGCCAAATCGGCTTTCAACCTTGCACTCTTGTTGTTCTTTTTGGTTGTTTTTCTGAGGATCTTTGATAATTGGGAGGCGAGTTCCTCAAGCGTTCCTGCCTCCTTAACTAAAATATCCAGAGCCTTTTTGTTTGATACTCTTTTTCGCAGTGCGCAGCTCTCGGCGGCGCGCTGAACATAACCAGGAATATCAGGACGACCATATTCGTCTTGTGATTTTTTTCTTATCTGATCTCGAATTTTATCGAGATCGCTCTTGCAGCTTTCGTCATCTGCGCGCCAACCTGATATTTTTCCCATTTTCAAAATCCTAGATGCAAAGATATAGCACTCACGAATATGGTCTATTGAGCTCTAACGCTCGCCGTCACCGGTGATAAAACCGGAGCGAAGCAGAGGTTTTGGCATCCGATGCATGGCCTCGTTATGCTCTCTATAGCCGATGATCAACCCATTCAATTTGTTTAGACTCTTCATTCATATGCACAAGAATTGTTCGACCGGGAGGTTGAATATCGGTGTCAAGACCGATGTCTCCTAGCACCTTCACACCCTCATGATAGTCGTTCAGGAAATTGAGGAACGAGCAAACGATATGTTCGTAGTCGGGCTGATAGCTGGGCTTTGGTAACAGTAGCTTAAACGTATTCCCATCATTAGCGTCTGCATAGATTGAAAGCGCTAGAGAATACGGGCTGTCCTCACGAAGCTTGCCCTTCGTACCCAAAAGTACCGGCTCAATCCGCGGGGACTCCATAGTTTTAGCCGCTGTTTTCGACAGTTTCGACTTACTACTAAGAAGTGCGTTGGTTAGCGAACATTAAGCAATGCGGTCGTGCGATAATTGCGCATGGAAAAGAGAGACGGTCGCTCCCTGTCGCATGCCACGCTCGAAGAGATTCGGATTCGCGCCGTGCAA
>NZ_JAFLDT010000130.1 GCF_017302315.1 Zoogloea sp.
CTGCGCTGCTCCCAGCAGGCGGCCGGCGCGGAACTCGCCCTTCGGGCTCAGACAGCCGCGCCGGACTTCCCCGCCTGCTGCTGCGCTGCTCGGCGGGGCGGAACGGGCTTTTCGGATGCACCGAGCCCCTGCGGAAATCGAGTCGGGTACTGGCCGTTGATCACCTGCATTTCCTCTCCCCTCTGGCGTGCCGACTGGAGGTGATGACGGGCGGAAAGAGGGCTTCGCATGTCTGAGCCCGCAGGGCGAGTTTGCGAAGACCCCGCCCGGCATCGCCGGAGGGAGGGAACCCCCGAAGGGGGCGCGACAGCGGGGTACGTTTTCTTGCCTTCTTCTTTGTCGTACAACAAAGAAGAAGGTCGGCCGCCGGGCCGAGACCCGGCCAACGTTACGCTAAACACCGGAACACCCGTCAGTAAAGGCTCAGCCTAAAAAATCAAATTCGCCCCCACAAGGCGCGACCCCACTCCTTACGCAGGCACCGCCGCTGGCGTCACCTGAGGGAAATGGCAGCGCACCACCCGACTGTCCGACAGACGGGTTTCTTCCGGATAGGTGCTGCGGCACACCTCGCTGGCGTGCTCGCAGCGCGGGTGAAAATGGCAGCCTGAGGGTGGACTGAAAGCCGAAGGCATGTCGCCCCGGGTCGCCTCACCTGCCCGGACTCCAGCCCGGCTGTTGGCCTCGATGCGTGGCACCGCCGCCAGCAGCATGCGGGTGTAGGGATGGCGCGGATTGCGCAAGACCTCTTCGGCCGAGCCCCGCTCCACGATGCGCCCCAGGTACATCACGGCCACATGGTGGGCCAGGTAGTCCACCACGGCCAGGTTGTGGGTGATGAACAGGTAGGACAAGCCGTACTCGGCCTGCAGCTCCCGCAGCAGGTTGAGGATCTGGGCCTGTACCGACACATCCAGGGCGCTCGTCGGCTCGTCGCAGACGATCAGCCGGGGTGACACCGCCAGGGCCCGGGCAATGGCGATGCGCTGACGCTGACCACCGGAAAACTCATGGGGAAAGCGGTGACGCATGGCCGGATCGAGGCCGACCCGCGTCAGCAGTGCGTCCACCCGGGCCTGCCGGCTGGACGCGTCGGGCTCCACGCCCAGGGCCTGCATGCCCTCCTCCAGGATCTCGCCCACCCGCATACGCGGGTCGAGGGAGCTGAAGGGGTCCTGGAAGATCATCTGCAGATCCCGGCGCAGGGGCTGCCACTGACCTGGAGGCAAGGACAAGAGCTCCTGACCACCGTAATGGACCTGGCCACCGCTGGCCGGTACCAGCTTGAGGAGCGCCTTGCCGGCGGTGGTCTTGCCGCAGCCGGATTCGCCCACCAGGGCCAGGGTTTCGCCTGCGGGCACCTGCAGGGAAACCCCGTCCACCGCCTTCACATGCCCCACCACGCGCCGGAACAAACCCTTGCGGACCGGAAAGTGCACCTGCAGGGCGGCGATGTCGAGCGCCTTGCCGGCTTCGGCCGGGCGGATCTCCGGAGCGGCCGGCCGCGGCGGTGTCTGCACCCAGCCCATGCGCCCGTTGGGATCATAAAGGTGGCAGCGCACCATCTGCCGCCCCACCCCGTGCAGGGCCGGTGGTGTACGCCGGCAATGGTCCTGGACCTGCGGGCAACGCTCGGCAAAACGGCAGCCCTCCTGGCGCTCGCCGGGGCGGGGCACCTGCCCGACGATGGTCTCCAGGACCCGGCCGCGCTGGGCCGGGGTGGGCAGGGCCGCAAACAGCTTGCGGGAATAGGGATGCAGCGGCTTGCTGAAGAAGTCTTCCCGGTCGCCGGTTTCCACCAGCTCGCCGGCGTACATGACCCCCACCCGGTGGGCCATGCGCGACACCACGCCCAAGTCGTGGGTGATCAGCAGCATGCCCATGCCGCGGCGGGCCTGGAGATCGGCCAGCAGGTCGAGCACCTGGGCCTGGATGGTCACGTCGAGGGCCGTGGTGGGCTCGTCGGCGATCAGCAGGCGGGGGTCGCCCGCCAGGGCGATGGCGATCATCACCCGCTGCTTCATGCCGCCGGATAGCTGGAAGGGGTATTCGGACAGGCGCCGCCGGGGGTCGGGGATGCCCACCGCATCAAGCAAGCGCTCGGCCTCGTCCCACGCCGGCTGGCCATGCAGGCCCCGGTGGCGGACCAGCACTTCGCCGATCTGGTCACCCACGGTCATCACCGGATTGAGGCTGGTGGCCGGCTCCTGGAAGATCATCGCCAGGTGCTTGCCACGGATGTCACGCATGCGGGTTTCCGGCAGATCCTGCAGGGCTTCCCCGCCAAGGCTGACCGAACCTGCAGCAATCCGGCCCCCCGCCGGCAACAGGCGCATGCAGGCCAGGGCAGTCATGGACTTGCCGCAGCCGGATTCCCCGACCAGGGCCAGGGTCTTGCCGGCCGGCACGTCGAAGCTGATGCCGTCCACCGGACGCACCGGCTTGCTCCGGGCGCCGAGTTCCACCCGCAGCCCCTCGACACGCAGCAGGGCCGGGCCTTCCTTGTCCAGTTTGTTCATCGCAAAGGAAACGGACCGCAGTGCGGCCCGTTCAAGTCAGGGGCCCGGAAATGCCGTGTGAAACGGTGCCCGGGCCCATCAGGACAAACACGTGAAAGACCGCTGTCGCCCCCCTGCACTCCCTCCCTTCTCCACCTGCACGCAGATGCCGCAGGTACATGGACCGGAAGGTCGGGCCGCACAGCAGATCTATTCACAGACCCTCAGTGGTGGTGACCACCCTCACCATGCACATGACCGTGGCCGATCTCCTCGGCGCTGGCAGTGCGGACTTCCTTGACGGTGATATCGAAGATCAGCGCGGTACCGGCCAGGGGATGGTTGCCATCCACCACCACCTTGCCGTCGGCGATGTCGGTGATGCGATAGACCACATCCTCTTCGCCGTCTTCACCGACGCGCTCGAAGGACATGCCGACTTCGATATTGTCGGGGAACAGGGAGGCCTCTTCCACCAGCACCAGCTCTTCGTCGTACTCGCCAAAGGCATCTTCGGGCAGCAGCTTGACCTTGGTGTTGTCGCCCACCTTCTTGCCGTGCAGGGCTTCCTCGATCACCGCGAAGATGCCGTCGTAACCGCCGTGCAGGTACACCAGGGGGTGCTGACCGTCGTCGATCATATTGCCTTCCGGATCGGTGACCGTGTAGTTAAGCGTTACGACCGTGTTCTTGGCGATTTCCATTTACATTCCTTGAGTTGAGCTGCTTGATCAGCTGAAAGACTTCGGCGGCATGGCCGCGCGGATTGATATCGTGCAGTACGTGCTGCAAGACCCCATCGGCGGAAATGATGAAGGTCGAGCGGCGCACATTGCGTTTCATGACCCCATTCACCAGCGCCGACTGCCACACCCCGTAGAGCTTGCACACCTCGCCCTCCTCGTCGGAGAGCAGTTCGACCGACAGACCATGCTCATCGCGAAAATCCGCGTGAGTCATGCAGTCGTCGGGGCTTATGCCGACCACGATGCATTTTTCCTTCTCGAAATCGGCATCGTGATCACTGAAGTCGATGGCCTGGCGGGTACAGCCGGGGGTGTTGTCACGGGGGTAGAAATACAGGACCACATGATGGGAACCCAGCACCGACGCCAGATCGAACATCTCCATGTCGGCATCGGGCAGGGAAAAGAGCGGAGCCGGCTCGCCTTCGCGGGGCTCGGCCGACACGGCTGGGGATTCTAACCGAGCCGCTTTGAGAACTCTACCCGAAGCGTGTTGGGGACTGACATGCATGAAGATCTCCTCCGGGGGCTGTGGGCTCTGGATGGAACCCTTGCTGATTGGGCGATACGACTTGCGCTGTTCTCTGTTTTTGTCTTTTTGTGCTCTGACCACCACCACGGCGGTACGCTTTTTGGTCTGCGTCCTTGAAGGGATAGCCCATGGGGGCCGGGTGCTCAAGGGATTTGTGGGCCTTGTTTGACGTTTGTCACGCTGAAAAGGCCTTGCAGCAAGGATGTAACAGCTTGCGAAGCGCCGAAAGCTGTATAAAATTACACAAACCCCACAGGAGTCCCCATGTCAGACACGCTCACCTCCCGGCAGCAGGAGATCCTGCAACTCATCCGCGACACCGTCGAACAGGAAGGCCGCCCCCCGACCCGGGCCGAGATCTGCACCGCCTTTGGTTTCCGCTCCCCCAACGCGGCGGAAACCCACCTCCGCGCCCTGGCCGCCAAGGGCGCCATCACCCTTGAAGAGGGCCGTGCCCGGGGCATCCGCCTGATGGAAGCCCTTGGCCTGCCCCTGATCGGGCGGGTCGCCGCCGGCAGCCCCATCCTTGCCGCCGAGCACGTCCAGGGCCGCTACCAGGTGGACCCCGGCCTGTTCTCTCCCCGCGCCGACTACCTGCTCAAGGTGCGCGGGATGAGCATGCGCGACGCCGGCATTCTCGATGGTGACCTGCTGGCCGTCCATCGCACCACCGAAGTCCGCAACGGCCAGATCGTCGTCGCCCGGGTAGAAGACGAAGTCACCGTCAAACGCCTGGCCCGCAAGGGGCCGATTGTCGAGCTGCTCCCCGCCAACCCGGAGTTCGAACCCATCGTGGTGGATACCCGCAGCTCGCCCCTGGAGATCGAAGGCCTGGCAGTCGGCCTGATCCGCTCCGACCCTCTCTGAGTTGCTCGGCTTCCTTGCACACACCCCATGGTCACCCCGGCAGCCCGCTCCGCCACCACTCTCTCCGCCCTTGACCACCTGGTCTGGCGGGGTGACCGGTTGGCCGTCGAAGCAGCCCCCGGGCGGCCCACTGGCCATCCGGCCCTGGACGCCGTGCTGCCCGGCGGCGGATGGCCGACGGGTGCCCTCACCGAGCTGCTGATTCCCCATTTCGGCATCGGCGAGCTCGGGCTCTTGCTGCCCCAGCTACGCAACATTCCCGCCGGGCGCTGGGCGGTATGCATCGCGCCGCCGGGTCTGCCCTATGCACCGGCCCTCGCCGCAGCGGGCGTCCCCCTCGGGCGACTGCTGCTGGTGCAGGCCGAAAGCCCGGCCCATGCCCGCTGGGCCTGCCGCCAGGCACTGGCCTCCCGTAGCTGCGAGATCGTCCTGCTGTGGCTGGCCGAAGCCGACATGGCCGCCCTGCGCCGCCTGCAACTGGCTGCAGAAGACAGCGCCACCCCCCTGATCCTGCTGCGCCCGGCCAGTGTGGCCAGTCAGGCCTCCCCGGCTGTGCTGCGCCTGGTGCTGAGTGCCGACCGGGGTGGCGTCCAGGTCCGTGTGCTCAAACGCCGTGGGCCCATGCTGGCTGCCCCCGTGCGCCTCATGCTGCCCTGGTCCGCAGCCCGCTCCCGCCCCGATCTGGCCACAACGACGGGGAGCAGCGCCGCCCCTCCCACCTCCCACCCTCATTCCAACCCTGACGCCTCCGTCCATGCTCTGGTGCGCCCTCGTCCTGCCCGATCTGGCCCTGCAGGTTTTCACGCGGGGGCGCAGTGATGCCGGCCCGCTGGCCATTCTCGGCCCCCGTCCACAACTCCGGGTGGTGGCCGCGGATCCGGCGGCAGTGGCATGCGGCGTGGAACCAGGGATCAGCCGCGCCAGTGCTCTGGCCCTAGCGCCCCAATTGCACCTGCGGGAGCGGACGCCCGCCCTTGAAAGCGCAGCCCTGGCCGAGATCGCCACCTGGGCGGGCCGTTTCACCTCCAGCATCAGCCTCGACCCACCCGACACCCTGTTGCTCGAAATCCAGGCCAGCCTGCGTCTCTTCGGCGGACTCGTACCCCTATGTACAAGCATCGAGGCGGGCCTGGGCGAGCTCGGTTTTGCCGGGCAGGTGGCTGTCGCCCCCACCCCGCTGGCAGCGCGCTGGCTGGCCCGTTGTTCCCCAGGGAGCCTGATCGACGCTGAAGCCGGGCTGGCAGCAGCCCTGGCCCCCCTGCCCATCACGGTCGTGGCCGATGGCTGTGGTGGCGCCGTGACGACGGAAAATCTCGATCTGCTCGCCGGGATCGGGATCCATTGCCTGGCAGACGTGCAACGCCTGCCCCGCAGTGGTCTGGCCCGGCGCCACGCCCGGGCCGTCACGGCCCAGCTCGATCGGGCCTACGCCACCGTCCCCGACCCGCGCCCCTGGTTCGTCCCCCCCGAACGCTACGCTGCCCGCCTGCCCCTGCCGGCCCCCACCGACCAGGTGGACACCCTGGTGTTCGGCGTGCGTCGCCTGCTTGCCGGCCTCTCCGGCTGGCTGGATGCCCGTCAGGCCGGGCTGGAACGCTTCACCCTGGTGCTCGAATACGAACGCCACCGCCAAGGCAGCGAAAGCCGTGAAGAGCCACGGGAGATCGTGCTGGGCGCCCTGTCGCGGGACATGACCCGTTGCCAGATGCTGGCCCGCGAACACCTCACCCGCAGCCCCCTGCCCGCACCGGTCGATGCCCTGCGCCTGGAAGCCGATGCCCCCCGCCTGCTCACCCCGCCCCGCACCGATCTTTTCGATGGCGACGACGGACAACAGGGAGACCCGGGCCTGCTCCTCGCCACCCTGCGCGCACGTCTTGGTCATGCGGCAGTGCAGTGCCTGGCCGCCCACCCGGACCACCGCCCCGAACGGGCCTGGCGCTGGGCAGAGCCCATTCCCGGGGACAGGACCGGCCCCCACGCCGCCCTCGACCTGCCCTCATCCCCGCGCCCCCTGTGGCTACTGCCCACCCCCCGGCCCATGGCCCGGCCCC
>NZ_JAFLDT010000131.1 GCF_017302315.1 Zoogloea sp.
GTCGATGGCGGCGTCGGACGGCAGGCTCAGGCCGTCGGCCAGGCGCAGGCGCAGGGCCGCCTCGAGAAGCCCGGCGCGGCAACGTTGCCCGGCCTGCGCCGGGCCACAGCCCTCCTGCCACAGGCGCTGGGTCAGGGCCAGGCGGTTGGCCCGACGCACGGCGTTGTCGATGGCGTAGGGCATATCCACCCCGCGGGCCGGGGCGATGCCGTAATAGCTGCGTCCCTCGGCCGCCAGGCGGGCGGCAATGGCCGGGTTGGCGTTGGTCTCGTCCCACAGGGCGCGGGAGAAGATGGGCGCCGCGTTGTGGTGACAGGCCATGCAGATGTTGCGGTTGGCGTAATACACCTGCGGCTTGCCGCCGGCCCGGTAGTCCTTGACCAGCTGGAACTCGAAGCGCCCGGCGCCTTCGTTGTAACTGATGACTTCGAGCACCGCGGATTTCTCCAGGTAGCCGATATACAGCCTGTCCTTGAGCAGCCAGGGCGAACCGGGGGCCGGCGGCGCATCCACCGCCACCACCACGCGGGGGAAGCGGAAGTAGTCGGGCGCAGCAGCGCTGCGCTGCAGGGAACGCCCCAGGGGAATCAGCACGGCCTTCAGCGGCGGCAGGGCGCTGGCCGTGTCGCGGGCCAGCTCGGCGTCGATGCGGGCGAGCAGGCGCTCGAAGGGAAAAGGAATGGCGTGGCTACCGCCAGGGGGGGCAAACAGGGCATCGAACAGGGACGCCCCCGCCACGGGCAGGTGTTCGCCAGGCCGGGCCGGGTCGCTCACCCAGGCCGGTCCGGCGGGTGGGTCAGCGGGCAGATGAGCGGACAACTCGGCGGCCCACGCCGACCCCATCGCGACCAACCCGGCCAGCAGCTGGGCCAGCCATGCCAGGCAGCGGCTCATCACGGCGCTCCACCCTGCCGCCCCTCAACCGCCGGCGGCCGCCAGCACCTTGCGGGGCTGGGTGCCGGACCAGCAGTCTTCCTGCACCTGGCCGGTCTTCACGAAGGCGTCGCGCCCCTGCTCGTCCATGGCCTTGTTGTAGAGGGTGAAGTTGAGGGCGAAGGCCTTGTCCAGGTAGGCCCGGCCCAGGTAAAAGCCGGGGCGGATCATGCGGATCTCGTCGCGCACCCGCAGGCCGCGGCGGCCGGCCAGGAAGTCGGGGTTCTCCTGGTAGCCGGCGATCTCGTCGGTGAAGAAGTAGTCGATGATGATGGACTCGCGCCGGGCATCGAGCAGGCTCTGCCCGCAGTAGAGCTTGGCCGGAAAGAGCAGCCAGGTCTCCTTGCCCTCGAAGTTCATCTTGGCCGGGTCGCCCTTCACCAGGCCCATCTTCTTGAGCAGGGAGAGGTCTTCGATGCGGTTCCGCAGCACCCGCTCGTTGCGGTAGAAGACCTTGCCTCGCCACAGGGTCTCGCCCACATCCTCCAGCACCAGGCCCTTCAGGTGGAGGCCCATGCCGGTGAAGCCGCCGACGATCTCCGACAGGCGGAAATTGCCGGTGCCGCCCCGGGGCAGCAGGATCTTGCCGTCGAAGGCGCCATCGGGGATGGGGCCGGCGGTGAGGCGGGCGTAGATCTGGTCGATCTGCTCCTGGTCGAGGGTGGCCAGCCACTCCGGGGTGATGCGGGCGATCTCGGCGGTGGACAGGGGGTGGGCGTAGTCCACCTGGGCCAGGTCCTGCTTGGAGGCGTAGGCCTTGTCCCAGGGGGCGAAGGCGATGTTGGGCTGGGGCACGTCCTTGCTGCAGGCGGCGAGGCCCAGGGCGGCACACAGGGAGAGGGCAAGGTTGCGGGCTGACATGGCGGAGGCTCCTCTCACAGGGTGGCGAGGAAGGCGGTGACGGCCTTCTTGTCGGCTTCGGAAAGATCTTCGCCGAAGCGGTGGCCCTCGTTCTCCACCAGTTGGTCGCAGGTCTGGTAGTGGGCAGCCAGGAAGTCACGCTTCTCGCGCAGGATCTCCACGAAGCGCGCCGGGTTCTTCAGCACGTCGTCGGCGATGGCCTGCAGGGTGGGTACCAGATCCTTCCTGCCGGCGGCCTCCAGCCGGGCCGGGTCGCGCTTGGCCAGGAAGAGATCGCCGATGAGCTGCTTGTGGAGCAGGCCGTTGAGGAAGCCGGCACTCACGCCCATGGGGATCTTCACCTGGCCGAAGCCGCCCAGGGGTTTCTCTGTCTTGCCCTCGACGGGGCGGATGCCCAGGTCGATGAGCAGATCGGCGTTGGTCAGGGTGATCTTGCGGCCCCGTTCGCCCGGGTGCAGCAGCTCGTGCATGGAGCGCTTGTAGAGGTCGAAACGGCCCTCCACGCTGGGGTCGTAACGCAGGCACTCGGGCTGGCTGGCGAGCAGGCGGTTGTCTCCATCGGCGTAGCGGGCGCGGTGAAAGTCGTTGTCCTTGTTGGCGGGCTTGCCGCAGATCTCCGGGCCGATGGCGTTGTTGTGCATGAAGGGTGCGGTGCTCCACACATTCACCAGGGAGATGTTGCGCAGGTAGCCCCGGCCACCGTTCTTGAGGGCTTCGGGCTCGGGGATGTCGGCCACCACGCCGCGGCCACGCAGGCTCTCGGCGCCGTACTCCATGTAGAGGTGGCCGGCCATGTGGTTGGAGTGCAGGGCCCGGCAGCGGAAAGTGCCCACCTCGGTCACCGGCACGGCCTGGTCGTTGCCCAGGAAGTCGGCGCGCACCTTGCGCGGGTGGGCTTCGTTGGGGGCGGCAAAGTCACGGCTCTTGAAGGGGCCACCCTCGGCCTCGGGGATGCTCGAATGGCAGCGCGCGCAGTTGTCGGCAAACACCGCCTGGCCCCGGGCCACGGCGCCCTTGCCGAACTCCTTCTCCAGATCGGCCACCAGGTCGGCGCGGGTATAGGCCGCCGCCGGGCTCTTCGCCTTGCGGGCGTTGGCGCGGGCGGCGTGCAGGTCGGTCTCGTCGGATTCGGCCGAGGCGAAGAAATCCAGGAGGTTCTGCAGGCGGTCTTCCACCGCCCGGAAGCTGGGGCAGTCACGCCGGCACTGGCCCACGTTGAAGGGCGTCTGGCCAAAGCCGCGCTGCTCCGGGTCCACCTGGCGCATGTCGGTGAAGTGGTTGACCCAGCACTGCTCGGCGCAGGAGCCGATGTTGAAGTACACCCGCTGGATGGCCTCGTGGGCACCGGTGGAGTCTTCGCCGCCCTTGAGGATGTGATGCACACCGGGCAGATTGACCTTGGTGCCGCCCAGGAAGACCGGGGTCACGTCGTCATTGCGGGTGCCGAACTGCCAGCACTTGCCCTGGCGGCCGGGCTCGCACCAGCACTTGGCCTCGTCCTTTTCGGCGCCGCACTGGGCCACCTTGCGCCACTTGCTCACCGCCTCGCCCTTGAACACCGGGCGCTGGGCCACGTTGATCAGCGCGTTGATGGTGCCGGGGTTGTTCACCTGGTCGTGGGAGATGGCCGAGGTGTCGGTGACGCCCGGGCGGGCGTGGGCGAACATCTGGTACTCAAGGGCAGTCTTGTGCATGCCGGAGCCGAGCAGTTCGGACATGCGGGTGTATTGATTGCCCACCAGGCCCTTGATGTTCTCCCACTTGGGGTGGGCCGGGTCGGCTGGCGGGTTGAGGGGGTCGAAGGCGATGTGGCAGGAGCCGCAGGAGGTGCCGATCAGGAAGGGTGGCTCTATGGAGGCATCGGCCAGCTTGCTGACCCGGCTGTCGGACTCCAGGCCGGTGACGCTGTCCATCTTGCGGTTGAAGCCGGACCAGCTGGCATTGCCGCCATTCACGGCAGCCCAGCGGGCGGCATCGAAGCGCGGGTTGGGGAACTTGCGGATGCCCAGGGCACCGGTGGAGGTGCCGAAGTTGAGGTCACAGGCGCTGTGGCGCTGGTCGGACTTGCCACCCTGGCTGTGGGGGTCTTCCGGGTCAAGGGCGGCGTCCTTCAGGCCGCAGGCCGGGTCCACGTAGCCGGCCTTGCCCACGTATTTCAGGAGCACGTCGTCACCGGGGCACCAGTCGAAGCCGTAGGTTTCGTCAAGCGACTTCGCCGGGCAGCCGTCGGAGCCCGGGGTGCAGCAGGAGGGGTCGTTGATGATGCCCCAGGCCCAGAAGCGGTCATCGCGCTGGTCGGCGCGCAGCACGCGGAACCAGTCCACCAGTACGCCGACCCGTTGCTGGAAGGTGTAGGTGTGGAAGCGCTCGTTGCCGCCGGTGGCCTTGAACCAGATCAGCCGGCCGACGCATTCCGACTCACTCAGGCCTTCCCGGGCACAGGCTTCCCGGTAGGGCAGGTCCTGGTCCTGGATGCCCGGGTCGGGCACTCCCGCCACCGGCGGCGACAGGGCGACCGGTGCATCGGCCGCGTGGGCCGGTGCGCCAGCGGGCACGGACCCATGCTCGGGGTTGAAGACCAGATAGGCGGAAAGAACAGCAAGAACGGCCACAACGGCCAAGGCAGCGCGCTTCATGGATGCATCCCTCATCACGGACGACTGCATGCCGGCGCCCCCCGCTTCCGTCTGGCGCGTTGTGCGCTCTCGTGGCGAAGGCGGGACTCTCTGTCAGGGCCGGTTATGAGGGTGTTATAGCAAAGATCCCCCACCCCGCAATGCAACATGATTGCCCGATCAGGGCAGACCGGCGTCCCAGTAGGGCGAGGGGCCGATGCGCTCGGCCAGGTAGTCGGCCAGGGCGCGCACCCGGGTGGGCAGGTAGCGATTGCTCGGGAATACCGCATGGATGCCCAGCTCCGGGCCTGGGAAGTCCACCAGCAGCACCTCAAGGAGGCCAGCGCGGATGGCCGGCGCAGCGATGAAGCTGGGCTGGCGCACGATGCCCAGGCCACGCTGGCAGGCATCCAGCAGGGCGTCGCCGCTGTTGGACTGGAGCCGACCCTGCACCGGCACCCACTGCATCTCGCCGTCAACCCGGTAGGGCCAGGTGGCACGGGCGGTGCCGGTGTAGCCCAGGCACTGGTGGGCCGCCAGATCGGCGGGGGTCTGCGGCCGGCCATGGCGGGCCAGATATTCGGGGGAGGCCAGGGTCAGCAGGCGCGAGGTGCTGATGCGCCGGGCCACCTGGGTCGGGTCGAGCTGGGTGGTGATGCGGATGGCCATGTCGAGGCCCGACTCGATGAGATTGACCTGGCGGTCATTGAAGTCGATGTCCAGGTTCACCCCGGGGAAGGTGGTGATGAAGTCGGCCACCAGGGGCGCCAGATGGCGCACGCCGAAACTCACCGGCACGCTGATGCGGATCGGCCCCCGCGGCGTCCGGTCGCCGCCGGACAGATCGCCCTCGGCGGTATCCACCAGCGCCAGGATCTCGCGGCAGCGCTCCAGATAGACCTCGCCCTCGGCAGTGAGCTTGAGACTGCGGGTGCTGCGGGCGATCAGCTTGACGCCCAGGTGCGCCTCCAGGGCGGCAATGCTGCGCGTCACCGCCGAACGAGCCAGGCCCAGCTGCTCGGCAACGGCGGTGAAACTGCCGGCCTCCGCTACGCGGATGAACACCGCCATGCCATCGAGTCGATCCATTGTTTCATATTCAGCAACAAATAATTCCCCATTAAAGGCTATTTCAAGCCGAATCGAAAGCCTAAAGTACGCCCATCGAATTCTTGAACCCAGGAAGCCACCGTGATCCTCGTCACCGGCGCCAACGGCCAGCTTGGCCGGCGCATCGTCCAGCACCTCATCGCCCGCGAGCCTTCGCTGCTCGACGGACGGCTGGGCGTAAGCGTGCGCGACGTGGCCCGGGCCACCGAGCTGGCCCGCCGCGGGGTGATCGTCCGGCGGGCAGACTTTGACCAGCCCGACTCCCTGGCCACCGCCTTTGCCGGTATCCGCCGCCTGGTGCTGGTATCCACCGACGGCCCCGGCGCAGGGCGCAGCGCCAGACACCGCAGGGCCATCAATGCCGCCCTGGCGGCCGGCGTCAGCCACATCCTGTACACCAGCTTTCTGGATGCGGATGCCGACAGCCCGAGCGGCTTCGCCCTCGCCCACCAGGAGACGGAAGCGGCGCTGGCACACAGCGGCGTGGCCCACACCGTGCTGCGCAACACCTTCTACGCCGACGACCTGCGGCAGCTTGCCGAACCGGCCCTGGCCGAAGGCGTGCTGCGCCTGCCTGCTGGCACGGGGCGGGTGAGCCTGGTGTCCCGCGACGAACTGGCCCAGGCCATCGCCGCCGCCGCGCTGGCCCCGCGCCTGGACAAGCGCGTGTATGAACTCACCGGCCAGGCCGCCCTCGGGTATGCCGACATCGCCACCCGCATCGCCCGGGTCAGCGGCCGGCCCCTAGCCTATGAGGCCGTGTCGGTCGAGGCCTACACCGGCAGCCTTGTGGCCCAAGGCGCACCCGGCTGGTTTGCCAGCGCGCTGGCCGAGCTGTTTGTTAGCGTCGCCGCCGGTCGTCTGGCGGCCGTCAGCCATGACTTCGCTGCCCTGGTGGGCCACCCGCCCAAGTCCCTGGACTGCCTGATCCACGAATACTTCGCCCCGAGGAGCCCCGCATGAGCCCCCGTCACCCTGTCCTCTTCGTCTCCCACGGCGCGCCCGACGTGCTGCTCAAGCCCGGTGCCAGCGTGGCCCTGGTCAACGCGCCTGCCAGTCAGGTATTCATGGCTCTGGTCAGCAACACGCCTTACAGCATGCTGGTATCACCAGAGGTGAGCGGCAACGTGACGGTACGCCTGAAAAACGT
>NZ_JAFLDT010000132.1 GCF_017302315.1 Zoogloea sp.
ACAGCGCCGGCGACCTGCCGGCGGCCTCGGCGGTTTTCCGTCATTTCATGGAAATCGTCTTCGGTCTGGCGCCCCCTGAACCGGGCGCCAGCCGAAACCCCCGCGGGCGTCACCGCTCGAGTTACCTGAAGCTGTTGCAGGGCTGGGGCCTGGACGCCAACTCCGCCGCAGGCGCGGTGCTGAAGGGCTGGGCGGAAAGCCGCTTCGGCCTGGTCCCGACCTTCCACAAGGCTCCCCTCGGGCGCTTCCCCTCGCCAGCCTGGATCACCTACATCGAGGAGAAGGGCAGCAGCCGCTTCCACAACAACTGCATCCACCAGCAACTCGACCTGCTCTACGAATACTGCCAGTGGGCCATCGCCCGCTTCGGCCAGCCCGCCCGGGACTTCCTCACCCTGTGGCGGGGCGTCAATGATTTCAACGAGCAACGGGTCATCGCCGGCGACCGGCGCGACCGGGCCTGCGTGCTGCGTCTCAACAACATGGTGTCCTTCTCCACCTCGCGGGAGCGCGCCGACGAGTTCGGCGACTGGATCCTCGAGGCCCGCGTGCCCACCGTGAAGATCCTGTTCTTCCCCGGGCTGCTGCCGGGTGCCCCCCTCGCCGGCGAAGGCGAGGTGCTGGTCATCGGCGGCGAATACGAAGTGGTCGCCCGCTATGCTTGACGCCCTCCTCCGCCCCCAGTCCAGCCTGCTGCCCGCCGGCCTGCGCCCAGGCAGCCAGCTCGACCGCGCCCTCGGCAGCTACCTCGGCCTCGCCCTGGGCGACGCCCTCGGCGCCACCGTGGAGTTCATGACCGTCCGCGAGATCGCCGCCCAGTACGGCGTGCACCGCCAGATGATCGGCGGCGGCTGGCTCAAGCTGGCCCCCGGTCAGGTCACCGACGACACCACCATGTGCCTGGCCCTGGGCAAGGCCATCCTCGACGCCGACGGCTGGTGCATGACCGCGGTGGCGGAAGCCTACGTGGCCTGGCTGCGCGGAAAGCCGGTGGATTGTGGCAATACCTGCCGGCGCGGCATCCGCCGCTACATGGCCGACGGCTCACTGGCCGGCCCGCCCTCCGACGGCGACGCCGGGAACGGCGCGGTGATGCGCAACCTGCCGGTGGTGCTGGCCACCCTCTCCGACGAGGCCGCCTTCCGCAGCCGCAGCCTGGCCCAGGCCCACTTCACCCACCACAACAGCCTGTCCGATGCCGCCACCTTGATCTGCGGACAGATGGTCAGGCGCCTGCTGCTGGGCGGCCGCTTGTCCGATTGCCGGCCGCTCGTGGAGGCCTTCATCGCCGACCACCCCCAATTCCGCTTCCAGCCCTACCCCGGGCGGGCCAGCGGCTACGTGGTGGACACCCTGCAGACAGTGTTCCATTTCAGCTTCGGCGAAGCGGATTTCGAGAGCGCGGTGGTCGGCGCGATGAACCGCGGCGACGACGCCGACACCACCGCCGCCCTGGTGGGCATGCTGCACGGCGCCCAGTGCGGCGCCACCGCCCTGCCCCGGCGCTGGCTGGAGCGCCTCGACCGGCCGGTCGCCGAAGCCATCGTCACCCAGACCCAGGCCCTGCTGGCCCTCGGCCAGCGGCCACCCACTCCGGAGAGTCCGCCATGACCCACATCGTCTTCTATGAGAAACCCGGCTGTGGCGGCAATGCCCGCCAGAAGGCCTGGCTCGAAGCCGCCGGTCACCACCTGGAGGTACGCAGCCTGCTCAGCTGGCCGTGGACCGCCGACAGCCTGCTGGCCTTCCTCGACCCGCTGCCGGTGGCCGACTGGTTCAACCGCGCCGCGCCACGGGTCAAGTCCGGCGAGGTCGTGCCCGAAGCCCTGGAGCGCAACAGCGCCCTGGCCCTGCTGCTGGCCGAGCCCCTGCTGATCCGCCGCCCCCTCATGGAAACCGCCAGCGGCCGCGTCGTCGGCTTCGACCCCGCCACCGTCGCCGCCTGGCTGGACAGCCCGGCCCTGGCCGGACTGGATGGCAAGCGCACCGAAGGCTGTGCCGCGATGTCGGGGGGCTGTGAATCCTTCTGACAGGCCGTGCAATCGTCCTGACAGTGCGTGCAATCCTTCTTCACGGTCGTGCAATCGTCCTGACAGCGCCTGCAGTCCTTCCCCACGTTCTGCAGTCGTCCTGACAGGCCTTGCAATCCTTCTTCACGGCTGTGAAATCGTCCTGACAGCGCGTGTAATCCTTCCCCACGCGGTGCAGTCGTTCTGACGGGACTTGCAATCCTTCTTCACGGCTGTGCAGTCGAGCCTGTCAGAATTTTTGTGTTTGAGGCATAACGTAATCCCCGAAAGGAATAGTTATGCCAAGGAAGAAACCGAAGCTCCCGCTGCCTCCTGTCGCCGAGCTGCCGGCAGGTGCGCAGCAGTGGCTGGATCAAGTGGTGACGGGTCCGATGACGGCCGGTGGGGTAGAAGAGGTGATGCGCGGGATCAAGAAGGCCTTGATCGAGCGAGCGCTGCAGGCGGAGCTGAGTCATCACCTGGGCTATGCCGAGGGTGAGGCGAAGCCTGAAGCCAGTGCTAATCAGCGCAATGGTACGAGTGGCAAGACCGTGCTGACCGACGACGGCCCGCTGCGCATCGATGTCCCGCGAGATCGGTCCGGGCAGTTCGAACCGCAGTTGATCGGCAAACACGAACGGCGCTTCACGGGCTTTGACGACAGGATCATCGCGATGTACGCGCGTGGGATGAGCGTACGTGAGATCCAGGCCTTCTTGCTGCAGATGTACCACACGGATGTATCGGCAGACTTCATCAGTCAGGTCACCGATGCGGTCATGGACGAAGTGCTGCAGTGGCAGAGCCGACCGCTCGAGGCCGTGTATCCCGTGGTGTTCTTCGATGCGTTGCGGGTCAAGATCCGTGAAGATGCGGTCGTGCGCAACAAGGCCGTGTATCTGGCTTTGGGCATCCGGGCTGACGGGAGCCGAGACGTTCTGGGTCTGTGGATCGAGCAGACGGAAGGGGCCAAGTTCTGGCTAAAGGTCTTCAATGATCTGAAGGTGCGCGGCTGCAACGACATCCTGATTGCCGTAACCGATGGCTTGAAAGGGATGGGCGAAGCGCTGGCGGTGGCGTATCCCCGGAGCACACTGCAGACATGCATCGTGCACTTGCTGCGCAACAGCTTGAGCTACGCGGGTTACCGTGAGCGCAAGGCGCTGACTGACGCGCTCAAGCCGATCTACCAGGCAGTGAGTGTGGAGGCGGCCGAAGCCGCACTGCAGGGTTTTGCAGAGGGAGAATGGGGCCAACGTTTCCCAACCGTGGCGGCCGCCTGGCGCCGAGCGTGGGAGGAGGTCATCCCATTTTTTGCGTTTCCACCGGAAGTCCGCCGGGTGATCTACACCACCAATGCCATCGAAAGCCTCAATGCCCGTGTGCGCAAGATCATCAAGACACGGGGCCACTTCCCGACGGACGAAGCGGCCACCAAGCTGATCTGGCTGGCACTACGCAACATCACAGCCGAATGGAAGAGCGCGATCACATACTGGAAAGCCGCAATGAACCAATTCGCCATCCTGTACGGCGAGCGCTTCATCCCCGCGGTGACCAGATGAAGGCCACCGAGTGATCACGCCCATGGGCAGAGCCACTCGAAAAACCGCCTCGAACACAAAATTACTGACACTCCCCAATCGAGCGGCTTATGCTGTTTTAGATCTATTCAGTTCATCTGATTATGTGTCATGAAAGACACAAACTGGATCCGGGTGAGCGATCCAGCAGAGCCAGGTGCAGCCCCAATGGAAAGCAGCAAGGACAGCCCCCCCGCCCACTCGTGGATCGGCTTCGATTCCTTGCGCCTACAGCTGGCCGGGGCCCTTGTCGCCTTGTTCGCGGCCTTGATTGCCGGTGTCACGGCGCTGACTGCCCAGTACTTCGAGACCCAGTTCATCGAGCAGATACGCCACGAACAGGAGAGTAACGTCCGGGGGGTGGCTACCTCGATACGGCAGGAGCTTGCCGAGAGAACCCGCGTCCTGAAGTCACTTGCGCAAGGCCTGCCCGCTGATGGCTGGCGCGATCAAGCCCGGGTGCAAGCCTATCTGAACGACAAATTTGTCGTAAGCGCCCTTTTCTCCCGCGATATCTACGTCATCTCCCCGGAGGGGCGGCGCATTGCCGAGCTGCCCCTGCGGCAGGGCATCGGCAAGGACTACAGCAACTCCCCTTATGTGCGCCAGGTGTTGAAGACCAAAGATCTGGCGGTCGTGCCTCTGATCGGGCGCTTCTCGGGCCAGCCCAATCTCATCTTCGCCATCCCCATCCTGAACGAGAAAGGCGCCGTGCAGGCCATTTTGTGTGGTTCGGAGGGGCTCACGCCGGGCAGTCACTTCTATATCTCCGACATTCTCAAGAACGGCCGTACCGGCGGCTATCACATCTATTCCATCCCGCACGATGTGTATGTCGCCAGCACCGATCCGGCGCGCGTCCTCCAGCCCCTGCCCAAACCCGGTATCAATCCGCTGCTGGACCGGCGCCGGAGCGAGAACTATACGGCCTTCGACCTGACCGTCGACTCCAGAGGGCTGGAGATCTACTCGGTGGCAGAACGCCTGCCCGAGCTGGGGTGGTTCATTACTGCCTATGTGCCGGCCGAGGAGGTGCGCGCGCCCTTTGTGAGCCTGTCCCGCACCCTCTGGCTGACGGCTGCCGCAGGCATGCTGTTTGTGGTGGTGATGGTCTGGTGGCTGACGAAATACAAGCTCAAGCCGCTCGAAGATGCGGCAAGGCAGGTCGCCCTCTACCGCGTGGGTGAGTCCATCCCGACCCTGCCGGAGAAGGGCGGCCGTGAGGTGCGTGAGCTGATGGAGGTCTTCAACCGCCTCCACCTGCAGGTGCAGACGCAATACGAAACCCTCAAGTCCGAGCGCGACGAGCTGGACCGCAAGGTCGCCGAGCGGACCCGGGAGCTGGTCCAGCGGGAGCAGTTCATCCGCACCATCACCGATGCCCTGCCCGGCATGGTGGCCTACTGGGACGCCGACCTCCGCAACCGCTTTGCCAACATTGCCTATCTCAAGTGGTTCGGCCGCAAGCCGGAGCAGGTGCTGGGCATGCACATGCGCGAGCTGCTCGGCTACCGCCTGTTTGCCCTCAACGAGCCCTTCATCAATGCCGCCCTGCATGGTGAGTACCAGCAGTTTGAGCGCGAGCTGATCACCCCGGCGGGGCAGGCCACCCTCACCTGGGCCCAGTACCTTCCCCACAAGGTCGACGGGCAGGCACTGGGCTTCTTTGTTCTGGTGACCGAGGTCACCGCCGTCAAGCGGGCCGAATCGCCGCTCCGGGCCCAGGCCCGTGAGCTCGAAGACCTCTATCAGCAAGCCCCCTGCGGTTACCACTCGCTGGACAAGCACGGTATCGTGCGGCGCATCAACGAAACCGAGCTACGATGGCTCGGTTACGAACGGGACGAAATGCTCGGCAGGCCCATCGCCGATTTCATGGTGCCGGCGTCGGTGGAGCTTTTTCGGAGCCGCTACCCGCTCCTGGTGGCAGAAGGGCATATCGGTGACCTGGAGATCGAGTTCGTCCGCAAAGACGGCGCTCTCTTGCCCGGCCTGGTGGCGGCCACCGCAGAATACGATGAGCGCGGAGATTTCCTGCTGACCCGCTCGGTGGTGCAGGACTATTCCGGCCTGCGCAGCCAGCAGCAGAACCTGCGCAACATCCTCTCCCGTGCGCCGATCGGGGCGCGCATCCTGTCCTTCAACAGCGATGCCGTGCTGTTCATGAACCAGAGCTTCCGCGACATGCTGGGGGCCGATGCCGATCATCCCGCGGAGCTGCTCGACGCCAGCGAGTTTCATGTGGACCGGGACGCCTACGAGAGCATCAACGGCACACTCCGGGCTGGCGGAGTGGTGAGCAACCGCCTGCTCGAACTGCGCAACCCCCATCAACCGGGCATTCCGCCGCGGTGGGCGCTGTGCACCTTCATGCGCATCAACTATGAGGGGCAGGACGCCAAGCTGGCCTGGTTCTACGACATCACCGATCTGCGGATGACCCAGAGCAATCTTGCCGAAGCGCAGCGCATTGCGGGCATGGGCAGCTGGCGGCTCGATCTGGCCACCAACGAGGTGGTGTGGTCGCAAGAGCTCTACCGCATGTTCGGGGCCGACCCGACCAAGCCGCCGCCGGCCTACACCGAGCAGGAAAGCTGGTTCGAGCCACATAGCTGGCAACTGCTGTCGTCGGTACTGGCCAACACCGTGGATACCGGAGCGCCTTACGAGGTGGAACTGCAGACCCGCCGCGCCGATGGCAGCACCGGCTGGATCATGGCCCGGGGCGAGCGGATATGCGACGCAGGAGGCCGCCCGGTGGCCCTGCAGGGCGTTTCGGTGGACATCTCCCTGCGCAAGCATCACGACCTCCTGCTGGCGCGGGCCAAGGAGGTGGCCGAAGCGGCCACCCTGGCCAAGACAGCCTTCCTGGCCAACATGAGCCATGAGATCCGCACCCCGATGAACGCCATCGTCGGCCTTACGCATCTGCTGCGCGTCGGTGAGACGACCCCGCTGCAGGCCGAGCGTCTCGCCAAGATCGACTCGGCGGGG
>NZ_JAFLDT010000133.1 GCF_017302315.1 Zoogloea sp.
ACGCTGACCCGCATGCAGGCCGAACGCGCGGACCTCTTTGAAGGCCGCCCGGTGGCGACTGTGGAGGCCGCCCTCAACGACGCCATGGCCCAGGCCGCCGATGCCCTGCGCCTGTGCCAGACCGCCACCCAGGCGGCCGAGGCCCAGCGCGCCCGCCAGGACGAAGCCCTGGGCCAGGCTCGCAGCCGGCATGCTGCCCTGCATCTTGCGGCCGGGCAGGCAGCGCAGCGCCTGGACGACTGGCTCACTGATTTCAACGCAGCCCAGGGCGGCGCTGCACTGGATGGGCCCCAACTGCGCGCCGCCCTGGCCCACGCGCCCGACTGGCTGAGCACCGAACGCCAGGCCCTGCAGGCCCTCGACACCGCCGTGGATTCCGCCACCGCCGTGCTCCATAACAATGAAGCCAGCCTGGCCGCCCACCGGGCCACCGTGCCGGGCGAGGAGGGCGTCGACGCGCTCAACGCCCGCCACGCCCAACTGGCCGCCGAACTGGCCGAGGCCCGCGAGGCCCACACTTCCATCAAGTTCGAACTGGCCCGGGACGACGAGCGCCGCGCCCGCAGCGGCAGCCTTCAGGCGGATCTGGCCCGCCAGCAGGCCCGCACGGATCTGTGGGCGCGCCTGGGCGAGCTGATCGGCTCGGCCGACGGCAAGAAATTCCGCAACTTCGCCCAGCAGCTCACCCTCGACATCCTGCTCGGCTACGCCAACCGCCACCTGGAGAGCCTGTCCCGCCGCTACCGCCTGCAGCGCATCGCCGACAGCCTGGGCTTGCTGGTGCTCGACCAGGACATGGGCGACGAGCTACGTTCGGTGCATTCCCTGTCGGGGGGCGAGTCCTTCCTGGTGTCCCTGGCCCTGGCCCTCGGGCTGGCGTCCCTGTCGTCCCACCGGGTGAAGGTGGAGTCCCTGTTCATCGACGAGGGCTTCGGCAGCCTGGACGCCGACTCCCTGCGTGTCGCCATGGAAGCCCTGGACAGCCTCCAGGCCCAGGGCCGCAAGGTGGGGGTGATCTCCCACGTGCAGGAGATGACCGAGCGCATCGGCACCCGCGTCGAGGTGCGCCGGCTGGCCGGCGGGCAGAGCCGGGTGGTGGTGGATTAAGGTCCAGTTTTTTTCCGCTCGGCCGATAAGTGGCTCATGTCAAAGGATTTTATCCTGCCTCTCGGCTGTGCGTCGGGGCGTCTTAACGTGTCATGGCTGCAGTCGGCAGGGCGGCGGGTTTCGCTACTTCCGCGGCTGCTGCTTGTTGCCCTGTTCGTGCTGTGCACCAGCCTGCCGGCGGTGGCGGCCGAGAAGGTTTACCGTGTTGGCGTCACCGCCTTCCGCGACAAGTCCGTGACCGTGCGCGAATGGGGGCCCACCATGGACTTTCTGTCGGCGCAGATCCCCGGCGCGCGCTTCGAGGTGGTGCCCCTCAACCTGCCCGGGTTCGAGGCGGCCCTGAGTCGGCGGGAGCTGGATTTCGTGGTGACCAATCCCCAGCACTACATCGTCATGGAGACCCGCTACGGCGTGTCGCGGATCGCCACCCTGGTCAAGCAGGAGAACGGCCGGATGGTGAACCAGTTCGGCGGGGTGATCTTCACCCGCAGTGATCGCCACGAGATCAAGCGCCTCCAGGATCTGCGCGATCTGCGCATTGCTGCTGTTGACCGCACTTCCTTCGCCGGCTTCCTGCTCCAGTACGACATCTTCGAGCGCGCCGGTATTGATCTTGATGAAGACTGCCATGTGCAGTTCCTCGGCTTCCCCCAGGACCTGGTGGTGAAAGCGGTGCTGGAGGGGCGCGCCGATGCCGGCTTCGTGCGCACGGGCGTGCTCGAGGCCATGGCCAGCGAAGGGCACATGACGCTGTCGCAGGTACGCATCCTGAATTCCGTTGGCAACACCGAATTCCCGTTCATGATCAGCACCGAGCTGTTCCCCGAATGGCCGCTGGCGACGGCACCCCATGTCCCCATCGAGATCACCAACCGGGTCGCCGCGGCCTTGCTGCTGATGCCACCCGACAGTCCGGCCGCGCGTAGTGCACGCTACCACCGTTGGTCCACCCCCCTGGAGTACCAGCGCGTGCAGGCGGTGATGCGCCGGCATGCCATCTACCCCTACGACCAGCGCGAGCCCATCGCCCTGGCCGATGTGCTGCGCGAGTACGCCTTCCACCTCCTTGGCGGGGTGGTGGTGTTCACCTTGTCCCTGGGGGTGCTTTACGTCCGCACCAACCGCCTCAACATGGAGCTCCAGTCGTCGCGCCAGAAACTCAGCGAGATGGCCCACACCGACGCCCTCACCGGCCTGCCCAACCGCAATCTTCTCGATGACCGCCTGGCCCTTGCCCTGGCCCATGCCCGCCGCAGCCATGAGCGCATTGCGGTGTGTCTGATCGACCTGGACCGCTTCAAGCCCATCAATGACACCTGGGGCCATGAAGTGGGTGACGAGGTGCTCCGTGAAGTGGCCAGCCGCCTGGAAGCGGTTCTGCGGGAAGGGGATACGGTGGCCCGCTGGGGCGGTGACGAGTTCGTGCTTCTGCTGGACGGGCTGAATACCGACCGGCAGCTCGAAGAGATCATGCAACGGGTGCTCGACAGCATCGCCGCCGACTTGACTGCCTGCCCGGGCGGGCATGTGTCGGCGAGCATCGGTGTCAGTCTTTATCCGGTGGATGCCCATGACGCCACCCTTCTCCTGAAGCACGCCGACGCAGCCATGTACCAGGCCAAGCGCGAAGGGGGAGGGCGCTTCGTGGTCTACTCGGAGGATATGGCGTAAGCCCGTCCTCTCCCGCTCGCGCCTGCCCTCGCCCTGGCGGTCGGCGCTGTTCCCGTCCGGTCGAATACACACTGTTTTCCTCCGTTGTCCTCCCTGAAAAGTTCGCAAACCCAATGCTGACGGGGGTTTGGGCTCCCTTGGCCGGATCACTCGCTGGGTGAAGCTTAAGGGGTTTATGGGACGCGCTGAGGGTGGCTGGAGGGACTATGGGGACTATGGGGACTATGGGGACTGTGGGGACTGTGGGGACTGTAGGGGCGACTTCAGTCGCCCGCGGACGTCGATCAAGGGCATGCCTGTGATCAACGCGCGGATGGGCGACTGAAGTCGCCCCTACAAGTCGCTCCTGCGGGAGAGACCGTATCGATCGTCAGACGACGCGTCAAACGGAGGCAATTAGGACGAGTTCGCCCCCACGGCGCCTTCGATCCGTCCCGGATATCCCGTATCCTCCGCTCGTTCCACCTCACTGCCCCGCCCCGGAGTTCCCCTTGCCCTCCACCCCCCTGACAGCCGGCCTGATGCTGGTCCATGGCAACCACCCCGAAGCCCTGCGTGACCTGCTCGTCACCTGGATCCGGCGTTACCCGCTGGCGCCCCTCGAGACCGAGACCGTGCTGGTGCACAGCAACGGCATCGCCCAGTGGCTGCGCCTGGCCCTGGCCGAGGATGTCGAGGACGGCGGCTGCGGGATCGCCGCGGGGCTGGATCTGTCGCTGCCTTCGCGCTTCCTGTGGCAGGCCTACCGGGCGGTGCTGGGGCGCGACGCAGTGCCGGAGGCCTCGCCCTTCGACAAGGCGCTGCTGGTGTGGCGCCTGATGCGCCTGTTGCCGGACCTCACCGGCCAGGCGGCCTACCAGCCCCTGCGGCGCTTCCTGGCGGCGGATGCCGATCTGCGCAAGCGCTTCCAGCTCGCCGAGCGCCTGGCCGACCTGTTCGACCAGTACCAGGTGTACCGGGCCGACTGGCTGGCGGCCTGGGCGGTGGGCGAGGATGTGCTGATCCGCGCTTCCGGCGAGCGGGTGCCTCTGCCGGATGAACAGCGCTGGCAGGCTTGCCTGTGGCGGGCTCTTCTGGCTGATGTGGCCGCCGGGGGCAATGCCGATCTGGCCGGGCAGGGGCGGGCGGCGGTGCATGAGGCCTTCCTGGCCCGGGTGGCCGGGTGGCCCGACGATGCCCCGCGCCCTGCCGGCCTGCCGCGGCGGGTGCTGGTCTTCGGCATCTCGGCGCTGCCGCGCCAGTCCCTGGAGGTGCTGGCCGCCCTGGCCCGCTGGAGCCAGGTGCTGATGTGCGTCCACAACCCCTGCGAGCACTACTGGTCCGACATCGTTGCCGACAAGGAGCTGCTGCGCGCCACCCGCAGCCGCCAGCAGCGCCGCGCCGGCGCGCCGGCCGAGATCGACGAGGACAGCCTGCACCTCCACGCCCACCCCCTGCTGGCCGCCTGGGGCAAGCAGGGCCGTGACTTCATCGGCCTGCTCGACGAGCATGACAGCGATGTGGCCCGGGCCGGCTACCTGCAGCACTTCGCGGACATCCGCCAGCGCATCGACCTGTTCGCCACCCACGGCACAGCCTGCCTGCTCAACCAGTTGCAGGACGACATCCGCGACCTTCGCCCCCTGGGTCTGACCCGCGACACCTGGCCGCCGGTGGCCCCCGGCGACGACTCCATCCGCTTCCACATCGCCCACAGCCCCCAGCGGGAGGTGGAGGTGCTCCACGACCAGCTGCTCGCCGCCTTCAACGCCGATGCCACGCTGCGCCCCCGGGACGTGATCGTCATGGTGCCGGACATCGATGTGTATGCGCCCCACATCCAGGCCGTGTTCGGGCTGATCGACAGTCATGACCCGCGTTACATCCCCTTCAGCATTGCCGACCAGGGCCAGGGCCGCCACGACCCGCTGGTAGGTGCCATCGGCAAGCTGCTGGAGCTGCCCACCTCGCGCCTCGCCGTGAGTGACGTGCTCGACCTCCTGGACGTGCCGGCCCTGCGCCAGCGCTTCGGCATCGGCGAAGACCAGCTGCCGCTGGTGCGCCGCTGGGTGCACGGCGCCCGGGTGCGCTGGGGCCTGCATGCCGCTCACCGCTGCAGCCTGGGCCTGCCGGCAGCGCCGGAGGGCAACACCTGGCTGTTCGGCCTGCGCCGCATGCTCCTCGGCTACGCCGTCGGCGGCACCGCCGGGGCGTGGAACGACATCGAGCCCTACGACGAGATCGGCGGCCTTGATGCGGCCCTGCTCGGGCCCCTGGCCGACCTCCTGGAACGCCTCGAAGCTACCTGGCAGGCCCTCGCCGACAGCGCCGACGTGGCCACCTGGTGCGAGCGCCTGCGCTGCCTGCTGGCCGACTTCTTCGCCCCCGACGACAGCGCCGACGCCTACACCCTGCAGCAGCTCGACCTGGCCCTGGAGCGCTGGCAGGCGGCCTGCCAGCAGGCCGGCCTGGACGGCCCGCTGCCCCTGGCCGTGGTGGGCGAACACTGGCTCGCCCAGCTCGACGACAGCGGCCTGTCCCAGCGCTTCTTCGCCGGTGCGGTGACCTTCGCCACCCTGATGCCCATGCGCGCCATCCCCTTCCGCCAGGTGTGCCTGCTCGGCCTCAACGATGGCGACTACCCGCGCACCCGGGTGGCCATGGATTTCGACCTGATGGGGCGCGACTACCGCCCCGGCGACCGCTCGCGCCGGGAGGACGACCGTTACCTCTTCCTGGAAGCCTTGCTGTCGGCCCGGGAGCGCCTGTTCATCTCGTGGGTCGGGCGGAGCGTCAAGGACAACACCCTCAGGCCGCCCTCGGTGCTGGTGGGGCAATTGCGCGACCATCTGGCCGCCGGCTGGCGGCTGGCCGGGCGGGAAGGGGAGGGGAATGCCCTGCTCGACGCCCTGAGCATCGAGCATCGCCTGCAGCCCTTCAATCCCGACTACTTCCCGGCCGACCCCGCGGCCAGCCGCCTGTTCACCTATGCGGAGGAGTGGCGCATCGCCGACGACCGCCCCGGCGGCAGCCCGCCCCTGGCGACGCCGGCCGAGACGCCCCCCGTCACCCTGATGGAGCTGGCCGCCTTTCTGCGCGACCCGGTCAAGGCCTTCTTCCGCCAGCGCCTGCGGGTGGACTTCGACATGGACGACCCGGCCAGCGAAGACCAGGAGCCCTTCGACCTGGACGGCCTGGAACTGTGGCACCTGTGGGACGAGCTCATCGCCGCCCAGGCCCATGCGGTGCATCAAGGCGAGCCCCGGGAGGACGCCCTGGCCGAGGGCCTCGCCCGCATCCAGCGCCGCGGCGACCTGGCCGCCGGCGCCTTCGCCGAGCTGATGAGGGAGACCCTGGCCGCGCCCATGGCCGATCTCTTCCAGCGCTACGGCGAGGCCCTGGCCCAGTGGCCCGACCTCCTTGTGGAAGCGGGTATCCACATAGGTCTTGCCATCGCGCTCGATGAACTTCGAGCGATACCCGAAGAAGGCTTGGGTGATACCGGTCGGCACCCAGGAGGGATAATGCAATTCCACATCCGGGTCGGCGATCAGGTCGCCGTTCTGCTCGAAGTAGTGCGCGACGCTGATCATCTCGCTGTGACGCTCGATCACCAAAGGCTGGTAGCCGGTTTTCTCAAAGCGCACATGGAAGGAG
>NZ_JAFLDT010000134.1 GCF_017302315.1 Zoogloea sp.
CCGCCTGGCCCTGGCGACCAACTACGGCAGCGGCAGCGTCGCCGCCCTGCCGACTGCCCGGCGCCCGCCGACACCCGTGGCCCTGTGGCTGTATCCGGCGCCGGTGGCCCTGGACAGGCGCCAGTCGGCCGCCGACCCGACGCCCGCCGAACACCGGGAGGGCGGCAAATCGGCCGACGCCACCGACCGCCGCCGCCAGGCCCAGCGGGAAGACATGCCCGATGGCCGCAACGGGCTGATCCTGCCCTTCCGGGCCGAGAGCCTGCTGTCCTTTGCCGAATACGTGAAAGTGAATCGCGGCCATGAAGAGGGCGACGACGAGGACCCGACCCGGGTGGCCCGCGACATGGACCGCATCGCCGTGGCCCGGGATGGTCAGGATACCGCCTCGCGGGTGCGCTTCGACCTGGATCTGCCCTCCGCCGCCCACGACGACATTCCCCTGGAGAGCGGCATCCTGCTGCCCGAGTGGGACTGGAAGAAGCAGGTGCTGAAGAAGGACATGTGCAGCATCACCGTGCTCGACCCCCGGGACGCCCAGCCTTGTCCGCTGCCTTCGCGTCTTATCGCACCGGCCCGGCGTCTGCGTCGCCAGCTGGAGGCCCTTACCCCCGCCCGGCGCTGGCTCAAGAACCAGCCCGACGGCGCCGAGCTCGACATCGATGCCTGCGTGCGCGCCTACGCCGACCGGCGCACCGGCCATGTGGCCGGCAGCGATGGCGGCTACCTGTCCTGCGAGCGGCGGGAGCGCGACCTGTGCTGCCTGGTGCTGGCTGATCTGTCCCTGTCCACCGACACCTGGGTCAGCGATGAGCAGCGCGTGATCGACGTGATCCGCGACAGTCTGTGGCTATTCTCGGAGGCCCTGGGGGCCACCGGCGACCCCTTCGGCCTGTACGGCTTCTCGTCGCGTCGCCGCGAGCACATCCGCTTTCATCGCATCAAGGGCTTCGACGAGAAGATCGACGACCGCATCCGCGGCCGCATCGGGGTGCTCAAGCCCGGCTTCTACACCCGCATGGGGGCGGCCATCCGTTACGCCACGCAGATCCTCGCCAAGCGCCCGGAGGCCCTGCGTCTGCTGATGATCCTGTCCGACGGCAAGCCCAACGATGTGGATCACTACGAAGGCCGCTACGGTATCGAGGACACCCGGATGAGCCTCAACGCCGCCCGTCAGGAGGGCGTGCGCCCCTTCTGCGTGACCATCGACAAGGAAGGCCAGGGTTATCTGCCCCACCTCTTCGGGCCGTCCGGCTACACCATCCTGCGCAACCCGGCCGAGTTGCCGGCGCGACTGCCCGGGCTCTACGCCCAGCTCACGGCCGGCTGAGGGCGGCCCTGGCGAAGGCCGTGGCGATCAGCCCGGCCACGCTGCGGGAGAGCTGGCGCGCCGGTTCGGCCGCCGGTATGCCCAGCAGAAAGCCCTGGGCGCAGTCGCACTCCAGCTCGCACAGGGTGGCCAGGTCGCGGGCATCCTCGATGCCTTCGGCGATCACCCGCAGCCCGCGTTGACGGGTGTCTTCAATCGTGGCGGCTGCCCTGTCCCTGCGCACCGCATCGGCATGGATGCGCTGGGTGCACGACGGGGGCAGCTTGATGAAGTCCGCCCCCATCCCGGCGCGCCCGGTGGCGCGCCCGCAACCCTGTGCCCGGAGTTTCTGCCAGGCGTCGTCCAGGCCGGCGGGGGTGTCGGTGTCCATGTATTCCACCACCAGCCGGGCGGTGTCGAGGCCGCCTTCGTCCAGCATGCGTGGCAGTTCGTCGTCTGCCGACACGTCCACGATCATGGCCCCGCTCAGGTTGATGAAGAGCCGTCCGGGCAGCCCGGCGGCAACAAAGGTGGCCACGGCCCGGCGTGCGGCGAGGCGCTCCAGGGGGAGGCCGAGGCCGGCGTCCCGGGCCACCCGCAGGAGCTGCTCCGGTGTGTGCAGCGGCGAGTCGGCGGGGCCGCGCATCAGTGTCTTGTAGCCCAGCACCTCGCGTCGACGCAGGTCGAAAATGGGCTGGAAGACAAAGCCGAGAGCCTGGCAGGCCAGGATGTCCCGGAGATGGGTGACGAGGCCGCTGAAGTACATGGTGCGTGGGCGTGAACACGATGGGTAATATCGTGATTGTCGGCAGCGCTCCACGCCAATTGAATGAAGCTTTTGTGAAGACCGCGTGATGACGCGGCCTTCGGGGCGTCTTCGCCCAGAGGGGGTGAGTAGATCTGCTGCGCGACCCGATTTCGCCCCTGCGATGCTCACCGTACCCTTGTACGGCTGCGCTTTTCGGGGCGAACTCGAAGCGCTCGCTACGACTTCTTCACCCCCGCTCACTGGCGGCCTTGAAATCGCTCGGCTTCGGCCCCGAAGCACGCCACCAGCCACTCGGCGCAGGCGGCGACCCGTGCCTGGGGGCGGGCATCGGGGTGGATGAGCATCCACAGCTCCCGCGTCAGTACCGGCTCCGGCCCGCCCAGGCGCACCAGGGCGGGGTCGGGGTCGGCCATGAAGCAGGGCAGGATGCCGTGGCCGATACCGTCGGCCACGGCCCGGGCCAGCCCGCGCAGGCTGTTGGAGCGCAGGCGCACCCGGCCCGTGCTGAGCATGGCGGCCAGGTGGCGCATCTCCGGTGTGTGGTCCAGGTCCGGGTTGTAGGCCACCCAGTCACCGGGGCGCACCGGCAGATCGCCCCGGGCGGCACCGTAGAGGGCAAAACCCACGTCGGCCAGCTTGCGGATCAGGAAGTCGCCGCTGGCCGGGCGCGCCAGGCGAATGGCAATGTCGGCCTCCCGGCGGGCCACGCTCAGGTTGTCGTTGCTGGCGATCAGTTCGACGGAGAGGTCGGGGTGAAGGGCATAAAGATTGGGCAGCCGGGGCACCAGATACTCGCCGATGATGGCGCTGACGGCGGTGATGCGCACCAGACCGCTGACGGCCCGGTTGCCGGCCTCGGCCAGACGCACCACGCCGGCCACATCCTCCTCGATGCGGGTGCTGCGCGCCAGCACCCGCGCGCCCACCGGAGTGGGGTTCCAGCGCCCCTCGCTGCGCTCGAACAAGGGGGTGCCCAGGCTCTCCTCCAGGGCGCGCAGGCGGCGGGCCACGGTCGTCTGGTCCACCTTCAGGTCGCGGGCGGCGGCAGCCAGCGTGCCCTCGCGGCCGATCACCACCAGAAAACGCAGATCGTCCCAATTCATCATCTTCGTCCCGGTTGAGGCCTGCATTTTTGCAGGAAAGTGAGGCATGGATGTCAATTTACGCAGGCTTTGTGAGCGCTTAGTCTGAGCCTGTTGTTCCCCCTTTCACATCCACTCAGGAGATCCTCCATGACCGCCTCCACCTCCCTGCGCCAGTTGTCCGGCCTCCCCGCTGCCCCGTCCCGCCTGTCCGAGTCAGCCCTGATCCTGGTGGACGCCCAGAACACCTACCGCACCGGGGTGATGCAGCTCAGTGGTGTCGAGCCCGCCCTCGACGCGTGCGCCAGCCTGCTGGCCCGCGCCCGCGCCCTCAAGGTGCCGGTGATCCACATCCAGCATGATGCTGGCCCTGGCACGCCCTACGACATCCGGGCCGAGATCGGCGCCATTGCCGACAAGGTGGCGCCCGCCGAGGGCGAGCCGGTGGTGGTGAAGAACTACCCCAACTCCTTCGTGAATACCGATCTGGACGCGCGCCTGAAAGCGCTGGGTGTGAAGAACCTGGTGGTGGTCGGTTTCATGACCCACATGTGCATCAACTCCACCGGCCGCGGCGCCTTCAACCTGGGCTATGCCGTCACGGTGCCCGCCAATGCCACCGCCACCCGCCCCCTCGCCGGGCCGGACGGCAGCACGGTTCCTGCCGCAACCCTGCAGGCGGCGGCCCTGGCCGCCCTGGGTGACTTGTTTGCCGTGGTGGTGCCCGACGTGGCGGATATTCCGGACTAAGCCCGAATCCGGCGGTCGGGGCTTCAGGCCTGCTGCGCGTCGGATGTATGTGCGCTGCGGCGTCGTGCCAGATAGGCCGGGCCGAGGCGGACCGCCAGCTTCTCGGCCTTCATCCAGATATCCGGGTGGGGGCGGAAGCTGTCGCGCAACTGCTTCCACAGGGGCGAAGCCTTATGGAGCAACTCATGGAGCACCGTGTCGAGCAGGTCGAGGGCGTCGTCGTCGGACAGGGGCGCCAGATAGCGCGGGTTGAGACGCAGGGTGTCGGAGTGCCAGCGATACTGGCCGAAAACCCGCCCTGCTGCCGACAGCTTGCGGGTGCACAAACGCTTGGGGATGCCCAACTGCGGCAGGTGCTCCTGCACCACCTCGAGGGCCAGATCGATGTCGCGCCGGGTCATGGGGTGGGGCCTCGCAGCTTCAGATGCCCCAGGTGACGGGGTGCTTGTCCTTCAGGGAGCGCTCCAGGATCTCCAGCAAAGGCACGGCGCGCTGGAAGAAGGCGACACCGCCGCCCGCCGGCTTGGCTTCGTTCTCCTCCGCGTCGGCCTTCTCGGTCTGCCGGGCCTTGTCAGCGGCAATGGCCGCCTTCAGGGTGGCGATGGCCGAGGGCAACTGTTCGACCGTGAAGATGCCCTTGGGCTCGGCGGGATCCTTGCCCAGTACGGTGAGCATCTCCTTGCCGTTCTTCTCGAACATGATGACGTCGCCGCTGGCGGGGGATTTGAAGATGATCAGCATGGGGGGCGTCCTAGCAGTGGAATGGTCCCATTGTAGGCCCGCTGCCGGCCTGGAGGAAAACCCCAAGCGTGAAGTGGCGGCACAGGTGATACCGTGGGCCCCCGACTTTCCGCGAACCTGAATCCGTGGACCCACGTGCAAGCCTCGCCGGTGTGGCTTTCGGTCTCGGTGCCTACGGCATCTGGGGCTTCTTTCCGCTGTTCTTCCGCCAGCTCGGCCACGTCAGCCCGGTGGATCTGTTGTGCAATCGCGCGGCCTGGGGATGCCTGTTCGTCAGCCTGATCCTCACCGTGCGCCACCACTGGCCGGCGACCCTTGCTGCTGCGCGGCGCCCCGGCACGGTGTTGCGCCTGGGGCTGGCGGCGCTGCTGGTGGGGGCCAACTGGCTGGCCTTCCTGTGGGCGGTGGATCAGCGCCAGGTGGTGGCGTCCAGCCTGGGCTACTTTCTGACGCCGCTGGTGAATGTGCTGCTGGGCATGCTGGTGCTCAAGGAGCGCCTCAACGGCAAGGAGTGGGCCTCGGTGGGCCTGGCCGTGGCGGCCGTTGGCAGTGAACTCCTGACCCTCGGCAGCCTGCCGTGGATCTCGCTGTTCATCGGCGGCAGCTTCGGGCTGTACGGGCTGGTGCGCAAGCAGGTGGCGGTGGATGCCGTTTCCGGCCTGTGGCTGGAAACCCTCACCCTGCTGCCCCTGATCGGCGTGTATGCCCTGTGGCAGCAGGCCCAGGGGCACAGCGTGTTCACCGGCCACGATGCCCTCACCCAGGGCCTGCTGGCCCTGGCCGGGGTGCTCACGGCCCTGCCCCTGATGCTCTTCGCAGCCGCCACCCAGCGCCTCAACCTGGCCACGGTGGGCATGCTCATGTACATCAACCCGACCCTGCAGTTCCTGACGGCGGTGCTGCTCTTTGATGAAGCGCTGCAGCCCGCCCGCCTGCTCACCTTCGGGCTGATCTGGGCCGGGCTGATCCTGTATAGCTGGAGCGGCTGGCAGAAATACCGGGCCAGCCAGGCCTGAGCGGGTGTGAACACACCCATTTTCCTCTGTTGCCCTCCCCGAACCAGACGCAAACCCAATGCTGACACGGGATTGCCCTCCACTGGCCGTATCACCCGATGGGTGAAGCTGAAGGGGTTTATGGGACGCGCTGAGGGCGGCTGGAGGGAATGTGGGGATTGTTGGGATTGTGGGGACTGTAGGGGCGACTTCAGTCGCCCGCGGACGTCGATCAAGGGCATGCCTGTGATCGACGCGGATGGGCGACTGAAGTCGCCCCTACAAGTCGCCCCTGCGATGCTCACCGTACCCTTGTACGGCTGCGCTTCTCGGGGCGAACTCGAACCGCTCGCTACGATTTCTTCACACCCTCTGAGCGGGCACTTCCGCGGGCGGCTCAGGCCGCCGGGGGCGTGAGGCGGAACTCCGCGTCGCCCCAGGCCTGGAAGGCGCCCCAGGCAAGGCCGGCGGGGTCGGCCGTGGCGCAGGCCTGGATGGCGCCCGCGTGGGCG
>NZ_JAFLDT010000135.1 GCF_017302315.1 Zoogloea sp.
ACTGGGTGGCCGCCGTCCCCGGCGTGGCCGAGGCCCTGGAGCGGGACGCCGCGTGCGCCCGCTTCGACCTGCCCGCCGACCGGGAGGGCGATGTGGCGGTGATCGCCGAGGCCGGAGTGGTGATCGGCAGCCGTGCCGCCGAGCATGACCTGTCCGCCCTCAAGGATGCCCGCCTGCGCAGCCATGGCGGGGTGTCCGAGGCCCGCGTGCCCTTCATCCTCAGCGCCCCGCTCAACGCCGCGTACAGGGCACGGGCTGCCGCCGGCGGATTGAAGAGCCACTGGATCTACGACTTCGCCATCAACGGCACCCGCCCGGAGGCCGCATGATTCCGACCCAGGCCCGGGTGGCCGTATATGACACACCGGGCGGCGCTTTCCGCCTCGCCGACTATCCCCTGCGGCCACCCCGCAGCGGCGAACTGCTGGTCAAGGTGCGCATGGCCACCCTGTGCCGCTCCGACATCCACACCTGGCAGGGGCACCGCCCCGGCCCCTGTCCCGGCCTGCTCGGCCACGAGATCATCGGCAACATCGTGGCCCTGGGCCATGGCGTGGAGCGGGACATGCGCGGCGACCCGCTGCGCCAGGGGGACCGCATCACCTGGAGCGAGTACTTCGCCCCGACGCCGGACTATTTCTCCGAAATCCTCGACCTGCCCCACAAGTCGGCGGGCGTGGACAAGTACGGCCACTGCTCCGCCGATACCGCACCCCATCACCATGGTGGTTTTGCCGAGTACTGCTACGTACTGCCCCGGTCCTGGGTGCTGCGTCTCCCCGATGAGCTCAGCGACGAGGAGGCCACGCCCATCAACTGCGGCGTCGCCACCATGGTCGCCGCGGTGGAGGCGGCTGCCCTGAAGCTCGGCGACACGGTGGTAGTGCAGGGGCTGGGCCTGCTCGGCCTGTACGGCGCAGCCATCGCCAAGGCCCGTGGCGCACGCCGGGTGATCGGCGTGGATGGCGAACGGACCCGCCGCGAGATGGGGGCCCTGTTCGGTGTGGATGTGGCCCTCGACCCTGACGCGGAGGACGGTGCAGCCCTGGCCCGCCAAGTCCGTGAACTGTGCCCACCGGCCGGCCCCGACGCAGTGATCGAAGTGTGCGGCGACCCGGCCGCCATCCCCCCCGGGCTGGCCCTGCTGCGTACCGGCGGCACCTACGTGATCGCCGGCATCGTCAGCCCCGGCACGCCCGTGCCCATCGATGCCAACCTGGTGTTGCGCAAGCTGCTTACCCTGCGCGGCGTACACAACTACCACCCCCGTCATCTGATCCAGGCCCTGGATTTCGTCCAGGCCAACCGGCGCCGCTTTCCTTTCAAGGCACTGGTGGACCGTCACTACACCCTTGAGCAGCTGAGCGAAGCCTTCGCTGATGGCGCCGCACGCAAGGTGCTGCGCGCCGCCGTGGTGCCCGCCACCGCCAACCACCCAGGAAACTGATCATGCCCGAACCGATTCTGCTGACCCCCGGCCCCCTCACCACCACCCGCCGCACCAAGGAAGCCATGCTGCAGGACTGGGGCTCCTGGGATCAGGATTTCAACGCCCTCACCGCCGGCGTCTGCGCCCGCCTGACAGACATCGTCGGCGGTGCCGACAGCCATGTCTGCGTGCCCCTGCAAGGCAGCGGCACCTTCGCCGTGGAAGCCGCCCTGGGTACCCTGGTGCCCGTGGACGGCAAAGTGCTGGTGCCCAACAACGGGGCCTACTGCCAGCGCGTCGTGCGCATCCTCAACACCCTCGGCCGGAGCTGCGTAGTACTGCCCTTTGGCGAGGACGAGCCGGCTGACCCGGTGCGCATCGCCCGGGCTCTGGCGGACGACCCCACCATCACCCACGTGGCCCAGGTCCACTGTGAAACCGGCACCGGCATCCTCAACCCCCTGCCGGCCATCGCCGAGGCCGTGGCCAGCCAGGGGCGCAGCCTGATCGTGGATGCCATGAGCACCTTCGGACTGATTCCCATCGACGCGGCCCGCATGCCTTTCGACGCGGTGATCGCCGCCTCCGGAAAGTGCCTGGAGGGCGTGCCCGGCATGGGTTTCGTGATCGCCCGCCGTGTGGCCCTGGAGGAAGCCGCCGGCCGTTGCCATTCTCTCGCCCTCGACCTGCACGACCAGTGGCGGTACATGCAGCGCACCGGGCAGTGGCGCTTCACCCCTCCCACCCACGTGCTTGCTGCTCTGCACGAAGCCCTCGACCAGTACCGCGAAGAAGGCGGCCCGCCCGCCCGCCTGGGCCGCTACGCACGGAACTGCCAGGCCCTGGTGGCGGGCATGCGGGCGCTGGGCCTGCGTACCTTTCTGGAGGATCGCTTCCAGGCACCGGTGATCGTCACCTTCCACGCACCAACTGATCCGGCCTATTGCTTCGAGGAACTGTACGCGCGCGTCAAGGCCCGCGGCTTCATCCTCTATCCAGGCAAGCTGACCCGGGTCGACACCTTTCGCGTCGGCTGCATCGGCGCAATCGACACCAGGCAGATACACGCCGCTGTCGCAGCGGTAGGCGAGGCCTTGGCAGACATGGGGGTGCGCCATCCCGCCAACGCCTCTGGAGAAGCCCACCCGTGAGCACCGTACATCCCGCGCCAGTCACCACCCTGCTTAACGAACTGTTGGACATCTATGACGGCCGTGCCCATGGACGCTACGGCCTGTCCCAGGTCACCCAGCGCCTGCACGCGGTGCAATCGGCAGCCCTCGCCCGGCAACGCGGACTGCCCGCACATCTGATCGTGGCAGCCCTGCTCCACGACATCGGCCACATGATCCACACCCTGGGCGAACACCCGGCCGCCGCCGGCATCGACGATCACCACGAAGACGTTGGCGCCGAGTGGCTGCTCCCGCACTTCGGCCCCGCCGTGGCGGAAACGGTGCGCCTGCACGTGGCCGCCAAACGTTACCTATGCACCACGCAGCCTGGCTACGCCGACCGACTTTCGAGAGACTCCGTGGAGAGCTTGGCCCTGCAGGGTGGCCCCATGTCTGCGGTCCAGATACGTGCTTTCGAGGCACAGCCCTTCTGGCAGGATGCCGTCGCCCTGCGTCGGATTGATGACGCCGCCAAGGATCCCGACGGCCCAGCACCAACCTTCGTCGACTTCCTGCAGGAGATCAACATAGCCGCGGCCGGGTATGCCTGCCAACCGGCCCACCCGTCCGCTCCACTGTCAAAAACTGTATAAACGTCAAATTCATCTAAAACAACTCCCGCCGCTGGCTCATCCGGCATAGAATTGGCACCGACAGACTGCAATGCAGTTCGTCCCTTCGGCATAAGATTCGATGGGACGTCCTGCGCTGTCCAAGCCAAGCCGAGCCCAGCCCCGTGAACGGTCTCGGCGCCGCCCACTCGAATCCGGGAGAACGTCCGTCATGACAGCCACCACACTCCGCCTGTGTCACTCCGGCATGGATAACCGGGCGCTGTATGCCTTCGAGATCTTTCTGTCGCGGGTGGGACCCGGCGCCTGCCGGATCGCGGAGGAGGACGCGGCCGACGTGGCCTTCATCGACGTGGACAATGACCTGGGCCCCTACCTGCTGGCGGGGCACCGCATGCTCTACCCCCACCGGCCCTTGATCGTCACCACCCAGGCCCCCGGACAGCGCCCCGACCCCCTCACCGTGGAGATCACCAAGCCCGTCGGCCTGGCGGCCTTCTCGGCTGCACTTGAAAAAGTCCGCAGCCTGCTGCCGCCCGCCGACACGGCCACCACCCTCGGCCTCCCGGACGCCGGCGACGAGCGGGGGGGCACCGTGGACAGCATTCCCGACGAGATCGCCCTCGACACCCTGAGTGGTGCGGGCCCCGATGAGGTCGCCCTGCTGCGCCGGTTCGAGGCCCGCATGGCAACCCTCCACGTCGGCTCCCTGCCCGATGCCGATCTGGACAACCCGGCGGCCCTCGCCGGCATCTATTACGACCCGGCGAGCTTCCTGCAGGGGCTGGTGGCCCGGGCGATCACCCACGCCCGCGAGATCGGGCGCCCGGTACGCATCGACGACGCCCGCGGCACGGCCCTCATCCTCGACCCGCGCAACGGTCAGGCATGGACCACCCGCAGCCCCAATGCCCTGCGTGCCCTCGCCCAGCTCCCCACCCGCGGCACCCTCGCCATGGCTCGCCAGGAGGCCGACACACCGCTGCCGGAGGGGGCCGTGGCCCGCCCCCTGGATGGTCTGGAGTGGGAGCTGGCCCTGTGGGCCTCGCGGGGACGTCTGCCCCGGGGCACCGGGCTGGAGCACCCGATCCGCCTCAAGAGCTGGCCCAACCTCACCCGTCTGGCCGTACCGCCGGAAGCCATGCGCATCGCCGGTCTGTGGTCGCGGGGCGAGCTGAGCCTGCGGGAGACCGTTGCCAGTCTGGGGGCGCCCCAGCGCTACGTCTTCGCGTTCTACAGCGCCTGTGCCGCCCTGGGTCACGTGGAGCAGGTGGTCGCACCGGCGCCCGCGGCAACGCCCCGGAGCCCCGCCGCAGGGAACGCTGGCGTACAGGCGGCGCTCCCTACTCGCGGCCTGTTCAAGCGTGTTTTCGGCAAGCTCCTGGGTACCCGCCCGGACAAGCTTGCACCTGACTGACGCCTTAGCGCCGGTGGGTCATCACAAGCTCATCTTCGGCGGCCCGGTCGGCGCGGGAAAGACCACCGCGATCGGCGCCGCCAGCGACATCCCGCCCCTCCGCGCGGAGGCCCCCATCCTCGGCGGGCCGGGCCAGTCGAAGCCTTTCACCGGAGCAGTCCTCGACTACGGGGCGATGACGCTGGGCGATGGCTGCACCCTCCATCTCTACGGCACCCCCGGCCGGGAGCGCTTCGACTTCATGTGGGAACTGCTCACCGAAGACGCCCTGGCCCTGATCCTGCTCATCGACAACAGCCGGCCCGACGCCCTGGACCAGTTGCATTTCCACCTCGGCGCCTTCAGCCGCTTCATCCGCGACACCGCCCTCTCCGTCGGCATCACCCATTGCGATCTGGGGGGTGGTCTTACCCTCGACGACTACCAGGCCGAACTGGAGCGCGCCGGTTTCGGCTGCGTACCGGTCTTCGCGGTCGACCCTCGCTGCAGACGCGATGTCTGCCTGCTGATCGAGGCGGCCCTCAGCGTGCTCGCCCCCGTGGCCCGTGCCTGAGCCCTGCGCAAGATTGGTGCAAGGAATCATTCAGGTCATCGACAGGGACGCCTCCTAGACTTCAGGCCTGTTCAATCAGGCCTGCATGGAATGCGCCCCTCTTCCAAACTACTGCTGGCAAGCTGCCTGCTGCCGCTCTCCTGCCTGGCGCAGCCCCTCGATACACCCCCGCCCCTCGATCTCGCCACCGCCGAGACCCTGCTGCTCGAAGCCAATCCGGCGATTCTTCAGGCCCGGAGCGCAGTGGCCGGCGCCCGCGCCGGGATGGACATCGCCGGGGCACGCCCCAACCCCACCCTCAGCGCCGCCGTGACCAGCATCAACCCTGCCCGCAGCAGCACCGGCGGCTACTGGGATCGCCCCATGGACAGCGTGCTGCGGCTGGACCAGACCTTCGAACGGGGCGAGAAGCGCGAGCTGCGCCTGCGGGCGGCCGATCGCAATCTGGCGGCCACCGACGCCGACCTGGACAACACCATCCGTCTGGCCCGCATGGCCCTCGCCAATGCCTGGCTCAACCTGCGCGCGGCCCAGGAGATCCGCCAGATCGCCGCCGAAAGCGCGCGCCTGGCCGGCCGCGCCGCTGAAGCC
>NZ_JAFLDT010000136.1 GCF_017302315.1 Zoogloea sp.
CTGGGCCAGGGCCGGTGCGCTGCCCATGTGATCGACGAGCAGGGTGCTGACGTTCTCGATGCCCCCGGCGAGCAGCGGGCCGGAATAGGGCTGCTTGACCCAGGCGCTGAGTTCCAGGGGCAGGACGGTGATCTCGTCGAGGGTCTGGTAGTGGACGTCGCCGGCGGTGAACTCGAGGGTGGGGCTGCCCACCGCAAAATCCACCGGTACCGGGGCGATGCCCCGGCGGGCCTCCAGGCGCACCATGGCCTGGGCGGCCCGCGCCGGCCGTGGCGGAATGGCCAGCAGGCGCAGGAACTCCAGGCGTGCCACCTCCGGCACCCGGTTGAGGCGGTAGAGGACGTTGTCGCCGAGGGCGGCAAACAGCTCCACCAGGGCGATGCCCGGGTCGGAGGCGTTGTGGTCGGTCCATTCCGGCGCGTGGGTCGGGATGCGGCGGATCAGCTCGGCACGCAGGTCGTCGAAGGCGCGGTCGTCGAGGCGGGGAGGTTGGATGGCCATGTCAGGCACCCCCGTTCAGGTAGAAGGGGAACACCAGGTTCTGCGCACCGGGTTCGCCGAGGATCTCGTAGCGGATGGCGATGCGCAGCACGGTGGCTTCCCGCGGGTCGGTATTCACGGCAACGGACTCGACGCGGATGCGGGCTTCGTCCCGGGCCAGTGCCTCGCTGACAGCGACCCGGATGCGGGTGCGCAGCTCGAGGCTGTTGGGGGCGAACAGAAAGCGCCGCAGGCCCACGCCGAAGTTGGGGCGGGCAATGCGCTCGCCGGGTTCGGTGAGGAGGATGGTGCGGATGGACTGTTCCACCGCCGCGGCACCGGAGATCCAGCCGAAGCCGTCGCCGGTGACCAGCGGGAAACGCAATCCCTGGCCGAGCTTGTCTGTGCTCATTGGAGTACCTCCGTGCTACGCACTGCGGTGCGAGCTTGCTGGGGGCGGCCCGGCGCGGTGCTCATGGTCCCCTCTTTGGAAATGGCAGGCAGAACTTCAGGAAGAGCATCCAGCTGAACGAGGGCAGCGTGATCAGCACGGTAAAGATGATCTTGAAGAGGATCAGCGCGCAGATGGTCAGCACGGGGATGCCGAAGTTGCAGATCATGCCGATGCCGAAATCCCGGCGCGTGTCGGCCATGTCGGCGCCGGTGATGACGCCCGAGCCGGGGGGCGCCGCCATGCCGGCAAAGGGCTTGGCCCGGGCGCGGGCAATGCGCGGGATGTCGCGCAGCAGCTTGGGGATGTCGGGCATCTGGATGCTGGCCGGGCGGGCGCCGAGGAGGTCGGTGGGGTCGGCGATGGAGAAAGGCTCGCTGCGCCGCGTCCACACAATGCGTTCGGGCTCGCAGGGGGTGTGACCGGCGACGCGCACCCAGGCCCAGGCGGCGTAGAGGTGTTCGGCATCAAAGCGCAGGCGCGGCAGGGCGTCGCTGCTGCGGGCTTCGGGCAGGGCCAGGCGTTCAGGCTCGGCGGTATAGCGGGCGGCGGCCGCGGTGCGGAAGGCGGCCAGCACGGTGCCGGCGACCCGGATGCCGGGCAGCACCAGCAGGCCGCAGGGGGGTTGTTCGTTGAGGCTGAGCTGGGCTGCGCCCAGGGACAGGCCGGCGCGCAGGCCGGCCACGGCGGTGCCCAGCTCGGTCTCGATGGTCTCGATGCGGGCATTGAGCTGATCCACCGCGCCATTGCCGGCGGCGGCCAGGCCGTCGTCGAAGCGGGCGTAGATTTTGGCGATGGCCTCGCCGTGGCCATGGGCATCGAGGATCCACTGGGCCGGCAGGGCCACCGGCGGCCACGGCGGGGTGGCCTGGATGTCGCCCCGGGCTGCCTCCTGGGCCAGCAGGGTTTCGGCCAGCTCGGCCAGGGCGGCGAGGCCCATCTGACGCTTGCCGTCGGCGGCTACGGCCTTCAGGTCGGCGGCCAGGGGATCGTTGTAGAGGGCCTGGTTGAGGCGCGCAGCCAGGGTAAGGCGGCAGCCGCGCAGGCGCAGCAGGGCCATCACCACCACCACGGCCAGGTGGTCGGTGCCGACCAGGCCGGAATTGCCCTGGGCCGGCGGCGGCAGGGCGGTGCCGGCGAGCCAGGCATCCATCAACTGATGCAGGCGCTGGCGCAGCAGGGTGTCCCAGGCGCTGTTGCCGGCGTCGCTCAACCAGACGGCGGCAGCAGTGGCCTGGACGCCCGCGCTGACGCCGGGCAGGTTGTTGAACAGGCCCGGCGCGCTGGCCGTGTCCGCGGCCGTACTGGCGGCCCACAGATCGGTGCCGCTGCGCACGTTGCCGGCGATGTCGGCGTCGTCGGTGGCCGCCGCGGTGATGGTCTGCCACAGCCGGGCCAGCGCTTCCAGCAGGGCCTTGTCGATGGTGTGGGCGAGGGTGTTGCCCACCTGGCCAAGCCCGGCGGGGGCGGTGGCGACCAGGTTGTCGGAGATGGCGGTGGCGGCTGCTGCGGAGGGCCGTGCCGGCAGCACGGTGGCGTCGAGCAGGCTGCGCAGGTGGGGCAGGGCGGCATTGCGCAGATCGACGGCGCCCTGGAAGAGGGTGTCGAGGCGGGCCTGGGTGTGCTGGCTGAGGGCCGTGGCAATGGCGGCGGGGGTGTCACCGGCCTGCAACTGGGTCGGGACTTCCCGGGCAGCGCTGAACACCGGCAGGTAGCCGTACAGGGTGCAGTGTTCGGCGGCCTGCCCGGCATCGGGGGGCAGCAGGGAGAGGGGGGCGCTGAGGAGGCCCAGGGGTGGCAGCGGGTCTGCTGCGCCCAGGTCGAGCAGGGTGCGCAGGCGCAGCTCCAAAGCGGCGCCGGGGGCGGGCAGTTTTGCCGGATCAACCGCAGCACCGGCGGCACCGGTCTGCAGGTCGGTGGGCAGCAGGGGCAGCCAGGCGCCATGCCGTTCATCGACGGCGATCCAGTCCTCCCAGCGTTCCGGGCTGCCGGCCGTGCCGGGGATGAAGCGGCGGATCACCGCACCGCTGCCCTTGATGCGCTTGCGCGCCACCCGCGGCCAGCCGGCGGCGGCGCAGACCAGGTCGAAGCTGATGAGGTTGAAGCGCTCGTGCAGGGGCAGGTAGAGCTTGCGCAGCCACGGGGGCGTGGCGGCCTTCTCGGCGGCCACGAGGCCGTGGGGGATGCCGTCGGCGTCCATGGCCGGGCCGCTGGAGGCTTCGATGTCGGCGCTGGCGGGTGTGCGCCGGGCCAGGCTGGCCGTGGCGTAGCGGGCCTGCCCATGGGCATCCACCAGCCCGGCCGGCGGCTCGGACCAGTCGCGCCAGGGCAGCAGCCGGGGCAGGGTCGCGCGCTTGCCGGCCGCCGTCGCCAGAAAGTCGTCCATGAAGCTGTCGCTCTCGAAGGACAGCAGGCGCGGCGGCGCTTCGGCGGGCACCTGGGTGAGGTCACGCAGGAAGAAGGGCGCGGTGGCCAGCAGCCGCTCCCGCGAGGGGGCGCGGTCAGCCGGAACGAGGAGGCGCCTGCCCGCGGCCCGGCTCACCATATGTTCCCCACGCCCGGTGTGTAGCTGGGGGAGACCACGCTGTTGGTGATCACCGCGTCGGCCTTCACCACCCCCGAGAAGGTGGACATGGCCGCATTGACGGTGACCATGGCTGCCGTGACTTCCAGCCCTGCCGGGGCCTGCACGGTAACCCGCACATTGGCGGTGATCTCGATGTTGCCCACCACGTCGATCTTCACCTGGGCGCCGTTGGAGTGGGTCAGGGTGACGGTGCCGCCGGCTGCGTCGTCGAGGGTGAAGGTGTGGCCGCCGTTTGTCTTGAGCTCCACCTTTTCGGCGCCGGCGGTGTCGTCGAAGGTGAGGGTGTGGCCGCTGCGGGAGGTGATGGAGCGGATGTTGTTGGCGCTGTCCATGCTCTCGGGGGGCGTATCGACGCCGTTCCACAGGGCACCAATGACCACCGGGCGGCGCGGGTCGCCGGCGGTGAAGGCCACCAGCACCTCGTCGTCCACTTCGGGGATGAACCAGGTGCCCCGGTCGGCGCCGGCCATCAGGGTGGCGAGGCGGGCCCAGGCCAGGGCGCTGCCGCCGTCGCTCTCTTCGACGAAGGGCAGGCGGATCTGCACGCGGCCCTGGCTGTCCGGGTCCTGCACGTCGGTGACGATGGCCGGGTAGACGCCGTAGAGGCGCTGGCGCTCACCCGCCGGTGCGGAGCTGGCGCCGGGAATCATGCGGACTCTCCCAGGTTGGGCCGCTGGGCCTCGAATTCGGTGCGGTAGCCTTCCACCTGATCGAAGCGGTGGGTGACGGCGGTGACCAGGTAGGTGCCGGCAAACCAGGGGCCCAGATCGACCAGCTCCACCTTCGATCCCACGTGCAGTTGCGGCGTGCCGCGGGTCACGCCGAGCCCGCGCAGGAAGCGGCGGGCGCGGCGGCGCAGGGCGGCTTCGGCCAGGGTGCGGGCTTCGGCACCGGTGGCGGGGGCTTCCAGGTGGAGGTCGTCGGCGGCGTTGGCAAACACCCGGGTGACGATCTCGGGGCCGAGGCGGCCGGGGCCGGCCTCGGGGCGGATGGCGTCGGCGCCGGCGCTTTCGTGGATGGCCTCCTTGGCGGCCACGTCGTAGCCATGCACGCGCACCTCGCCGCGCTGGTGGGCCAGGTCGGCGAGCACGGTGAAGCGGATCAGCTCGTTCTCGCGGCTCAGGCGGATCGGGGTGTCGGTGAGGGCCGAGGCTTCGTTGATATGCACGGTGCCGTCACGCAGGGCGATCAGGGCGTCGCCGCTGCGGCTGCGCAGGGCGCTGAGTTCATCTTCGTTCACCTGCAGCAGGGCCACGTGGCTGGCGCCGCTGCGCCCGGCGTCGGGGCTCAGGCTGGCGTCGGAGAGGATGCGGCCGGCGATGTCGCCGTCGCTCTGGTTTTCGGAGAGGCGGGTGCGGCGGCGGTAGCGCAGGCCGGCGAGGGCATCTTCGGCCAGCAGGGTCAGCTCGGGCGGGCGCAGCTCCGGGTAGGCGGCGCCGATGCCGGTGATGAGGCCGTCGAAGACGGTCAGTTCGTCGCCCGTGGTGCTGAAGGCGATAGCCAGGCGCTTGCCGAAGTCGATGTCGGCCGTATCGAAATGCACGTAATCCACCGGCTGGCCGGGTTCGCGGCTGCCCCAGTTGAGGAAGATTGCTTCCAGGGAGGCAACGCCGGCCGCGTCGGCGCGGGCCTCGAGGCGGATCAGGTCGGCCTCGAGGCGCTCGGCGCGTTGCCCGTCCACCTTGATCTGCGGGCGGCCGCTGGCCAGGAAGGGGGCTTCTGCGCTCATGGGCACTCGCTCCGATGGCGCAGCTGGCGCTCGAGCTCTTCGGCCACCAGGGCGCGGACGAGGGCGCGGAGGTCTTCCATGCGCACTTCGAAGGGGGCGTCGTCGGCCGTGGCGCCGCTGCCCGCTTCGGCCGTGCTGCCGCCCGGCAGGGTTTCGATGGTGGTGGACACTTCGCCGATGGAGACGGGCATGCTCAGCCTCCGCAGCAGCGCCGACAGCCGCAGCCGCCGCAACTGCAGGTGGAGTGATTGGCGTGGCCGGCATGGGCCGCGGCCGCCGGGGTGGTGGTGGCGGGCAGGCTCTCCCAGCGGGGGCGGCGTTCGCCCGCGGCCCTATCGACGGGTGTGCCCCGGCTGGCAAACAGGGGGCTGCCGGCCGG
>NZ_JAFLDT010000137.1 GCF_017302315.1 Zoogloea sp.
CGCGGCCCCAGAGGACGAGGGCCGGCGCGGTGACTTCACCCAGGCGCGGCCCGAAGTCGGGGAACTGCTTGGGGTTGGCGGCCAGGCTCTTGACGAAGTTGTCCAGGTGGTCGCGGCGGGCCAGCATGTTGTCCAGGCGGGCCTGGAAGAGTTCTTCGGTAAGGCTGCTGCTGTCGAACACGAAGACGGCCATCATCTTCTTGAGGTTCTCGATGGTGGGCTCGCGGTAGAGGCCCTGGAGCAGCTTGATACCTTCGGTGGGCATGGGCACGAACTGGCTGGGGCCGCCGGTGCCGCCGCCCATCAGCACCAGCTTGCCGACCCGCGCCGGGTTGGCGAGGGCAAAGGCCACGGCACTGTGGCCGCCCATGGAGTTGCCGATGATGTGCACCTTGTCGAGGCCCAGGCCGTCGAGCAGGCCCTTGAGGGCGCGGGCATTCAGATCAGACCGGGAGCCGGTGCATACGATGGGGTCGCTCTTGCTCCAGCCCGGGCAGTCCATGAGGATGACCTGGTAGCCGGCGGTCACCAGCGGTTCGATGTTGCGGTTGAAGTTGGCCCAGCCACTGGCGCCGGGGCCGGAGCCGTGCAGCATGACCACGGTCTCGGCGCCTTCGCCAGCGATGTTGTAGTGCAGTTGCAGATCCAGGTCGCCTTCCTGGATGCGGATGAAGCGGCTGGTGGCGGCTTCGGTCAGGGTGGGGGTGCTCATGGGGGTGTCCTTTCAATCCGGTGGGGGTGCGGGCGGGTCAGCCTTCGTAGGGGCCGGCGCCGAAGCCGATGGGAGGGGGCGCCGAGGCCACCAGTTTCGAGAAGATGGCGGCGAAATCCTCACCCGGTGCCCCGCCCATGGTATTGCCCGTGGCGGCCAGCTCGGCATCGATCTCGGCCCAATCGTCGGCGGTGAAGTGCTTGCGCAGCAGGGGCAGGATCTCGCGCTCTTCGAGGATCATGTGGTTGCGGTAGAACTCGGCGTAGGTGTCGAAGGCCGCCGACAGGCCGGCCACGTCGGCCGGGTTCTGCGCGAAGGCGTCCAGGGCCTTCTCCAGCAGGGCGATGCGCTCGGCGGTGCCGGCGTGCTGGCGGAAGAGCTTGTCGAGCAGCTCCCGGCCCTCGTCGGTGCGGGCGGCGAGCCGGCCAAACAGCAGGCGGTCTTCCTTGGGGTGGTGCTGCTGCTCGGGGTAGGCCTCCAGGTAGTCCACCATGCCACGCAGCAGCTTGATGTCGGGCTTGAGGCGGCCGGCGCCGATCTCCTTGAGCATGAAGCGGACGGCGTGGAGGATGGCCGCCAGGGATTGATGTTCGTCCGCCAGGACTTGCAGTGCGCGCATGGGCGTGTCTCCGGTTGAGTTCAATTCGCCAGCATTTCCTGATGCTTGCTGGCCAGGCCCAGGTAGCTCTCGATGACGCGGGGGTCGTTGCGCAGGCTGGTGGCCTCGCCCTGCATCTTGATGGCGCCGTTCTCCAGCACGTAGGCGTAGTCGGCCACCTGCAGGGCGGCGCGGGCGTTCTGCTCCACCAGCAGGATGGACACGCCGCGGCGGCGCAGCTCGGCGATGATGCGGAAGATCTCCCGCACGATCAGCGGCGCCAGACCCAGGCTGGGTTCGTCCAGCATCAGGAGCTTGGGCTTGGCCATCAGGGCGCGACCCACCGCCAGCATCTGCCGCTCGCCCCCCGACAGGGTGCCGGCCGCCTGGGCACGGCGCTCCTTGAGGCGCGGGAAGAGGGTGAACACCTCCTCCATGGTCTGCAGGTGGTCCTTGTGGCCGGCCCGGTTGCGCTGGAAAGCGCCCAGCAGCAGGTTGTCCTCGATGCTCATGGAACCGAACAGCTCGCGCTTCTCGGGCACCAGGTTCATGCCGCGCACCACCATGCGCTCCACCTCCGGGATCTGTTCGATGCTGCCGTCGAAGGCCACCTGGCCGGCCGACGGGAGCAGGCCCATGATGGCCGACAGGGTGGTGGTCTTGCCGGCGCCGTTGGGGCCGATCACGGTGACGATCTGCCCTTCGCCCACGGCGAGGCTGATCTTGCTCACCGCCTCGACCTTGCCGTAGGCCACGGAGAGGTCCTTCACTTCGAGTACGTTCTTCTGTGCGCTCATCTCACACACCTCCCAGGTAGGCTTCGAGCACGGCCGGGTCCTGCTGGACTTCCTCCGGCAGGCCCTCGGCGATCTTCTCGCCAAACTCCATCACGACCACCCGATCCACCAGGTTCATCACGAAGTCCATGTCGTGCTCGACGATGAGCACCGCCATGCCTTCGGACTTGAGGCGCCGGAGCAGTTCGGACAGGGCCTGCTTCTCCTTCAGGCGCAGGCCGGCGGCGGGCTCGTCGAGGAGCAGCAGGCAGGGGTCGGAGCACAGGGCGCGGGCGATCTCGAGGATGCGCTGCTGGCCCAGGGCCAGGCTGCCCGCTTCCACGTGCATGAACTCGCCCAGACCGACGCGCTCCACCTGGATGGCGGCCTCGCGCAGCAGGCGGGCCTCGTCGGCCCGGTCGAGGCGCCAGGCGGCGGGCAGCACACCCCGGCTGCCGCGCATGTGGGCGCCGATGGCCACGTTCTCAAGCACGCTCATCTTGGGCAGCAGGCGCACGTGCTGGAAGGTACGGCTCATGCCCAGGGCGGCGATCTCCCGGGAGCTTTGGCCGGCCACCGACTTGCCGCGGAACAGCACCTCGCCGGAGGTGGGCGTATCCACGCCGGAGAGCTGGTTGAACATGGTGCTCTTGCCGGCGCCGTTGGGGCCGATCAGGGCCAGGATCTCGCCGGCCTTGACCGACAGGCTCATGGCGTTGTTGGCCACCAGGCCGCCGAACTTGCGGGTCACCTCGCGGGCTTCCAGGATGGTCTCGCCGTGGGGCGGCTGGGCCTTCTTCGGCAGGGGCTCGGCCTTCGGGTCGATCTGCTTGGGCTCGGCCCGCACCGGCACCAGCCGGGCCAGCAGCGGCCACAGGCCGTCGCGCGCCCGGTGCAGCACGATGATCATCATCAGGCCGAAGACGATCACCTCGTAATGGCCGGCCGAACCGAAGAGCTTGGGCAGGATGTCCTGCAGCCACTGCTTGAGCACGGTGATGACCCCGGCCCCCACCAGCGCCCCCCACACCTGCCCTGCTCCACCGACCACCGCCATGAAGAGGTATTCGATGCCGATGTGAAGACCGAAGGGGGTGGGGTTAACAAAGCGTTGCAGGTGGGCATACAGCCAGCCCGCAGCGCAGGCCTGCAGGGCCGCCAGCACGAAGATCACCATGCGCGCCCGGGACGTATCCACGCCCATGGACTCGGCCATCACGATGCCCCCCTTGAGGGCGCGGATGGCCCGCCCCTCGCGGGAGTCGAGCAGGTTGCGGGTGGTGAACAAGGCCACCAGCACAAACAGCCACACCAGGTAGTAGTAGTCGCGGTTGCTCACCAGCTCGTGACCGAACAGGCTGATCGGCGGCAGGTTGGACAGGCCGGCGTGGCCGCCCAGGAACTCCATATTGCCGAACAGGAAGTACAGGCTGATGCCCCAGGCCATGGTGCCCAGGGGCAGGTAATGGCCCGACAGCTTGAGGGTCACCGAGCCAAGCACGATGGCCACCGTCGCCGTGAGCAGCAGGCCCAGCAGCAGCGCCGCCCACGGCGACGCCCCGGTGAAGCCCAGCCAGGCCGGCAGCTCGGGCGTGGTGGTGAGCCAGGCGGTGGTGTAGGCGCCTAGGCCCACAAAGGCCGCCTGCCCGAAGCTGGTCAGCCCGCCCACGCCGGTGAGCAGCACCAGGCCCAGGGCCACCAGCGCCGACAGCCCCACGTAGTTGAGCAGGGTGACGTAGAACTCGGGCAGCACCAGCGGCGCCAGCCCCACCATCACCAGGAAGACCGCCAGCACGTGGCGGGAACGGAGCAGGCTCATGCCCGGCGCCGCAGCAACAGAACGGGTGTTCATTCTTCTTCCTCCACGTGGTGGGAAGTGAGCGAACGCCACATCAGGACGGGGATGATCAGGGTGAACACGATCACGTCCTTGAAGGCGCTCGCCCAGAAGGACGAGAAGGACTCCAGCAGACCCACCAGCACCGCGCCACCCGCCGCCAGCGGGTAGCTGGCGAGGCCGCCGATGATGGCCGCGACGAAGCCCTTGAGGCCGATCAGGAAGCCGCTGTCGTAATAGATGGTGGTCAGGGGTGCCACCAGCAGGCCGGACAGGGCACCGATCAGGGCCGCGAAGAAGAAGGTCTGGCGGCCGGCCAGGGCCGGGGAGATGCCCATCAGGCGCGCGCCGTTGCGGTTGATGGCGGTGGCCCGCAGGGCCTTGCCGCCCAGGGTGCGGTCAAAGTACAGGTAGAGGGCCACGATCAGCAGTACCGAGGCGGCCAGCACCACCAGCGTGTGTCCGCCCACCACCAGTGAGCCGATCTCGAACTGGGTCTCGCTGAACGGCAGGGTGCGCGAACCTTCCGGCCCGAAGATCAGCAGGCCGATGCCCACCATCAGCAGGTGCAGAGCCACGGCCACAATCAGCAGCACCAGCACCGGCGCTTCGGCCACGGGCTGAAAGGCCACCCGGTAGATCATGGGGCCCAGGGGCACCACGATGGCCAGCACCAAGAGGCCCTTGGCCACCTGGGGCAGGGCCTGCAGGGGCAGCACCCACAGCAGGCCGGCCAGCACCGCCGGATACAGCAGGTTCCACAGGGCGGACTTGCCCAGCTGACGGCGCGCCGCCGCACCGCCAAACAGATCGGCGGCAAAGGTCAGCGCCCCGGCCCCCAGCAGCAGCCACACGGTGCCGGGGAAATGGCCGGCTTCCAGCGCCGCCATGGAGAGTGCCCCCCAGGCGAGGAATTCGCCCTGGGGAATGAAGATGATCCGGGTGACGGCAAAGACCAGGACCAGGGCCAGGGCCAAGAGGGCGTAGATGGCCCCGTTGGTGATCCCGTCCTGCCCGAGCAATGCGAATATTTCGGCATCCATGAACGGACTCCTGCAGCCGCTTGCCGCACCCGCCAGGCGGGGCCGCAAACGGCCGGAAAGATCGGCAATAAAGAAAAGGCGGAGCGCGGCCCCGCCCCTGCGTCAGACAGCCAGACCGCGTTCCCGCGCCATGGAGATGGCCGTGTCCTCGATCATGTCCTCCTGCCCGCCCACCATGCCACGGCGGCCCAGCTCCACCAGGATGTCCCGGGCCGGTACGCCGTACTTGACGCTGGCGCGCTTGGCGAAGAGCAGGAAGGAACCATACACCCCGGCGTAGCCCAGGGTCAGGGCGTCCCGGTCGATGCGGATCGGGAAGTCCATGATGGGCACCACCAGGTCTTCGGCCACGTCGGTGATCTTCGCCACATCCACGCCGGTCTGGATACCCATCAGGTCGGCCACGGCGATGAAGACTTCCATCGGGGTGTTGCCGGCCCCGGCGCCCAGGCCGGCAGCGGCGGCGTCGATGCGCGTGGCGCCCACTTCGATGGCGGCGATGCTGTTGGCCACGC
>NZ_JAFLDT010000138.1 GCF_017302315.1 Zoogloea sp.
AGTCCAGCCCGAGTCGGTCTTTCCGGTCACCCGGGAGATCACCCTCGGCGGGGCACGGGCCAGCGCTGTGGAGGCCTTTGACGCCCAGTACCGGCTCAAGGCCCTGAAGCGCAGGTGCGATGCCGTATGGCAGGGCGTGGATCTGATCCTCACGCCCACCGCCGGCTACCACCCCACCATCGCCGCGGTGGAGGCCGACCCGATCCGCATCAACACGGACCTGGGCTACTACACCAACTTCATGAACCTGCTGGATTATTCGGCCGTCGCCGTGCCCGCCGCCATCCGCCCGGACGGCCTGCCCTTCGGCGTCACCCTGTTCGCCCCGGCCCACCAGGACATGCCGCTGCTGGAACTGGCAGGCCGCTGGCAGGCCGACACCCGGCTGCCGGCCGGCGCTACCGGCAAGGTCCTGGCTGCTGCGCCGGTCATCCCCGAGCCTGCCGACAATGGCATGGTCCGGGTGGCGGTGTGCGGCGCCCACCTGTCCGGCCTGCCCCTCAACAGCCAGCTCACCCAGCGCGGCGCCCGGCTGATCGGAGCGGTGCGGTCAGCACCGGAATACCGCTTCTACGCCCTGGCCGGCGGCCCGCCCCTGCGCCCCGGCATGGTCCGGGTGGCCGAGGGCGGCGCCAGCATCGAGATGGAAGTGTGGGAACTGCCCGCCAGCGAGTTCGGCAGCTTCGTCGGCGGCATCCCGGCACCCTTGGGCATCGGCAAGGTGCGCCTCGAAGACGGCAGCCTGGTGAGCGGCTTCATCTGCGAGAGCGCCGGCCTGGAGGGCGCAGAAGACATCACCCATCTGGGTAGCTGGCGCAGGTGGCTAGCGAGCCGGGCCGGGAACTGACATGAAAAAAACGGCCATCACTTGACAGTGACGGCCGTTGAAAACCAGGTAGCCCGCCGGGAGAGGGAGGTGAAGAAGACGGGCAGTGATCCTGGTTGAAGGAACGGGTTGATGCAAATACTCACAAGGGCCCACGCAGGGTCGAGTTCATCCTGCTTTCCTCGGCAGGCCTCCCTGAAGCAGACGCAAACACGGTGACTGGAGGGACCGTAGAGGCGACTTCAGTCGCCCGCGGGCTTCGATCAACGGTTTGCTTGTGTTCGACGCGTGGATGGGCGACTGAAGTCGCCCCTACACGTTGCCCCTACACCTTGCCTCTGCAGGGGCGGATGGATTGGCAACGCTCAAGTTGCAGGGCCGCCTGTTGAGGCTTCCGCCCCGGCGCCCGCCTGACCAAGGGCCTTGCACATCTTGCCCACCACGGTCACCGACATTTCACCCCGGGGATACACCCGACAGGCCAGCACCACGCCGCCGGCTTCTTCTTCCTCACTGATGCAGGCGCGGCTCATCTTGCGGGCCTCGTAGCTGCCGGTATCGACGTGCACCTTGCACACACCACAGCCACCGCCCCGGCAACCCACGGGGATGCCTCGCCGGCCCAGCACTTCCATGCCGCGCAGCAGGCTCAGGTCGGACGCACAGGCGAAATCCTCCCCGCTGTTTTCTATATGAATGCGGTACTTCTCGGCCATCGTCTCCTCCTGGTGGGCGGCCCGGGCACGGTCACGCTGCGGTGACCTTGGTCAAAACACCTGGCTCGCCATTTTTCTCGAGATTTTGTATTATTATCGCTAATCAGCCGATAACGCAAGTTGATAAGTGCGTGACGGCTGCCGTGAAGGCATGCCACGAATACACTCTCCATGCGTGGTATAAGGCGATGCCTTCCGCTGCCGCGGCCTCCGGGCCGGACACCACAATTCCTATCGAGCAGCGAAGGACTTCCGGAGGAGAAGACTTGAGCGACATCCGCTACCCGCAAAACAACGACCTGCGTAGCCTTGTGCATTTCTGTGCCGAAAAGGGGCTGATCTGGCTCGGCGAGAGCCGCATGATCCTGATGCACGCAGCTGCCCTGGCGGAGTTGCGCAAGGAGCTCATCAACTCGGTGGGCATCGACCAGGCCCGCCGCATCCTGACCCGCATGGGCTACGCCTCCGGTGCGCGGGATGCCGAGCTGGCGAAGAAGATCCGCGTCGGCCAGAGCCTGCAGGACGCCTTCGTAGTCGGCCCCCAGTTGCACATGCTCGAAGGCATGGTGCATGTCTCCCCGGTGAAGCTGGATTTCGACCTGGAGGGCGGGCACTTCTTCGGTGAGTTCATCTGGGAGAACTCCTGCGAGGCCGAGGTGCACGTGCGCGAGTTCGGCCACGCCGAGCATCCGGTGTGCTGGATGGAGATCGGCTACGCCTCGGGCTACACCTCGGCCTTCATGGGGCGCTTCATCCTGTTCAAGGAGGTCGAATGTTCCGCCACCGGCAGCAACCACTGCCGCATCGTCGGCAAGCCGGTGGAAGAATGGCCTGACGCCGCCGAACACACCCCCTTCTATGAGGCCGACTCCATCGTCGGACGCATGCTCGAGCTGCGCAGCCAGGTGGACGCCCTGCGCGCCTCCCTCGAACGCAGCCTGCCGCGCCAGAACCTGATCGGTGCCTCCTCCGGCTTCCGCCACGCCTACACCCTGATCGAGAAAGCCGCCGCCACCCAGGTGACGGTATTGCTGCTGGGCGAGACCGGCGTCGGCAAGGAGCGCTTCGCCCGCGCCTTGCACGAGATGAGCGGCCGGGCCAGCAGCCCCTTCGTGGCCATCAACTGTGCCGCCCTGCCCCATGACCTGATCGAGTCCGAGCTCTTCGGTGTCGAAAAAGGCGCCTTCACCGGCGCCCAAGTGTCACGCATGGGCAAGTTCGAGCGGGCCGACGGCGGCACCCTCTTCCTCGACGAGATCGGCGAACTGCCCCTCGCCGCCCAGGCCAAGCTGCTGCGGGTACTGCAGGAGGGCGAGATCGAACGCCTCGGCGACGACCGCACCCGCAAGATCAACGTGCGTCTGGTGGCAGCCACCAACGTGGACCTGCAGGCCGCCGTGAAGGCCGGGCGCTTCCGCAGCGATCTCTATTACCGCCTCAATGTCTACCCGGTGGTCATCCCACCCCTGCGCGAACGCCTGTCCGACATCCCCCTGCTGGTGGAATCCATGCTGCAGCGCTTCGGCGCCCTGCACGGCAAGCGCGTACCCGGCCTCACCGACAAGGCCCTGCGCGCCCTCAAGGGCCACACCTGGCCGGGCAACATCCGCGAGCTGGAGAACCTCATTGAGCGCGGCATGATCCTCTCCCCCCAGAACGAACCCATCGAGGTCGAGCATCTGTTCGCCGAGCCCCAGGACTTCGAAGCTGTCAGCCACGGCATCGACGCCACCGGCAACCTGGCAGCAGCCCCCGGCACCGGCGACATGGATGTGCTGTGCCGCCAGGTGATGCACACCGGCGTTAGCCTCGACGAGCTGGAACAGGCCCTCATCCAGCACGCCGTCAAGGAAGCCGGCGGCAACCTCTCCGGCGCCGCCCGCCGCCTGGGCATCACCCGCCCGCAGCTGAATTACCGGTTGAAGAAGAAGGAGTGAGGCAGGGGCATGGTCGTCTGAAGGTCGATACGGTCTCTCCCGTAGGGGCGACTTGTAGGGGCGACTTCAGTCGCCCATCCGCGCGCCGATCACCGGCATACCCTTGATCAACGTCCGCGGGCGACTGAAGTCGCCCCCACTGGAAGCCCGCACACTTTAGCGCCGCTTCAGGGGCTTTCCCCGGGTGACTTCACCCGCCACTTCCGATGCAACACCAGGTAGGCCACCAGGCCGATGATCGCACCCCAGAAAGCGGACCCCAACCCCAGGAAACTCATGCCGGACGCGGTGGCCAGGAAGGTGATGACGGATGCCTCCCGATGATCGGCCTCGTTGATGGCGCCCATGATGTTGGCGGTGATCGCACCGATCAGGGCGAGGCCGGCCAGCACCGCCACGAAGGCCGGCGGGAGCACGGTGAAGAGGGACACGATGGTGGCACCGCAGGCGCCGCCGATCAGGTAGAACAGGCCATTGGACACCCCGGCCACGTAGCGCCGGGCCGGGTCTTCGTGGGCGTCGCGGCCGGTGCACAGGGCGGCGGTGATGGCGGCGATGACGATGGTGATGCCGCCAAAGAAGGCCACCACCACCGAGGTGATGGCGGTCACGGCGATGATGGGCCGGGCAGGCGTGGTGTAGCCGGAGCTGCGCAGGATCGCCATGCCCGGCAGGAACTGACCGGTGATGCTGACCAGCACCAGGGGCAGCGCAAGACTCAGCGTCGCGCTCCAGCTCCACTCCGGGCGGATGAACACCGGCGTGGCCAGCCCCAGTTGCACATGCCCGAGATCGGCCTTGCCCAGCAGGCTGGCCAGGGCGACCCCGACGAGCAGCACCAGGATCATGCAATAGCGCGGCGTGAGGCGTTTCAGGATCACATAGGCGGCGATCATGCCGAAGCCCAGCAGCGGTGCGCTGCTGGCAGCGCTGAAGGCCTTCACGCCGAACTGGAACAGGATGCCGGCCATCATGCCGGCGGCGATGCCCTTGGGCATGTGCTTGAGCAGGCGGTCGAAGGAGCCTGAGATACCGATGAGGAACAGGATCACCGCCGTGGTCAGGTAGGCCCCCACCGCCTCATTGAGGGACAGGCCGGGAAACAGGGTCACCAGCAGCGCCGTCCCCGGCGCCGACCAGGCGGTGACCACCGGCACCTTCAGGGCAACGCTGAGGAAGATCCCCGACAGGGCCGCGCCGATGGAGACCGCCCACACCCACGACGAGATCATGTCAGGGGCCACCCCGGCCGACTGGGCGGCCTGGAAGAAGATGACCAGCGGCCCGGAATAGGAAATGAGGACGGCCAAAAAGCCCGCCGTGACTGCGGAGACGGACCAGTCCTTGCGTGGAATCATGGGTGTCCTTGGGGAAAGTCTGAGGGATGCAGGACGTACCGACCTGCGGGGTCAAATTCATTCGACCGCTTCACACGGATGACCGGCAAGCCTTTGGCCAAAGCCTGAGGTCGAATGAACCTGATTTCCTCCGTTTGACGCGTCATCTGACGGTCGATACGGTCTCTCCTGTAGGGGCGAGTTGCATGGGCGACTTGTAGGGGCGACTTCAGTCGCCCACCCACGCGTCGATCACAGGCATGCCCTTGATCGACGTCCGCGGGCGACTGAAGTCGCCCCCACAGTCCCTCCTGCCGCCCTCAGCGCGTTCCATAAACCCCTTCAGCTTCACCCATCGGGTGATCCGGCCAGTGGAGGGAAAACCCGCGCCAGCATTGGGTTTACGTCTGGTTCGGGGAGGACAACCGAGGAAAATAGAATGAACTCGACGCCACGGAGGATGCATGACGCACGGAGCCGGGCCAGGCCCGACCCCATGCTCGGCATCATGCCCGCTTCATCAGCACCACCGGCGCGTTGAAGGCGGCGAGGCGCTCCGCCTGGAGCTGCCGGGCTTTCGCCAGGTTCTTCTCCTTCACATGCCCGTAGCCGCGGATCTCGTCAGGCCAGCAGGCCA
>NZ_JAFLDT010000139.1 GCF_017302315.1 Zoogloea sp.
CGCGGTGGGCCTGTCGGAGCGCCAGCACACCCTCCCGGCGCAGCTCTCCGGCGGCCAGCGCCAGCGCGTGGCCATTGCCCGCGCCCTGGCCACCGCGCCGCCGCTGGTGCTCGCCGACGAGCCCACCGCCAATCTCGACAGCCACACCGGCGCCGAGATCATCGCCCTGATGCGCCGCATGCAGCGCGAGCAGGACGTGTCCTTCGTGTTCTCGTCCCACGACCCCCAGGTGCACGCCGAGGCCGACGAGATCATCTTCATCCGCGACGGGCGCATCACCGGCATCGAAGGGAGGCAGGCATGAACACGGTATCCCTGGCCCTGCGCAACCTGCTGCGCAACCGCCGCCGCTCCCTCACCACCCTGCTGGCCATGATGGTGGGCCTAGTGGCCATCCTGCTGTTCGGGGGCTATCGCTCCAACATCATCTACGGAACACAGACCGGCTTCGTTCAGCAGACAGGCCACCTGCAGGTCCAGCGCCGGGGTTACTTCCTCGACGGCGGCGACAACCCCACCGCCTACGGCATTGCGAACTACCCCCAGCTTATCGAACGGATCCGTCAGGATCCGGAGCTGGCGCCAATGCTGGCCGTTGTCACGCCCACGCTGCAACTGGGCGGCATTGCCGGCAACTTTGCCGCGGGCGTGTCCCGCTCCGTGATGGCCATCGGCCTGATCCCCGAGGATCGCAACCGCATGTATCAGTGGAACGACCTGGGCGTGGTCAGCTACGCCAAGCCGCTGCCCCTGGCCGGGGCCGCCGAGGACACGGTGATCGTCGGCACCGGCGTGGCACGCAGACTGAATCTCTGCGCCCTGCTCGACGCCCCCGACTGCCGCCCGGGAAGGGCGCACAGCGCCAGCGACGGTGCCGCGCTGCCCGACGACATCGCGGCCCTCACGGCCGTGGAGAAGGCCAGCCCCCAGCCGGCGGGCGAGAACCGCATCGAGATGCTCGCCGCCACCGCGCGGGGCGCCCCCAATGTGGCCAGCCTCAATGTGATCAAAGCCAACAACATGGGCATCAAGGCCCTCGACGACGTGTATATGGCCATGCATCTGGCCCAGGCCCAACGCCTGATCTTCGGAACCGGTACGCCCCAGGTCACCGCCATCCTGGTGCAGCTCCGTCACACCTGGCAGATCCCTGCCGCCCGTGCGCGCCTCAACGCGCTGCTGGCCGAGCACTTCAAGGATGCGGACCTGGAGATCCTGGACTTCGAAACCCTCAACCCCATGTACCGGCAGACCAACGAGTTCATGGGCTCCATGTTCAGTTTCATTGCCCTCCTGATCGGCGTCATCGTGCTGTTCACCATCGGCAACACCATGAGCACCGCCGTGGTGGAACGCACCGCCGAGATCGGCACCCTGCGGGCCATGGGCCTGCGCCGCGCCGGCATCCGCCGCCTGTTCGTGTGCGAGGCCCTGCTGCTGGGCCTCGCCGGCTCGGCACTCGGCGTGCTCTGCGCACTGATCATCGCCTACGCCATCAACCACAGCGGCTGGTCATGGACGCCCCCCGGCTACTCCTATGCCTATCTGATCCTGGTGCGCGTCGGTCAGGATCTGCCGCTGCTGGTCGGCAGTGTTCTCGGCATGCTCGGCGTCACCCTCCTGTCGGCCTGGTGGCCGGCGCGGCGGGCGGCGAAACTGGTGATCGTCGATGCCCTGCGTCACGCCTGAATCATGAAGATACGGCTCCGCTTCCTCGCCCCCCTCCTCGTCTTTGCCACCCTTGCCCTGCCCGCCGGGGCTGCGCCCAGCCCCCAGGAGATCCTCATCGCCAGCGACGCGGTGCGCAACCCGGACTTTCCCTTCGGTCTCACCAACAGCCTCATCGAGTACCGCCAGGGCAAACAGACCGACAGCAGCACCCTGGCCATTTATTCGAAGGCCGACCCCCACGGCGGCCAGTTCCGCAGCCTGGTGCGCTATACCGCGCCGGCCCGGGATGCCAACAAGCTGATCCTCTTCAACGGCAAGGATCTGTGGTTCTACGACCCGGCCAGCAAGGCCAGCATCCGCCTGTCACCCCAGCAGCGCCTGCTTGGCCAGGCCTCCAACGGCGACGTGGTGACGGTGAACCTGGCCCGGGACTACCAGGCCACCAGCGCCGTCGAGGAGGACACCCAGGACGGCGACCGTCAGACCCGCCGCAGCCACCGCCTGAGCCTGTCGGCCAGCACGCCGGATGCCACCTACCACCGCATCGACATGTGGGTGGACGCGGCCAGCGCCCGCCCCCTCAAGGCACGCTTCTATTCGGAAAGCGGCAAACTCCTGAAGACCGCCTACTACCGGCGCTACCAGACCGTGTTCGGCATCCAGCGCCCCACCGAGACGGTGATCATCGACGGCCTGGAACCCGACTGGGTTACGGTGATGCGCTACAGCGACTGGGTGAAACGCGAGGTGCCCGAGACCTGGCTGCAGCGGGACTATCTGCCCCGCTTCAAGCCCGAATGAGGCTGCTTTCCTCAGTTCGACGCGTCGTCGGAGGGTCGATGTGGCCTCTTCCGTCGGCGCGACCTGCAGGGGCGACTTCAGTCGCCCATCGCGCATCGATCACAGGCCTGCCCTTGATCGCAGTCCGCGGGCGACTGAAGTCGCCCCCACAGACCTCTCCGCCCACCCGGCTGGCCGTAGTCCTGCTGATGGCTGCCAGCCCCCTGGCCGCCCAGGATGCCGACCTGGACGCCCTGCGCCTCGCCGACGCCGCACCCGATGAAGTGCAGGCCCCCAGCGACTGGCGGCGCTTTGTGGAACTGGGCCTGGGGGGCAGCCAGCTCCGCGGTGGAGGCGACACCCGGAGCAACCGCCGCCTGTCCCTGGACATCCAGTACGACCACGCCCTGAATCGCGACTGGCGCGTTCTGGTGGCCAACCGCCTGGACCTCAGCCAGCCCCCCCTGCGGGGCAGCGAGCACGCCATCAACACGCTCAAGGAAGCCTACCTGAGCGGGCGCCTGCAGCCCGACACCCTGCTCGACCTGGGGCGCATCAACGTGCGCAACGGCGTGGCCCTGGGCTACAACCCCACCGACTATTTCCGCGCCGGCGCCGTGCGCGCCGCCGTGTCCGTCAGCCCCGCCAGCCTCAAGGAGAACCGCCAGGGCAGCGTGATGCTGCGGGGCCAGCACCTGTGGGAGAGCGGCTCCCTGAGCGTGCTGTTCTCGCCAGGCCTGGCGCGCCAACCCGAACCGGAAGGCCTCAACCCCGACCTGGGCGCCACCAACCGGCAGCACCGCGGCCTGCTGACCCTGAGCCAGAAAGTGGCCGGCTTCACCCCCCAGCTACTGGTGTACCAGGAGGAAGGCCGGCCCACCCAGTTCGGCTTCAACCTCACCGGCCTCGTCACCGATGCCACCGTGGCCTACCTGGAGAGTTCCGCCGGACGCAGCCCCGCGCAACTGAGCCAGGCCGCGCCGGCCTTCTCCCCCTGCCGCTGCAGCGACTGGCAGAACCACCTGTCCGCCGGGCTCACCCACACCACCGCCGACAAACTCTCCCTGACGGCCGAATACCACCACAACGGCGGCGGCCTCGATGAAGCCGACTGGCGACGCCTGCGCCAGGGGCCCATGCCCCTCTACGGCCTGTACCGCCAGTGGGCCGGGAGCACCCAGGAGATGCCCACCCGGCGAGCCCTGTTCCTGTACGGCGTGTGGCAGGACGCCCTGCTTCCCCGCCTCGACCTGAGCGCCATGCACCACGTGGATCTCATCGACTGGAGCCGCCGCAGCTGGCTGGAAGCGCGCTACCACGTGGACCGCCTCGAATACGCCGCCCAGTGGCTGCAGCACCGGGGCGCACCCCTGAGCGTCTTCGGCGCCCTGCCCGAGGCAAGGAGCTGGCAGCTTAGCCTGCGCTATTTCTTCTAGCCTGAAGGCCTCGTCTACGTCAGTTATTTCTGTATTGACAGAAATAACTGACGGCGTACCATGCGCCCCATGGAACTGAAACCGATAGCCGAACGCTTTGTGCTCCACTGGGGCGAGATGGGATCACGCTGGGGCGTCAACCGCACCGTGGCCCAGGTCCACGCTCTGCTTTACCTGGCGGGCCGCCCCATGGACGCCGAGGAGATCACCGAAACCCTCGGCGTGGCACGCTCCAATGTCAGCACCAGCCTCAAGGAGTTGCAGTCCTGGAGCCTGGTGCGGGTGGTGCACCTGAAGGGCGAACGCCGTGACCACTTCGAGACCTCGGCCGACGTGTGGGAGCTGTTCAAGCTGATCGTTGCCGGCCGACGCCAGCGGGAGATCGACCCGACCGCCACGGCCCTGCGGGAATGCCTGGCCAACCCGGCCATCGCCGATGAAGAGGCAGGCACGCGCCAGCGCATCGAGGACACCCTCAAGTTCATCGAGATCATGAGCAGCCTGGCCGACGAGATGCTCCGCTACAAGCCCGAGACCCTGATGAAGACCCTGGGCGTCAGCGCCCGCATCAGTCAGGCCATCCGCCGGAAGGAATAAGCCCCGCCCCCCGCGGGCAGGACGGGCTTCGCCGCCCGTTTTTTTAAACCCTTTTATTTCTGTTTTTACAGAAAAGTCTGTCAGAAAGGATTGAAAATGCGCGACGCACAACGTCCTCCGCCCTCCCACCCGACGATGCCGCTGAAAGTCCTGGTCTGCGGCGCCTCGGGATTTCTTGGCCGGGCCATCTGCACCCGTCTGAGCCGGGCCGGACACCAGGTGATCCGGGGCGTGCGCCAGGCCCGCCGCCCGGACGACATGGCCATCGACTTCCGCACCGACACCACCGTGGATCACTGGCGCGGGCGCCTGGGCGGCATCCAGGTGGTGGTCAACGCCGTCGGGATCATTGCCGAAACCCGCGACAGGCGCTTTGACGCCCTCCATCACCACGCCCCGGCCGCCCTGTTTGCGGCCTGCGTCGAGGCCGGTGTGGCGCGGGTCATCCAGATCTCGGCCCTGGGCGCCAACACCGGCACCACCGCCTACTTCCGCAGCAAGCACGCCGCCGACCAGGCCCTGATGCGCCTGCCCATCGCCTGGCAGATCCTGCGCCCGTCCCTGGTCCATGGCGTCGACGGCGCCTCCGCCACCCTGCTCCGCCAGCTCGCCAGCCTGCCCCTGCTGCCCGTGCCGGCCCTCGGATCGGCCCGCTTCCAGCCCGTGCAGGTGGACGATGTGGCCGAAGCCGTGCTCCGGGCCATGGACCCGCACCAACCCGCCGGCCAGCAGATCGATGTGGTCGGTGCGACCCAGGTCAGCTTCGGCCGCATGCTTGCGCACTACCGCCACGGCATGGGCCTGGCCCCCACCCGCCAGCTACCCGTGCCCGCCCCGGTGATGGCCCTGGCCGCCCGCCTGGG
>NZ_JAFLDT010000014.1 GCF_017302315.1 Zoogloea sp.
GGATTTCAAGACCCACGAGGCGAAGACCTGCGGCGCCGGCGACGTGCATCTCATCGAAGAGCCCCACAAGCGGGCCGGTGAGTACATGCCCATCGAAGAAGACGAGCACGGCACCTACATTCTCAACTCCAAGGATCTACGCGCCATTGAGCACGTTCAGCGTCTGGTCGAGATCGGAATCAATTCGCTCAAGATCGAAGGACGTACCAAGAGCCCCTATTACGTGGCCCGCACCTGCCAGGCCTATCGTCAGGCCATCGATGACGCCATTGCCGGCCGTGGTCTCGACCCGGCCCTGCTGGGGCAACTGGAAGGCCTCGCCAACCGCGGATACACCGACGGATTCCTGCAGCGCCATACTCCCCACGAAACCCAGAACTACCTGCGCGGCCACTCCGAATCCGGCCGCAGCCTGTACGTCGGTGACGTAGTGGCCTACGATGCCAAGCGGGGTCTGGCAGAAGTTGCCTCCAAGAACGCCTTCGCCGTGGGTGACCGCCTCGAGCTGGTCCATCCTTCGGGCAATCTTGAGGTCCGTGTCGAGTGGATGCACAACGCACAGGGCGATGCCATTACACGTGTCCCCGGCAGCGACCATCGCGCCTGGCTCCCCCTGCCCGCCGGATGTGTCGGCGCGTTTATCGCGAGGTTTATCTGAAGCCTTTGCAAGTCGCGGAAGAAACCTTGCATAAGGGGCTGAAATAGTTCAGAATGCTCCGCTTTCGGGTGGCCAAATTCACCACCCACGTACCCCAAAGGATAAAGCGATGAAAGCCGATACCCACCCGAATTACAACGACGTGCAAGTGACCTGCTCCTGTGGCAACACTTTCACCACCCGCTCCACCATGGGCAAGCCCCAGTATCACGTGGAAGTCTGCGCCGCCTGCCATCCGTTTTATACCGGCAAGCAGAAGATCGTCGATACCGCCGGCCGTGTCGAGCGCTTCCGTCAAAAATACGGTTCCGTTCAGCGTCTGGGCTGATTTCCGCTCCGTAGCCGGGATCGACCGAAAAAGGCAGCCGCGGCTGCCTTTTTTGTTGTCCGCCCGAACCTACCCACCATGCCTCTCGCCCACTCCCGCTTCTCGCTTCCCGCCCCTTTGACAGGCTGGCCGCTTGCGCTCCTGCTGGCCATTTACCTGCTGGTAGGCACCACAGGGCATCTCCCCTGGCGGGGCGACGACATGACCCACCTGGGGCCGATTCACGCCATCCTGCAAGGTGGTAACTGGCTCCTGCCCGAGATTGCGGGTGAGATCTATCGCGGCGCCTCGCCCCTCTACTACTGGGTGGGCGCCCTGCTGGCGCAGCTCCTGGGCTGGCTCCTGCCCGTGCATGACGCAGCCCGCCTCGCCACCACCCTGTTCTGCGCGGCCACCCTCTACTGGACGGGCTTGGCTGCACGGCGGCTCTACGGAGAGGCATCCTTTGCGCCCGCCATCCTGCTCGGCATGGGATCCCTGGGCCTGGTGGTGCATGCCCACGAAACACAGCCGCAGCTTGCCCAACTCGCAGGAATGGCATTGTGTTTTGCCGGCCTCGGAGAACTCTCCGAACATCCCCGACGGGCTGGCATCCAGGCCGGATTGGGCGCTGCCCTCGCCTTTCTCGCCAGTGGCCTGTCGGGCCTCGCCTTCACGATCCCGGTCATCGTCCTGACCCCCCTTCTATGCGCGCGCTGCCGTAGCCGCACGGCTCTGGGGAGCATTGCCCTGGGGCTTGGCCTCACCGCACTCATCAGCGTCCTTTGGCTAAGTGCCGTAGCCCGCCACGCCCCGGGCGAGATCACGCTCTGGTGGCAGGAAGAGTTGGCCTCCACCCTCCCCCATGCCAGCCATGTTTCCGAGATTGGAAAACTACTTCAGCTCTTCGGCTGGTTTGCCTGGCCCCTGTGGCCCATCGCGGGATGGGCGGTGTGGCGCAACCGTCACGCCATCGCCAGCCCTCAGGTGGCCCTCCCGCTAACGGGCAGCGTCATCGCCATTTTTCTGGTCGCCACAACCGGTGGTCTGCGCCCGGCGGGGCTGCTTCCCGTGCTCCCTCCCCTGTGTCTGCTGGCCGCCTTCGGCGTGAGCAGCCTGCGTCGCGGAGCGGCCAACGCCTTTGACTGGTTCGGCGTCATGACCTTCGTATTTTTCGGCATTGTGGTCTGGCTGGGATGGAGCGCCCTTCGTTTCGGCTGGCCTCCCGGACTCGCCCGCCAAGTCGCCCGCATGGCCCCCGATTTCCAGCACGGCGCATGGCTCGCCGGTGCGCTGATCGGCCTGACACTCAGCCTGCTGCTGGTCATTCTGCCACTGGCCACCCAGCGCTCCGTTCAGCGCGGTGTCACCAACTGGGCGCTTGGCATGACACTCCTATGGTGCCTCGCGGTAACCCTATGGCAACCGTGGTTTGCCCATACCAAGAACTACCAGCCCCTTGCCGTGGAACTTCGCCAAGTCATCGGCCCCGAGCCCGACTGCATCAAGCGTCGGAATCTAGGCGACACGCAGCGTGCAGCACTGGATTACTTTGCCAGTATCCGGACCGTTCGGTACGACACGGCCGACGACTGCAAGCTGCTGCTTACCTACAACGTCGGGGGAAGCACACGGAGCGTTTCGTCAGAATGGCGGCCCGTATGGGAGCGTCGCCTGGGAGGAGGCCGCAAAGCGGAGACCTTCAAACTTTATCGCCGCGACTGAAGCCACTTCAGCGGCCATCCAGCTGCACCGGGCAGCCGGTACACTCGCCAACCTTCCCGGATTTACTTTTCGGGCTTACTTTTGCTGCGGCGTCTGGACGAAGATCTCGTCCGGTTTGGTCAGGCCAAGTTCAAAGCGCGCCCGCTCTTCGACAGCCTCATAGCCCGTCTTCAGATCGCGGACTTCCGCTTCCAGCCCGGTATTGCGCTGCTCCAGCTTGCGATTGCCCTCTTTCTGGGCCGCCAGCTGCTTCTCGACTTCCCATACGCGCAGCCAGCCCCCCTTGCCGATCCACAGGGGATACTGCAAGACAAGAGCCAGAAGGATGAGAACGAGGACGGGCCAGCGCATGCCATCGGTGGCTGGCGACCTGCAAAGGCCGCCAGCCACCTCTCCTGCGATCAACGATTGCGCAGGTTGTAGAAGGCGGACACGCCCGGGTAGAAGGCGGTATCGCCCAGGTCTTCCTCGATGCGGAGCAGCTGGTTGTACTTGGAGATACGGTCGGAACGGGAGAGGGAGCCCGTCTTGATCTGCATGGCGTTCAGGCCCACCGCGATATCGGCAATGGTGGAGTCTTCGGTTTCACCGGAACGGTGGGAGATCACCGCGGTGTAGCCGGCACGCTTGGCCATCTCGACGGCGGCAAAGGTCTCGGTCAGGGTGCCGATCTGGTTGATCTTGATGAGGATCGAGTTGGCGATGCCCTTCTCGATGCCTTCCTTCAGGATGCGGGTGTTGGTCACGAAGAGGTCGTCGCCCACGATCTGCACGGTCTTGCCGAGACGATCGGTGAGGATCTTCCAGCCGGCCCAGTCACCTTCCGCCATGCCGTCCTCGATGGACACGATGGGGAACTTCTCGACCAGGGTGGCCAGGTAATCGGTAAAGCCTTCGGAGGTCAGCGACAGGCCTTCGCCCACCAGTTCGTACTTGCCATCCTTGTAGAACTCGGAAGCGGCGCAGTCCAGAGCCAGCACCACGTCACGGCCCGGCTCATAGCCGGCAGCGACAGTGGCTTCCAGAATCAGGTTGAGGGCTTCCTCGGTACCGGAGACGTTGGGCGCAAAGCCGCCTTCGTCACCCACGGTAGTGGGGTAGCCCTTCTTGTCGGTGAGCTTCTTCAGGTGATGAAAGATCTCGGCGCCACAGCGCAGGGCTTCGCGGAAGCTCTTGGCGCCGATGGGCATGATCATGCATTCCTGGATGTCCAGGCTGTTGTTGGCGTGGGCGCCACCATTGATGACGTTCATCATCGGAACCGGCAGGGCCATGCCGCCGGAACCGCCGAAGTAACGGTACAGGGGCAGGCCGGCTTCTTCAGCGGCAGCCTTGGCCACGGCCATGGACACGGCCAGCATGGCGTTGGCGCCCAAGCGGGACTTGTTGTCGGTACCGTCCAGGTCGATCAGGGTCTTGTCGATGAAGGCCTGCTCTTCGGCGTCCAGGCCGATCAGGGCCTCGGAGATCTCGGTGTTGACGTTCTCGACCGCTTGCAGCACGCCCTTGCCCAGGTAACGGCCAGCATCGCCGTCACGCAGTTCGATCGCCTCGCGGGAGCCCGTGGAGGCGCCCGACGGAACAGCGGCACGACCCATGATGCCGGATTCCAGCAGGACATCGGCCTCGACCGTGGGATTGCCGCGGGAATCGAGAACTTCGCGGGCAATGACATCAACAATGGCGCTCATGAACTTCCTTTCTTATCACTGATATTTACAGCGGCGACCTTCCGGCCGCCTCTAACTTCGAAACCGGAAAATCGCTCTCAGGCTCAGGCTTTCAGCTCTTCAAGCCCCTCGGCCTTGACCAGCGTATCGATCGCCTTGAGGGTGGTCAGCAGGGCCTTGAGCCGCGGCAGCGGCCACGCATTGGGGCCGTCGGAGAAAGCCTTGGCGGGATCAGGGTGGGTCTCCATGAACAGGCCGGCGATGCCGACCGCCACGGCCGCCCGGGCCAGCACGGGGACGAACTCCCGCTGACCGCCGGAAACCGTCCCCTGCCCGCCCGGCAGCTGGACCGAGTGGGTGGCGTCGAACACCACCGGGCAGCCCGTCTCGCGCATGATCGCCAGGGAACGCATATCGGAGACGAGGTTGTTGTAACCAAAGGACGCGCCACGCTCGCACACCATGATGGTGTCGGCGCCACCGTTGGCCTCGCGGGCCTTGTCGACGACGTTCTTCATGTCACCCGGGGCCAGGAACTGCCCCTTCTTGATATTCACCGGCTTGCCGGAAGCCGCCACCGCGTGGATGAAGTCGGTCTGGCGGCACAGGAAGGCCGGCGTCTGCAGCACGTCGACGACCGCAGCCACATGGGGCACTTCGGCCTCGGTGTGTACATCGGTCAGCACCGGAACACCCAGCTGCTCACGGACTTCACCGAGGATCTCCAGCCCTTTCTCCATGCCCATGCCCCGGTAGGACTTGCCGGAGCTGCGGTTGGCCTTGTCGTAGCTGGACTTGTAGATGAAGGGGATGCCCAACTCGCCGCAGATGTCCTTGAGCGCCCTGGCGGTCTCAAAGGCCATCTCGCGGGACTCGATCACGCAGGGCCCGGCGATCAGAAAGAAAGGCTTGTCGATACCGACGTCGAAGCCGCAGAGTTTCATGGACTTTCCTTTCAGCCTGCCTGTTGATGGGCCAGGGCTGCCTTCACGAAGGCAGTAAAGAGGGGGTGACCGTTACGTGGGTTCGAAGTGAACTCCGGGTGGAACTGACAGCCGACGAACCACGGATGCACATCGGTCGGCAGCTCGATCATCTCGCACAGGTCGGTGCCGGGCGCCCGGCCCGCCACGCGCAGGCCTTGGGCCTCCAGCTGACTCAACAAGGTGTTATTGACCTCGTAGCGGTGGCGATGACGCTCGGTGATCTCGGCCTTGCCGTAAACATCGCGAGCCAGGGAGCCCTCAGCGAGATGACAGACCTGCCCACCCAGACGCATGGTGCCGCCCAGATCGGAATCCTCACCGCGCTTCTCCATCTTGCCGGATGCATCAAGCCACTCGGTGATCAGGCCGATGACCGGGTAGGCGGTGTGCTTGTCAAACTCGGTGCTGTGCGCACCGGACATGCCGGCCACGTCACGGGCAAACTCGACCACCGCGAGCTGCATGCCCAGACAGATGCCCAGGTAGGGCACCTTGTTCTCACGGGCGTAACGGATTGCCGCGATCTTGCCTTCGGTACCCCGCCGACCAAAGCCGCCCGGCACCAGAATGGCATCCATGGACTTGAGCGCGTCACAGCCGTTCTTCTCGATGTCCTCGGAATCGAGGTAGTGGATATTCACCTTGCTGCGGGTATGCATGCCCGCATGGTTGAGGGCCTCGATCAGCGACTTGTAGGACTCGGTGAGATCCACATACTTGCCCACAAAGGCAATGTTCAGGCTGTTCTGCGGGTTGTTCAGGGCGTCGAGCAGGCGCTCCCAGATGGACAGATCAGCCGCACGAGCCAGGATGCCCAGCTTGTGGCAAACGATCTCGTCGAGCATCTGGTCGTGGAGCATGCCCGGGATGCGGTAGATGGAATCGGCGTCGAGACACTCGATCACGGCCTCCGGCATCACATTGCAGAACAGGGCGATCTTGCGACGCTCATCAGCCGGCACTGAGCGGTCGGCACGGCACAACAGGATGTCGGGCTGGATGCCGATCTCGCGCAGCTCCTTGACAGAGTGCTGGGTCGGCTTGGTCTTGAGCTCACCGGCCGTCGGGATGTAGGGCAGCAGGGTGAGATGGATGAAGCAGGTGCACTGGCGGCCTTCTTCAATGCCCATCTGACGGATGGCTTCCAGGAACGGCAGGGATTCGATGTCGCCGACCGTACCACCCACCTCGACGATGGCTACGTCGGCGCCTTCGGCACCGCGTTTGACGTAGGTCTTGATCTCGTCCGTGATGTGGGGAATGACCTGCACGGTCTTGCCCAGGTACTCACCGCGGCGCTCCTTCTTGATCACGGCTTCGTAGATCTGGCCGGTGGTGAAGTTGTTGCGCTTGCCCATCTTGGCGCTGGTAAAGCGCTCGTAGTGGCCGAGGTCGAGGTCGGTCTCGGCGCCATCCTCGGTGACGAAGACCTCTCCGTGCTGGAAGGGGCTCATCGTGCCGGGGTCGACGTTGATGTAGGGGTCGAGCTTGAGGTGGGTAACCTTGATGCCGCGGGATTCGAGAATCGCCCCGAGGGAGGCGGCGGCGATGCCCTTGCCCAGAGAGGACACGACACCACCGGTAACAAAGACGTATTTGGTCATGACACGGGGGACTTCTGGAAAGGGGAATGATAGCCGATCCAGACCCCTTTCTTCAACGGCTCCGCAGGCTGGTCAGCCATCAATCACCCCGGAACGCCGGTCCAAAGGGCTTCCCGGGGAGGTCAGGACCGTCGATACCAGACCTAGTTGTCGCGGATGAAGTCCCGGTTAACCTCGCGGAAGAGCTCGGTCGCGCTGCGCTTCAGCCACTCGAAGGCAACCATCTCGCGAGTCACCACCTCGACCCCATGGGCCCGCATGCGCGCCAGGGACGCCGCCTTGTCGCCAGGCTTGCGCGAACCGACCGCATCCTCCACCAGGAACACCTCCTTCCCCTGCCAGCGCAGTTCAAGCACGGTCTGCATCACGCAAACGTGCGCCTCCGTTCCCGCCACCACGACCTGACGACGTGCGTCCACGTCCGTGCCGGTCAGGCAGCCGTCGGCAACACAGGAGAAATGGGTTTTCCCAACGAAACGCGCACCCTCTAGCGCCGCCAGCAAGGGCGCGGCCGTAGGGCCAAGGCCCGCCGGATACTGCTCGGAGACCACCACCGGCACCTTCAGGCGCCGGGCAACCCCAGCCAGCCAGATACAGTTGCGCAGCACTTCCTGACCATCGGCAATGGCCGGCAGCAGGCGCTCCTGGACATCGACGATCAACAGGCTGGATTTGGCGCTATCCATCAGCATCGGGAGACTCCTCAGGATTGGAGCTCAGGGCGCGCCCTGAACTGCTCAAGGGCTGCCGGATTGGCAAGCGCCTCCACGTTCTTCACCGACTCCCCATGCACCACCGCCCGCACGGCCAGTTCGACGATCTTGCCGCTCTTGGTGCGGGGGATATCAGTCACCTGCACGACCCGCGCCGGCACGTGACGGGGCGTAGTGTTGTCGCGGATGGTGCGGCGGATGCGGTCGCCCAGCGCCTCGTCGAGGACAGCGCCATCGCGCAGCTTGACAAACAAGACCACCCGCACGTCGCTGGCATCCCCCGGCGGCCATTGCTGACCGATGACCAGCGATTCCACGACCTCCTCCAGCTTTTCCACCTGGCGGTAGATCTCGGCAGTGCCGATGCGCACCCCCCCCGGGTTGAGGGTCGCGTCGGAACGCCCGTAGATGACCAGACCGTCGTGGGGGGTGATCTCGGAGTAGTCCCCGTGACACCACACGTTTTCGAAGCGCTCGAAATAGGCTGCCCGGTAGCGGGTGCCGTCCCGGTCATTCCAGAAGCCGATGGGCATTACCGGGAAAGGCCGGGTGCACACCAGCTCGCCTTTTTCGCCGCGGACGGGCACGCCGATCTCGTCGAACACATCGACAGCCATGCCGAGCCCCTTGCACTGGATCTCGCCGGGCCACACCGGCAGGGTCGGATTGCCCAGCACAAAGCACGAAATGATGTCGGTCCCCCCGGAAATCGACGACAGGCAAAGGTCGGCCTTGATCTCGCGGTAGACGTATTCGAAACCTTCCGGCACCAGCGGACTGCCGGTCGAAAACATGGCCCGCAAGGCCGGCAGGTCATGGGTTTCCCGGGGGCGCAGCCCCGCCTTGGCGATACCGTCGATGAACTTCGCTGAGGTACCGAAATGCGTCATGCCTTCGGCCTGGGCGTAGTCGAAGAGAATGGCACCATCACCGAGCATCGGCGTGCCATCGTAGAGCAGAAGCGTAGCCCCCGAGGCCAGGCCCGACACCAGCCAGTTCCACATCATCCAGCCACAGGTGGTGAAGTAGAACAGGCGGTCACCCGGTTTCACATCCCCATGCAGACGATGCTCCTTGATGTGCTGGAGCAAGGCCCCGCCGGCGCAATGGACGATGCACTTCGGCACCCCGGTAGTACCCGACGAATACATGATGAACAGGGGATGCTCGAATGGCAGCCGGACAAAGGGAATCTCGGTGACCGTCAGGAAAGGCCTGATGAAATCTGCAAGCACCCGGGCGTGATGGACATGGGACAGATCGTGATGGGCGTGCACATAGGGCACCACCACGACCCGCTTCACCGAGGGTAAACCATCGGTGATGGCGGCCAGCCGATCAAGGCAATCCACCACCTTGCCGTTGTAATAGTAGCCATCCACGGCCACCAGCACCTTGGGCTCGATCTGCCCGAAGCGATCCAGCACGCCCTGCACACCGAAATCCGGCGAAGCAGACGAAAAAATGGCGCCGATACTGGACGCCGCCAGCATCACGACGATGGTTTCCGGCAAATTCGGCATCCACGCCGCCACACGGTCGCCCGCAACGACGCCCATTTCCTGGAGCGCCGCCGCAAAATGGGCCACCTGACGATACAGATCCCCATGGGAAAGACGATTCTTGACCCGGTCTTCCCCCCAGAACACCAGGGCGTCACCATCGTCCCTGCCGCGCAGCAGGTTTTCGGCATAGTTGAGTTGCGCGTCGGGAAACCAGCGAGTGCCCGGCATGCGCCCTGGGTTGTCGAGGACGCGGGCGCCCATCTGGCCCCGCACGTCTCCATACGCCCAGATCGAGGTCCAGAACTCGGCCGGTTCATTGACCGACCAGGCGTGCAGAGCCGCATAATCGGGCAGACGTCGGCCCCAGCGTGTCTCTGACTCACGGGAAAAATCGGTGATATTGGCGCCAGCCACCCGATCGGGGCTGGGCACCCACAGGGGCCGGTCGGCAACGGCGTAACTCATCTAACGGTCTCCTCTTGATTTTTCTTGTTGTGCCGGCTCTGCGTCCGGACTTGTCTGGCGATCAGACCCTTAGCTTACCGCGTGACGCAGGGCTTCGGGGATGGGGACCGACTTTCCGGTACGCGGATCCATCCACACCACCTTGGCAGCCCCCTCAGCGAAGAGGCGCTCATCACCCTCAACACACAGCTCGTACCAGGTCATCACGCTGCTACGGCCCGCTTCGCCTGCATACACCATCACCCGCACGGTAGCGGGATAACTCACCGGGATCAGGAAAGTACAGCTGGCATTGATGATCACCGCCCCGGTCTCCGCTTCCGGGCTGACGACGAAACCGGCTTGTTCCAGCCACTCCACCCGCGCCTGCTCGAAGTAACGGAAATAGACGGTGTTGTTCACATGCCCGTAGAAGTCCATATCGCCCCAGCGGACGATCTGATGGGAAGTATGCAGAAGCCGGCGTGGCGGCGCGTCGGGGCTGGCCATTGAGGTCAAGAGGTTCTCCTTGAGTGATTTCTTATATATGCTGGATCAGTACAACACGGGTTGCGTCAACGCATCATTGCCGTCACCAGAACCAAAGGGCAATGTAACATACGCATACGTATGTTACCCAAGCCCCGCCCCCGCGGAATAGCTCAGGATTGCCCTGCAAAGGCCGTAGGGTTACGCTTCGCAAGTTAAGGCCAAGACAAAACAAATCAAATAGATTCAGGAGGAGAAAGCAATGGAACGTGAGGCAATGGAATTCGATGTCCTGATCGTTGGCGGCGGTCCGGCAGGGCTCGCGGCCGCCATCAGGCTCAAGCAACTCAGCGCAGAGAATGGGCAGGATTTTTCCGTCTGCCTGATCGAGAAGGCCGCCGAGATCGGCGCCCACATCCTGTCCGGCGCGGTGATCGACCCCCGCGCCCTGAACGAGCTCATCCCCGACTGGCAAGCCCAGGGGGCGCCGCTCAACACACCGGTAAGCGAAGACCGGGTGATCTTCCTTTCCGAAACCGGTGGCAAACAGATTCCCAACGGCCTGCTGCCCGACGCCTTCCACAACGAAGGCAACTACATCGTACGCCTGGGCAATCTGGCCAAGTGGCTGGGCGAACAGGCTGAGGCACTGGGCGTCGAGGTCTATCCGGGTTTTGCCGGCGCCGAGCTGCTTTTCGACGAGAACGGCGCCGTAGCCGGTGTGATCACCGGCGACATGGGCGTGCTCAAGGACGGCAGCCAGGGGCCCAACTTCCAGCCCGGGATGGAACTGCGCGCCAAATACACGCTGTTTGCCGAAGGCTGCCGTGGGCACCTGGGCAAGCAGCTCGAAACCCGCTACAGCCTGCGCGATGGCGCCGACCCGCAAACCTACGGCATCGGCATCAAGGAGCTCTGGGAGATTCCGGCGGGACAACACGTCAAGGGCCTGGTGGTGCACACCGCCGGCTGGCCCATGGATACGGCCACCTATGGCGGCGGCTTCTGCTACCACCTGGAAGACAACCTGGTGTCAGTGGGCTACGTCGTCGGCCTCAATTACACCAACCCCTACCTGTCGCCCTTCGAGGAGTTCCAGCGCTACAAGACCCACCCGGAAATCCGAAAATTCCTGGAGGGCGGCAAGCGCCTGGCCTACGGCGCCCGGGCCATTGCCGCCGGTGGCCTGCAGAGCCAGCCCAAGCTGGTCTTTCCGGGTGGCGCACTGATCGGCGATGACGCAGGCTTCCTGAACGCTGCCCGCATCAAGGGCTCCCATGCCGCCATGAAGTCCGGCATGCTCGCCGCCGAGGCGGCCTTCGAGGCCCTCGCCGCCGGGCGCGCCCAGGACGAGCTGTCGGCCTTCCCCGAGTCCTTCAAGTCCAGCTGGCTGCACGCCGAACTGCACAAGACCCGCAACTTCAAGCCCTATATGAAAAAGGGCCTGTGGCTGGGGTCCCTGCTCTTCGGCATCGACCAGAAGCTCTTCGGCGGCAAAGTGCCGTGGACCCTGCACAACTCGGCCGACCACACCGCCCTCAAGCCGGCGGCCGAGTGCCACCCCATCCCTTACCCCAAACCCGACGGCAAGCTCAGCTTCGATCGCCTGTCCTCGGTGTTCCTCTCCAACACCAACCACGAGGAAGACGAGCCCTGCCACCTCCAGCTCAAGGATGCAGCGGTCCCCATCTCCATCAACCTGGCCAAGTACGATGCGCCGGAGCAGCGCTATTGCCCGGCCGGAGTCTATGAGATCGTGCGCAGCCCGGAAGGCGACAATCCGCGGCTGCAGATCAACGCCCAGAACTGCGTCCACTGCAAGACCTGCGATATCAAGGATCCGACCCAGAACATCAACTGGGTGGTGCCCCAGGGCGGCGAAGGGCCGATCTATCAGGGCATGTGAGCATTGATGGTCCCCGGGACTTCCGTGCCCGGAGACACGCCGCACAGCAAAAAGGCCGTCGCATGCGACGGCCTTTTTGCTGTGCCTGGATGGCGGGCAGTATCGACGGACTCAGCCCACCCACTTGCGGGCATTGCGGAACATCCGCAGCCACGGCGAATCCTCACCCAGATCAGCCGGATGCCAGCTCATCTGCACGCTACGGGCGGTGCGCTCCGGGTGCGGCATCATGATGGTGAAGCGACCGTCCGGCGTGGTCAGGCCGGTGATGCCGGCGGGCGAGCCGTTGGGGTTGAAAGGATAACGCTCGGCGATGGCACCGCTGTTATCCACGTAGCGCAGGGCCACCTTCGCGTTGTCCTGGGCGTCAATACCCGCGAACACGGCGCGACCTTCGCCGTGGGACACGACGATGGGCATGCGGCTGCCAGCCATGTCGGCCAGCAGGATGGACGGGCTTTCCTGCACCTCCACCATCACGAAGCGGGCCTCGAACTGCTCGCTGCGATTGCGCTGGAAGCGCGGCCAGGTTTCGGCACCGGGGACGATCTCGGCCAGGTTGGACATCATCTGGCAGCCGTTGCAAACCCCCAGGGCGAAGGTGTCGGAACGCTTGAAGAAAGTCTCGAACTGCTCGCGCAGGGCGGCATTGAACAGGATGGACTTGGCCCAACCCTGCCCTGCCCCCAGCACGTCGCCGTAGGAAAAGCCGCCGCAGGCCGCCAGACCCTTGAAGTCCGAGAGACGGACTCGGCCGGCCTGCAGGTCGGACATGTGCACATCGAAGGGCGCGAAGCCCGCCCGCTCGAAAGCGGCGGCCATCTCGGCCTGGGAGTTCACCCCCTGCTCACGCAGGATCGCGATCTTCGGACGGGCGCCGGTGGCGATGAAGGGCGCGGCGATGTCATCGGCCGGGTTATAGGTAAGTGCAACACTAAGACCAGGATTGGCAACATCCGCCAGGGCTTCGAACTCTTCACGGGCACAGTCTGCGTCGTCGCGCAGGCGGGCGATCTGGTAGCTGGTCTCGGACCAGGTCTGCAGCAGCTCGGCACGGGGGGCATTGAACACCAGCTTTGCATTGCGCCAGAAGCGCAGCTCGTCACGGTCGTTGGGTTCGCCGACGAAGTGATAGGAAAGGCGCGCGGCCCGTAGGGCTTCGGTGAAGCGGCTGCGATCGTCGCGGCGAATCTGGATCACCGCACCGAGCTCCTCGGCAAACAGCGCCTTGAAGAGCATGTCGTTGAAGCGCCCCTTGAGGGAATCCGGGCGCTTGTCGAGACCATCCACGTCGTTCATGTACTGGTCGTAGGCGACGGTATCCAGCATCACCGACAGACCGCACTTTGAAGCGAAAGCCATCTCGCAGAGGGTCGCGAAGAGACCGCCATCGGCGCGGTCGTGGTAAGCCAGGATCAGGTCGTCCTTGCGCCACTGCTGGATCAGGTCGAAGAAGGCCTTGAGCTGGTCGGCGTCCACGTCGGGGGCGTGCTCGGCCACCGAGTTGTAGGCCTGGGCCAGCACCGAGCCGCCGAGGCGGTTGGCGTTGTTGCCCAGATCGATAAGCAGCAGCTCGGTCTCGACGCCCTCGGGGAACTGCAACTGGGGCGTGAGGGTGCGGCGCACGTCCTGCACCGGCGCAAAGCCCGTGACGATCAGGGACAGGGGCGACACCACCTGCTTGTCTTCACCGTCCTCGCTCCAGGCGGTGCGCATGGACAGGGAGTCTTTGCCCACCGGGATGGCGATGCCGGCCTGCTGGCAGAACTGGGACACGGCCTCGACGGTCTTGTAGAGCTTGACGTCCTCGCCCCGGTGGCCGGCGGCGGCCATCCAGTTGGCGGAGAGCTTCACGTCACCCAGGCTGCGGATGTCGGCTGCGGCGATGTTAGTGATGGCCTCACCGATGGCCATGCGGCCTGAGGCAGGCGCGTCGAGGGTTGCCACCGGGGTGCGTTCGCCCATGGCGAAGGCCTCGCCCAGGTAGCCCTTGTAGCTCATGGTGGTCACGGCCACATCCGCCACGGGGATCTGCCACGGGCCGACCATCTGGTCGCGGGCGGTCATGCCGCCCACCGAGCGATCGCCGATGGTGATCAGGAAACTCTTGCTGGCCACGGCCGGCATGCGCAGCACGCGGCGGCAGGCGTCGGCCAGATCGATGTCCGTCACGTCGAAGGGCGGCACGAAGACCTGGCGGGTGGACACGTTGCGGGTCATCTTGGGCGGTTTGCCCAGCAGGACCTGCATTTCCATGTCGACCGCGTTGTTGTCGAAGTGGCGGTCGGACACCACCAGTTGACCATCATCCGAAGCCGTGCCGACCACTGCGAACGGGCAGCGCTCGCGCTCGCAGATGGCCTTGAAGACATCCAGGCTCTCCGGCGCGATGGCCAGCACGTAGCGCTCTTGGGATTCGTTGGACCAGATCTCCCGCGGGCTCATGCCCGGCTCTTCGATGTGCACCTCACGCAGCTCGAAACGCGCGCCCAGCTCGGCGGAGTCGGCCAGCTCGGGAAAGGCATTGGACAGGCCGCCGGCGCCCACGTCGTGGATCGACAGGATGGGGTTGGCTTCACCCTTCTGCCAGCAGGCGTCGATGACTTCCTGGCAGCGACGCTGAATCTCGGGGTTGCCGCGCTGTACGGAGGCAAAGTCCAGGTCGGCGGTGTTGGTGCCGGTGGCCATGGACGAGGCGGCGCCGCCGCCCAGACCGATCAGCATGCCGGGGCCGCCCAGCTGGATCAGCAGGGTGCCGGGGCCGAACTTGATCTTGAAGGACTGCTGATCCTGGATACAGCCCAGGCCGCCGGCGATCATGATGGGCTTGTGGTAGCCCCGCACCTCGTCCTGCACGCTCTGCTGGAAGGTACGGAAGTAGCCGGTCAGGTTTGGACGGCCGAATTCGTTATTGAAGGCAGCACCACCCAGGGGGCCTTCAATCATGATATCCAGGGCCGAGGCAATGCGCTCGGGCTTGCCGTAGGCCTGCTCCCAGGGCTGCTCGAAGCCGGGGATCTCCAGGTTGGACACGGAGAAGCCGGTGAGGCCCGCCTTGGGCTTGGAGCCGCGGCCGGTGGCGCCCTCGTCGCGGATCTCGCCGCCGGAGCCGGTGGAAGCCCCCGGGAAGGGAGAGATCGCGGTGGGGTGGTTGTGGGTTTCGACCTTGGCGAGGATATGGGTCAGCTCGTCCTGGTACTTCCATGCACCGTCGGCATCCGGATAGAGCTTAGCCACCGTGGCGCCCTCGATCACAGAGGCATTGTCCGAGTAGGCCACCACGGTGCCCTCCGGGTGGGCCTTGTGGGTCTCGCGAATCATGCCGAACAGGGTCTTGTCCATGGGCCGGCCGTCGATCACCCAGTCGGCGTTGAAGATCTTGTGGCGGCAGTGCTCGGAGTTCGCCTGGGCGAACATCATCAGCTCCACATCGGTGGGGTTGCGCCCCATGCGGGTGAAGTTCTCCACCAAGTAGTCGATCTCATCCTCGGACAGGGCCAGACCCAGTTCGCTATTGGCCACCACCAGGGCATCACGCCCCTGCTCGATGATCGCCACCGTGGTGAGGGGCTGAGGCTGGTAGTGATGGAACAGGGCGTGGGCCGCATCCACATTGTCGAGCACCGACTCGGTCATGCGGTCGTGAATGGCCGGCAGCACCGCCTCGCGATCACGGGCATCAAGGCCACCACGCAGATCGAAGCTGAGGGCCGTGCCCCGCTCGATGCGGATGATCTTGTCGAAGCCGCACTGATGGGCGATGTCCGTGGCCTTGGAGGACCAGGGGGAAATCGTGCCGAGGCGTGGCGTGACCAGCAGCAGGCTGCCCGCTGGCGCGGCGCCTTCGGGGTAGGCACCCAGCAGATCCAACAGCCTGGCCAGTTCTTCATCAGAAAGGGGCGCGCTGATCTCGGCGAAGTACCAGTTCTCCACCCCCAATGCCTTGAGGCGAGGCAACACCATCTTGACCGAATCGGTCAGGCGGGCGAGACGGGAGCGGGAGACGGCGGGCGCACCGCGCAGCTTGAGGATTTCGGACATGGCAAGGAAGGGCGCGAGGTTTGAAACCGCCCGCCCGGAGTCACCAGACTCGAGGACGGACAATAGAAAAGCCGGTGATTATACCCGAGCCCATCGCCGGCTCCGACCACGCTTTCGCACGCACCTCGGACCGGGACATGCCCACCACGTCCGATGCAGGGCAGGAAATGCCGCCGACCTATGCAATAATTCCACGCTGCTCCGTTTGCGGATCGACTCCCTTCACTCATGCCATCTCGCCGCGCATCGTTCACTGCGTCCCTGCCCTCCAGGATCTTCTGGGTGCTTGCGACCCTGTTTTGCGCCATTGAGCTTGCAATGCTGGTACTGGCCTACCAGCACACCACCGCCCATCGCCGCCTGTCGGAGCAACTGTCCTTGGTGCGTCAGGGCACGGCGATGGCTTGGCACATTGCGACCGCGCCGGGCCGCGAACCACACACCGAGATCACAGCCAATCCTGCGGTGCGCGACGCACGCCACCGCTGGCTTGAATCCGTACTTCAAGCGCTTGCCGGCGGTGGCCCGGTGCAGACCCTCGAGAGCAATCAGATCAACCTCGCCCCCCTCGAGAACGCAAACGCGCGACGGATCCTGACCGAGGCGCTTGCGCACTGGAACAGTTTCTCCCGCCTTGAAGTCCTCGACCCCGGCTCCTCCGCCGCCGCCAGCGAGCTCTCGGCGGTTGCGCCCACGCTTACGCAACTTGCCCGCCAGCTCGGCCAGGAGCATGAGGAAGCCATTTTGTTGGCCGACCGCCTCGCCGCGCTGGTGATCGTGACGGGCATCGTAGCCTTTGTCGTGATGTGCGCCATCCTGCTGAGGCAGACGCGACGCTCCGAACGATCCGGCCGCTTGATGCGCTCGATGATGAACCAGATCGGTGCGGGCGTATGCATACTGGGCAGCACCAACAAGATCGCCGACGCAAACCGCGCCGCCTGCCGCATGCTCGGCCGCCCACGCAAGGCTTTGCGGGGAAAACGCCTCGAAGACATTCTGACCGAACAGGAAGGCGTCTGGACCGGGGAACGTCCCGACGGAATGCCCCTTGCCATCGAACGGATTCCCGGCACCATCGAAGGCTACACGGGTCCGTTGCGAATCGTCACGCTGCTGGACGTTACGGCCCGCCATCTCACAGCCGAGTGCCTCCAGCATCTCGCCAACCACGACGCCCTCACCAGTCTGCCCAACCGGGGCTTCCTCGAGGGACACTTCAAGAAAGAGCTGGCGCGTTGTACCGGGCAGGGCCTGGTACTCGGCGTCGCGGTCCTGGATCTGGACGGTTTCAAGCCCATCAACGATACCTACGGACACGCGGTGGGCGACGCCCTCCTCGTACAAGTTGCCCAGCGCCTCAGCGCCGCCCTGCGCAACGGCGACGTGATCGCCCGAGTCGGCGGTGACGAGTTCGTGGGCGTCTTCCCCGACATCAACAACCGGGAAAGCCTGCGCTTCCTGGGAGACCGCCTGCTTAGTGTGTTTGCCCACCCTTTCCAGATCCAGGAACACCTGATTCCCCTGGGGGGCAGCATCGGTCTGGCCCTTGCGCCGGGGGATGGCACTGATCAGGACAGCCTGATGCGTGCCGCGGACGCAGCCATGTACCGCGCCAAACAGACGGGCAAGCGGCCGGCCCTGCTCACAAGTGTGGGTGGCACCGGCCGATTGGCCTGACGGCGCCATCAACGCTGCAGCGTGATCGGGTAAACTGGAGGGCCCTGTTGCCTTTCCCCGCGCCTTGTCCTCACACCCTCTTCCCGACGCGAAGACCGACGTGACAGCAGACCCCGCCGAGCCATTCCCGCGCTATTGGGCGGGCATTCCGGCAGCCTTTCTGGCGACCCTGGCGCTGGGCTTGATGCTCGACGGGAGTGACCGGGATCTGTTCATGTTCATCAATGGGGCGAGTACAGGCTGGCTCCCCCCCGCCTTGTGGTCGGCCATCAGCCTGTCCGGATCGGTGCTTGGCATGATCGCCCTGCTTGCCCCAACCCTCAAGACCCAGCCCCGCTGGCTCGCCGCTGCCTTCCTGGCGGCGCCGGTCGGCGTGCTCTTCAGCCAGGGGGGGAAGCGTGTGTTCGATGTGATGCGGCCGGCCGGTGTGCTGGAGCCTGGCAGCTTCCAGCAGATTGGCCAGAAACTCTATGTTCATTCCTTTCCGTCGGGCCATGCCACGACGGCCTTCGTGGTTGCCGCCGTGCTGATCCTCACCTGGCCGCGGCCTGAAACCCGTGGCAGGGCTGCGCTTGCCTTTCTTGCCATGGCAATCCTCATCAGTCTTTCCCGTATCGCCGTCGGTGCCCACTGGCCGCTGGACGTACTGACCGGCGCCGTCGGGGGCTGGATCACCGGCGGCCTCGGCGTATGGCTGTCCGGCCGGATGCGCTTCTGGCAACACCCGGGAGGCCTTCGCGCCATGGCTGCCATTGCACTGGCAAGCAGTCTGGCCATGATCTTCGTAGACCTGGGCTATCCCCAGGCGCGGCTCTACCAGATCGGCCTCGCCGCGTGGGGAATCGGTGGCGCCGCGGCAGCACTGATGCGCGAGCGGGTGTACTGATCGTGAAGATCATCAAACGTTTATTTGCCATCGCGGTCTCGCTCGGGCTCCTGGTCTGGTTGATGTCCGACAACCGCTGGCAAGGGCTGGGCGAAGTGGCCCGCCGTGTCGACGGACTGACCCTGGGCCTCGCTACCGGCGGCTTTCTTCTGTCGTACCTGTTGCGCACCCTGCGGGTCTTCGACGAATTCCGCGCCCAGGCAACAGGGCGCTTTGGCGCTTGCCTGCGCATCGTGCTGATCCACAACGCAATGGTCAATGTGGTTCCCTTCCGGGGGGGCGAGGCGGCCTTTCCGCTGCTCTTGCGGCAGAGCTTTGGCATTGCCCTGCCCCGGGCCGTCGCCTCCCTGTTCTGGTTCCGCCTGCAGGACGCCTTCGTCGTTCTGGCACTGGCAGCCCTCGTCTGGCCAGGGCTGCATCCGGGGCTCAAGGGGCTGGCCGTCACTGGCGTGCTGGCCCTGGCCTGGTGGCTGCCCCGCTGGGCTCGCACACCCCACGATTGGGCGGAAGGCAAGGCCATGACCGCAAAACTGGGCAAGGTTCGTGATGCCTTCGCCGAAAGCACCCGCCACGCCCGTTTCGGCTGGGCTTGGACGCTGGCCAACTGGACGGTCAAGCTCGCCGCCCAGGCAGGCCTGCTGGCAGCCCTGCTCCCCGCAGGCCTTGCCATTGGCGCGGCGGGCGCGCTGGGCGCTGAACTCGCCGCGATCCTGCCGATCCAGGGTGTGGCCGGCTTCGGCACCTACGAGGCGGGCGCCGCGGCAGCCCTCCTGCCCAGCGGCATTCCGCTGGCTGCCGGCCTTCAGGCGGCCCTCGCCCTGCACCTCTTCGTGATCGCCTGCTCGGTCACTGCTGGCGCCATCGCCTGGCTTTTCCCCGCCCCGGCCGCCCATCAAGCGAGCGCAGCCGCGGCGTCCGACTTACAATCCGCCTCGTCCGACGCCGACGGGGCGCAAACCAGAATTTCAGCTGAATAGCCACCATGACCGAATCCACCCTGCACTCTCCGCTTCCTCCGGCCACGCCGGACATTCCGGCTGACCTGCCCCCTCACCGCCTGTCGGTCGTCGTCCCCCTCTATAACGAGGAAGACAACGTGGACCCGCTCCTTGAGCGCATCCACCTGGCCCTCGGCCCCTATCCCTACCCCTGGGAAGTGGTGATCGTTGATGATGGCTCATCCGACAACACGGTGCCCAACCTCGAAAAGGCGGCCCTGCGCTATGGCCCCCACGTGCGCATCGTCGCCCTGATGCGCAACTTCAAGCAGACCGCGGCCATGCAGGCGGGCCTCGACGCGGCCCGCGGCGACGTCATCGTCACCATGGACGGCGACCTCCAGAACGACCCTATCGACATTCCGCGCATGGTCGGCCGCCTGCTGCGCGAAGATCTCGACCTGGTGGCCGGCTGGCGCAAGAACCGCAAGGACGGGATGATCCTGCGCAAGATCCCCTCCAAGATCGCCAACCGCCTGATCGCCCGCATCACCGGCGTGCACCTGCAGGACTACGGCTGCTCCCTCAAGGCCTTCCGCGCCAGCGCCATCAAGAACGTGCGTCTGTATGGCGAGATGCACCGCTTCATCCCGGCCTGGCTGGCCACCGTCACCACCCCGCGCAAGATCGCCCAGGAAGAGGTCACCCACCACGCGCGCATGTTTGGCGAGTCCAAGTACGGCATCTCGCGCACCTTCCGGGTCATTCTCGACCTGATCTTTGTTTACTTCTTCATGCGCTTCCGCACCCGCCCCGGCCACTTCTTTGGTGGCATCGGGCTGGGGCTGGGGGCGCTGGGCATGCTGATCCTCAGCTATCTGGGCCTGCTCAAGCTGTTCACCGGCGCCTCCATCGGCACCCGCCCGATGTTCTTTGGCGGCTTCTTCTTCGTGATTGCCGGCATCCAGATGGTCACCACCGGCGTCCTCGCCGAACTGCTCACCCGGGTGTATTTCGAGTCCGGGCAGAGCCAGGCCTATGTGGCCCGGGACCGTGAAGCCTTGGACGACGGCCAGGGCTGGCGCAGCGGCGACGGCAAGTAGGCGACTCCGCCCATGCCCGGATTCCATCCCGCCGGCGGGCCGCTCGCCGGCAGCCCGCTCGGCCGCCTGATCCTCGCGCTTCCCCTGCTGGCCTTCCTGCTGCGTCTCGGCGGCGCCCCCCTGTTCGACGTGGACGAAGGCGCGTTCTCCGAAGCCACCCGCGAGATGTTCGAGCGGGGTGACTTCCTGTTCACCTACCTCAACGGTGCCCCGCGTTTCGACAAGCCGATCCTGGTCTACTGGCTGCAGTCCATCGGCTACCTGATCTTCGGCGCCAGCGAGTGGGCCTTCCGGCTGCCGTCGGCGGTGGCCGCCATCGTGTGGAGCTACGCCACCTATTTTTTCGCCCGTCGCCGTGTCGGCGAGGATGCGGCCCTGCTCGCGCTGGCCGTGGCCTGTACGGCCCTCGGCCCGTTTGCCATCGGCCGTGCCGCCACCGCCGACGGCCTGCTCAATTGCCTGCTGGCACTGACCCTCTTCGATGTCTGGCGTCACCTGGAAAGCGGCCACCGCGCTCCCCTGCTGCGGGCGTTTGTGTGGATCGGGCTGGGCGCCCTGACCAAAGGGCCGGTCGCCCTGATCGTCCCGGGGACGGTGAGCCTGCTCTACTGCGCCAGCCGCGGAGAGTGGAGGATCTGGTTCCGCACCGTCTTCAACCCCCTTGGCCTACTGATCCTGACGGCCATCGCCGCCCCCTGGTACGCCTACGCCTACGCGCTCCACGGCCAGGACTTCATCGATGGCTTCATCCTGCGCCACAACGTCCAGCGCTTCTCCGGATCGCTGGAAGGCCACGGCGGCAGTGCGTTCTACTATCTGATCGCAGTACCGCTGCTGCTGCTCCCCTGGAGCGGCCTGTTCTTCAACGCTCTGGCCCGGGTCCGCAGCGATGTGCATGATCCGCTACGGCGCTTCCTGTGGATCTGGTTCGGCTTCGTGCTGGCCTTCTTCTCCCTGTCCGGCACCAAGCTGCCCCACTACGTGCTCTACGGCTGCACGCCGTTGTTCATCCTGATCGGGCTGCATGCGGGTGAAGCCCGTCGGGCATGGCCCCACCTGATCGCCCCGGGCCTTCTGCTGCTGCTCTTCCCCCTGCTGCCAAACCTCTTCGATGCGCTGGCCCACAGCAGCCTGGGCGACGGTTTCTACCGCGCCCAGCTGGCACGTGCCTTGGAAGTGGCCGATGGCACCTACATCGCCGCCACGGTCGGCGGCCTGATGGTCTGGCTCGGCATCATGTTCTTCCCCCGGTTCCGGCTCATTCCCAAACTGGTCATCACGGCGGCACTGCAGGTCGCCCTCCTTGCCGGCGTGGTCGTCCCCTATGCGGGCGAGCTGGCACAAGGCCCGGTCAAGGCCGCCGGTCTGAAGGCCCGGGAGCTGGGCGAAGAGGTGATGTTCTGGCGCTTCACCACCGCGCCAAGCTTCAGCGTCTATCGTCAGGCCATCACCCTGAAGGGCAACCCCGAAGCTGGCCAGGTGGCCCTGACCCGCGTCGACCGCCTGCCCACCGATGCGTCGGTGGACATCCTGTTCCGTGAAGGGGGCGTCGCCCTGGTGCGGATCAAGCCATGAACGACCGCAGCTTCGTCGGGCTGCTGGCCCTCATCGCCGCCCTCCTCACCGCCTACCGCATCTGGGTGATCAACCACCTGGGCATCGACTTGTATGTGGATGAGGCCTATTACTGGGGCTGGTCCCAGAACCTGGACTGGGGCTACTACTCCAAGCCGCCGCTGATCGCCGCGCTCATCGCCGCCAGCACTGCCTTGCTCGGCAACGGACTGGTGGCCATCAAGCTGCCCTCCCTGCTGCTCTACCCGGCCACCGCGTTTGCCCTGTATGGGCTGGGCCGCCGTTTGTACTCGCCCCGGGTCGGCTTCTGGGCCGGGCTGTGTTTCCTGTCCATGCCCCTTGTGGCCGCCCTGGGCCTGTTCGTATCCACGGACGCGCCCCTGCTGCTGTGCTGGTCGCTGGCCATGCTCTTCTTGCTGCGGGCCCTGGAGGGAGACGGGTGGGCTGACTGGCTGGCCTGCGGAGCGATGATCGGCATCGGCCTGATGTCCAAGTACACCATGGCCGCCTTTCTGCCTTCTGCGCTGCTACTGATCATCCTCGACCCACGTCATCGGCGCTGGCTGGCTCGCCCCCAGCCGTGGGTGGCCCTGCTGCTTGCACTTGCGGTGCTGTCGCCGAACCTTTACTGGAACTGGGCGCACGACTTCCCCACCTTTCGCCATACCGCCGAGATCACCCGTGTCGGCCACGGTGAGCGTGGTCTGCATCCAGGCCAGTTGGGCGAATTCCTCGGCGCCCAGTGGCTTTCCTTCGGTCCGGTGCTGGGAATACTGCTGGCCTGGGCACTGCTCCGCAGTCGGAGCCTTGCCCGAACACCCGCCCACCGCACGCTGCTGATCTTCATCCTGCCCTTGCTGCTTCTGGTGAGCCTGCAGGCACTCACTGGCCGAGCCAACGGCAACTGGGCTGCGCCTGTCTTCATTGCAGCTTGTCTGCTGGTACCGGCCGTATTCCTGAAGGAGCGTAAGCGCTGGGTCGTCGCAGGCATCGCTTTCAACCTCATCGCGTCCACCGCCGCCTACCACTGGCCGGACCTGGCCCGGGCCACCGGCATTGCGCTGACGGCCAAGAACGATCCCTTCAAGCGCGCCCGCGGCTGGATCAACCTGGCCGATGCGGTGCGCCCGTATCTGGCCGGGCATCCGGGCAGCGTACTGGTGGCCGAAGACCGGGAGCTGATCGCCCACCTGGTCTACCGCCTCCACCCCGCCGAATACGCCGCCTGGCATCCGGGCGGAACGCCCATCGACCACTACGAGCTGATGACCACCCTGCGCGACAAGCGCGGCCGGGACATCATCTACGTCAGCCGAAAGGCCGACATCCCAGACATCGCCCCACACTTCGCATCCAGCGAGAAGCTTGGCAAGGTCGTCGTGCCCATCCACAAGGATTTCCGGCGCGAGGTTCATGTCTTCTTGCTGCGGGATTTCCAGGGTTACTGAACCCTAGCGCCCCGGGCGTCGGAATTCAGCTGACTCAAACAAAAAACCGACCGGTCTTGCGACCGGTCGGTTTTTTTGCAGGACGACAGACTGCTTACTTGGCAGCCAGTGCGGTCTTGATCTGCTCGAGGGTCGAAGGATCCTCGATGGTGGTCAGATCACCCGGATCACGGCCCTCGGCCAGCGCCTGGATGGAGCGACGCAGCATCTTGCCGGAGCGGGTCTTGGGCAGACCGGAGATAAAGTGCACCCGAGCCGGACGGGCAATGGCGCCGAGGCTGCCATCCACCAGCTTCATGACAGCCTTTTCGAGATCGGCCACTTTCTCCGGGGTGTCCACCGAGGCCGGATCCTTGACCACGGCGAAGGCCATGGGCATCTGACCCTTGAGCTGATCGGCCACACCGACGACGGCCACTTCGGCAATAGCCGGGTGAGCCTGGACAGCCTCTTCGATTTCACGGGTACCGAGGCGATGACCGGCAACGTTGATCACATCATCGGTACGGCCAAGGATCTTGTAGTAGCCGGCGTCGTCCTTGATGCCCCAGTCGAAGCTGGAATAAACCAGCGGCTCCTGGAACAGGGTGAAGTAGGTGGACACGAAGCGCTTGTCGTCACCCCACACGGTGGACAGGCAGCCCGGCGGCAGCGGCGGAACCACGCCGACGATGCCCTTTTCGTTGGGGCCGCATTCGGAACCGTCGTCGCGGAACAGACGCACATCGTAGCCATACACCGGGAAGCCTGGGGAGCCAAGCTGCACTTCCTGCTTCTCGACACCAGGCATCAGGGACAGCATGGCCCAGCCGGTCTCGGTCTGCCAGTAATGGTCGATGACCTGAATGCCCAGCTCGTCCATCATCCACTTGTGGGAGGTTTCATCCATCGGCTCGCCGGCGCAGTAGAGGGCGCGCAGCTTGGACAGGTCGTATTTCTTGAGGAAAGCCGGGTCCTGCTTCTTGAGCACGCGGATGGCGGTCGGCGCGCTGAACATCACGGTGACTTCCTGATCCTGACAGATCTTCCACCAGATGCCGGCATCGGGACGCAGCGGCGTGCCTTCGTACATGATCGTGGCCATGCCGTTGATCAGCGGGCCATAGATGATGTAGCTGTGACCCACCACCCAGCCGATGTCGGAGGTGGAGAAGAAGGTCTCGCCGGGGTTGCCGCAGTAGATGTGCTTCATTGAAGCCGCGAGGGCCACGGCATAGCCACCGGTGTCGCGCTGCACGCCCTTGGGCTTGCCAGTGGTGCCGGAGGTGTACAGGATGTAGCTGGGTTCGGAGGACTCAAGCCAGGTGACGGGAACCTGGGCATCCATGTGCTTGGCACGCAGGGTGGCGTAATCGACGTCACGGCCGACGACAACGTTCATGTCCTTGTCGAGGCCACGATTGACCATCAGCACGGCGGCGGGCTTGTGCTCGGCCAAGCCGATGGCTTCGTCCAGCAGGTGCTTGTAGGGAACCGGGCGGCCGCCGCGCATGCCGGCGTCGGAGGAGACGATCACGGTCGGCTTGGCATCGTCGATGCGGGTGGCCAGGGAGTGGGAGGCAAAGCCACCGAACACCACCGAGTGGATCGCGCCAATGCGGGTGCAGGCCAGCATTGCGAAGCAGGCTTCGGCAATCATCGGCATGTAGATCAGGACGCGGTCGCCCTTCTTGACGCCCAGCTCCTGGTAGATCGCCGCCATGCGCATGACCTCGGTGCGCAGCTCGGAAAAGGAGTAGATCTTTTCTTCGTCGGTCTCGGTGGAGATGTAGACCAGGGCCTTGCCGTTGGGGTTGGTTTCCGCGTGGCGGTCAACCGCGTTGTAGCAGAGGTTGGTTTCGCCGCCGACGAACCACTTGACGAAAGGCGGCTTGGAAAAATCGTAGACCTCTTCGGGTTGCTTGTTCCAGTGGATCAGTTGTGCCTGCTCTCCCCAGAAGCCGTTACGGTCTTCGACGGAGCGCTTGTGAAATTCCTTGTATGAAGCCATGGGTTCCTCTCCCTTTTTCGAATAGTCAAACCACTACGTTGGTTGGCGATGCGTCGTTGCGCCCGCCTAGTTATTCGCCTTTGGGTGCTGCACTCACCAGACCGGTTTCTGCAACGCGCGCGAGGGTGGCGAGCGGCAGACCGGAAGGGAATTCGGATTCTATCAATTCCAGCAAGGGCAAGAGCGTCCGTATGGCATCGGGGAGCTGCCTGCGCAAACCGGGGTCGAGCCCGGCCGTGCGTAACTGAAGAAGGTACTGGTCGATGCTGACCGGCGCTCGGACCGGTACGCTGGCCATCTCGGGGGTAACTTCTCCCTTCGCCCCCATCACGCGATTGCCACCCTCGGCCCTGCCCACGGCAATGCGCTGCATTGCAACACCGATCAGGTGGCTGACCGTTTGGGTCCTGCCAGGCTCAGCGGCCGCCAAACCAATGGTGATCTGAATGCGGATACGCTCCTCACGGTAGGTCATCACAATGTGATCGATGGCCGTCCGAAGACGCATGGCGAAGGCGCAAGCGCCGTCCATGTTGGTGGCCGGAGAGACGATCACGAAGCGGGCCGGCGCCAGTTCGGCAACCGTGTCTTCCTGCCGTAGCTTGGTGGCGAGAATCTTGGACAACTTGCGATTGACCAACTGGGCCACATGGGCCCCATAGCGGGCGATCAGGCTATCGAACTGGTCAATCTCGATGACCATCACCGAGAGATCCCCATGGCGCCGATGGGCCAGAGACAGCTCCTGGGCTGCGTGATAGTGGAGATAGGACGGAGTGGCCAGCCCGGATGCAGGATCGGTCGGGCTGACAGTGGCGAGGGCGGCCCTGCTTTCCTCCAGATCACGCTGGGTTCTGGCCAACTGGGTCAGGGCTTCGAGGCGCGCCAGCAACTCCACATTTCCGATGCTCTTGGAAATGAAGTCGGTGGCCCCCGCACTCTTCGCCTTGACCCGCACATCCGGCTCGTCATCGCCGGAGATGACCACCACCGGGAGAGTGTTGATACGGGAAATGCGGCTCTTGCGGATGCGCTCGAGCAATCCGTAGCCATCCAGGCGGGGCATACCAATATCGGTGATCACCGCCTGGATGGTGGGGTCCACCATCAGCGTCTGCCAGCCAGCCTCGCCATCCGCCTCTTCCCGCACTTCGAAGCGGTCCCGCACATGCCGGATGATGGACGCACGCACCATCCGTGAATCATCAATGATCAAGACCCGTGGCAGGGCCTGATCGCTTTCGTCATTCATGCTGGACTCGCTGGGAAGAGACTTCAGCCATTAACGGCAATCACGGTGCGCCCCTTGACCCGACCGGCGATGAAGTCGTCGAACACGCCGGGGAGTTCGGAGAAAGGCACCGTGCGGGTCATCTGTTCCAGGTGCCGGGGCTTCAGGTCGGTGGCGAGACGCTCCCAGACACGGGAGCGCGTCGGAAAGCCCATGTAGCCAGAGTCGATACCGAGCAGACTGACTCCGCGCAGGATGAAAGGAAAGACGGTAGTCGGCAGGCTGATGCTCTGAGCGTTGCCAATGCTGGCCACCGTGCCAGCCTGTTTCATCGTGGACAGTACCCAGGCAAGGATGTCCCCGCCGACGTTATCGACGGCCCCCGCCCACAAGCCTGCGTCCAACGGGCGTGTCTTTGCAGGATCGATGGTGTCGCGCAGACGAATCTCCTGCGCGCCCAGATCCTTCAGATAGGCCTCCTCATGGGGCTTGCCCGTCAGGGCGACCACGTGATACCCCAACCCTGCCAGCATATCGATAGCCAGACCGCCGACACCTCCGCTGGCACCGGTCACGATCACCGGGCCGTTTTCAGGTCGCAATCCGTTGTCTTCCATGCGGACCACGCCAAGGGCAGCCGTAAACCCCGCGGTCCCGAGAGCCATCGAATCAAACAGGGAAAGGCCGGCCGGAAGAGACACAACCCAAGCAGACGGAATACGCGCGTATTCGGCATAGCCCCCATGGTGCGCGACACCGATGTCAAAACTCGTGGCGATGACCTCGTCCCCGGCCTTGAAACGCGGATCGGTACTCTCGACGACCGTACCGGAAAGATCGATGCCGCCAACGCAGGGAAAGCGGCGAATGATCTTGCCGGCACCCGTTGCCGCCAACGCATCCTTGTAATTCACGCTCGAGTAGGCCACCTTGATAAGAACCTCACCGGCGTCGAGCGCATCGACGGAAAGCGTTTCCATGGCGGAACAAACCTTGCGGTTCTCATCCTGACGGATCACGAAAGCCTTGAAGGGGGTAACGACGCTGGACATGCTCTTCTCCTCTTGATCTGGCGCCGGATTGGCGCTTCTGTTGTTAGTCGCTCAATTATAGCCCTGGCACTCGCCAAGCATCCGGGCTGCGACCCGACACCTCAATCCCGCGGCATTCGTGCCGTAAATGGAGTCACCACCCGCCGGAAGAAGACCATGGCCCTGATCAACCAAGCCTTTGACACCCTTGATGCCTACGTGGCGTTTTTCGGCAACGAACCCATCCCTGTCCTCAAGCACACGGTCAAGGAACTCCAGACAATGCGGGAACAGGAGGAAAGCATCAACGGGCGCACAGTGGCAGCATTGGTATTGAGCGATCCAATGATGACCCTGAAGGTACTGATCCATATTGAGGCCCACCGCAAGGCCCGGCAGAACCACGACATCACCACGATCGAGCGCGCCATCATGATGATGGGCATCTCGCCCTTCCTGCGGGAGTTCTCCGACCTGCCCACGGTAGAAAGTCAGATAGAAGCACACCCGAGAGCGCTGGTCGGCGTACTCAAAGTGATTGGCCGGGCGCGTCGGGCAGCGCGCTATGCGAGAGACTGGGCGATACTCAGGCATGACCTCGATGTGGACGAAATCACCGTCGCAGCCCTTCTGCTGGAAGTCACCGACATATTGTGCTGGAGCTTTGCCCCAAGCCTGACCCTCCAGGTATACGAAAGCCAGCGCCTTGACCGCAGCCTGCGCTCCAGTTCTGCCCAGCGCGCAGTATTCAATTTCTCGGCTCGGGAACTGCAACTGGCGCTCGTCCGGCAATGGCATCTGCCCGAACTGTTGATATCCATGATGGACGAACGGCAGATCCAAAACCCCCGTGTGCGAACGGTTCAGCTCGCCAACAGCCTGGCACGGCACACGGCCCAAGGCTGGGATAACGCGGCCATCCCGGATGATCTTGCCGCCATCGAGGCACTCCTCCATATTGGCCGGGAGAGCCTGCTTCATCGCCTTTCGGTGCCCCATGAAGCCATGGAGCCCCTGCTCCAGGCGGGTGGGCGACCGGAAGGTGCACTTCCCCCCAGCGTCTGAAGGAGCCTATTGACCTGCGGCCCGTGACTCCAGTTCCTCCCAGCGCTGCATTGCACTTTCAAGCTCGGCCTCAAGGGTCTGCAATCGACTGTTCAGCTCGGGAAGCTCCTGGGCACAATCCCGATAGGTCGCCGGATCATTGAGACGGGCCTGAATCTGTGCCTGCTCGGACTCCACCCGGGCTATACGATCCGGCAAGGCTTCCAGTTCCCGCTGCTCCTTCCAGCTAAGCTTGACCGGCTTTGCGGGCACTGCGGCGGGAGCGGGAGCTTCCTTTTTCACAGGCGAGGCTTTTGGCGTGACGGGCAAGCTCGTCGCCACGCCTGACTTTCGAGCCCGCAGCCAATCGTCATAGCCCCCGGCATATTCCTTCCAATTCCCCTCCCCCTCGGCCGCAATCACTTGGGTGACCACGTTGTCCAGGAAGGCCCGGTCGTGGCTGACCAGGAACACCGTACCGTCATACTGCGCCAGCAGGTCCTCCAGCAGATCAAGCGTCTCGATATCCAGATCGTTGGTCGGCTCATCGAGGACGAGCACATTGGCGGGGCGGGCAAACAGCCGCGCCAGCAAGAGACGATTGCGCTCCCCGCCGGACAGGGACTTCATCGGTGAACGCGCACGCTGGGGAGAAAACAGGAAATCCCCGAGGTAGCCGATGATATGGGTGCGATGACCAGCAATCTCCACGTAGTCCGACCCAGGGCTGATGACTTCCGTTAACGGCGCTTCCGGATCAAGCTGGGCACGCAGCTGATCGAAGTACGCCACAGTCTGGCGGGTACCGCGGCGAATACGGCCTTCATCGGGCTCAAGCTCGCCGAGAATCAGTTTGAGCAGGGTGGTCTTTCCCGCGCCGTTCGGACCGATCAGGCCAATCCGGTCACCACGCAGGATACGGGTGGAGAAGTCGCGCACAATCTGGCGCGCGCCGAAAGTCTTAACCACGTGCTCCAGCTCGGCCACCATCTGACCGCTCCCCTCGCCCCTGTCCAAAGCCAGCTTGACGTTGCCAAAGCGATCACGGCGTGCGCTGCGTTCCCGGCGCAAGGCCTCAAGACGCCGCACTCGCCCTTCATTGCGTGTCCGGCGCGCTTCCACGCCTTTGCGGATCCAGACCTCCTCCTGGGCCAGCAGCTTGTCGAAGCGGGCGTTGGCCTTCTCCTCCGCTTCCAAGTGCTCCGCCTTGCGCGCGAGATACTCGGAGAAGCGCCCCGGAAAGCTGGCCAGCACGCCCCGATCAAGCTCCACGATGCGGGTGGCCACATGATCGAGGAAGACTCGGTCGTGGGTGATCACCACCACAGCCCCCGGAAAATCGCGAATCAGCTCCTCCAACCACAGGATGCCGTCAATATCCAGGTGATTGGTCGGCTCATCAAGCAACAGCATCTCGGGCTCGCCAACCAGTGCGCGGGCCAGCGCAACGCGCTTGATACCGCCCCCGGAAAGGCTGCCTACTTGAGCGTCACCCGCCAAACGCAACTGGGCAAGAACCTGCTCAACCCGCTGTTCAAGACGCCAGGCCTGGGCATCCTCGACACGATGTTGAACCTCTTCAAGGCGTGCGAGCGCCGCCTCACTGCCGTCCTCCGCCACCGCCACCATTGCTGCGTGGTAATCCACCAAGAGCCTCGCGACATCCCCGAGACCGTCGGCCACCGTTTCAAAGACAGTTCTCCCCAGCGGAAAATCAGCCTCTTGGGGAACGTAGGCCACCCGCGCGCCAGGCTGGCGCCAGAGCCGACCATCATCCAGCGCTGCCTGACCCGCCAGCGCCTTCAGCAGGCTTGATTTCCCACTGCCATTGCGCCCGATCAGCGCAACGCGCTCTCCGGAATCAAGCTGAAAAGCCGCCTTGTCGAGCAGGGCGACATGTCCAAAGGCAAGGCAGGCATCGTCGAGGGTGATCAGTGGCATGGGCGGCGTCGGGCAATGCGGAAAGCTCGCGATTCTACTCCGCCCCATCGCTCGCCCGGCGCCACCATTCAAGGCAGGTGCACAAATGGCGGGCTGTCCGAGGGAAGTTGTGGTTAGGCGATACGCTGTTCGCCCACTTTGCGACAGCAATCACGGTCGAGCTGAAGGACGCCTCACGAATGAGTTGACTTGATGCCGCCCCATCTGTCTAATACGAATTGTTCTCATTATACTTAGCATTGACGTGAACACACCGCCTTCACCTGTGAATCCGCCCAAGCCCGACTCCGCTCCCCCGCTACACCGGGGATTGATCGAGGCACCGATCTGCAGCAAGGACTTGTTCAATGACCGAACCTGCGTTTACATTGAGCACGAAGGCATGCTTTATGCTCTTCGAGCCACACGCGCGGGAAAACTGATTCTGACGAAGTGATGGATATGGCCAAGTCCCTGATCTGTGAAGGCTTGCAACACAATCACGCCAGTATTGGGGCGTCCATCGCCGCTTGAAGGAAATACGACAATGTATGTTTGCGTCTGTCGAGCAGTAACCGAGAAACACATTGAGTCCGCAGTCAATGCGGGAGCCCGCCGTCTGAGAGACCTCCGGACACAGCTTGGCGTTACGGAAGAGTGCGGACGTTGCGCAAAGTGTGCGAAACAGTGCCTGGAGGACGCCGTCGGACAGCAGTGCGCCCCCGATACCCACCCGACCTGCGGCCCGGTTTCATTCCAACTCCAGGAAGCCGCCTGAATCAGGCCCCCAAGACAGCAAACGCGAGGCCCGGCGAAGACCGGGCCTTTTGTTTAGGTCCACACGACGCCATCCGCTTGCGTGGCGCGAGCGAAAAAAAGCCCTTCCCCGGAAGGAGGAAGGGCTTGCATGCTGCACCGGTGACGCCAGTGCGCGGGATGACAATCAGCGGTCAGCGGTCAGCTGGGCGATGAATGCGGCTTCCTTATCGGCGGGGAAAGCATGCTCGGCCAGCACACGCTGCACGGCACGGGGATCACTGCCATTGCCTGCAACCGTAAACTCGATGCCAAGGGTACGACCATTTGCCGCAAGGGTCATGAAGGCACTGCGCCAACGCTGGGACTCTGCCAGCCGCTCCCGCACTTCAACTTCATTGCGGATAACCACGCCCGCCGCCTTGAGGGAATCCAGAAACTCTGCGTAGGACTCGTTGCAATAACTGCCCATCGACTTCTCCTGTGAAAACCGGCGATTTCGCGCCTGTGAGTCCTTAACGCCAAGCTCAACGAGCGGGATGACACGATTTCAAACTTTTTTTCGAATCACTACTGCGATATTTCCATCTGCAAGGCAGCAGCCCCGTCCCACTGGACCACGCTGTGGATCAACGCACGCCCGGCAAGGCCAGAAACACACGGCAGCGCTTTCGAGCACGGATGTGTCCAGTAACGGAACAGGTTGGCAGATCTTGAATATCGTGAGCAGCCTTGCTCGGAAACTCAGCCCGCGAGATACCCCAGAATGGGTTGGAGCATGGCCTCACCAAGCCGCTTGCTGCGTTCGCCATTCCAGCCGACGACGCCATCGGGCAGATTGAAGTTGTCTTTAAAGGGCATTTCCAGGGTCAAGGATACGCAGCCGAAGCGATAGGCGACCCACTTGGAGGCAAGGGTCAGCAACTCATCCCTGAAGCGGCCGCTGAGATAGCCGTGCTCGGTCTGGAAATCCGGGCTGGCCGCTCGGAAGGCGTCCACGAATCGGGACTGTCGCTCCCGCTGTGCATCGGAGAAGCCGGGCACCTCCTCGGCAGTGGAAAAGAACACATACGGAAGCGCCTCATCGCCATGTATGTCGAGAAAGAGCCCGACCCCACTCTCCTCCATGGCCTGCCTCACCAGCAACACCTCTGGGCTGCGCTCCGCACTGGGTGCACTCCATTCGCGATTGAGGTTGGCGCCGGCCGCATTGGTGCGCAGATTGCCGCGAATCGCCCCGTCGGGGTTCATGTTGGGAACGATGTACAGCACGGCCTTCTCGCGAATACGACGGGCCACCGGATCCGTGCCATCAAGCAGGCGATCAAGGAGCCCCTCGACAAACCACTCAGCCATGCTCTCGCCGGGATGCTGGCGCGCAATGATCCATACGGGAACCTTGCCCGGCGCCGGGCGGCCGACAGTAACAAGATCCAGATCACGACCCTCCAGGGTGGCCCCCAGATTGCTGACCGACGCATAGGGCGACATTTCGACACGGCCGAGCAGATCCAGGTGGCGCTCGTGGGAATAGGGCTCAAAGTACGCGAAGTAGATGCTGTTGCGCTCGGGCGTGTGCTCGACAATGAGCTGGCCATTCTCATAGCGGGTACTGCGGATCCGGAACCAGTTTCGACGATCATAGGAGGCCACACAGCGGTAGTCAGGCCAGCCATCCGGATAGGCCGCTTCTGCAGCGTTTTCGAAGACAAGTCGCACGGCCTGCCCCGCAGCGCCGTGAAGCCGGAAGTGGAACCACTGGCGGAACGGGGCATCGCCCCATACACCTTGGTCGGCACGTAGACGCAGGCGGATATCGCCAGGCATTTCCAGGGACTGCACCTCGATGGCGCCGGAGTCGAAATTGCTGCTGATACGAAGAGGCATGATGGTTGTGCTCAGACTGGGAGATGATTCAAGGCATATAGGCCGACGCCAATGAGGCCCCCGACAAAGGTGCCATTGAGACGGATGAACTGCAAATCGCGGCCGACGCTGACCTCGATCTCCCGCACCAGATCCTCGTCACTCCATGCCTTGACCGTCGCCGCGATATGCCCCGCCAGACTGTCGCGAAGTTCCGGCGCGAGACTTTCCACCGTCCGTTCGAGATGCTCATTGAACGATTCGCGCAGGGCCGTGTTTTCCGAAAGACTGGCCCCCAGGGCCATGGCAGCCGAGGCTATCTGGCGCCGCAACCGTGAGTCTGGACGCCGAATGTCCCGAATCATCCATGCCCGCAGATCTTCCCACAGTTCCCGCAGGTAGATGCCAACTGCCGGATGCGCGAGGAAATCGCGCTTGGCTTGGTCCACCCGGGCACGGAAGCCGGCATCATGGGCAAGGCGCCGAATGTAGTCCGCGACCAGGGCGTCAAAAGCCTGACGGCGAGGATGAGCAGGATCCTGCGCTATTTCCTGAAGCAGGCCATGCACCCCGGCAATGATGCCCGCCGATACGCGCTCACCCAGTTCAACCGGATTGATGCCGACCAGCCCCAGTGTCGCAACGACCTTTGGGTACTCCCGGCCGGCCACGTCGACGATCATGCTCGCAAAGCCCTGGCGCACGCCCGGTTCGTCAAGCCACGCGTAAAGCCGCTGCAGCCCTTCGTCGAGCAGCGCCTGATGGCGCCCGTGCTCCGTCATCGCATCGAGCAGGCGACCGATGCCGTCAGCCATGTCGAGGCTGCCAGCGCGTCGGCGCAAGGCATGGAGAAAGAGCCGGCGCACCCGCGGATCGTCCATAAAATCCACTGACTCGGCGAAGACCACCACCAGCCTCCCGGCCAGCAGATCGGCGTTGGCCGGCTGACGCAGCCATGCTGCCAGCCGGTCGGCCGGCGCAGCGGCCCGCAGCCGGGCCACTAGGGAGCCCGTATCCAGGAAGCGATCGCGAATGAAGGCCGCCAGATTGTCGGCGAGACGCGCCTTGTTCCGCGGCAGGATCGCAGTATGGGGAATGGGAAGACCGAGCGGATGACGAAAGAGTGCGACCACCGCGAACCAATCCGCCAGGGCGCCAATCAGCGCCGCTTCAGCAAAGGCGCCGATCCAGTTCCAGCCCTGGCTGCGGGCCAGCACGAGAAGCACGGCCACCGCCACCAGCACGGCAGTCGCCAGCGCCTTCATGCGGGCAAGGCTGCTTATCTTGTCGGGGTCTGCCACGCCGGGATACGCCTTAACCCTGACGTCGCCGGAACACCCAGCGCCCGTCATCCGAAGCCTCGGCCGCAAAGGCGTAGCCGTCCGCCGAGAATGCCTTGAGCTGCTCCACATCCTGCAGCCGTCCAGTGATGGCGTAACGGGCCATCATCCCGCGGGCGCGCTTGGCGTAGAAACTGATGATCTTGTAACGCCCCCCCTTCCAGTCCTCGAAACCGATGTTGAGCAGGCGCCCTGTCAGACGCCCGGTCTTGATGGACTTGAAGTACTCCTCCGATGCAAGGTTGACCAGCACTGCCTCGCGGCCAGCTTCGACCTCGGCGACCAGCAGGCGATTGAGGGCATCGGTCTGGGTCATGCCCCAGAAGGCGTAGAGATCCTTGCCTCGCGGATTGGCAAAGCGGGTGCCCATCTCAAGACGATAGGGCTGCATCAGATCGAGGGGTTTGAGCAGTCCATACAAGCCCGACAGAATACGCAGATGCCGCTGGGCGTATTCCAGATCGGCCTCGGAAAATGCCCGCGCATCAAGACCATCGTAGACATCACCATTGAAAGCAAGCATGGCGGGACGGGCATTGTCCGGCGTGAAAGGCTGCGACCATTCGGCGTAGCGCGCCACATTGAGCGCCGCCAGCGAATCGGACAGATCCATCAGGCGCGCCACCTCGGCAGGGGAAAGCTCCCGAAGGCCTTCAATCAGGCAAGCGGCGTCATCCAGATAGTCTGGCTCGGAAAAGCGGGGAGTGCTCAGGGGAGACTCGTAGTCGAGGGCCTTGGCCGGGGACAGCACGAAGATCATTGCGGTAGTCCGGGTTGTCGCGAGTTGCCGAATCTTACCAAACCGGGCTGACGCGTTAAGGCAGGGGTTCGAGATGGGTACTCACCTCGAGGCCCGGAATAGCTTCCTCGAGGGCACTCTCTATCTCGTCAAGAAGTGCATGTCCCTCCTTGACGGACCAGTCTCCCGGAACCAGGACCACCACCTGAAGGAAGGACGACCGACCTGCGCGACGTGTCCGCAGCGCCCGATAGGCCACCCCCCGCGACAGAAATCCATCAAGTACGGCGCACGCGCGCGCCACACTCGGCGCATCAAGACTGCGATCCATCAAGCCATCCACTGACTCCTTGAGGAGCACCCACCCCTCCCGGGCAATATGCAGGCCGACGGCCATTGCGATCAGAGGGTCGACACGCAGCCAACCCGTCCAGGCGACCAGGGCAACACCTGCGATGACTCCGCAAGAGGTCCATACGTCGGTCATCAAGTGACGCGAATCGGCGCGCAGGGCAATGGAACGGAAGCGCTCCCCCGCTTGGCCAAGAACCCGCGCCACCGCGAAATTGATCGCCGTCGCTGCAGCCGACCAGAGCAAGCCCCAACCAACGGCATCAATCTGGCGCGGGGTGGCAAGACGTTCCGCTGCAGTCCAAAGGATGGCGCCTGATGCGCCAAGAATCAGCAAGCCCTCGAGACCGCTGGAGAAATACTCGGCCTTGCCGTGCCCATAAGGGTGCTTGCCATCGGGAGGATCACGGGTGATCAGGATCATCCACAGGGCAAAGCCTGCCCCCGCCAGATTCACCAGGGACTCCAGCGCATCAGATAGCAGGCCGACGGACCCCGTGATCGACCAGGCAAGCGTCTTCAGGGCAATGGTCGCAAGCGCTGCGGCAATCGACAGCCAGGCGTAGTGATGCCTTTCAAGCCCGGACACGGAACCGTCTCAGCCGCGCTCGACGTCGGTGACGCCCTTGACCTCACGGATGAGGGTCAGGGCGCGCTGGATCTGATGCACGCCCTGCACCTCGAAGGTGAAGCGCATGCGCGCCGCACCCTTGCGACTCAAGGTATTGACCGCGATCACGTTGAGCTTCTCCCGGGACAGCACTTCCGAGATGTCCCTCAGGAGACCCTGCCGATCCATGGCGTTCACCACCACATCCACGGGGAATACTGCCTCCTTGGGCGAAGCCGCCCCGCCCCACTGGGCGCTGATCAAGCGCTCGGGATGAGAGCGCACGAGCTGCTGGAAGTCGCGGCACTCGACCCGATGAATGGACACACCACGGCCGCGGGTGACGTAGCCCTGAATGGCATCGGGTGGTGCCGGCTTGCAGCAACGCCCCAGCGAGGTCATGAGCTTGCCCACCCCGACAATCAGGATGGTGTCACCCGCATCACCCGAATGACTCTCCCCCAGGATGACTTCGGGCGTCTCGGAGAGCGCATCAATGGCATCGGCGCCGCGCAAGGCCACCTGGATCGCGCGGGGCCCCACCTCACCCCGTCCGGCCGCGATGAACAGGGCGTCGGGCCCCTTGAAGCCCAGGCGCGTCGCCAGGTCTTCAAGATTCACCTGGCCATGCCCTTCACGCTGGATCTCCCGGGCAAGCACACTGCGCCCGCGCACCAGCAGTTCTTCCTCTTCGAGGGCGCTGAAATACTGCTTGATCTTCTGACGGGCTCGCGGCGTGGCGACGTAGTTCTGCTGGGCGTTGAGCCAGTCCCGGGAAGGCCCCCCCTCCTTCGTGGACATGATCTCCACCGTCTGGCCGCTTTCCAGAGGCGTGTTGAGGGTCACCAACTGACCATTCACCTTGGCACCCCGACAGCGATGGCCCAGATCGGTGTGCACCCGGTACGCAAAGTCGATCGGTGTTGCACCGCGAGGCAGGTCAATCACCCGGCCCTGGGGCGTCAGAACGTAGATGGTGTCGTCAAGGGAGGCACGCTTGAACTGCTCCAGCCAGTCAGCCGAATCGGTCACCTCGTCACGCCAGGACAACAAACTGCGCAACAGGGCGATCTTCTCGTCGTAGTCTCCGCTCGAAGGCCCGCTTCCCTCCTTGTAGCGCCAGTGGGCCGCCACCCCCAGCTCGGCATGGTTGTGCATCTCGTGGGTGCGGATCTGCACCTCCAGGGCCCGGCCATCTCCGGCATAGACAGCGGTGTGCAGGGACTGGTAGTTGTTGCCCTTGGGCATCGAAATGTAGTCGTCGAACTCCTTCGGGATCGGCGTCCAGATCTGATGCACGATACCCAGCACGGCGTAACAGTCCTTGACCTCGTCCACCAATACACGCAAGGCGCGCACGTCGAAGATCTGCGAGAAGTCCAGCCGCTTGGCACGCATCTTGTTGTAGATGCTGTAGATATGCTTGGGACGACCATACACCTCGGCGGTGACCCCGATGGCTTGCACCTCGCGCTTCAGGCGGGCCACCGCATCAACGATGAACTGTTCCCGCTCGACACGGCGTTCATCAAGCATGCGGGCGATACGCTTGTAGGTCTCGGGCTCCAGAAAACGGAAGGAGAGATCCTCCAGTTCCCACTTGAGCTGCCAGATCCCCAGGCGGTTGGCGAGGGGCGCGTAGATATCAAGGCTTTCCCTGGCAATGGACTCCCGGGTACGCCCAGGATGATCCGTAAAGTAGCGCAGGGTCTGGGTGCGGGATGCCACACGCAGGAGGACCACGCGGATATCCTCGACCATGGCCAGCAGCATCTTGCGCAGCACTTCGCTCTGGGCGCGGATCTCGGGTGCGCTGGCAGTGGTCGTCATGCGGGTGATCACCCGCAGACCATTAAGACGACGCAGGCCGTCCACCAGCCGGGCCACGCTTTCACCGTAACGGGTCGCGATTTCCTCGTTGGGGTGGTCGAGCACATCGCCCACGGCAAAGCACAGGGCCGCAACGCGGGTGTCCGCATCAAGACGCAGGGAGGCCGCAATCAGCGCCGTGCCCAATGCGTGCTGCCAAACCTGCTCCTGCGTACCCAGGGTTCGATTCTCGTAGATGGGCTGAACCCATGCGAGCGCGTCTCCGACCCGGCGGGCATCATCGGAGGGCAGACCCTCGCACAGCAATTCGTCCACAGACAGCGCGGACACGGACTGGGAAATCGAGTGAGTAACGGCAACCATGGCTGGCATTATCCTATAGGCTGGGCAGGGAAAGTTTGATCTTGATCGCCCTGCCCCCATCCTCAGTTCAACGACCTTAGACCCGTGGGCCGATGCTTCCGTTTCCTCGACACTCACCGCCCTGATCCAGACGCCGATGTTCTCCGCCTTCCGCCGCTGGCGCCGCCAGCGCACCGCCGACCGCAGGACGGTGCCCCCCGAACAGTGGGATGCCGTTGAACGCAGCCTCCCCTTTCTCGATTTCCTTCCCCCTGAAGATCGCCCACGCCTGCGCCGCATGGCCCTGGAATTCCTTGCCGACAAGGAAGTACATGGCGCCGAGGGGGTCGTCATCACTGACCACTTGCTCCTCTCCATTGCCCTTCAAGCCTGTCTGCCGATACTGAACATCGGGCTCGATGCCTACGCCGACTGGGTTGGCATCATCGTGTATCCAGGGGACTTCGTCATTCCCCGGCATTTCGCCGACGAAGACGGTGTCGTCCATGAATACGAAGACGAAGTGCTCGGCGAGGCCTGGGAGGGTGGTCCGGTGCTGCTATCCTGGTTTGAGGGCGAGAAGCCCTTCGACGGCATCAATGTGGTCATCCACGAATTCGCCCACAAACTCGACATGGGCAACGGCGAGGTGGACGGCTACCCTCGCCTGCCCGCACATCTTTCCGCGAGTGACTGGGCCAGGGCCTTTCAGCCCGCCTTTGACGATTTCTGTGCCCGTGTTGACCGGGGGGAGGACACGGCCCTTGACCCCTATGCAGCCGAACATCCGGGAGAGTTCTTTGCGGTCATGAGCGAAGCCTTCTTCGAGACACCCGGCGTCCTGAAATCCGAGTATCCCGCCGTCTACCAACAGCTTTCCCGCTACTTCGGGCAAGACCCGGCAGAACGCGAAGCACAGTCGGCGCGATCAGTCCCTCCGCAGCCCTCAAGCACCCTTTGATTTGCCGGGCGGCACTGTCTACATTGCTTAGGCCGCTCCGGCATTCATGACAGAAAGTGGAGAGCAATTCATGGCCATCACCTGGATTCTTGTCGCAAACGCGAGCCTTGCCCGTCTGTACGCCAACCTGGGCCCCAAGAAGGGTCTGCAGCTTGTAAAGGAGATCGCTCACCCCGAGAGCCGCATGAAAAATGCTGATCTGGCCTCCGACCGGGCCGGGAAAATGCAGGCCGCTGGCAGTGGCCATGGCGCACGTGAGCAACCCACCCCCCCAAAACTCAACGCCGCCCGCACCTTCGCCCAGATGCTGGCAAAAGAGTTATACATGGGACGCAGCCACAATAAGTTCGGCCGCGCCATCCTGATCGCGCCCCCTGCCTTCATGGGCATGCTCAATGCCACCCTCGACCGGCCGACGGCCCAGTTGATTTCCGATCGTCTTGAGAAGGACTACACCAAGTCCCCCGAGCCCGATCTGCGCGGGCATCTTAAAAACTGCCTTTTCGTCTGACCTCCCCGCGGCCCCCCGGGTCAGTCCGCCAGGCTGAAGGCGTCGATACACCCGGGGGTTCACCGCCCTTGCAGGCAGCTGTGACCCGCTTCGCATCTGCCTGCTCTTTTACCCCAACCCACACCGCATCCGTGAGGAAGTGCCGTCTTTCTGGCACAACGCCCGCCTATTCTCGCCACCATTCCATCCAGATTGGTGTGCATCATGAAAACAACATCCCTCGCCGGCTTTGCCCTTACCCTGGCCGCCGCAGCCTTCACGCTCCCCGCCCACGCTGCCCCGATGACCATCGACGGAAATTTCGCCGACTGGGGCGTTGCCAATAACGGCACCCTATCCGGATGGACGCCCGGTAGCGGAATCCTCTTCACTGTCGATGACCAGAGCAATGCCAACAATGGCTACCTCAACCCCGGTTGGGGCGGCCAGGCCTATGATGCGGAAGCCCTGTACCTGACCTGGTATACCAAGCTCGATGGGCAGACCTACCTCGCCCTGGGGCTGATTACCGGCCATGACCCCAACACCCCCACCGGCGGCAACAACTATGGCCGCGGCGACTTCGCCATTGATTTCGGCCGCGACGGCAGCTTTGAATTCGGGGTGCTCACAGCCGATCGCAGCAGCACCCTGCGCCAGGGCGACGTGGTGGGCACCAGCAATGCCGACTGGGCTACCGGCCTGTGGAGCGCCCCGGGCGTTTACGACCCCGCCCATTCCAGCTACGTCACCAAGGTGAACACCGGCACGGATGTGGGCAATGCCAGTCTGGTCATTTCCAGCAGCTTCGGGAATATGGGCACCCTTGGCGGCTCCCACTGGTTCTATGAAGTGGAAATTCCCGTCTCCGTATTCGGCAGCCACTGGGCAGGGAACTCCCCCGCGGAAAGCTTCGACGTGCAATGGACGATGCTTTGCGCCAACGACATCATCATCGTTGACCCGATCCCCTCAACGGTATCCGAGCCCGCGTCCCTGGCCCTCGTCCTCGGCGCCGCGGGACTCGCCGGCCTTGCCCGTCGGCGACGCACCTGAGAAACAAGTGCGAACCCGGCTCTCGCGCCGGCTTCGCACTTGCACCGGATCCGCACCTCGCCCGCGTCTAGCGGCTAGGCCCCGACCCGCACCATCAATGCCACCGCCTGTGCCGCGATTCCCTCTCCACGACCGGTGAATCCAAGCTTCTCGGTGGTCTTGCCTTTGACGTTAACAACCGCCGGATCAACCCCAAGGTCGGCAGCGATGTTGACGACCATGGCCGGAACATGGGGCAGGATCCGTGGCGCCCGGGCAATCACCGTGGCGTCCACGTTCACCGTCACCCAGCCGGCAGCACGCGCAGCAGCAGCCGCTTCGCGCAACAGGACACGGGAATCCACCCCCTCAAAGCGTGGGTCCGTATCCGGAAAATGCCGCCCGATGTCACCCAGCCCAGCCGCGCCGAGCACCGCATCGGTGATGGTGTGGAGTAACACGTCAGCATCGGAATGACCGAGCAGGCCCCTGGAAAAGGGAATCGTCACGCCACCAATGATCAAGGGGCGGCCAGGAACCAGGGCATGGACGTCGAACCCCTGCCCGATACGAAACGGAACTTGCATCTTCAAGCCTCACGGTGCTGGAGAATCCACTCGGCCAGATGCAGGTCGAGGGGAAAGGTGACCTTCAGGTTGGTGGGGTCGCCCCGCACCAGGCGCGGGCGCAGGCCCATGGCCTCGATGGCGCTGGCCTCATCCGTGACCTGCCGGGCCGTTTCAAGCGCACGTTTGAGCATCACGTAGCGGAACATCTGCGGCGTTTGAGCCTGCCAAAGGCCATCCCGCGGCACCGTGGCAGCAATGTGGTGCGTGCTGTCCTCACGCTTCAGGGTGTCGGCCACCGGGACAGCCAGGATGCCCCCCACCTCGTCATGCATCAAGTCACGCACCAGTCCTTCGATATGCCAGGATGCGAGGCAAGGCCGTGCAGCATCGTGCACAAGCACCCAGTCGCCTTCGGATGCATCGTCGGCAATCGCCCGCAGGCCATTCAGCACGCTGTCGGCGCGGGACGCTCCGCCGCAGAACAGGGGGACCAGACGATCACCGAACGAACTCCAGTCATGGCGGTCCCACTCCTGATCACCAACGGATAGCACGACATAGACCCGGTCGATCACCGGAGAGTCACACAGCACCCCCAGCGTGTGGCGAATCAATGGTTGGCCGAGAAGGGGCAGATATTGTTTGGGTTGTTCACTGCGCATGCGGCTGCCGCTTCCAGCGGCAGGCACAATGGCGAAACAACGGGTCGTCTGAATTCGCATCGCGCAATTCTACTCAATGTCCCCCGCTCTTCTGCCGCTGATTGAGCATCCACGCCTCAGGAATGCATACGATGCTGTTCTCGCACCCCTTTGACCTTCACCAACTGGAAGCACTCGCCCTGGCCACCGCCATCGGGCTGCTCATGGGCCTCGAACGGGAGCGCCGCCCGGCCGCCCTGGCCGGTGTACGCACCTTTGGATTGACCGGACTTCTCGGTGCAATCGCCGCCCTGCTGGCTGAACAACTGGCTGCGCCGGCCCTGTTGGTTGCGGGCTTTGCCCTCGTGGCACTGATGATCATCACCACCAACGTGCGCCAGCCGGAACCCAATGATCCGGGCACCACCTCTGTGGTTGCCCTGCTCGTGTGCTACGCCCTCGGTGCCATGGTGTGGTTGGGTCATGGCCGACTGGCCGTGATGGCGGCGGTCGGATCGACCATGCTGCTTTACTTCAAGTCTGAACTCCGTGGCGTCGCATCGCGCCTGACCGCCCAGGACTGGCGCTCCATCCTGCAATTCTCGGTGCTGTCACTGATCGTTCTGCCCATCCTGCCCAATCGGGGCTTTGGCCCCTACGAGGCGATCAACCCCCATCAAGTGTGGCTCATGATCGTTCTCGTCGCAGGCGTCAGTCTGGCCGGCTACATGGCCTTGCGGCTCGTGGGCGCGCGCTACGGCGCCCCCCTGCTCGGGCTGCTGGGGGGATTGGTTTCCAGCACGGCGACGACAATGGTTTTTTCGCGCCACGCCCGCGAAAACCCGGCCATGACGTCCACCGCAGGGTTGGTGATCGTGCTCGCCAACCTGATCATGGTGCTGCGCATCCTGGCCATTGCCGGTGCCCTTTCACCACCGGTGGTGCCCCTTCTGGCGGGTGGCTGCATCCTCGCGGTCGCCCTGGGGGCAATCATGCTGGCCCGCGACTGGCGACAACTGGCGGGCCAGGACGCGCTACCAATCCCGGAAACCCGCAACCCGACCGAACTTCGTGCAGCGATCGGCTTCGGTCTGCTCTATGCAGGCGTGCTGCTGTGCGCGGCGTGGCTGTCCGACATCGCCGGACGTGGAGGACTCTATCTGCTCGCCCTCGCCTCAGGCTTGACCGACGTGGATGCCATCACCCTGTCGACCCTTCACCTGCAGACGGTTGGCAAAGTCGACCCTGTCCCTGCTGCCATTGCCATTCTGCTCGCCATGCTTGCCAACCTGAGCTTCAAGACCACCCTGGCCTTCACCCTTGGCGGCGCTGGACTCGGACGGCATGTACTGGCAGGCATGCTTGCGGTGGGCGCGGGATTGGGCGGCGGTGTCGCATGGCTGTTGCACTCGTCCCTATAATGGATACGAGAGGTCTTCCCGACCATCAACCTAAGGACTGAAGCAGATCATGGCTCACGCCTCCCAACGCCTGCCCGCGGTCGCCGGACGTTTTTATCCGGCGGATCCCCACAGCCTTCATGCCCAGATTGCCGGCTTCCTGTCGGCAGCCATGCCTGCGGAGCTTGTGGATGCGCCAAAGGCGATGATTGTGCCCCACGCCGGCTACATCTATTCCGGCGCCGTCGCGGCGAGCGCCTATGCCGGACTCGCGGAACGCAGGGAGGTCATCCGGCGGGTGCTCATTCTGTGCCCCACCCATCGGGTTGCCATCCGGGGCATGGCGCTGCCGGCAGCCCAGTCTTTCATCACGCCCCTCGGTGCCGTGGCGGTGGACCGGGATGCCTGGCTCCGGGCGCGGGAGATGCCCGGCGTCATCGTGGACGACCGCCCCCATGCCGACGAGCACGCCATTGAGGTCCAGCTACCCTTCCTTCAAAGCACGCTCAATCACTTCCAGATTCTGCCTATCGCCGTCGGCGAGGTGGATGCTCATCGGGTTGCCACCCTGCTCGAATCCCTATGGGGCGGCCCCGAAACGCTCATCGTCATCAGTTCCGACCTGTCCCACTATCACCCCTACCGACAGGCACAATGGCGTGACAAGGCCACGATCGCCCAGATCCGGCAACTCGATGCCACCCTCAATGGTGATCAGGCCTGTGGCGCAGGTGCGATCAACGGCCTGCTGCTGGCTGCGCGCCGTCACAGGCTGTCCCCCCATTTGCTTGACCTGCGCAACTCCGGCGACACGGCCGGTGACCGGGAAAGGGTTGTGGGCTATGCCTCCATTTCGTTCTCCGAGACCCTGGATCATGCCCACCACTGAAACGCTCGGAAAAGCCCTGCTTGCCCAGGCTCGCAACGCCATTGGCGGCGCATTGGGGGTGCCCGTCAAAGCGGCTGTCGATCACGTGTTGCTCGCCGAGCGTGGTGCGTGCTTTGTCACCCTGACCCTTGATGGCGCCCTGCGTGGTTGTATTGGCAGCCTGAATGCTCACCGCGTCCTAGGTGAGGATGTGCGTGAGAATGCCATCGCAGCGGCGCTTCGCGATCCGCGTTTCCCGCCCTTGAGCACGGCCGAGTTCCCCCGGATCGAGATCGAGGTGTCACTTCTTGATGAGCCGGAATTCTTGGAGTTCCACGACGAAGCCGATGCACTCAGTCAGCTCGTGCCCGGACAGGACGGCGTGATCTTCTTCAATGGCTGTCAGAAGGCCACCTTCCTGCCCCAGGTATGGGAGCAACTGCCCGACCGACGCAGCTTCATGGCGGCGCTCAAGCAAAAGGCCCGTTTGCCCGCCGATTTCTGGGGCCCCAATGTCATGCTCGCCCGCTACCGGGTACGCAAGTGGAAGGAACCCCCCCAAGGAGGCTGACAGCATGGACGCCCATCCTGCTCGCTACTGGCACCTTCTCGAAGACGGGCGCCTCCAGTGCGACCTTTGCCCGAGGGATTGCCGGCTGCATGAAGGCCAGCGCGGCGCCTGTTTCGTGCGCAAGCGGGTGGAGGGAAAGATGGTGCTCACCACCTATGGGCGCAGTTCGGGATTTTGCATCGACCCCATCGAAAAAAAGCCCCTCAATCATTTCCACCCGGGCAGCAGCGTGCTGTCCTTCGGTACGGCCGGCTGCAATCTGGCCTGCAAGTTCTGCCAGAACTGGGACATATCCCGGAGCCGCGACATGGACCGTCTCATGGACACCGCCTCGCCCATCCACATCGCCGAGGCCGCAGTGCGCCATGGCTGCCGGAGCGTCGCCTTCACTTACAACGATCCGGTCATCTTCGCCGAGTACGCCATGGACACCGCGCAGGCATGTCGCGAACGCGGCGTCGCCAGCGTGGCGGTCACAGCGGGCTACATCCACCCCGCGCCTCGGCAGGCGTTCTACGCAGTGATGGATGCCGCCAACGTGGACCTGAAAGCCTTCACGGAAGACTTCTACGTCCATCAGACTGGCGCCCATCTCGCCCCCGTTCTCGACACCCTGCTCTATCTCCGCCACGACACAGCAGTCTGGTTCGAGATCACCACATTGCTGATCCCGGGGCTCAATGACAGCACGCCGGAGCTGAGCGCACTATGCCACTGGGTGGCAAACGAACTCGGCCCCGAAATCCCCTTGCACTTCACGGCCTTCCACCCGGACTACAAGCTCAACGCCCTGCCACCGACACCGCCGGCAACCCTCACCCGGGCGCGACGGATCGCCCTTGATGCCGGACTGAAGCACGTTTATACCGGCAACGTTCATGACGTCGCTGGCGGTACGACCCACTGTGCGTCATGTGGGATGGCGCTCATTGAGCGCGACTGGCATCGCGTCCTCGCCTACCGCCTCGACGCACAATGCGCCTGCCCGGGTTGCGGCCACCTGCTGGCGGGGCGCTTCGGGTCGGCGGCAGGTACATTTGGAGCACGCCGTGTTCCAGTGCACATCGGCTCACACTAGACGGAGGGCGAGCCTTGCCGTCACATGCCCCTGCGTGCCATCGTCGACAGCAGAGCACCGTCCGCCGCCCAGATCATGATGAAACTGCGCCATAGCGCCCTGAGCATTGCCGCCGGCCCTGTCTGGCTCGACGCCCTCCTCGCCCACTCCCCGGATGCGGCCGGACTGATTCTGATTGCCCAGAATTCAGTCGGCAACCACCGGGACTCCCGCGAAGCCCATTTCACACGCAGGCTCCAGGAGGCCGGCTTCGCCACGCTTTTATTCGACCTGCTGAACCATTACGAAGAGTCCCGTGATCCGGATACCCGTTTCAACACGCCCTTACTCGGGCAGCGCATTCGTGCCGTCTTCGAGTGGCTGGCTCATCAACCTCCACTCGCCACACTACCGGTCGGCCTGGTGGCAAGCAGCACGGGCTGCGGCGCTGCGGTCCGCGCAATTGCCAACCAGCCGGATGTGCTGAGCGCTCTGGTATGCCGGGGTGGGCGCCCCGGACTGGCCGGAATCTCTCCCCTGCGCATGGTTCCGTGCCCGACGCGCGTGATTGTCGGTGCCCGGGACGAAGGTCTGCCCAACATCCGCCAGGCCTATGACCTGATGACCTGCACCAAGGACTGGCAAAGCATTGCCGGTACGGACGACTATTTCCGGGAGCCTGGCGCCCTCGATGATGCCGCGACCCTGAGCGCCGAATGGTTTCACCGTCACCTGGTCCGGCGGGAAACCGAAGCCGCCGAGCGCTGAACCGAGGGCACTAAGCGTCTGTCAGGCGTTTTTCCATTGCCTGATGGGGCAAGCCGGCTTCGTCAAACTGCGGCCCTTTCGGAACGAAGCCGAAACGGGCATAGAAGCCCAGGGCATGAGTCTGGGCGTTCAGTGCAAGGATCGGCATGCCGAGACGGCGCGCCTCGCCAATGAGGGCCTCGAGCAGGGCTGCGCCCACACCACATCCCCGCCAGGGTTCAAGCACTGCCATCCTGCCGATATGTCCGTCCGGCAGCAGGCGCCCGGTTCCGACGGCCTGCTCGCCAATCCGCGCCAAGGCGTGACAGGACAGCGCATCGAACTCATCGAGCTCCATGTCCCGGGGCACACGCTGTTCATCAACAAAAACCTTGAAGCGGATCGCGGACGCCTGTTCCGCCAGTGCCGACCACGGCCCCAGCACGATGCCGGGCAATGCCGGGCGCCTCACTCCACGATCTCCACCACGGTGCCGGCCGGCACAAGATCGAAGAGTTCGGCGACATCCTGATTGCGCATGCGCACACACCCGATGGAACGCGGCACCCCCATGGGCTCCGTATCCGGCGTACCGTGGATGTAGATATAGCGCTGCATGCTGTCCACCTGACCAAGGCGATTGCGGCCGGGCTCCGTCCCTGACAGCCACAGGATGCGTGTCAGTATCCAGTCACGCCCAGGAGTGGCGGCAGCGAGCTCCGGCGACCAGACTTCACCGGTCGGCCGGCGGCCGCGGAAGGCTGTGCCGATCGGAACCCCCGCACCAATTCGGGCACGGATGATGTGGCGCCCCCGAGGTGTTTGGTAGCTCCCCTTCTCCTCGCCAGGGCCTTTGGTCGCGGTGGATATGCGGTAGCGCCGAACGCAGGCGCCATCATCGCCAAACAATCCGAGCCGCTGACTTGAGATATCGATGCGGATATACATGGTGGTCACCTAGACGGACCGCCTGCGGCGGGATGCGAAGAAATCCGACAAGATTCCCCCGCACTCCCCGGCAAGAAGGCCTCCCTCGATCCGGGCGTGATGATTTAGGCGTGCTTCAGCGAAAAGATCGATTACGCTACCGGCAACCCCCGTTTTAGGGTCGCTCGCTCCAAACACGACCCGGCCGATCCGTGCATGCATGATTGCGCCAGCGCACATGGCACACGGCTCAAGGGTGACGTACAGAGTACAGTCAGGAAGTCGATAATTTCCCATCCGCTCGGCAGCGTCGCGCAGAGCCATCACTTCGGCATGGGAGGTAGGATCATGGCGCAGGATGGGTTGATTGAAGCCTCGGCCGACGACAATGCCGTCAGCCGAAACGACGAGAGCGCCAACGGGTACTTCGCCGCAGCGTCCGGCCTCATGCGCGAGGGCAATGGCAGCCCGCATGAAAAGGATGTCCTGATCAGGACTCGAAAGAGACATGGTGATTTACAGTTGATGGTTTCACAGGTTCTTCTAGGGATTTTAAAGCAGCATCGTGGAAAGACCCGGCAAAACGAAAACGGACCCGCTTCCGGCAGGGCACTTCCGATGAGCGCCATGCCGAATTCCGCTCCTGAACAGGAGAAGGATGCGCTTTCGCCACCGCGCCTTTCGCCCGCCCTGCGGGCGGCCGCGGGGTATCTGCTTGCCGCCCTGACCTGTGTGATCGGAACGATGTTCTTCACCGACGGGGATGGCGGCAATGCACGCCCCCTGTCGGGCCCTTGGCTGATCCTGTTCGTTGGGGCATCGACCCTGTTCATATTCGTTGCCTTGAAACGGGTCACGGAGAAGGCGGGACGAAGTGCACCGACCATCGTCAACGACGACTATCGGACTTTGTTCGACACCGACCCGGCCCCCCAGTGGCTCTACGCCGTGGACAGCGGCGAGGTTCTGGCCCTCAACGCCGCAGCCGCCAAGCTCTACGGCTTGACGGCTGACCCCTTTACCGCGATATCCGCCGAAGCCCTGATCCACCCGCTCCCACCGTCCCCGCAGTCATCCATGCGCCTTACCCACCAGACGGTCGGTGGTCGGACCCTGGAACTCGAAACACACGTCAGCAGCCATTCGTTCTCCGGCCGGCACTGCCACCTGGTGACGGTCCGCGATAATGCCGGAGAGCATCTATCCGAATCACTGTTCGCCGAAGCCCTGGCGAAGGTTCAGCCCGTCCTGTACCGCTTTGATCCGGTCCGTAAGTGCTACGACTACATCTCGGACAGAGGGGCAGATTGGCTCGACGCCCCCATCCACGCCCTGCGCTCACCGGGCGGCTGGCAACAGTTTGCGAGGCGTGTCGACACGAAGGATCTGGACCGGATCCGGATAGCCATTGGAGACGCCCTCAAGACGCCGGGCGACGAACCCGTCGAAATCAGTGTCGCGTACCAGCTCAAATCACGCACCGGCCCACGTTGGATATGCGACGCGATGACGCTGCTACGGCATCCCGACGGGAGCCTCAGAGCCATCGTCGGCGCAGCCTCTGACCAGACCGAGGAACAGTGCGCTGCCGGTAAACGTACCGATCAGGAGGCGCGCTACCGGGCGCTTGTCGAGAACGCACCGGTGGGCATCTTCCACTTCACCGCGGAGCTACTCGTCAGCTACTGCAACAGCCGGCTGGCTGACATTCTGAAGTCAAGTCCGGAGCAACTGGCCGGCATGGACCTGCATTCACTGGGCGACGAAGCCATCCTGTCGGTACTCCACGGAGCCCTCCAGGGCCAGCGGGGCGCCTACGATGGGCCCTTCGTCTCGCCGCTATCGACCGACATGCAAATCCTCTCGATCCGGGTGGCCCCCGAGTTTGATGCGGCTGGGAAGGTCTTTGGCGGAGTGGGCATCATTGAGGATCGCACGGCCTTCCTTGAGGCGGAAGAGCAACTGCGCGACACCCGCGAACGCTACGTACTCGCCCAGCGGGGCACCAATGAAGGTCTCTGGGACTGGGATCCCAAGACCCGCGATCTCTATCTCTCGGCCCGCCTGCTTTCCCTTCTCGGCTTGCACAGCGATACCTTGCGCACAACCGGGGACGAGTGGCTCAAGCTGATCCACCCGGATGACCGGCAGCGCTATCGCACCGACTTCGTCGCGCACCTGCGGGGCGAAACCGAGCACTTCGAGTCGGAGTACCGCATTGCCGACAAGGATGGCAAGTTCCACTGGGTTCTGGCCCGCGGTCTTGCACATCGCAATCAGCAGGGCCGGGCCGTGCGTATCGTGGGCTCCATCGGAGACATCACGGCACGCAAGCTGGCGGAAGAGCAGCTCAAGTCCGAACGGGACTTTTCGCGCGGCCTCATCGACAGCCTTCCGGCACCGTTCTTCCTCTTCGACCAGAACGGGCGCCTGCTACTGTGGAACCGCTTCGTCAGCGAACTGACCGGCCTGGCCGATGGGGCACTCCTGCGGGCCGATGCCCAAAGCCTGGTGATTCCCGAGCACGAAGCACTGATGGCCCATCGCATCGAGACCGCATTGATCTCGGGCGAAGCATCGGCCGAAGTCATGCTCCGACGTAACGACGGCGAACCCGTACCTTTCCTGGTCGTTGGCCGTCGGGTCACCCTTGACGGCAAACCGCATATCGTCGGTGTCGGTACCGACCTGACCGAACGCAAGTTCGCCGAACGCGCGATCAAGCGCCTCAACACCGAACTCGAGCGCCGCGTGGCCGAACGAACCTCGCAGCTAAGTGCAGCCCTGAGCGAGCTCGAATCGTTCAGCTATTCGGTCTCGCATGATCTGCGCGCGCCACTGCGGGCCATCGAGGGCTACAGTGCAATCCTGGGTTCCGACTATGGCGACAAGCTCGACGATGAGGCGAAAGAACTCCTGCGCCGAGTACGGGCAGCGGTACATCGCATGGGGCAGTTGATTGACGACCTGCTGACGCTATCCCGGGTCAGTCGCAAGGAGCTGGAGCGACGCCCCGTCGACCTCTCGCAACTTGCCCAAGTGATCTGCGAAGAACTGCACCAACAGGAACCTGACCGGGATGTTCAGATCCGGATTGCGCCCCGGCTCCAGGTTGAGGGCGATCCAAGTCTGATGCGGACGGTCCTGGAAAACCTGCTTGGCAATGCCTGGAAGTTCACTGGACGGGTTGAACATCCAACCATCGAATTCAACGTCGCCCGCCATGGGGAAACGGATGCCTTCGTGATCCGCGACAACGGCGCCGGCTTTGACATGCGCTACAGAGAGAACCTCTTCCGGCCCTTCCAGCGTCTTCATTCCGACAGGGAGTTTCCCGGCACCGGAATTGGCCTGGCCACCGTTGCCCGCATCGTCCGCCGACATGGGGGGGAAGTGTGGGCGGAAGGGGATGTCGGCAAGGGCGCCTCGCTCTATTTCAGTATCGGCCAGCCCCCCACCCTACAGAACACAGCCTGAGCGCCCCTGACTATCGCAACAGGACAGGTCGGTCGGAAAGCTCGTTCGGGTTGTTGTGCCGGGCGGGAAAGTGCTTCGCCAACAAGGCGCCCACGGCCGCAACGGCATCGACCGCACCCTGCTCATACTGCCTCGCGCGGAACGCGGCCTCCATGGCGCGGCAGATACCGTTCCATTCGGTCTGACCAACCCGGGCGGCAATACCCCGGTCAGCCACGATCTCGACCCGGCGATCCACCCACTGGACGTAAACCAGAACGCCCGTATTTTCCGCCGTGTCCCAAACCCGGAGCCGCGAGAAAACCTCAACGGCCCGCTCCCGAGTGGACAGACCCAGCCGCAAATCACCGAGATCGAGACCGGCCTCAACCGCAAACCGGATCTCGCCCCGGTGACGGGCCTCGGACCCCTTCACGGCGGCCTCAATGGCAGCCAGAACCCGTGATGGAAACGCCCGGTTGAGAACCCAGGGCGGCGTCAGCAGGTGTCGAAGGATGCGCAATGCAGACATGTTCACCAATCCCCCGAAGCGCCGCCGCCGCCAAAACCACCACCGCCGCCGGACCAACCACCTCCACCACCCCCTCGGCCGAAGCCGCCGCCCCCCATTCCACCGCCCATCCAGGGGCCGCCACCGACACCGCGCGTGCCCCCGCTCGAGCCCATGGCCAGCACAAACACAAAAGCCAGCAGGCCGCCCGCGATACCAATCAGCATCATCCCCGTGAGGGTCCAGGCCCCGAAACCGACGATGCCCGACGCCAGGCCAGCGCCGAGAAGACGTCCAAAAATGGCTCTCAGGACGCCACCGACCACGATGGTGGCGATGATGCCGAGCACCAGAAGCTCTTCGAAACCGGCATCGCCAGGAGCCGTTGCCGCCACAGGCGGAGGTAAGGCCTCGCCCGCAATGCGGGCGGAGATGGCATCCACGCCGGCCTCGACACCAGCGGCAAAGTCACCGCTGCGCAGATGCGGCGCCACGATATCGGCAATGATGTGCTTGGCGACAGCATCGGGCAAAGCCCCCTCCAGGCCCCTTCCCACCTCAATGCGCAATCGCCGATCATCCCGGGCAAGCAGGAACAGGATGCCGTCATCGACACCCTTGCGCCCCAGGCGCCACGCCTCCGCCACACGCAGGGCATAGGCCTCCACCGCTTCGGGCTTGGTCGTGGCAACGATCAGTATGGCAACCTGCGCACCCTTTTCCTTCTCAAGGGCGAGCAGACGCGTCTCCAGGGCCTCACGACGCGCCGGGGGCAGCACCCCCAGGGTGTCGGTGACGTGGGCCGACAGACTTGGCAGCGCCTGCAGCTCCTGGGCGTGAAGCGCTCCGCCCAGGCAGCACAGCACGAACAGAAGCAGGCGAAGCAGCACCGTATGGCCCGCGGCCAGCATCATGAATCGTGCTTACTGGGCTTTGGCCGGTGCGGGCCCGGCGGCAGGCGTTCCGAAGTTGACCTTCGGCGGCTCACTGATGGCCTGTTCATTCTCAACCGTGAAGTTCGCTTTTGCCTTCGCACCGATGACCATCGCGGTCAAATTGTTGGGGAAGGTGCGTACCGATATGTTGTAGTCCTGCACCGCCTTGATATAACGGTTCCGGGCCACCGTGATGCGATTCTCGGTGCCTTCAAGCTGAGCCTGAAGATCACGGAAATTGGCGTCAGCCTTCAGGTTCGGATAGTTTTCCGATACCACCAGCAGGCGCGACAAGGCACCGGACAACTCGCCCTGGGCTTTCTGGAAACGGGCCATGGCCTCGGAGTCGTTTACAAGCTCGGGTGTCACCTTCATGCCGGCCACATTGGCCCGCGCCTCGGTGACTCGGGTCAGGACTTCCTTCTCATGGGCGGCATATCCCTGTACCACCTGTACAAGATTGGGGATCAGATCGGCACGGCGCTTGTATTGGTTGAGCACCTCCGACCAGGTGGCATTGATCTGCTCATCGTTGATCTGGATCTGGTTATAGCCACAACCTGAAAGCAGGAACATCGACAGCAGGACGGACAACAGATGCTTGATGGACATGGAGCACGCCCTCGCAAAGAAGAAATCGGAAGTGAAGTCAGCGGTCATCCTACCCGCATCAGGTCAGCACCATTCTATAGGCACCACCTTTGATCACAGGCACCGTCCGCCCGCGAATTGAAATATTGCACATTGTTCTCTCAGGCGTATTTCAGCCCGCGCATGCTGCGACGGGCAAAGCACAGATCGTCCCACGCCTTGGCCTTATCCTGCAGATTGCGCAATAGATAGGCCGGATGGTAGGTCACCACCACGGGAATTCCGCCGTGGGAATGGAGCTTTCCACGTGCCGCAGCGATACGCACCTCCTCATTGAGCAAGGCCTGGGCCGCCGGCCGCCCAAGGGCAACGATCAAGCGCGGCTGGATCAGCGCAATCTGGCGTTGCAGATAGGGAAAACATGCCGCCAACTCGGCCGCTTCGGGGGTGCGATTGTTGGGCGGGCGGCACTTGACGGCATTGGCAATGTAGACATCCTCGCCACGCTTCAGATCGATGCTGGCCAGCATGGCGTCCAGAAGCCGCCCGGCCTGACCGACAAACGGCTCACCACGCTCGTCCTCTTCCGCACCGGGCCCCTCACCAACGAAAAGCCAATCCGCCTGCCGGTCACCTACGCCGGGCACGGCCTGCTTGCGTCTCCTGCACAAGCTGCAGGCCTCACAGCCACGGATACGCGCCTCAAGCGCGTCCCAACCAAGCCCCATCACCCCATCACCGACATCGGTATGAGACCGGGCCGAAACGGGCTGAGGTAAGTCACTCACCCCGTCACGCAGATCCGACCGGGCTCTGGCCTGCGCAGGCTCGGAAACCGGTCTGGGTGCAGCAGGCTGCAGCACAGGCTCAGGCTCGGGCAGCGCTTGACGCCCACGCAGGCGCCACATGGGAGCCAGCCCCATTTCCCTCAGAATCGCATCACGCCGCAGGCTCATGCCATGGATCTCACAAGGGGAGTCTCATTACCAGTGCATCCTCACGGCCATTGCACGCAGGATAGTAGCCCTTGCGTCGACCAATCATTTCAAAGCCGACCTTGCGATACAAGGCAAGTGCGGATTCGTTGGATGGACGTACCTCAAGCAAGATCTGGCTCCCGCCCGCCCGGCGGGCCACCTCACCGAGATGCTGCAATAGCTGGCGCCCCAATCCGCAACCTTGACGGCTCCTGCATACACTGATGTTGAGAATGTGGGCCTCATCCAGCACCATCATCAGCACCGCGTAACCGGATCGTTCTCCACCCTCGAAAACGATCCAGCAACTGTAGCCCGCGATCATGGAATCGGCAAAATTCTGTGCCGACCAGGGAAAGGGATAGAGCTGCCTGTCCTGCGCCGCAACCCATTCGAGATCGGTCGTTGCCATGGGCACGAACTCCACTGCAACGAGGCTCATGGAAACGATCCGGATTTGCCAAGCACGGGATGGAGAGACAACGCGATCACGCCTTTCCTCCCCGGGCCAAACGCTCGACGGTAGTCATGGCCACCTTGTCACGAACATAGAGAGGCGCGGCCGAAGCAGGATCAAGCGTCTCTCCGCGCACCAAACGCGGCGCCGCAAGGCTCGCGATACTGGAGGCCCGTGGTACCGGGGCACCGTCAAATCCGCCAAGACGCGGACCCAAGCCGGATACAAGCACCTCTTGATAGGCGCGGAATGCCGTTCCAAAGCCGAACCACACCCCACTGGGAGGCAGAATCACGCTCCCAGGCACCGCGCAGGCAGGAGGCAGAATCTCGACCAGCCCGTCCTGTACCCGGCGGTAGGCTGCAAAATACACTTCCGACATACGCGCATCGACCGCCGCGAAGATGGCCTCTTCCGGGCACTGGCTCGCCAGCGCTTCCAGGGTACCGACCGGGATCAGCGGCTTGCCAAGCCCGATGGCGAGTCCCTGGGCCACACCACAGGCCAGGCGCAAACCGGTAAAGGCCCCCGGACCCGCGCCAAAGGCGATGGCGTCAAGTCCGGCCAGGGGAAGGCCGCAGTCATGCAGCAGGGAAATCACGGCTGGAAGCAGGGTTTCCGAATGTCCGGGGCTGCCTGGCACCTGGCGCTCAGTCAGGGTGCTTCCATCAAGTAGTGCAACCGACCCCGAGTCGGTTGATGTTTCGAGGGCAAGAATCTTCATATCGGGCGCATTCTACCGCCCTCCGGGCTTGCCGCAGTCGGCTCCGGAAGCTTCAATCGGGACGACGAGGGGGGGAACCGTAAACATCGCGTCCGGCCTCATGGACATCGCGACGTAGCTGTCGGCGCTCCTCCGGGGACCAACGGCGCACGGTCCGGTCGTCCATTTCGTTTCGGTGCATGGGCTCAGTCGCCATGACCGGCACCTGGCGGATCGAGCGATCCGCTGGCGAAGCATATTGGCGGAGATAAGGCGCGAGCCTATCCACCTGTTCAGCGACAGCGCTGTCCGCAGGCAGAAGACACAACAAGGCGACGCCCCCGACAGACAGGGCATGGCAGATCAATCTTGGCGAATAAATCCCGTGGTACATGGTCCTCATCCTAACCCGGACTGGGGCTTCCCTGCAGCTCCACCTCGTCCGGATTTGATTCTGGCAGCCCGAGAGAAAGCAGGAACCCACCTTTGTAAGAAAATGTTAGACCCCCACAAGGACTTACGTTTTCTTACCCGACATGAACATCAAATCTAGCCGGGTCGTCGGCGAGCCGTTAGCATTGGGCCATGGAAAAAGAAAACTATCGGGTTCTCGTCGTCGACGACGATCTTCGCCTGCGTGACCTGCTCAAGCGCTATCTCGGTGATCAGGGCTTCAATGTCAAGGTGGTGAATGACGCCCCCCAGATGGACAAGGCCTTGCTGAGGGAGCATTTTGACCTGATGGTCCTTGACCTGATGCTGCCTGGGGAAGATGGCCTCGCGATCTGCCGGCGCCTTCGAGGCACGGGCAATCAGATCCCGATCGTGATGCTCACCGCCAAGGGCGATGACGTGGATCGAATCATCGGGCTCGAGATGGGGGCCGATGACTATTTGCCGAAGCCCTTCAACCCTCGCGAGCTGGTGGCCCGCATCCATGCGGTGCTACGCCGTCAACCCCAGACACCACCGGGCGCACCGGTCGCTGACGACGAAGACGTCAGTTTCGGACACATTGTCGTGCAATTGGGCAATCGCATCTTGATCCGCAACGGCGAGGAGACCCTGCTCACGACGGGTGAGTTCGCCCTGCTCAAGGTTCTGTTGCAGCACCCGCGTCAGCCCCTTTCCCGCGACCGCCTGATGGAGCTGGCTCGAGGCAGGGAATACGACGTTTTTGATCGTTCCATCGATGTGCAGATCTCGCGTCTGCGCAAACTTATCGAGGAAGATCCCGGCAAACCCCGTTACCTCCAGACGGTGTGGGGCTTCGGCTATGTCTTCGTCCCGGATGGCAACAAGCACGCTCCCTGACCCCCTCCATGGCGCCGGCCCGCTATCGTTCGATCCTGGCAGGGGCTCCGAGCACCCTCCTATGGCGCATATTCTTGGTGGTCGCCTTGCTGATGCTCGCCTCAGTCGCGGTCTGGTCGGCGATCTTCAGTCATTTCGACCAGGCAAGCCGTGCCGCTCAGACCGCGCAGACCGTCGTCAGCATCATCAACCTGACGCGCACGGCCCTGCTGAATGCAGATCCGACCCTGCGCAAGGATCTGCTCCTCGACCTGGCCACACAGGAAGGTATCCGCATCTACCCCGCCGAGGCCGATGACCGTACGACGCCCCTGGAGAACAGTGCCCTTGTCCGAAAGATGACCACGGACATCCGCCACCAGCTTGGGCCCGAAACACGTTTCGCCTCGTCGTGGGAAGGCTTGCCTGGCTTCTGGGTTAGCTTTCACATCCAGGCCGACGATCTGGAGAACGCTGGCGAATTCTGGTTCATGCTTCCCGCCGAGCGCGTGATGCGCCCCCATGCCCTCGAATGGATGTGGTGGGGCGCCGCCGCCCTGAGCCTGGCCATGCTAGGCGCTTACATGATCGTCTCGCGCCTCAACCGCCCCCTCAAGGCTCTCGCTACGGCTGCGCGCACGGTAGGACGTGGAGAGGTTCCTCCGCACCTCAGCGAAAACGGGCCCACCGAATTGGCGGAACTGGCACACGCCTTCAACCAGATGTCCCACGACCTCCAGGAACTTGACACTGATCGCGCCTTGATACTCGCTGGCGTCTCCCACGACCTTCGAACGCCGCTTGCCCGTCTTCGCCTGGGCATCGAGATGTGTGGCGCCAGCTCTGCAGACGTGGATGCGATGGTCTCGGACATCGAGGATATGGACCGCATCATCGGGCAGTTCCTGGCATTCGCCAAGGAGGACGACGATGAAGCAATGGCTGTCACGGACCTCGCCGAACTGGCAACCGAACTGGCAGGACTTTACGCTCGCCGGGGATTCCCGATCGAGGTATCGGCCACCGCGAAGGCTGCAGCGCAAGTGCGCCCGCAAGCACTGCGCCGTGCGGTAACGAATCTGATAGAAAATGCCTTGCGCTACGCTGGTCATACGCCGGAACTCTTCATCGGCGTGATGGAAGGCCACCCTACGATCGAAGTGCTCGACAGGGGGCCCGGTATTCCTGTCACGGAGATTGAGAAGGTCAAACGCCCTTTCACCCGTCTTGAATCCGCCCGCAGCAACACCAAGGGCTCGGGGCTAGGGCTCGCCATTGTCGATCGTATCGTGCGAGGCCAGCACGGAGAGTTCCGCCTGCTACCCCGCGAAGGAGGTGGTCTCCGTGCAGCCATCCTGCTGCGAGCAGTACCAAAAACCTGAGTTGAAGCTAGAATCAGCGCCATCCTCTACAAGATTACGCACCCATGATCCTGTTCCATCAATTCTTCGACCCCACTAGCTGCACCCTGAGCTATCTGCTCGCCGATCCATTGACCGGCGACGCGGTAATCATTGACTCGGTCAAGGAGCATGTGGGCGCCTACGTCACGTTTCTGCAAGAACAGGAACTTCAGCTTGGGTGGGTTCTTGAGACTCACATCCATGCGGATCACATTACCGGTGCTGCCGGGCTTCGGGAACTCACCGGTGCGCGCAGCGCCGTCGGCTCGAGTGGCGGAGTGGGATGTGCGGACCGTCTGTTGTCCGACGGGGATACCATCGTCTTCGGTAACGAGCTCATCCGCGTGATTCCGACCCCTGGTCACACCCCTGGTTGCGTAACCTACCATTGGCGTGATCGGCTGTTCACCGGAGACTCACTCATGATCGGGGGTTGCGGGCGAACAGATTTCCAAGGAGGGAATGCCGGCACGCTTTACGACAGCATTACAGAGCGACTTTTCGTGATGGCTGACGAAACCCTTGTATATCCCGGACATGACTATCGCGGCGCCCGTGTCTCGTGCATCGGCCAGGAGAAGGCGAGCAATCCTCGCCTTGCGGGACGCAGCAGGGGCGATTTCATCGGACTGATGGCCGCGCTCGATCTGCCCCGCCCCCGCATGATTGACGAAGCCCTTCCCGCCAACCTGCGCTGCGGCCGTGATGGAGAGCTCGACATCCATGCCACCTGAGCAAACCACCCCCTACAGCGACCTTGGGGGAGCGGAGGGCATCCGTAACCTGGTGCATCGTTTCTACACCCTTATGGACACGCTCCCGGAAGCTTGGGACGTGCGGCAGATGCATCCGGAAGATCTCTCGGGCTCCGAGGAGAAGCTCTTCAAGTACCTAAGCGGCTGGCTAGGAGGCCCACAACTCTATGAACGGGAGTTTGGTCATCCGCGACTGCGGGCACGTCATCTTCCCTTCGCCATTGCCAGTGCCGAACGGGACCAATGGCTGATGTGCATGCAACAAGCCTTCAACGAGTGTGTCCCCGAAGGGCCTCTGCGTACGCAGCTATGGACCGCCATTCAGGGCCTGGCCGACCACATGCGCAATCGCCCCGAACCCACCTGACACCGCCCCAAGCGCTGCAAACCGATTTTCCGACCAATGAAATTTCTTTTCGACCTCTTTCCCATCATCCTGTTTTTTGTCGCCTACAAGTTCTCGGGCATCTTTGCCGCAACGGCTGTGGCCATCGTTGCCACTGTCGGGCAGATTGGCTGGGTATGGTTCCGTCACCGCAAGGTGGACACCATGCTTTGGGTCAGCTTGGCGATCGTCACGATATTTGGCGGTGCCACCCTGCTTTTCCACAACCCGACCTTCATCAAGTGGAAGCCCACGGTTCTCTACTGGTTCTTTGCCGGGGCGCTGCTGTTCTCGGCCTTCGTGCTCCGGAAGAATCTGATCCGGGCCCTCATGGAAGCCCAACTCAAACTTCCTGATCCACTTTGGAGCCGTCTCAATCTCGCTTGGGCAGCCTTTTTTGCAGGCATGGGCGTACTCAATCTTTTCGTGGCCTATACCTACTCCGAAGACACCTGGGTCAATTTCAAACTGTTCGGCGGCATGGGCCTGATGCTCGTGTTCGTCCTGGCCCAAGGAATGTTGCTGTCCCGCTACCTTGAAGAGGAACCGAAATAATGCTGTATGCCCTGATCGGTGAAGATGCCCCGAACACCCATGAAAAACGGATGGCAGTGCGGACCGAACACTTGGCCCGCCTCGCGGCTCTGCAGGCTGATGGACGGTTGATCCTGGCGGGCCCGTGCCCCGCCGTGGACTCTCCGGACCCGGGGCCCGCCGGGTTCACCGGTAGCGTCATCGTCGCTGAATTCGCTTCCCTGGAAGAGGCCCAGGCCTGGGCGAGTGCCGACCCCTACACCACCACGGGTGTCTTTGCCCGCTGTACGGTCAAGCCCTTCAAGAAGGTTTTTCCTCAATGAACATTATGGACGAGATTCGCGCACGCCTCGCCAGCCTGCAACCCGTGAGACTCGAACTCATCGACGACAGCCATCTGCACGCTGGCCATGCCGGTGCGCGCACAGGAGGCGGGCACTACCGACTCAGCATCGTGTCAGACGTCTTTCAGGGTAAGAACACCGTGGCCCGCCACCGCATCATCTACGAAGCACTCGGTGAGTTGATGCACAAGGAAATCCATGCGCTTGCAATTCAGGCGCGCAGCCCTGAAGAAAATTGACTTTCAAACCGCAACACCCAAGCAAGGAAACCTGATGAAGATCGTCCCGAGCCATCTGGCTCTGTCCCTCGTCGCGGCCCTCGTCGCGATCCCTGCCCTCGCCCAGACCGTCGTCACCGTCAACGGCACCGCAATTCCCCAAGCCCGCGCCGACGTGATGATCAGCGAGCAAAAGGCCCAGGGCGCACCGGATTCGGAACAACTCCGCAACGCCGTGAAGGAAGAGTTGGTGCGCCGCGAAGTCCTCGCCCAGGAAGCCCGCAAGAAAGGGCTTGAAAAGGCTGGCAACGTCCAGGCGCAAGTCGAACTTGCGCGTCAAGCCGTACTCATTCGCGCCTACCTCCAAGACTACGTCAAGGCCCATCCTGTGACGGATGCCGAGGTCAAGGCCGAATACGAAAAGATCAAGGCACAACTGGGTGACAAGGAATACAAGGCACGCCACATTCTCGTCGAAAAGGAAGAGGAAGCGAAAGCCATCATTGCCAAACTCGACAAAGGCGAGAAGTTTGAAGAGCTGGCCAAGCAGTCAAAGGATCCGGGCTCGAAGGACAAAGGCGGCGATCTGGGCTGGGCAAACCCCGCCGGATTCGTCAAGCCCTTTGCCGACGGCCTTGTCAAACTTGAAAAAGGGAAATACACCTCAACCCCGATCAAGTCCGACTTTGGTTACCACGTGATCAAGCTTGAGGACAGCCGCCCGGTGAAGGCGCCCTCACTGGAGGAAGCCAAGGGTCAGCTCAAGCAACGTCTGGAGCAGATGCGCGTCGAGCGTCACATCGCTGAGCTGCGCACGAAAGCCACAATCAAATAAGCCACAGTCTTCAATGGGGGTGAATGCTGATCGACCTGCAGTGATCATCCCCCCTTGGAGAGCATCGATCTTCCCCAAGCCATACTTTTCTTGCCGGTAGGGCAAGGCCATGAATCGCCCCGGGTTTCGCGGAGGCTCCCACTCTTGAGAAGATGGAGCCATGAAGAAGACAACGAAATACGCCCCGGAAGTGCGCGAGCGTTCAGTGCGGATGGTGTTCGAGCAGCGCAGCGAGCA
>NZ_JAFLDT010000140.1 GCF_017302315.1 Zoogloea sp.
TGCCGGCCGGCATGCGCACCCTCGAATACCTGCTCACCGCGCCCCCCGGCCGCTACCTGTGGCTGCGCGTGCGCCTTGCCGGCACCCGGCGCCAGGGGCCCAGCCTGTTTGCCCTGCGCGCCACCTTCCCGCGCCCGTCCCTGCTCGACTACCTGCCCGCCTACTGGCGCTCCGACCCGGCCGGTGCCGACGCCACCGAACGCGCCCTGGCCCTCTTCGAAGGCTGGATGACCGAGATGGACCAGCGCATCGACGTGCTGCCCCAGCTCATCGACCCGCGCCTGGTGCCCGCCGAGGCCCTGCCCTGGCTGGGCAGCTTCCTGGCCCTGAGCTTCGATACCAGGGTACGCGAAGGGGTGCGCCGCGAGTTGCTGCTGCACATGGCCGAGCTATACCGGGCCCGCGGCACCGGGCCCGGTCTGGCACGGCTGCTCTCCATCCTCGCCGAAGCCCCGGTGCAGATCATCGAGGGCTTCCGCCTGCGCCGGCCCAGCGCCGCCTTCCTGGGCAGCGCCCTGCTCGGGCCGGCCCTCGAACTGGGCGGCAGCGAGAGCACCCTCGACGCCGCCGGCCTGGAAGACTGGGAGGAGGAGCTGGCCGGTGCCCACGCCGCCCTGATGCTGCGTCGCGCCACCCAGGACAGCCCCTGCCCGGCCCGCGATCCGGACGACCCCCTGCCCGACGACGCCCTGCTGGCCTTCTACCGCCGCCACGCCCACCGCTTCACGGTGATCGTGCCGCGGGCGCGCTGCAGCATCCTGGCCGCCGTGCTGGAGCTGGCCATCGAGACCGGCAAGCCGGCCCACACCCTGCACCGCCTGTGCTGGCTGGATGCCGGCTTCCGTGTCGGCAGCGCCAGCCTGGTGGGCGTGTCCCACCTGGGGCCGGTGGACAAGGCCGAACCCGCCGTGCTCGGCAGTGCCGTGCTATCCACCTTCACCACCCTCCACCGTGGCCGTCGTGAAGACCGCTACCCGTATTTCAAACCCATGAACCCATGGGAGGCATCGCCATGAGCACCCCTACCGCCGCTGAAACCTTCATCCCCCTGGACGACCTCGATCCGGCCACGCCGGGCGACCCGTTCACCCGGCTACGCTACAGCTACGGGCAACTCCTCGGTGCTGAAGACTTCACCACCGAGCAGCGCTACTTCCTGCTGCGCAGCCGCCTGCACAACGCCGCCCTGCACGGATATGGCACGGTGTGGGGGCTCAAGGTGGGCAGCCAGGAAAACGAGACCACCCTCACCCTGACCTGCGACACCGGGCTCGCCATCGACCCCCTGGGGCGCGAGGTGTACGTGCCCCAGAAGGTCTGCCTGGACATCACCGGGCTGGCCACCACGCGCTTCTGGGCCGACCTGGCGGCGCCTCCGCCGGGGCCGGGCGTGGAGGTCACGGCGGACAATCCCCGCCGCCGGGTCTACGTGGTGCTGCGCTACCGGGCCTGCCTGACCGAGCAGGTGCCGGCCATCACCCAACCCTGCGCCGGCCAGGACGCCGGGCTGGCCCCGTCCCGGGTGCAGGACGGCTACCGTCTGTGCCTGGAGGCCGCGCCACCCGACCTCACCGGCCTGCCGGTGCGTGACATCACCACCCGGGCCAACCCGCCGGCGGATTTCCGCACCCGTCTCCTCGAACACATCATCAACCCCGACACGCCGCCCCCCGCCCGGCTGTGGAGCGGCGCCGACGACGCGCCCCTGCTCCTCGCCGTGCTCGACCTGGAGCCGGTGGGCGAGCCGGTGGAGCGGGTGAAGCTCTTCGGCACCATCGACAACAGCGTGCGCGCCCTGCTGCCCGCGGTGCAGGCGGTGGCCGACCTGGCCCTGGGCATCCGCCTCGAAGCCGCCGGCGCCCCGGTGCCCTTCCAGGCCGGCAAGCTGCAAAGCCGGGCGGGCGAAGGCGCCGATGCGGCCCGCAGCTTCCTCGACCTGATCACCACCCGCCCCCTGATGCCCGCCAGTCTGTCCCCCGGATCGGTGCGCGTACTGCGCTTCGACGAAGCCAACAAGCAGTGGCTGCCGGTGGCCATCGCCACCCAGACCCCCTCCGCCACCGGCCTCGCCCTGGTCGTCGACGAAGTCCTGCAGGCAGGAGCGCCCATCCAGGTGTGCCTGCTGGGCACGGGCGCGGAGGCCATCCTCGACATGGGCGGACAGCCCCTGGCGGGCGCCATCGGCGAGGTCGTGCCCCCCGGCACTGGCAGGGACGCCTGCCTGTTCACCCTTCACCCCACCACCGCCTGAGCCGGAGGCCGACATGAGCACGAACAAGTGGAAGAACATGGACGCCGGCCTGCTGACGATGGTCGCCAAGGTCGCCCGCAACGAAGCCCTCAGCGCCGCCGACGAGGTGTCCATCGCCGAGTTTCTGAAAGGCTATGCCGGCGCCGGCGCCGAACCCGGCTTTGCCGGTGGCCCGAGCGGTGACGTGCGCGGCAGCAACAACCTGCGCCGCACCAACTGGTTCAACGGCCGCTACCTCACCGCCGAAGCCCTGTCGCGCCAGGACGTGTATTTCGACACCCGGGCGCGCCTTGCCGCCCACGCCCAGATGCCGGGCATCGCCTGGGGCCTGGGCCTGTCCGCCGACGGCCTCAACAGCACCCCCATCGACAGCGAGGGGCGCTTTGGCGGCCTGCCGTCCAGCCGCAACATCACCCTGCGCCGGGGCCTCGCCTTCGACCACATCGGCCGCCCCATCCTGGTGTCCACGCCCTTCACCTTCAGCATCGACCAGCTCATCGGCGCCTATCGCAAGACACCCCAGAAAGTGGTGGGCGGCGGCGTGGATTTCATGCCCTGCGTGTGCCTGGTGAATGACCCGGCCGGCCCCACCGGCGGCAGCGCGGCCCTGCCCTCCGGCCCCTTCCTGCTGGTCATCCAGCCCGGCGAAACCGAAGAGGGCGGCGCCAAGGTGATGGGCGAGATCTGCGGTGGCGCGGCCTCGGCCAACTGCCGCGCCGACACCTGGCGGGGTGGTTTCGGCCTGTCGCTGGTGCGCTTCCCGGTGGAGCTGCCCTTCCGCCAGGATCTGCAGTCGGCCTGGGATCTGCGCGGCACCCTGTCGGCCTATTTCTTCGACGTCTTCGAGCACGCCCTGTGGAAGCGCTGGGACCCGAACTTTGCCACCCACGGCCCCTTCTGCGCCGACACCGGCCCGGGCCGCCACGACGCCGCTGCCATCGCCCTGGCCATGGTCTATCTGGGCGAGGACGGCAGCGCCCTGTTCATGGACCAGTGGATTCCCCGCCGCACCATCTGCGATACCCCGGCCGAAGACTGGCACCGCACCCGCTTCGGCGCCCCGCCCCGGGCCGCCGCCTGGGCGCGCATCCACCAGTTCCAGTGCATGCTGGCCGAAAGCCTGGCCCTGCGCCCCTCCAATGCGGACAACACCAACCTGTTTGCCCGCGGCTTCCGGCACATACCGCCCATCGGCTTCCTGCCCGTCAAGCCCGGCCCGGCCGACGACAAGCGCCCCATGGGCATCCCCCTCTTCGACAAGCTTCTGGGCACCACCCAGGGCGCCCAATGGCTGGTCTCGCCCCTGGTGCGTAATGCGCTCGGGCAGGCGGAGGACTACTTCCAGGGCACCCGGGTGATCACCTACGGGGTGGTGGCCCTGCACGACGACGACATCCTTGAGGATCTCAACAACGTTTTCGACAAGGACCCGATCCAGCTCAGCCTGCGCCCGCCCCGCAGCAACCCGGACCCGGCCACGGCGGTCGTCGGTGCCCCGGCACCCGGCCAGTACAAGGCATCGCTGTATCAGGCCGGCACGGTGCAGACCTCCAACGCGGTGGCCCTGCCCGGCTTCCTGGGGGTGCTGGCCAACCTGTTCGATGTGCTGGGCATGGATGAACTGGTGAATCGGCGCACCGAGATCGTCAAGCTGGTGGTGCCCCTGCAGGGACTCACCCGGGAACATCCCCTGGTAGGCCGCCTGCAGGAGGATGCCCTCAACCAGGCCCAGTCCTGGGGTGTGAACCCCTTGCTCACCGCAGCCAACCCCCTCGGCCAGCTAGGCACGGTCAACGACACCGCCGAAGCCCTGGCCGGCCTGGTGGCACGCCTCGGGCTGGACATGCTGCCACGCCATTTCGTGGTGTATGTCAAGCAGCGCCTGGTGCTGCTCGATCTGCTGTTCTACCTGCTGGAGATCCTCCAGTTCCTGCTCAATTTCATGCGCGAGATCCAGAGCCTCGGCAAGACCGGCAGCACCGGCAGCACCGGCAGCACCGGCAACGCCCAGAGCAGCGTGTCCTCCGAGCAGGTGCGCATCCAGTACCTGCGCCAGCCCGCCGAAAAGCGCGCCATGGTGGAAGCCATCCTGGCCGAGCCCGACGTACAGGCCAGCATCGTCCGGGCAGCGGATCTGAGCGGCTCCGGCATCGCCGTGACCACCCGCAATCAGGCCTTCCTGGACAAGGTGCAGAGCACCGAATCGTCCCTCGCCAACACCATCGCCGACCCCGCCGAGCGCAAGCGGGTCGCCCTCGGCCAGGTGGCCGACAGCTACGCCGCCGAGTACCCGGACTACCAGCTCGTCCAGGTGCTGGCCGCCGTGCAGCCCCAGCACACCCTGGCCGTGGTCAACAAACTGTCGGTGACCCGCAGCGCCGAGCCCACCCGCAGCCTCGGCGACGATCTGGTCAAGGACGGCCCCGCCGTGTTCGAGGCCGACGAAGCCCGGACCCTCTATGTGGACCTGAAGTCCGGACTGGAGAGCCGCAAGGTGGCCGACTATGTGAAGGGCAGCGACAGCCAGTTGACGGTGAAGGAGGTGCTGGCAAGCACGCCGGACGAAGCCGAGAAGCTGCTCGGCGCCGAGCGCTATGCCGAGTTCCGCAAGAACTACCAGGCCGACCGGGCCGCCGCCATCACCGGGGCCGAAGCCCTCGCCAAGGGCGTGCCGAGCGAGCTGGCGGTGAAGGTGGAGGCCGGCATCCAGGCCGGCACCCCCGCCGAGAGCGTGGTCGAAACACTGAAGGCCGAAACCGCCACCAACAGCGCCAACCGCCCGGTTCTCGACCAGACCGCCAACCTGCTGCGCATCACCGGCGGGCAGGCCGGCTTCCTCAAGCGGGTGAAGCGCACCTGACGCCCGTCCATGAACGACTTCGTAGACATCGCCCGCTTGACCACCCGCATCCGCAGCACCGAGGCGGAGCACGCCGGGATGCTTGCGGGGCAGGTGCGCCAACTGGCCGACCGTCAGCTCGCCCGGGCCCTGGAGGGCGCCGGCGACCGGGCCTTGG
>NZ_JAFLDT010000141.1 GCF_017302315.1 Zoogloea sp.
GCGAGTTCCGCGCCGGCCGCCTGCTGCGAGCAGCGCAGGGCAGTCGGCCGAAGGCCGACCGGGGGTGGCGGGTCGCCTTCTTTGCTGACTTTCTTGGCGAAGCAAGAAAGTCAGTCGCCCGCCGGGGGCGGAGGCGGGGTTTCGCGGAGCATGCTCCGCGCCGCCGTAGCCGGCCGGGTGTGCAAACCCGGCCGTGGGAAAATCCCGGCCAACGTCACGCAAAACAACGGAACGCCAGCCAGTGACGGCCACCCCACCGGGCATGAAGATGCCTTACCGGGCAGAGGTGAAAACGCTTTCCATACTTGACGCGAACAGCGCCAATGAATTCGACCTCAGTCCGCAAGATCATCGGCATGCCCTTGATCCGGGTCCGAGGTCGAATGAATTCGACCCTATCGTCATCTCCAGCCACCCGAGCCGAAAACGCACAAAGGGCGGCCGCAGCCGCCCTTTGTGTCGTTCCGTGGCTGCCTCAGCCAGCCAGGTTGGCCGCCGCCAGCGCGGTCAGCCAGCCCCCCGCCACCACACCCGCCGGAAACAGCAGCCGGGTGCGGGTGCGGAAGGGGTAGCTCTCCACCCGGTAGTGGAATTGGTGCCCGCCGACAACGCTGACCACCACCGCCAGTACCATCCCCAGGGCGTTGATCACCGGGTTGGCCGGGAAGGCCATGCTGACCAGCATGTTCACCAACAGGCAGAGGGGGAAGTGCACCAGGAACACCGAGTAGGAGATCCGGCTCAGGTGCACAACCGCCGCAGGTACCGGAAGGGTGTTCAGGAACCCGTGGTGGCGGGCCAGGCCGAGGAACAGCATGACGCCCGTGGCGACGGCGATGCGGGCCCGGAAATCCACCACCAGCGCGGCCACGGCGACGGCGGTCAGCAGGGCCAGCCAGCGTCCGGCACGGGGCTGGCTGCTCGCCCACCAGGCCAGGATGCCCAGGCCGAAGGCGCCGAAGAAGTACAGGGCCGTCTCGTCCCAGAAGGCATCCCGATTGAAGCCGAACAGGGAGACCACGGTGAGCAGCGCGATCAGCAGCGGGGCCACGATGCCCAGCACCGGCTGCCGCGCAGCCAGGCGCGAGGGCAGCCAAAGCAGCAGGATGGCCAGGGCAAAGAGCTGGAAGTCGATGGCCACGTACCAGACACCGGCGGACAGGGCCTCCTGGTCCAGCAGATCGTGGAGCAGCAGCACGTGGGCCAGTAGCTGCCCCAGGTCCGGCGCTGCGGAGATGGAACGGTGCTCCATCCACACGCTGGCCACCGCCGAACAGGCCACGGCCAGCAGCAATGCCGCGGAGTAGGGCACCACCAGGCGGGTGTAGCGCTGGAGCAGCACCGGCAGCGGCGACAGCTTTACCGGCAGGCCCGCCGGCGCAAATTTGGCAGCGAACAGGAAGCCGGAGACGACCAGAAAGATCTGCACGGCCATCCGGGCATATTCATCAAGCCATTGCACCAGCGTTGGCAGCAGCGGTTTGGCCACGTCACTCATGGGGCCATAGAAGGCCAGGTGATGCATGACGATGGCGAGGCAGGCAAAGGCCTTCAGCGCATCGATGGCGGGCATTCTTATTGTTTGTTTGGGCATGGACGGCAAGGTGAAACCGGGCATCAAAAAAGCACCGGGGCAGACCATGGGCCTGCCCCGGTGGTGACAGTTTGCAGTGCACAACGCCTGATGCCCGGTGAAAGATGACCGGGTATTGCCGAAAGTCTGCGATGGATATGAATTTTCGCTGGCTAGGCAGTGCTTTGTCCGGCTTTCGTCTGGATACGTTGACTTCGGCTGCCCGAAACGGAGGCGCCCCGACCGCCTGGGGCGTGTCGGGGCGCGGGAGACGCTGGCCGGCGGAGGATGCGCCGGCCGTAAGCTCAGGGCTTGTAAGCTTCCACAGCGATGGTCAGCTTCACGTCGTCGCCCACGTAGGGGGCGTACTTGCCGGCGTTGAATTCGCTGCGCTTGATGGTGGCGGTGGCGTTGGCGCCGCAGGCGTCCTTCTTGAGCATGGGGTGGGGCATGCAGTGGAAGGACGTGACGGTCAGGGTGACGGGCTTGGTGATGCCCTTGACGGTCAGGTTGCCTTCGATGGTGGCGGGCTTGTCACCGTCGAAGTTCACCTTGGTGGATTTGTAGGTGATGGTGGGGTACTTGGCGGTGTCGAAGAAGTCTTCGCCCTGGATGTGCTGGTTGAACAGGGGGTAGCCGGTGTTCACCGAGGTGGTGTCGATGGTGACGTCCACCGCGCCGGTCTTGGTGGCCTTGTCGAGGGTGATGGTGCCGGTGGTCTTGTCGAAGCGGGAGAGCTGGGTCGAGTAGCCGAAGTGGCTGTATTCGAAGCGCGGGAAGGTGTGGGTGCCTTCGATGGTGTAGGTCTCCGGCGCGGCGAAGGCGGCGGTGGACAGGGTGGCTGCGATGGCCAGGGTGATGAGTTTCTTCATGCTGTTCTCCGTTTTACAGACTTGGGTTCTTGGGGTTGAGGCGGGTTTACTTCTTGGCGGCGGCGTTGGCCACCACGTGGAACTTGATCTCGATCTCGTTGGCGACGGCGGAGACGTCGGCCCAGGGGCCTTCGCCGATGTTGTAGTCCATGCGCTTGAGCACGAAGCCGCCGTCGAAGACGCCGCTGGCGCCCTCCTGCTTGAAGGTGAAGGGGGCGACCAGGTCGCGGGTCTGGCCCTTGATGGTCATCTTGCCCAGGGCTTCGTAGCGGTTGCCGCCCAGGGCCTTGACGCCGGTGGACACGAACTTCGCGGTGGGGAAGGCCTTGACGTTGAACCACTGCTTGCCCACCACCTCGTCGTTGGCGTCCTTGGAACCGGCGTCGATGCTGGCCATGTCGATCTCGAGGGTGGTGCTGGCGGCGGTGGGCTTGGCCGGGTCGAAGGCGATCTGGCTGGTGAAGCGCTTGAAGTTGCCCGGGACGGGCACGCCCATCTGCTTGGACGAGAAGGCCAGGCTGCTCTTGCCGGCATCCACCTGGTTGAACTCGACGGCGTGGGCGGTGCCGGCCAGCAGCAGGACAGCAGTCAGGGTGAGGGTGCGGATCTTCATGATTTCTCCTTGGAGTTGTTCGTTCATTTGCCGAAGGGCAGCATGCGGCGCAGCGTGCCGTCCTTGTCGATGATCACGTGCTTGAGGGCGCCGGCTATGTGCAGGCCGACCAGCGCCAGCAGGCCGAAGTTGAGGGCTTCATGCACTTCCTTGAGCAGGTCGCCCAGGTCTTCGCTCTTGCCCACAAGGTCGGGCAGGGGCAGCACACCGAAGTACACCACCTGGAAGCCCTTGGCCGAACTCATCAGCCAGCCCGACAGGGGCACCAGGAACATCAGCAGGTAGAGCAGGTGGTGGGTGCCCTCGGCGATCTTGTGCTGCCAGGCTGGCATGGGCAGCGGGGCCGGGGGCCGGTGGGTGATGCGCCACAGGATGCGCGGGACGAAGAGCAGCAGCACGGTGATGCCGATCCACTTGTGATACGAGTAGAGCTTGAGCTTGGTGGGCGACAGGGGCAGCTCGTGCATGTAAACGCCCAGGGGGAAGGCGACCAGGATCAGGGCGGCGATCACCCAATGGGCGGCGATGGCGGGCCCGGTGTAGCGCGGGGGCGTGAAGTTCATGGTCAGTGCTCCGGGTTGAAGGGGGCGGGGCTGGCGTCCTGCCAGAGATAGGCGTCCATGGCCAGACCGCCGTAGGTGTACTCCGGTTCCAGCCGGACCGGAATTTCGCCGGGGTTGGCGGCGCCCAGCGCGGCAAAAAGGGGCAGAAGGTGTTCCTCGCTGGGATGGGCTGCGGCCCCGTGCGCAGAGGCCTGCCGGTAGTTGAGCAGGGTCGGCCGGTCATCGCGGGACAGCGCCCCGGCCAGCCAGTCGGCGAAGGCACGAGCTGCCTCGTAGGGCTTGCTGTTCTCGCCCCAGGTGAGCCAGCCGAAGTTGTGGGTGACCGCGCCCGAGGCCAGGATCAGCACGCCCTCGTCGCGCAGGGCGCGCAGGGCGGCACCCAGGCGGCGGTGCCAGTCGGTGCCGGCATAGGGCTGCAGGGACAGTTGCACCACCGGGATGTCGGCCTCCGGGTACATCGCTGTCAGCGGGATCCAGGCGCCGTGATCGAGGCCCCGCTCGGGGGTTTCGGTGCAGGGCAGGCCGGCCTCGTGCAGCAGGTCACGGACCCGGGCGGCCAGTTCCGGTGCGCCCGGCGCCGGGTATTGCATGGCGTAGAGGGCTGGCGGAAAGCCGCCGAAGTCGTGGATCGTCTCCGGGCGGGTGACCGTGCTGACGGTCGGTTCGCGGCTGGCCCAGTGAGCCGAGATCACCAGGATCGCCCGCGGGCGTGGCAGGTCCGTGCCCAGGCGCTGCCACAGGGCCACGCTGGCACCGGGCTTGAGCAGCACGTCGGGGGCGCCGTGGGAGACGAAGAGAACGGGGTGACGGTGCGTCATGACGGGTTCCTCGGGGCGTAAAACTCGTGGATCAGGCAGTCCAGCGATTTGGGGGGATGGCCGACCAGGGCGGCAAAGTCGCAGGTGGTGGCGGCAAAGCGGCCTTCGCCGACGCAGCGGAACATGTCGCCCAGCGCGGCGGCAAACCAGGCCGGCAGGCCGTGGTCGATGAGGTCTCGGATGTAGTCGTCCACTGGCACGTCCTGATAGCGCAGCGGCTTGCCGCGGACCCGGGCGATGCGGGCGGCGATGTCGGCATAGCGGGCGGACGCCTGGCCGGTGAGGGTGTAGACGCGCTTGTCCAGGCGGGGGGCCAGGGCCGCAGCGGCGATGGCCTGGGCCAGTTCGTTGCGCGATACGAGGCTCACCGCGCCGTCGCCGGCCGGCAGGCGCAGTACATCCTGTTGCATGTCCGGGGCGACCTGCAGGCACAGGTCATCGGCATAGAGGGTGTTGCGCACGATGGTGTGCGCCACGCCGCTGTCGGCCAGCGCCGCCTCGGTGTCCTTGTGGACGACGGCGAGTTCGGTGGGGGCAGCGGCGTCCGCATCCATGAAGCTGGTGTACAGGATGTGCCGCACCCCGGCCTCCCGCGCCGCCTGGATGGCGTTGCGGTGCTGGGCGATGCGCAGGGCCCGCGGACCGTCGGTGGACACCATGACCAGCCGTTCGGCACCGGCAAAGGCCCTGGCCAGGCTTTCCGGCTGGCTGAAATCGCCTTGCCGGACATGCACGCCGCGCCGTGCCAGGTCGTCGGCCCGGGCCGGATCGCGCACGCTGACCGCCAGCTGGCCGCCAAGC
>NZ_JAFLDT010000142.1 GCF_017302315.1 Zoogloea sp.
CTTCGGCGCCACGCCGCTGGCCCTGTACCGGGCGATCCGCAGCCTCAACCCGTCGCCCTACATGTTCTATTTCAACTTCGAGGAATTCCAGGTCGTCGGCGCCTCGCCCGAGATCCTGGTCCGCCTCGAAGACAACAACGTCACCGTGCGTCCCATCGCCGGCACCCGCAAGCGCGGCGCCACCCACGACGAGGATCTTGCTCTCGAGGAAGAGCTGCTGGCCGACGAGAAGGAGCGTGCCGAGCACCTCCAGCTCCTCGACCTGGGCCGCAACGACTGCGGCCGCGTGGCCACCACCGGCAGCGTCAAGGTCACCGAGCGCTTCACCGTCGAGCGCTACTCCCACGTGATGCACATCGTCTCCAACGTCGAAGGCAAGCTCAAGGACGGGCTCAACGCCCTGGCCGTGCTGCGCGCCACCTTCCCGGCGGGCACCGTGTCGGGCGCGCCCAAGCTGCGGGCGATGGAGATCATCGACGAGCTCGAACCCACCAAGCGCGGCATCTACGCCGGCTCGGTCGGCTATCTGGGCTTCCACGGCGACATGGATCTCGCCATCGCCATCCGCACCGCGGTGGTCAAGGACGGCAAGATCCACGTCCAGGCGGGCGCCGGCATCGTCGCCGACTCCGATCCCCAGTCCGAGTGGCAGGAAACCCAGAACAAGGCCCGCGCCATGCTGCGTGCGGCCGAGATCGCCGAAGCCGGCCTCGACACCGCGCTGTGAACACCATGCAAAAGGCCGCCCGCAGGCGGCCTGGTGCAGCGCGGCGGGCGAGGGGGTCAGAACGCGATGCCGACCTTGGCCTGAACCAGCCAGTTGTCCGCGCCGTGCTGGCCGGTGGCGATCGTCTTGCCGACGGTGTCCTGCCAGCGTGCGCCAAGGCCCAGGTTGAGCTGGCCCATGCGGTAGTCCAGATCGGCGCCGGCCTGCCAGGCGAACATGTCCACGGTGCGGTTGCCCGCGTCGGCCTTCACCCAGCCGATGCCGGGGCCGATGCCGAAGGTCACGTCCTTGGCGACGGGGATCGTCCAGCGCGGGTTGAGTTCGACGGTGGTCAGATCAAGCCCGCCCTTGTCGAACTTGTTCACCGACAGCTTGGTGCGCACCACGCCGGTGGGCGTCTGCAGCAGGCCGCAGTTCATGGCCAACTCCAGGCCCCAGGCGGTGCCGCTATCCACGTGCTTCGGGTCCATCAGGCCGCCGGTCACGGAGGCGACGAAGGCCGGGCTGTAGCCCTTGTCGAGAATGGGCAGGAACTTCCAGTCGCCGGCCAGGGCCGGGGCGGCAGCGGAGGTGGCAAGGGCGGCGGCGATCAGGAGGCGGGCGATCTTCATGGTGGGTTCTCTTTGTGTTGTGGAAGGCGCTCTGACTATCCCATGCCGGGCCAGCCCCTGTCGGTAACCGCGGTCACATAGCAAAAATAGCCGGCCGGATGGCGCGCCCTGGCGGGTGCACCCGGCCGAATCTGCGAGAAAATGCAGCACTGCGCCGGCCATCCCCATGACGATTGCGATGGCCGGACGCACCTCAGGAAAGGATTTGCAGCCATGTTGCTGATGATCGACAACTACGACAGCTTTACCTACAACCTCGTGCAGTACTTCGGCGAGCTCGGTGCCGACGTGAAGGTGTTCCGCAACGACGAGATCACCGTCGAGCAGATCGCCCTGATGAAGCCCGAGCAGATCGTCGTCTCGCCGGGGCCGTGTTCGCCCGCCGAAGCCGGCATCTCGGTGGCGGCCATCAAGGAGTTCGCTGGCAAGATCCCGCTGCTCGGCGTGTGCCTGGGCCACCAGAGCATCGGCGCCGCTTTCGGCGGCAAGATCATCCACGCCAAGAAGCTGATGCACGGCAAGGTGTCGTCGGTGCATCACCTGGACCAGGGCGTGTTCAAGGGCCTGCCCAATCCGCTCACCTGCACCCGCTACCATTCCCTGGCCATCGAGCGCGAAAGCCTGCCCGACTGCCTGGAAGTCACCGCGTGGACCGATGACGGGGAGATCATGGGCGTGCGCCACAAGACCCTGCAGGTGGAGGGCGTGCAGTTCCACCCCGAGTCCATCCTCACCGAGCGTGGCCACGACCTGCTGCGCAACTTCCTCGAACAATCCAGAGCCTGATCGGAGCCCGCTGATGACCTTTACTGCCCAGGAAGCCCTGCAACGCACCATCGACCACCGGGAGATCTTCTACGACGAGATGCTCTCCCTGATGCGCCAGATCATGGCCGGGGAAGTCTCCCCGGTGATGACGGCTGCCATCCTCACCGGCCTGCGCGTCAAGAAGGAGACCATCGGCGAGATCACCGCCGCGGCCACCGTGATGCGCGAGCTGTCCACCAAAGTGGTGGTGCCCCGCGACAGCAACTTCCTCGACGTGGTGGGCACCGGCGGCGATGGCTCCCATACCTTCAACATCTCCACCGCCACGATTTTCGTGGCCGCGGCGGCCGGCGCCAAGGTGGCCAAGCACGGCGGGCGCAGCGTCTCCAGCAAGTCGGGCAGCGCCGACGTGCTGGAGTCGCTGGGGGTAAATCTCAACCTCAACGCCCGGCAGGTGGCCGAGTGTATTGAAGAGACGGGCATCGGTTTCATGTTCGCCCCCAACCACCACAGCGCCATGAAGAACGTGGCGCCGGTGCGCCGGGAGATGGGGGTGCGCACCCTGTTCAACATCCTCGGCCCGCTGACCAACCCGGCCGGCGCGCCGAACACCCTGCTTGGCGTGTTCCACCCCGATCTGGTGGGCATCTGCGTACGCGTCATGCAGCGCCTCGGCGCCGAGCATGTGCTGGTGGTGTACGGCCGCGACAGCATGGACGAAGTCTCCCTGGGCGCCGCCACCCTGGTGGGCGAGCTGAAGGACGGGGAGATCCGTGAATACGAGATCCACCCCGAAGACTTCGGCCTGACCATGATGTCCAGCCGCAACCTCAAGGTGGCCGATGCGGATGCGTCGAAGGCCATGCTGCTGGGGGTGCTCGACAACACACCGGGCGCTGCCCGGGAGATCGTGGCCCTCAACGCCGGCACCGCGCTGTACACCGCCAACGTGGTGGGCTCCATCGGCGAGGGCATCGTCAAGGCCCGCGAGGTCATCGCCTCCGGCGCGGCCCGCGCCAGGCTGGAGGCCTTTGTGGCCGCGACCCGCAAGTTTGTCTGATTGGGTCGGAGTGTCTAAGATGGCTATTCAGATAGCCATCTCATCGAAAAGGAGGCGGGCATGGACAGTACTTACTCGATTGCCGAGGCGCGGGATGGCCTGACGAGCTTGGTCCATCGGGTCGAGGAGGGCGAGCCCATCCAGCTCACCCGACGCGGCCGGCCGGTGGCGGTGCTGATCTCGGTTGCCGAGTACCAGCGCCTGAAGGCCCCCGCCGAACCCAGGCGTTTCGACAGCGCCCTGGATGCCTGGCGGCGGCGCTGTGGCGAGAGTGCCGTGAATGGCGACGAATTTGATGGTTTGAGGGATGCCTCGCCGGGGCGTCCTGCCGCCGACTTCTGATGCGTTACCTGCTGGACACGAACATCGTTTCTGAAGCGTCCCGCCCCGCTCCCCACCGGGGCGTGCTGGAGGCCCTCCAGCGCAATGCCGCCGAGTGCGCCATCTCGGCCATCAGTTGGCACGAGTTGCTGTGTGGTGCCGAGCGCTTGGCCGACGGCGTGCGGCGCAGGCAGATCCTGGCCTTCATTGATGAGGTAGCGAGCCTGTTTCCGGTGCTCCCCTATGATGCCGGCCCGGCAGCCTGGCACGCCACCGAGTGGGTCCGGCTGGCCCGGGCAGGCCAGACACCGGCCTTTGCCGACGGTCAGATCGCGGCTACGGCCTGCCATCACAAACTGATTCTGGTCACGCGCAATGTCCGTGATTTCACTCCTTTCGCCGGGCTCGTCATCGAGAACTGGTTTGAACCCTGAACCGAGAAATCCCATGTCCGACATCCTCAACAAGATCCTCGCCGTGAAGCGCGAGGAGGTGGCCGCCGCCCGGGCGGTGGTTTCCGATGCGGCGGTGCGCGAGCAGGCGGCCGCCCAGGCGCCAGCCCGTGACTTTGTCGGCGCCATCCGCGGCAAGATCGCCGCCGGCCACGCTGCAGTGATCTCCGAGATCAAGAAGGCGAGCCCGTCCAAGGGTGTGATCCGCGCCGACTTCCGGCCCGCCGAGATTGCCGCTTCCTACGAGAAGGCCGGCGCGGCCTGCCTGTCGGTGCTCACGGACCGGCAGTTCTTCCAGGGCGCCCCCGAATACCTGCAGGCCGCCCGCGCCGCCTGCAGCCTGCCGGTGCTGCGCAAGGACTTCCTGGTGGACACCTACCAGGTGTTCGAAGCCCGGGCCATGGGGGCCGACGCCATCCTGCTGATCGCCGCGGCCCTGAGCCTGGCCGAGATGCAGGAGATGGAAGCCATTGCCGAAAGCCTCGGCCTGGGGGTGCTGGTGGAAGTGCACAACGGCGCCGAGCTGGACCTGGCCCTGCAGCTGCGCACGCCGCTGCTCGGCATCAACAACCGCAATCTACGCACCTTCGAGGTCAGCCTGCAGACCACCCTGGATCTGCTGCCGCGCATCCCGGCAGATCGCATCGTTGTCACCGAGTCGGGCATCCTGGCGCCGGCCGATGTGGCCCTGATGCGCGCCAATCAGGTCAATGCCTTCCTGGTCGGCGAGGCCTTCATGCGTGCCGATGACCCGGGCGCCGGGCTGGCGGCCCTGTTCGGCTGATCCATGAGCGAGGTGCCGGCACCGCCGGCAGACGCTGCACCGCCTGGCACGCCGGGTGAGTCGCCCGGGCCGGCGCCCCATCGCCGCGAGTCCTGGGCTGCGCGCCTGACCCGCGGAGGGCTGGGCCTGTGCCTCGGCCTGGTTGTGGTTGTGGTTGTGGTGCTGCTGGTCGGCTGGCTGGGCGCAACCGCCTCGGGGCTGCGTACCCTGGCCGAGCTGGCCGGCAGCCTGAGCGGTGGCCTGGTGCGCATCGAGAAGCCCGAGGGCTACCTGCTGGGCGAGTGGCGGGCGGGGGCCGTGTACGTGCGCACGCCGACTCTCCAGGTCGAAGTCCTCAACCTC
>NZ_JAFLDT010000143.1 GCF_017302315.1 Zoogloea sp.
GCAGGAGTGGGCATGGGGCCAGGCTTCCGGACAGGGCTGTGAATGGGCGGGCGATCCACGGCGCACAGGATCGCGGCACACATTATGACGCGACTCATCGCCCATTAAGCGCTCCAGGCGCGCGAAAGCCTGCCCGCGGGCGGAGCCTCTCAGTCCGGGTGCGGCGCCACCCCGCCCCCGGCGTTCTTGGCCAGCAGCACTGCCGCCACCAGGCGCCGGGCGGCCAGATCATTGGCGCTGCGCTGGGCCGACAGGTGGGTGGCCTGGGCAGTGACCACGTTCAGGAAGCTCACGGTACCGGCCTTGTACTGGTTCAGGGCAATGCTCTCGGCCTCGGCGGCAGCGGCCACCGCGGCCGCCTGCTCGACCGCCGCCTCATCCAGCAGGCGGGCTGCCGAGAGGTTGTCCTCGACCTCCTGGAAGGCCACCAGCACCGTCTGACGGTAGGTGGCGACGGCCTGCTCCCAGCTGGCCTGGGCCTGGCCGACCCCGGCCTTCTTCGCCCCGGCGTCGAAGATCGTCGCCGCCAGCGTAGGCCCGAGGGACCAAAAGCGGCTGGGCACGGTCAGCAGATCCTCGATCTGGGAGCGCCGGAAACCGGTGGAGGCGCTCAGGCCCAGCACCGGAAAGCGGGCGGCCTGGGCGGCCCCGATGGCCGCATTGGCGGCCGCCACCCGACGCTCTGCCGCCGCGATATCGGGCCGCCGCTCGAGCAGGGTCGAAGGCAGGGTGACCACTACCGGCGCAAGCGGCAGGGGCGCGTTGGACACGGGCAGGCTGAAACCGGCCGGCGGCTGCCCGGTGAGCACGGCCAGAGCATGTTCATACTGGCTGCGGGACAGGCGTGCGTCCAGCGCCGAAGCCCGCGCACTGCGCAACTGGCTTTCCGCCTGGACCACGTCGGCCTTGCTGGCGACTCCGGCACCATAGCGGTTGCGGGTGAGCGCGAGGGAACGCTCGTAGGCCGTCGCCGCCGCCTCGAGCAGTTGCTGCTGGCGTTCCGCGGCGCGCAGCTGGAAATAGGTCTGTGCCAGACTGGCATGGGCCGACAGACGCGCCGCGGCAAGGTCGGCCTCGCTGGCCTGGACCCGCTCGTCGGCGGCCTCCACATTGCGGGCGATGCGCCCCCACACGTCGGCCTCCCAGCTGGCGCTGGCACCCAGGCTGAAGTTGTTCACCGGGGGGGCGTTGCCAGCCTGGGCAGTCGCCGCGGCCGACGCTGAACGGGTTGCACCAGCGGTCATGTTCACCGCAGGAAACCACGAGGCCCGCGCCGCATCGGACAGGGCCCGGGCCTGCCGGTACTGGGCCTCGGCGAGTCGCAGGTTCTGGTTGGAGATGTCCACCTTGTCCTGCAAGGCATCCAGCACCGGGTCGCCAAAGGCCTTCCACCAAGTATCGGAGGCCAGGGGCGCATCCGGCGCCGCCGGCTTCCAGTCGCCCGCCTCCTTGAAGGCAGCAGGCGTCTCGACGGCTGGCCGCAGGTAGTCGGGGCCGACGCTGCATGCTGCGAGGCCAAAGGCACAGATGAGCGCAAGAATGGTCTTGCGCCTTGAATGGCGGGCTGAATGGCTAGCTGTAGGGGCGGCTTCAGCCGCCCATCGGACGTTGATCAACGTACTTTCCCGATTCAACGCGCGGTGGGCGGCTGAAGCCGCCCCTACAAAGGCCCCTGCAAAGGCTCCTACAGGCTTGTGGATGATCTGGTCAGGCATGGGCAGGCAGGCTCCGCTTGCGGCGCAGCCGGTCGAGCAGCACAAAGACGACCGGCGTGGTGTAGAGGGTGAGGATCTGGCTGAGGATCAGGCCACCGACGATGGCGATGCCCAGGGGCTGGCGCAGCTCGGCGCCATCGCCCGTGCCGGTGGCCAGGGGAATGGCCCCGAACAGGGCCGCCAGGGTGGTCATCAGGATGGGCCGAAAGCGCAGCAGGCAGGCGTGGTGGATGGCGTCGCGGGCGTTCTCGCCCTGGTGGCGCATGCGCGCGATGGCCACGTCGATCATCATGATGGCGTTCTTCTTGACGATGCCGATCAGCAGGATCACCCCGATCATGGCGATCAGGCCGAACTCGGTGTCCCGGGCCATCAGCGCCAGCAGGGCTCCAACCCCGGCCGAGGGCAGGGTGGACAGGATGGTGATGGGGTGGATCAGGCTCTCGTAGAGCATGCCCAGCACGATGTAGATGGTGATGATGGCGGCCAGGATCAGCAGCGGCTGGCTGCTCATGGATTTCTGGAAGGCGCCGGCCGAGCCCTCGAAGCTGGTGCGTATGCCCACCGGCACGCCGATACCCGCCAGCGCCGCGTCGATGGCCTGGGTGGCCTCGCTGAGGGAGCGCCCCTCGGGCAGGGCGAAGCTGATGGTGGACGCCGCCGAGCCGCCCTGGTGGCTCACCGAAAGGGGCGCCAGGGTGGATTCGAAGCGGGCCACCGCCGACAGGGGCACCTTGGCGCCACTCGGCGCCACCAGGGTCAGGCGGGAGAGGGATTCGGGGCCCTGCAGGTATTCCGGCGCGGCCTCCAGCACCACCCGGTACTGGTTGAGGGGGTTGTAGATGGTGGACACCTGGCGCTGGCCGTAGGCGTTGTTGAGGGCGGTGGTGGCGGCCCGCATGGTGATGCCATAGCGGGCCAGGGCGTCCCGGTCGAACAGCACGGTGGTCTGAGGCCCCCGATCCTGCTGATCGCTGCTCACGTCGGTGATCTGGTCGAGGCGGCTCAGGGCGTTGCGGATACGCGGCTCCCACACACGCAGCTCTTCCAGGCTGTCGGACTGGAGGGTGAACTGGAAGCTCGAATTGCCCGAGCGCCCGCCAATCCGGATGTCCTGGGTGGCGCTGAGGTAGAGGTTGGCGCCGGGCACCTTGGCGAGCTTCTTGCGCAGGCGGCCGATCACCGCCTCGGCCGACTCCTTGCGCTCGCCGATGGGCTTGAGGGTGACGAACATGGAGCCGTAGTTGCGCTGGGAACCGCCGGTGAAGCCGGTCACCGTGGCCACCGCCGGGTCGGCACCGACGATGGTCAGAAACTGATCCATCTTCTCCTTCATGGCCTGGAAGGAGATGGCCTGGTCGGCCTCGACAAAGCCGCGCAGGCGGCCGGTGTCCTGCTGGGGGAAGAAACCCTTGGGGATGGTCTGGTAGAGGTGCACATTGAGTCCGACGGTGGCCGCCAGCACCAGCAGCACGATCCAGCGATGGGCCAGGGCCAAGCCCAGGGTGCGCCGGTAGCCCTCCAGCAGTGCCGCCAGGGCACGCCCGATGGCCCGGTCCACCCGCCCCCGCTCGGCCTCCGGCGGGCGTGGGCGCAGCAGGCGGGCGCACATCATTGGCGTGGTGGTGAGGGACACCACCAGGGACACCAGGATGGCCGCCGACAGCACCACCGCAAACTCCCGGAACAGCCGCCCGACAATGCCGCCCATGGCCAGGATGGGGATGAACACCGCGATCAGCGACAGGCTCATGGACAGCACCGTAAAGCCGATCTCCCGCGCCCCGCGCAGGGCCGCCTGGCGGGGCGGCATGCCCTCGTCCACGTGGCGGGAGATGTTCTCCAGCACCACGATGGCGTCGTCCACCACAAAGCCGGTGGCGATGGTGAGGGCCATCAGGGACAGGTTGTCCAGGCTGAAGCCGGCCAGATACATGATGGAGAAGGTGCCCACCAGGGACACCGGCACCACCACGCTGGGGATGAGGGTAGCGCGCCAGTTGCGCAGGAACAGGAAGACCACCATCACCACCAGGGCCACCGAGATCACCAGGGTGCGCTCCACCTCGCGCAGGGAGCCACGGATGGTGGGGGTGCGGTCCATCACCACGTCCAGGTCGATGGCCGGCGACACGCTGGCGCGCAGCAGGGGCAGCAGGGCCGTGACCCGATCGACCGTCTCGATGATGTTGGCGCCGGGCTGGCGGTTGACCATCAGCAGCACCGCCTGGCGACCATTGGCGTAACCATAGTTGCGGTCGTTCTCGACCCCGTCGCGCACCCGCGCCACGTCTCCCAGGCGCACCGCGGCGCCGCTCTTCCACGACACGATCAGCGGACGGTAGTCGGCGGCCGTGCGGGCTTGGTCGTTTGCCCCCACCTGCCAGGCGTTGTCACCATCCTCCAGCACGCCCTTGGGCCGGTTGGCGTTGGTGCCGACGATGGCGCTGCGTACGTCGTCCAGGTTGAGGCCGGCGGCGGCCAGTCGGTCGGGCTCCACCTCGACACGCACTGCCGGCAGCGAGGCGCCGCCGATGGACACCTGCCCCACCCCGTCCACCTGGGCCAGGCGCTGGGCCAGCACGGTGGAGGCGGCGTCGTAGAGCTGGCCTTGGGTCAGGGTGGCGGAGGTGAGCGCCAGGATGATGATGGGCGTCTCGGCCGGGTTCACCTTGCGATAGGTGGGGTTGTTGGGCAGGCTCGACGGCAGCTGGCTGCGGGCCGCGTTGATGGCCGCCTGCACGTCGCGGGCGGCACCGTCGATGTCCCGGGAGAGGTCGAACTGCAGGGTCACCCGGGTGGAACCGAGGGAGCTGCTGGACGTCATCTCGGTGACCCCGGCGATCTGCCCGAGGATGCGCTCCAGGGGCCCGGCCACCGTGGCCGACATGATCTCCGGGCTGGCACCGGGCAGGTTGGCCGAGATGGAGATGGTGGGGTAATCCACCTGGGGCAGCGGCGACACCGGCAGCAGCCGGAAGGCGATCGCCCCCGCCAGCACCACGGCCAGCGTCAGCAGGGTGGTGGCCACCGGGCGGAAGATGAACAGGCGCGAGAGGTTCATTGCACCGGGCACCCGCAGCCATCATTCCGGAGCGCCCCCCATCGCCTGGACCGCAGGGCCCTTGTAGGGGCGACTTCAGTCGCCCGCCACGCGCCAATCACAGGCATACCCTTAATCGACGTCCGCGGGCGACTGAAGTCGCCCCCACAGGCCCTACATGTTGCGACTGCGGGGAAGCCCACGCCGGCCTCCGGGCCAGGC
>NZ_JAFLDT010000144.1 GCF_017302315.1 Zoogloea sp.
AGGATGGTGTGCTGGGCCAGATCACGGGTCCTGGCGTGGCAGAGGGTGACGGTGGCTTCGCGCTGCAGCAGCATCAAGGCCATGGGCTTGCCGACGATGTTGCTGGCCCCCACCACCACCACGTTCTGGCCGGCCACGTCGGTGCCGGTGGTGTCGAGCAGCAATTGCACGCCGTAGGGGGTGCAGGGCGGAAAGATGGTGTTGCCGACGACCAGGCCACCGACGTTGTAGAGGTGAAAGCCGTCCACGTCCTTGTGCACGCTGATCGCCTCCAGCACCTTGCGCCCGTCGATGTGGGGCGGCAGCGGTAGCTGGATGAGGATGCCGTGCACGGCCGGGTCGGCGTTGAGGCGGGCGATGGTGGCGAGGACTTCCGATTCCACCGTGTCGTCCGGCAGGGCGATGTGGAAGGAGCGCACGCCGCATTCCTCACAGGCCTTCACCTTGTTGCCCACATAGACCCGGCTGGCCGGGTTGTCGCCCACCAGGATCACCGCCAGGCCGGGGGTGACGCCCTGGGCCACCAGAGTGCCGACGCGGGTCTTGAAGCCTTCGCGGAGTTGTTTCGAGAGGGCCTTGCCGTCAATGATGCGGGCGGTCATGGGTTCAGTCTCCAGCAAAAAAACGGGGCGGCCCGAAAGCCGCCCCGGTGAAACGCCTTGCGGGGCGAGAGGGAGAAACACGGTTGCGGGCAGGCCGGTGATCAGCGTCCGCGGGCGACTGAAGTCGCCCCTACGGGGAAAGGCTGCAGGCGGCATCGCGGAATCCGATGCTCCTGTAGGGGCGACTTCAGTCGCCCATCCGCACGTTGATCACCGACACACCCCTGATCGAAGTCCGCGGGCGACTGAAGTCGTCCCTACGGGGGAAGACTGCAGGCGGCACGGCGGGATCTGACGCTCCTGTAGGGGCGACTTCAGTCGCCCATCCGCACGTTGATCACCGACACACCCTTGATCGAAGTCCGCGGGCGACTGAAGTCGCCCCTACAGCCATCGATCAGCGGCTGCCTTTGCTCAGAAGCCCTTGCCGGGGATCCAGTTGGTGCCGGCCAGCGGGACGCCGGCCATGGCGGCGGCTTCGATGGTGAGGGCGACCAGATCTTCCGGTTCCAGGTGATGCACGTTCTGCTTGCCGCAGGCCCGGGCGATGGTGGTGAGCTCCATGTTCAGGGTCTTGATGTAGTTCTTGAGGTGCTTGGCCCCCACTTCCGGCGACAGGCGCTGTTCCAGGATGGCGTCCTGGGTGGTGATGCCCACCGGGCACTTGCCGGTGTGGCAGTGGTGGCAGAAGCCCGGCGCGGTGCCCAGGGCGTTGTAGTCGGCGATGGCGTCGTGATGGGCGCCGTTCTGGAAGTAGGTCTCGCCGTTGCAGCCCAGGGCCACCAGCACGCCCTGGCCGATGGCCACCGCGTCGGCGCCCATGGCGAGGGCCTTGGCCACGTCGGCGCCGGTGCGGATGCCGCCGGAGACGATGAGCTGGACCTTGCCCTTCATGTCCAGGTCTTCCAGGGCATTGACGGCCTGGCGCACGGCGGCCAGGGTGGGGATGCCCACGTGCTCGATGAAGCAGGTCTGGGTGGCGGCGGTGCCGCCCTGCATGCCGTCCACCACCACCACGTCGGCGCCGGAATGCACGGCCAGCTTGACGTCGTTGAACGTGCGGGTGGCGCCAACCTTCACATAGATGGGCTTCTCCCAGTCGGTGATTTCGCGCAGCTCCTGGATCTTGATGGCCAGGTCGTCCGGGCCGGTCCAGTCCGGGTGGCGGCAGGCGGAGCGCTGGTCCACACCTTCGGGCAGGGTGCGCATCTTGGCGACGCGGGGGTTCACCTTCTGGCCCAGCAGCATGCCGCCGCCGCCCGGCTTGGCGCCCTGGCCGATCACCACTTCAATGGCGTCGGCCTTGCGCAGGTCGTCCGGGTTGAAGCCGTAGCGGGAGGGCAGGCACTGGTAGATCAGGGTCTTGGAGGAGCGTCGCTCTTCCTGGGTCATGCCGCCGTCGCCGGTGGTGGTGGAGGTGCCGAGGGCGGTGGCGGCCAGGCCCAGGGATTCCTTGACGTTGGCGGACAGGGCGCCAAAGCTCATGCCGGCGATGGTGATGGGGATGTCGAGCTCGATGGGCTTCTTGGCGAAGCGGGTGCCAAGCAGGGTCTTGGTGATGCACTTCTCCCGGTAGCCTTCCAGCGGGTAGCGGGACATGGAGGCGCCGAGGAAGACCAGGTCGTCAAAGTTGGGCAGCTTGCGCTTGGCGCCCATACCGCGGATCTCGTAGAGGCCGTGGGCCGCGGCGTTGCGGATGTAGTCGAGGGTCTTGCGGTCGTAGCCGTAGGATTCCTCGCGGGAGAGGTTCTTGAAATTCACGGGTTTGGTTTCCATGGTGGAACTCCTCAATATTCGTTGGCCAGGTCCGTCGGCCTGATTCGGGTCGCGGGCGGGTCAGCCCTGCCAGACCCGTGTCCTGGTCAGTACTCCTGGTTGGCGTCGGCGTTCCAGTGGTACAGGGAGCGCTGGGAGGCGATGCGCCGGAAGGCCTTGGGGTCGTGGTCGAGGCCGGCCTGGTCGAGCAGGCTGGCCACGGCGGCGATGTCCGCTTCGGTCATCTCTTCGTACTGGGCGTCGGCGCCGAGGGACTTCACCTTGCCCTTCACGTAGAGCACGGCTTCGTAGAGCGAGTCGCCGAGGGCGTCGCCGGCGTCGCCGCAGATGACCATGCGGCCGGCCTGGGCCATGAAGGCCGAGAAGCTGCCCACCGAGCCGCCGACGACGATGTTGCCGCCCTTCAGCGAGATGCCGCAGCGCAGGCCGGCGTCACCCTCGATGACCAGCAGGCCGCCATGGGCCGAGGCACCGGCGCCGTTGGAGGCAAAGCCCTTGACGTGCACCTTGCCGCTCATCATGTTCTCGGCCACGCCGGTGCCGGCGCTGCCGGTGATGGTGACGGTGGCCGACTTGTTCATGCCGCCGGCGTAGTAGCCGGCGTGGCCGACCACTTCGACTTCGATGGGGCAGTCCAGGCCAACCGCGATGTTGTGGGCGCCGTCCGGGTTGAGGACGGTCACATGGCCGACTTTGCCTTCCTTGGCACCCGTGTGCAGGAAGGTGTTGAGCTCCCGCAGGGGCTGTGCGGCCAGGTCGAAGGTCAGGCGTTCCATACGTACATCTCCTCGGGGGCGGGTTCGAAAACAGTGGCGTGCTTGACGCCGGGCAGGTGGGCCAGGGAACGGAATTCGGAGGCGATGGCCACGTAGTCGTCGGTCTCGGCCACCACCGCCGGCTTGCAGGCGAAGGGGTCGCGGATCAGGGCCAGCTTGTCGGGGGTGCCCATCAGGAAGGTGAAGAAGCCGTCCAGCTCTTCAAAGCCCTTCTGCAGGGCGGTCTCCAGGTCGTCCCCTTCACGCAGGCGCCATTCCAGGAAGCGGCAGGCGGCCTCGGTGTCGTTGTCGGTCTCGAAGGTGATGCCCCGCGGCTCGAGCATGCGACGGATGCCGTTGGGGTTGGACAGGGAGCCGTTGTGCACCAGGCAGAAGTCTTCACCGGCGGTGAAGGGGTGGGCGCGGTCCGGGGTCACCGCAGACTCGGTGGCCATGCGGGTGTGGCCCACGAGGTGGGAGCCGGTCAGGCCGGCAAAGCCGTAGCGGGCGGCCACCTCGGCCGGGGTGCCGATGTCCTTGTAGAGGTCGATGCTGCGGCCGGTGGACAGGATGTGCAGCTTGGGGTGGTGCTCCTTGATCCAGCGCTTGACCACCGTCGGGGCGATGTCGAAGCCGAGGATGGCGTGGTTGCCCTTGGGGGTGATGCTGGCGCTGACGCCCAGGTGGGCCTTGAGCTCATGGGTGAGGCCGAGCCAGTTGAAGTCGGCGCCGTCTTCGGTGAGGCCGGAGTACAGGCTGATCTTGCGCTCGGTCTCGGCGAGGGGGTTGCCGAACACGGCCAGGCCGGCGGAGTCGGGGCCGCGCTCGGTCATGCCGATGAGCATCGGGACCATCAGCTCGCCGAGCTTCTCCCGCAGGGCCGGTGTCTTCACCAGCAGTCCAACGATTCCACACATGGTTGCTTCTCCTTCGTTAAGTCTTTGATTCGTTGATCCGGCTTCGTCTGAACCTGTTGGGGCGGCTCGTTGGGGCGGCTCGTTGGGGCGGCTCGTTGGGGCGACTTCAGTCGCCCATCTGCGCGTTGATTCCTCGGCATGCCTTTGATCGACTGTCCGTGGGCGACTGAAGTCGCCCCTACAGAGTCGCCCCTACAGAGTCGCCCCTACAGGGGTTCAGAAGAATTCCAGGTAGCTCTTGATTTCCCAGTCCGAGACGTGGCGCATGTACTCCACCCATTCCATGTGCTTGAGGCGCAGGAACTCGCCGGCGACGGGGCCGAGGGCCTTGCACAGCACGGTGTCCTTCTCCAGGGCGAGCAGGGCTTCGTGGAGGTTCTGGGGCAGGATCTCGATGCCCTCGGCCTTCAGCTCTTCGGGGCTGAGGGCGTAGAGGTTCTGGTTGTGGGGGGCGCCCGGGTCGAGCTTGCGCTCGATGCCGTCAAGGCCGGCAGCGATCACCGCGGCGGTGGCCAGGTAGGGATTGCAGGCGCCGTCGGGCAGGCGCAGCTCCAGCCGGCCATGGGGGATGCGCACCATGGACGAACGGTTGTTGTCGCCGTAGCTGATGTAGGCCGGGGCCCAGGTGGCGCCGGTGAGGGAGCGGCCCACCACCAGGCGCTTGTAGCTGTTCACCGTGGGGGCGCAGATCGCCGCCAGGGCCGGCGCGTGGGCCAGGATGCCGCCCAGGAACTGGTAGGCCAGCTTCGAGAGGCCAAGGCCGTACTTGTCGGACTCGTCGGCGAAGAGGTTGGTCTTGCCGTCACCGATGGACATGTGGATGTGCATGCCGTTGCCCGGCCGGTTGGCGAAGGGCTTGGGCATGAAGGAGCAGATCATGCCCAGGTCGTTGGCGATCTCCGAGGCGGCCATCTTGAACAGCAGGTAGTGGTCGGCGGAGGTCAGGCAGTCGGC
>NZ_JAFLDT010000145.1 GCF_017302315.1 Zoogloea sp.
GGGTGACGAGCGCGTGCCGGTCGAACTGCAGGAGGACAGTGATCCGACGCGCTACCGCTATCGGTGTCCGGAGACGTTTCGGGGCGCAGGGAGGCCGGGCTGTCGTCGGTGAGGCCGGCGATCAGGGCGCGCATGGCCAATAGCTCGCAGCGCAGGGCCGCGTCGTCGTGGGTATCGAGGATGCCCCGGGCCAGGTCTTCCTGGATGTCGTGGAGCGTGGCCACGGCCTCCCGCGGGCGCAGGCTCAGGGCCTGGCACCAGGCCTCGGCCAGGCGCAGGCGCAGGCGGCCGTGGATGACGTGGGGCGGCAGGCGTCCGAGCCAGGTACGCAGGGTGCGCATGTCGCTGCGCTCGATCAGGGCCATGGCCGAGTGCTCCACCCACGTCGCGGCGGCATCTTCGTCGCCCGCCGCGAGGGCGTGCTTGACCGCCTCTGGCCACAGGCGCTGTTGGGCCAGCCACGCGCTGGCACGCCGGTGCAGGGCCGGGATCTCGGCGGGGATCTGGCGCAGGGCGCGCTCGCGCAGGTAGTCGGCAAAGAGCGCGTGAAAGCGGTACCAGCTGCGCGCCGCGTCGAGGGGCGCCAGGAAGAGGTTGCGCCGCTCCAGCTCGTCCAGCAGCGCCGCCGCGTCATCAAAGCCGGAGACCGCAGCACCCAGGGCCGGCGAGACGCGATCAAGGACGGACAGGCGCAGCAGGAAATCCACAAGACGCCCGGGCAGGGTGGCGAGCACGTTCTCGGTGAGGTACTGGGCGATCTCCCGGGTGGCGGCGCCCGGGCCGGCCCCGATGCCGGCCGCATCGGCCCCGTTGCGCAGGGCAATGGAGGCCAGTTGCAGGCCCGCGATCCAGCCCTCGGTGGCCTGCCACAGGGCCTGCACGCGGGCCGCGTCCAGCTTCAGCCCGGCCACCTCGTGGAGGAAGCGCCCGGTGTCCGAACGGTCGAAACGCAGCGTGTCGGCGTCGGGGCACAGCAACTGGTTGCGGCTCTGGAAATGGCTCAGGGGCAGGGGCGGCGCGCTGCGGCCCGACACCACCACATGGAAGTTGTCGGGGCCATGGCGCAGCAGGCGGAACAAGGCCTCGTGGGCCGGCGCCGACTCGAGCTGGTCCAGGTCGTCGAGGATCAGCACGATGGGGCGCCCGGCCTCGGCAATCTCGTTGATCAGCACCGACACCACGTTCTTGGCCGGCACCAGGGGATCGTTGCGGATCAGCGCCTGGGCGCGCCGCCCCACCCCGCAGTCCACCGCCAGCGCTTCGAGCAGATAGGCGCCGAAGAGGTAAAGATCGTCGTCCCGCTCCAGGGTGACCCAGGCGCAGGCCGTACCCTGCTGCGACAGGGCCGCATGCCAGGCCGCCAGCAGGGTGGTCTTGCCAAAGCCGGCCGGCGCCACCAGCACGGTGAGCCGGCGTGACAGGCCCTGGCTCAACTGGCCGAGCAGCGCCGCACGGTCGACCAGGCTGCCGCCCACCAGGGGCGGGGCCAGCTTGGTCCGGATCAACTCGCTTCCGGACACGGGGGTGTCTCCTTGGATATCTTTTCTGATTGCCGGGGCGGGGGCTCCCGGGGGCTTGTGACGCGGAGCGTAGTGCTTCGGCGGCCGTGGGGCAATCCTGGCCGGGTTGCCCCTGCGGAACACCCCGTTGGGCGGCAGCTACTGCGGCGGCTGCTTCATTCGACCCGCCCTGTGTCTAAAATGCCGCACTGCCTCCACCTCGCACCGTCATGCTCCAGATCGACATCACCGACCACATCGCCACCCTCACCCTCGACCGGGAAGCCCGCCGCAACGCCCTGTGCGAGGAGATGGTCCAGGCCTTTGCCACCGCCCTCGAGTCTTTCCGTGCCGTGGGCGTGCGCTGCGTGGTGCTGCGCGCCCGGGCCGGCTGCAAGGTCTGGTCGGCGGGCCACGACATTGAAGAGCTCCCCGCCGCCGGCCTCGACCCCCTGGCCTGGCGCGACCCCCTGCGCAAGCTGGTGCGCGAGATCGAGACCTTTCCCGCCCCCATCATCGCCATGATCGAAGGCAGCGTGTGGGGCGGTGCCTGCGAAACCGCCTTCGCCTGCGACCTCATCGTGGCCGCCCGCGATGCCACCTTCGCCGCCACCCCGGCCCGCCTCAACGTGCCCTACAACGTGGGCGGCCTGCTCACCTTCCTCAACGCTGCCAACCTGCGCCTGGCCAAGGAGATGCTCTTCACTGCCGCGCCCATTCCCGCCGAACGCCTGTGCAGCCTGGGCATCATCAACCACGTCACCGACGCCGCCGACCTGGAAGAAGCCACCTACGCCATGGCCCGCCGCATCGCCGCCAACGCGCCCCTCTCCATCTCGGTGATGAAGGAGCAACTGCGCATCCTCGCCGGCGCCCACACCATGTCCCCCGAAGACTTCGAACGCATCCAGGGCCTGCGCCGGGTGGTGTACAACAGCCAGGACTACGCCGAGGGCATCCGCGCCTTCAAGGAAAAGCGCAAGCCGGTGTTCAGAGGGGAGTGAGGGCCCAACAAAGAGCAAGGACGCTCCCGATACCCTGACAGTGGCTACCGGGCCGACCTGTTCGGGCGACGCCGGGCCGCCCTGTAGGGGCGACTTCAGTCGCCCATCGCAGCTTGATTCATCCGCCTGCCTCCAGATCGAAGTCCCCTACCGACCAACGCCCCCCGCGCTTGCAGACATAAGCGCACCAAGCTCCACACCACCCCGGACACATAAACGCCGAGCGAACCCGACCCCACCCAAAGACACAGCAGGAAACCCAATGGCCAGCATCACCCTCTTTACCGGCGGCATCCGTCCGCTGCCCGCAACCGGGCGCCCCACCGGCATCTACAAGACCCGGGTGGACGTGCCCATCGCCCTGGGCCCCGAGGGCTTTGCCGGCGACCAGCAGGCCGACCGGCGTGTCCATGGCGGGCCCGACAAGGCCGTGCATCTCTACCCCGCCGGGCACTACCCACGCCTCGCCGCCCGCTTTCCGGACGTCGCTGCCCAGCTCGTGCCCGGCGCCCTCGGCGAGAACCTCTCCACCCCCGATCTGGACGAAGCGGACGTGCGCATCGGCGAGCTGTGGCAACTGGGCCGCGCCGTGCTGCAGGTGTGCCAGCCCCGCAACCCGTGCTGGAAGATCGACGAGCGCTTTGGCGCCGACGGCATGGCCGGCTTCATCGCCGAACACCTGCTCACCGGCTGGTACTGGCGCGTGGTCCAGCCCGGCCACGTGAGTCCCGGCGACACCCTGGACCGGCTGCACGCCGCACCCCAGGCCCCGACCCTGCGCGAAGCCCAGCTCCTGTGGCAGGCCCACCGCCCGCCCCTGGCCGAATTGGCGAGCCTGGCCGACACCCCCGGCCTGGCCCGCGCCTGGCGGGACAAGATCGTGCAGCGCCTCACCTGGCTCAAGATGTCGGCCTGAACGGGCGCTCAGGTCAGGCGCCGCGCCAGCCAGATGGAGTGAAAGCCACAGGCCGGGTCCTCGGGCACGAAGTCGAGTACCTCGAAGCCGTGAGCGCCCAACAGGCGTCGGTATTCCTCCGGCGCCAGGCTGGCGTGGAACAGCGGCTCCCCCTCAAACTCCCCGATCGCCTCGCCGTGGGACGGCCCGCTGGTGAACATCAGCATCGCCCCCGGTGCCGCGTGCGCCGCGAAGACCGGAAACATCGCCCGCTGATCCTCGTGGTTCAGGTGAAAGAAACTGTCCCAGGCCAGCACCCCCGCAAACCTGCGCCCAAGCGCGAGGGCACGCATGTCGCCCTGCACCCACTCCTGGGTGGGCAGCAGGGCACGGGCATGCGCCAGCATCGCCGCCGAGCTGTCGACGCCGGTGATTGCAAAGCCCTGCTGGGCCAGCCACCGCCCCATCGGCTGACCCGTGCCGCAGCCCAGATCCAGCACGCTGGCCCCATCGGGCAGGCCGGCGGAGAAACGCGTCAGCCAGGCTTCTTCCAGTGAGGCATGGGGCGAGCGGCGCCGATGCCAGGTGTCGGCGTGGCGGTCGTAGAGGGAGATGATGGTGGCGGAGAGGGGAGGGGGCATGGGGGGATGTGGGTAGCGTGCAGACGGCGATAGGGCGGAGTGCGGGAGCCGTCCGTTGGGCATTTCCAAAGATCTCACTGCCTCTTCCTCAGGACAAGTGCCTAGTTGATTCGGCTAGAATCCATGAAGCCTGTCGGAGCGTGGGGGAGGGGATGCCGAAAATAGTCCAGAAGACGTCCGTCGGTCGGCGGATCTTCATCTCGTATTGTCATGCCGACTACCCGCATGCGCTGCGCCTGCACCGGGCGCTGACGCCCATGTGCGAGCGGCTGGGCGACATGGAGATCTTTCTCGACTACGAGGCGCTGAAGGCCGGCAACCTGTGGGAAGCGCAAATCCGCAACGCGCTTGAGGAGGCCGATGTGTTCATCGTTCTTCTCAGCCATGCCTACAACGCGTCGTCCTTCTGCCGCGAGACGGAGCTGCGCCGCATGTTCGAACGCCGGCGGCAGGCGCCCCACATCCGGGTGATCGGGGTGGCCCTGCATTCGGTCGATCTGGACGATTTCTTTGTGGACATCGAAGGGGAGCGTGTTGCGGTGAGTGGCGTGCAATGCCTGCCCCAGGATGAATTCAGGACGCCGGTGGAGACCCGCTACGGGCTTCGCCCCCTCTCCGATTGGCCCAACGACCGGCAGGCAGATGCCTGGGAGCGGGTCAAGCAGCAGATCGAGAACGCGCTGACCCGCCGCAGCGAGGTGCCCGTGGTGCCGGCGGGCGATGCCGCGCCGCTACCCGTTGCCCCTGCTGCTGCGCGGACGGATCTCAGCGTCGACTGGCTGCCCTACCTGTGCGATCGGGGTGAGCAGACCGATGCGTTGGTCGATCCGCTGGATGCCTGGTCCCGCAGTGGTTTTATTCGCCCCCTGGTCCTCGTCACCGAGGGGCGCACCAAGG
>NZ_JAFLDT010000146.1 GCF_017302315.1 Zoogloea sp.
GGGAATACAAAACTCATAATGCGCCGTGCTTTTTTCGCCGTCTGGGCGGACACGGTAACCATCTTCATTAAATTCAGTAAGGTTCATTTTGATCTTCAGTTCGTTAAGCGGGATGCGCCGGTGCGCATCGCCCTGGCCGGCACCATGGGCGCCCGACGCATCGGCCCCTCGGGCGCCAGCCAGGCGGTTCCGGCCTGGTCCACCCTGAGCCTGCAGCCCGGTGAGCAGCTTCAGGTGGGCAGCCCCCGCGGCGTCGGCTACATCGCCGTCGAGGGCGGGCTGCTCACCCCGCCCATGCTCGGCAGCTGCTCCACCTACGCCCGGGCCGGGCTGATCCACGCTGCCACCACCCTGCCCTGCTGCGCCGCCCGCGGGCAGGGCGGCGAGCGCCGGAACGTGGCGCTGCGCCATGAAAGCGGCCCGATCCGGGTCATCCCCGGCCCCCAGGACGATCACTTCACCGCCGCCGCCCTCGACCACTTCTACACCGGGCCTTTCCGCGTGACCCGCCAGCGCGACCGTATGGGCCTGCGTCTGGCCGGGCCGGCCCTGGCCCACAATCAGCGCGGCGCCGACATCCTCTCCGACGGCGTGACCCCCGGCGCCATCCAGGTGCCGGCCGACGGGCAGCCCATCCTGCTGCTGGCCGATTGCCAGACCGTGGGCGGCTACCCCAAGATTGCCACCGTGATCCGCGCCGACCTGCCGCGCCTGGCCCACCTGCAGCCCGGCGACGAGATCCGCTTCCGTGCCGTGGACGCGGATGAAGCCGCCGCCGCCCGGTCTGCGCTGGCCCGCCGCCTGAGCGACTGGCTGGCCAGCGCCCGGCAGATCCCCGCCGGCAGCGACCCCGACAGCGCCGTGCTGCTGGCTGCCAACCTGGCCGGCGCAGCCGTGCGCGGCGACGACCCCCACCTGTGGCCCGACTGAACGAGACCTGGCAATGACCCACATCCTCAACCTCAACGCCGATCTGGGCGAAAGCTTCGGCGCCTGGCAGATGGGCCAGGACGCCGAACTCCTGGGCAGCCTCGACAGCGCCAGCATCGCCTGCGGCTTCCATGCCGGTGATCCGCTGGTCATGCGCGACACCCTGCGCCGGACCAGGGCGGCCGGCGTGGGCGTGGGTGCCCACCCCGCCTACCCCGACCTGCAGGGTTTCGGGCGGCGCCCCATGACCCTGCCCGCAGCGGAACTGGAAGCCATCCTGATCTACCAGATCGCTGCGCTGGCCGGCATGGCCCGGGCCGAAGGCCTGGCCATGGGCCACGTCAAACCCCATGGCGCCCTGTCCAACATGGCCTGCGTGGACGCCACCCTGGCCGGCACCGTGGTCACCGCCATCCGGGCCTTCGACGCCAGCCTGATCCTCCTCGCCCCGGCCTGCTCGGCCCTGGCCGATGCCGGCCGCCGGGCCGGGCTGCGGGTGGTGGAAGAGATCTTTGCCGACCGGGCCTACCAGGACGACGGCAGCCTGGTGCCGCGCAGCCGCCCCGACGCCATGATCCACGGCGCCGCCGCCGCCCTCGCCCATGTGCTCGCCATGCTTGAAGCCGGAGCCATCATCTCGGTAAACGGGATCCACCGCCCCACCCCCATCGGCAGCATCTGTGTGCACGGTGACGGCCCCGAAGCGGTGGCCACGGCCCGTGTCCTGCGGGCCGGGCTGCTCGAACGGGGCTACCGCCTGGTCGGGCTCGAGGCGATTGCCACCGACTGAGCAGGATGGTCGGCCCGCCGGCACGACTCACGGAACCTGCAGCCCGGCAATGCGTCCACCGAGGGCGAACCCGAGGAGAAACAACAATGAACAACGTCTCCCGCATCCCCTCCTACCTGTCCCCCGAGCACCTGGGCCCCTGGGAAACCTTCCTGGTCCAGATCGATCGGGTTGAGCCCCATCTGGCGCCGGAGCTGCGCCCCCTCGCCCCCATCCTCACGCGACCCATGCGAGCGTTGATCGTCGACGTGCCTATTCGTCTTGATAATGGCGAGATGGCTCACTTCGAGGGTTACCGGGTGCAGCACAACTTGGCCCGTGGCCCCGGCAAGGGCGGCATCCGCTTTCACCCCCAGGTCACGCTGTCAGAGGTAATGGCCCTGTCGGCCTGGATGACCGTGAAGAACGCCGTGGTCAATGTGCCCTTTGGCGGCGCCAAGGGCGGCGTGCGGGTGGACCCGAAGCAGCTATCCCTGGCCGAGCTGGAGCGCCTGACCCGCCGCTACACCAGCGAGATCCACATCCTGCTGGGCCAGGACAAGGACATCCCGGCGCCGGACATCAATACCAACGAGCAGGTGATGGCCTGGCTGATGGACACCTACTCCATGAACGAGGGGCGGACGTCGATGGGCGTGGTCACCGGCAAGCCGGTCAGTCTGGGCGGCAGCCTGGGCCGCAAGGACGCCACCGGCCGCGGCGTCTTCGCCAGCACCGTGGAAGCCGCCCGGCGCCTGGGCCTGGACATCAACGGGGCGCGGGTGGCGGTGCAGGGCTTCGGCAATGTCGGCGAGGCTGCGGCCCGCCTGTTCGCCGATGCGGGCGCCCGGGTGGTGGCCCTGCAGGACAGCTCGGGGGCCATCGCCAACCCGGCCGGCCTAGACGTGCGCGCCGCCAAGGCCTGGCGCCAGCAGCAGGGCCGCCTGAGGGGCGCGCCGGGGGCCGAGACCATCGACGTGGACCGCTTCTGGAGCACCGAGGCCGACATCCTGGTGGCTGCGGCCATGGAGAACCAGATCACCCCCGCGGTGGCCGAGCGGCTCCATGCCCGGATCCTGGTCGAGGGCGCCAACGGCCCGACCACGCCGGAGGCCGACCTGATCCTGCAGGAGCGAGGCATCACCGTGATCCCCGACGTGCTGGCCAATGCCGGCGGGGTGACGGTGAGCTATTTCGAGTGGGTGCAGGACATCAGCGCCTTCTTCTGGACCGAGGACGAGATCAACGCCCGCCTCGACCGGATCATGCGCGAGGCCTTCGCGGCGGTGTGGGAGGCCGCCCGGGCCAAGGGCATTCCCTTGCGCACCGCCGCCTTCGTGCTGGGCTGCGAGCGGGTGCTGCTGGCCCACAAGTTGCGGGGCCTCTACCCCTAAGGTCTGGCTGCCGGCCGTGGGTCCTGCCACACCACGGTGCCGGCCGCACGGTTGATGCGGAGGTGGGGGCATTCCCGGTCGCGGGTACCGCCACCGTGAACGCCGCCGTCAGGTGCGCACAGATACACCCCGTCGGCGGTGTAGAGGCGGTTGTACTGGTCGCAGCACGGGGCGGGCACGTAGAAATACGTCCGCCCCAGCAGCACATGCCGGCTGATGCTGCGGGGATGGCGATCCGGGGGCGAGGCGAGGATCTCCGCCGCCAGCCGCCCTATCGTTGCCGCCTCCCCGTCGTCGTCGGCCCGGGCCGGCGCCATGAAAAACGTGACAACGATCAGGACGGCGGGGAGCCAGTGGCGGTGGCGCATCCCGAAAACAGGCATGGCGATATCCGGTCAGTAAGCCGGGGCACTGCCCGGCGGGCCTGCAGTATTCACCACCGGCTACGGCCTGTCCCCCTGGCTGGCGTCATTGAATCGTCACACCCCTGTCATCCGGCACGGGCAGGCTCGCGGCTCCGAAGCTCCGCCTGACTGCCGTGCTGCCCACCGACGCCGCCTATGGCTCCGACCGTTCCGGCCTGATCTCCGGCTACCTGTTCCATCCCGGCACCCCGGGCCAAGCCATGGATACCGTCCAGGCGGGCCACTGGCTGGAAGGCCGGGAAGCGGCGAACGGGGCTTTTGCCTGGCTGCACTTCAACCTCGCCAACGCGGCCACCGAACGCTGGCTGAGAGCGCACATCGGTAGCGTGGATGCCTTCTTCGACGCCCTCCATGAGGGCTCCCGCTCGACCCGCATCGAGTACGCCCACGACGCCCTGATCGCGGTGGTCAACGATGTGCTTTACGAGTTCGACTTCGAACCGTCGCAGATCGCCACCCTGTGGATGTACGTGGATGAGCGCACCCTGGTGAGTGCCCGCCTGCAACCCCTGCGCTCCATCGACCGCCTGCGCGCGGCGGTGAAGAACGGCGAGACCTTCGACTCCAGCGTGGCCCTGCTGACCCACCTGCTGCGCGACCAGGCGGATGTGCTGGTACAGATCGTCCGCGCCGCCACCGAGCGGGTGGACAAGGTGGAAGACAGCCTCCTGGTCGGCCGCGTCAAGCACAGCCGGGCGCGGCTCGGCGCCTTGCGCCGGGTGCTGGTACGCCTGCGCCGCCTGCTCGCCCCGGAGCCCGGCGCCCTCTTCCGCCTGCTCAACCAGCCCCCCGGCTGGATCGCCCAGGGTGACGTGCATGAGTTGCGCCATTCCACGGAAGAGTTCTCTGCCGTGCTCGGCGACATGACGGCGGTGCAGGAACGAATAAAGCTGCTGCAGGAAGAAATCGCCGCCCAGGTGACGGAAGAGACCAACCGCAGCGTCTTCGTGCTGACCATGGTCACGGTGCTGGCCCTGCCCATCAACATGATCGCCGGCCTGCTGGGCATGAACGTGGGGGGCGTCCCGCTGGCCGAACACGTCCATGGCTTCTGGATCGTCGTGGCGATCATCGCCAGCTTCACGGTGGTGGCGGCGTGGTGGGCGTTCCGGGGGCGGGAGGAGTAAGCCCCCCTCCACCGTGGGGTCGAATGAACCCATTTTTCTCAATTTGACGTCGTCTGCCCCCCTGAGCTCGCCCGCCGTAGCATCCGTGGCTTTCCGTTTTTCCACGTCACGTTGGCCGGGAATTCGCCCCGGCGGGCGACCTTCTTCTTTGCTTCGCCAAAGAAGAAGGGGCGCGAGACGGCATCGACCGGCTCGCCGCGCAGCAGGCGCAGCACAACTCCCTTCTTCCGTCCCGCCGACCACCGCTTCACCTCGGCGGCCGCGCCGGGCTCGCCTCCAG
>NZ_JAFLDT010000147.1 GCF_017302315.1 Zoogloea sp.
TGGCTTGGTTCAACCATCATCGGCTGCTCGCGCCTATTGGCTACATGCCGCCGGCTGAAGCTGAGGCAAACTATTACCGCAGCCAAACCGGTCAGGCTGTGTTGGCCTGACTAAAACCAAACGGCCTCCTCGAAACCCGGGGCGATTCAAAGCGCTTGCACAGCTTGGGGTACAGGCGGTCTAGATCTTCTTCAGACCATTCGTCACCCGCCGGCCCGTCCGACTGAATGCCTGAGGGCTTGGATGGGAAAGCCGAGTACTCAAGTCCCGTCTTTCGGCGCCAGGCGTCAACGCCGACCGACTGCCATCCTTCGACTTGGCAGTCGACTTCTTCGTCACTCTCCTTGATGAGGGACGCGAGTGTGTCCGGGTCAGCCAATGCAGCGCTGAATGCCTTCTCGCCGCGCGAGATTAGCCAGCCCCTGAAATAGTCGAACCCATCGTCGGAGCAACCGCCGCCGATCACATACGCCGCACCCCACAATGGCCACGTATATGAGGCCCAAAAGTAGGAGGCGAATATGTTCTGAAAATCGACAACTTCGTCGTCAGACAATTCGTCCAGGAGGGATTCAAGCTCTTTGAGTTGCTGCTCAGGGTCTCCTTCAGCTGCCTGGCGGGATTTGTCGATGAGTTTCCAGAACGAACCGTTGTCCATGGGTCTTCCTATGAGGTGAAGGGATGCGTTTGCGGCCTGAGGTTCAACGTAACCGGCCGGCGGAGGCCGAAGGTCGGAGGGTTTGGGCCTCACCTGCGAAGTGCCTTCAGGGCAAGAAGTGCCTCAAGGCCGGCAGCCACCAAGTCCTTCATGTCGCCGCCTTGGATTGACCCCGAACGCGGACTGCTCTCGCCGTGATTGTTGACGCAAAGGCGCCAGGTGACAGGGTAGTTCTCGGCGGTTTTCGTAAAACGGGCAAGCAGGCGATTGGTCTCTACGCCGGGAATCTGAAGATGCCTATCCAGAAGAAAAACGACGCTCGGATGGACGGAAATGTCACCGTTGGCTACCGTGACTTCCGCAATCCCGGGCATGGACGCACCGCTCTTCAGGTCGACTACTGAAGAAACGATGAACTGGCCAAAGGGAACCAAGGGAATCTCAGCAAAAGCCGTCGGTTGCACGTGTGACTCGTCAGCAAGTTCAGAATTGACACCCGATCCGTCGTCGGAAACCCACTCCCAAATGGGCGTTTGCAGGAAGTCAGCGCGGTTTAGCTTGACGAATGGCTTAGACATGATGAACGCGTAAACAACGGACGGATGACGCCCAACGAATAGGGCTTATTCCTCGCGCCTATAGAAAAATGCCGATTCCATTAGATCCTGCTCGGCGCCCGGGTGAACAATGACCCTCATCCTGAGAAACGAGCTTCCAATCGGGCTACTACATCTTCAAGAGGAACGCCCGTGACCGAGCCGCCTTCAATTTCACCTTCGCGCTGTAGTGCTACTTTGTCCCACGCGCCCTCGGTCTCTGCGTCCCGGTCCAGGCTGTCAATAAGTTGGTCAAGCAGTCGGGCCCGCTCTGCAGGAGCGAGGCTCATGACTTCGGCTCTCAGGGACTCGAGGGTACGGAACATGGGAGACTCCGGGCGGGTTCAACAAGTACTGTCGCTAGACTGCCACAACTCACCTCCGCCCAACAAACTGGCCGGTCATTCCCCGCCACCTAACGCAGAGTTAACCGGCGTGCGGAGGCATGGTAAGCCTGGCCACGGAAGTAGTGATACCGTGGTCTGTCCCCTGATTCCCCGTGGTCTGTCCCCTGATTCCTGTGGCCAGGGTTGGCGTACACTTGACCGACCAGTTAACCTTCATTTTTTTGGACCACCCGAACAGTAGGGTAGCGCATTGCTCTGATGATCGAGGCCTGCATAGGCTCTCCAAATGCCTGATGAAGCAAGAACATTAGAGCGCCAATGCCATATCTAAAACGATTCAGTCCATCAGCCAATTCATCTATCGTGGTAAATCCTGCGCCTGGTTTGGGATGAATCGCTACGTCGTTTCTCAGGTTTCGGAGGAACTTATAGTCCTCCCACGCAGGACTCTTTCCGATATCGAGGGTTACGCCGGTCATCGTAGGGAGCCATTCTTTTATTTTCTCATCGAGAGAGACGAAGCCCCCATTCTTTCGCTTCTCGCTCAGTTTCCGGTCGGGGTCTGTGCATTTTGCGTTATATACATGAACCCGCAGCGTAAAGTACGCTTCAATGCTAGAGAATCCTTTGGTTATGGCAGTGTAGAAGCTATCAAAGGATCGATCTCGAATTGCTTCATCACGCGCGTTACACGCAGCGAGAAAGTCAGATGTGTGCGCTTGTCGCAGCACGGCATGCTCAGTTACCTCGTTTCTTGAAACTTCAACTCCATCTACCAAGAGGCTGTGAGTAACAGTTGCGCCGGGTGAAGCCTCTATCTCCCAAGTTCCTCCAACTAAGAGATTTTCGAACCATGTGATGGCGCGGTGAGGATTTTTTTGAAGTTCGGAAACCTGACCACTGAAGTCATACCCCTTTTGCTGCAATTCAGCTTCGACTAAGCCGTCAGGCAACGTGCGCAGGTAGTCATCCCAGTGTTCTCCCCACCGAATGAAGTAGAAGATCAACTCCCGCGCTTCCCTTGCAGACAGCCAATTGTCTGCTTCAAGTACTTTTGCCATGTCTTGGCCCGGATAGATGAAGGCTAACGAATAGGGTTATCCCTCGCGGCACGCAACTGAGTTCGAAGTGAGTGCGCATGTCGCGAGGGATAAGCCTTGTTGAACTGAACCGCGGGGAAAGAGGTAACACTGGGGATTCTACGCCCGGGAAATTCACCTTGGGTAGATCAGGTCGAGGAGCGTCCAGGCGTGGAGGACGAAACCACGACTGGCAAGCGGCAGAGGGTGAGCATGCCGCGCTCGGTGCGAGCTGCGTGAGGTGGCAACGGAGGTGCTCTCGGGGCAGTGCGGGATGCGGGCGCATGGGACTTCCGACGAGCCCGTTGGCGCGTCACTGACATATTGAGATGGGTGGGCGGCACGTGTCATGGAGGGCCATCGCGGCAGCGGGGTGCCGGAGGCAATACGGCCACGGTGCGCCAGTGCCCTTTGGCGCAGTGGGGACAGCGGCTCCGTGACCTGTAACGCGGGCGAGGAAGGCGTGTGCGGCTTCAATCGCGGCGGCTTGGGGTTCGGGCATGGCCCGTGCGGCGGCAAGGCCTGCCCGTTTATGGGCGCTAGCGAGCAGACCATAGTGCCGGATGCGCTTGAAGCCCGCGGGGAGCCGCCCGGGTGGCCGGGGAAGCAGACATCCGCTTCAAGCCCCCGGCCGGCGCCCCAGGGCCAGGACGGACAGACCCGCGGCCATGAAGGCCAGGCCGGCCCCCACATTGACCCCGTCAATGACCCGCGGGCGCCGCACCAGCCAGGCCGAGAGGCGTGAGGCGAAGCCGGCCAGCAGTGCAAAGATGAGGACCGTCAGCACCGCGAAGATCGCCCCGTAGCCCAGCATCTGCACGCTCACGGCGCCTCGCTCGGGGTGGGTGAATTGGGGGATGAAGGCCACCACGAACAAACCCGGTTTGGGGTTGAGCAGGTTGGACAGCAGCCCGGTCACGAACACCCGGCGGAGAGGCTGTTGCTGCGCCGGCACGAAAGTCACCAGATCGCGGGCAACGATGGCCTTGTAACCGAGCCACAGCAGGTAGGCTGCGCCCAGCACCTTGACGGCGAGGAAAGCCAGCGGCGAGGTTTGCAGCACCAGTGCCAGTCCCAGGGTGGCGGCCAGCGTGTGCGCCATGATGCCCAGTCCTGCGCCGAGGGACGAGAGCGCGCCGGCCAGCGGCCCCTGGCTCAGGCCGCGGCTGATGGCCAGAAGGTTGTCCGGGCCGGGTGCGATGACCACCAGCAGCGTGGCGGCCAGGTAGGCGAGAAGCGTATCGGCGGGAAACATGGCTTCAATCCTTTCGGGATGTGACCGCCGACGGATCCGTCGGAGCAAAACTCCCGCCCGCATTCTTTGCCAGCAGCACCGCCGCCACCAGGCGTCGGGCGGCCAGGTCGTTGGCGCTGCGCTGGGCGGCCAGGTGGGCCGCCTGCAGAACGATCACATTGAGGTAGCCGACGGTGCCGGCCCGGTACTGGTTGAGGGCGATGGCCTCGGCTTCTGCGGCCGCCGCCACGGCCGCTGATTGTTCGGCCGCGGCCTCTTCCAGCAGGCGTGCGGCGGCCAGGTTGTCTTCCACTTCCTGGAAGGCCACCAGCACGGTCTGGCGGTAGGTGGCGACGGCCTGCTCCCAGGCTGCCCGGGACTGGCTGACCGCCGCCTTGCGGGCGCCGGCGTCGAAGAGGGAGGCGGCCAGGGTCGGCCCCAGGGACCAGAAGCGGCTCGGCACGGTGAGCAGATCCTCGATCTGGGAGCGACGGAAGCCGGCCGAGGCGGAGAGGCCCAGCACGGGGAAGCGGGCGGCTTCGGCCGCGCCGATGGCGGCGTTGGCGGCGGCCACCCGGCGCTCGGCGGCGGCGATGTCGGGGCGGCGCTCCAGCAGGGTGGACGGCAGGGTCACGGCCACCGGGGCGGTGGGCAGCGGGCCGGCGCTCACCGGCAGGGAGAAGCTCGCCGGGGCCTGCCCCAGCAGCACGGCGATGGCGTGTTCGTACTGGCTGCGTGACAGGCGGGCCTCGACGGCTGCTGCCCGGGCGCTGCGCAGCTGGCTCTCGCCCTGCACCACGTCGGCCTTGCTGACCACGCCCGCGGTGTAGCGGTTGCGGGTGAGTTCAAGGGAGCGCTCGTAGGCGGCCACGGCGGCATCGAGAAGCGCCTGCTGGCGTTCGGCGGCGCGGAGCTGGAAATAGGTCTGGGCCAGGGTGG
>NZ_JAFLDT010000148.1 GCF_017302315.1 Zoogloea sp.
CCTGGCGGCCTGGCGCACGCCGCTGCTGCGCTACACCCTTGCCTTCGTGTGGCTGGCGACCGCCTGGGTGAGCCTCGCCGTGCATCCCCGCGACGCCAGCCTCGCCCTGCTTGCCGGCGTGGGCCTGGAGGGCGCCGGTGCGGTCGCCGCCTTGTACACCGCTGTCGCCCTCGACCTGGCCATGGGCCTGGCCTGCCTGTTCCGCCCGAGCCGCCGGCTGTGGTGCCTGCAGGCCGCACTGGTGCTGGGCTACTCGGCCATCATTGCCGTGGCCCTGCCGGCCTTCCTGTCCCACCCCTTCGGCCCGGTACTCAAGAACCTGCCCATTCTCGCCATCCTCCTCATCCTCATGTCGGAGCCGCAACCATGGACTACCTGAGCATCAAGACCCTGCACATCCTGTCGTCGGTGCTGATGGTGGGCACCGGCTTCGGCACGGCCTTCTACCTGTTCTTTGCCAACCGCTCGGGCTCGGTGGAGGCGATTGCCGTGGTCTCGCGCCTGGTGGTGAAGGCCGACTGGTGGTTCACCACCCCGGCGGTGATCATCCAGCCCCTCTCCGGCGCCTGGCTGATCCATCAGGCCGGCTATCCCCTGGATTCCCTGTGGATCCTCACCTCCCTGGGCTTGTATGCGCTGGCCGGGCTGTGCTGGCTGCCGGTGGTCTGGTACCAGATCCGCATGGGGAAGATGGCGGTGGCCGCCCACGCCGAAGGGCGGCCCCTGCCGGCCCGCTACTGGATCTACGCCCGCCGCTGGGAGCGGCTGGGCTACCCGGCCTTCTCGGCAATGGTGGTGGTGTACGTCCTGATGGTGTTCAAGCCCGTATGAAGGGCCGGACGGGCGCCTGGGGCATGCGTGACCCCGGCGCGGTGACGTAGCGCCCGCGCCCGGCCTCCTTGGCCTCGTACATGGCCCGGTCGGCCGCCAGCAGCACCGCATCCGGTTCGTCGTCCGCCTCGTTCAGGGCAATGCCGATGGACACCCCCAGAGAGCACGAGACGCCCTGCAGCACCAGCGGTGGCGTGAGGGTGTCGATGCAGCGACTGGCCAGGGCCGCGATGTTCCCCTCGTCGTCCCGGGTCAGGTCGGTGACCAGCAGCACGAACTCGTCACCCCCCACCCGGGCCAGGGTGTCGCTCTGGCGCAGCACGCCGGACAGGCGGCGGGCCACTTCCACCAGGGCCTGGTCACCCGCTCCATGCCCGAGGCTGTCGTTGATGGGCTTGAAGCCGTCCAGATCCAGGTACAAGACAGCGACGCGCAGGCCGCTGCGCTGCGCCCGTGCCAGCCCCTGACGCATCCGGTCGGCCAGCAAGGCGCGGTTGGGCAGGCCGGTGAGTTCGTCGTGGTGGGCCATGCGCTCGAGCTTCACCTGGCTGCGGGTGAGCTTGTCGAGCAACTGGTTGAAGGCGGTGGTCAGGCGCCCCACCTCGTCGTCGCGGACCACCGGCAGGGGGCGCAGGGGAATCTCGCCGTGGGTCATCCGGTCGGCCAGGGTGGCCGCATGCTTGAGAGGCCCGAGCATCATGCGGGCCATGAAGCCGACCACCAGGAACACCAGCAGCATGGCCGTGAAGCTGTGGCGGATCACCACGTCCTGGGCACGCCGGACGGGGGAAAAGGCCTCGGCGGTGGGCATACGGGCCACCACAAACCAGCCGGTGCCGGGCACGCTGACAATGCTCGACAGCTCCTCAACGCCCTTCGCGTTGCGGGTGATGCCGCTGCCCCGGAAACCCGCCATGGCCCGGTCATGGAGCAGATTGATGCCCGGGGCGGGGGTGGGCTTGAGCACCAGGTCCGGATCGCTCGCCGCAATGAAAAGCTTGTCGGCCGGCGAGATCAGCAGAAAGCCGCCGGTCTCGCCGATGCGGCCGTGGGTGATGCGGTCGAGGAAGCCCGACGCGCCCAGGGCGGTGATGCCGAGCAAGACGGCGCGCACGCGGCCATCGGGGGTCTTCAGCGGCATGCCCATGGGCAGGATCGACTGCCGCGTAAATGCCCCCAGCCGTGGTCTGCCCACCCCGCCTTCACCCTGGGCGACGCGCATGAAGTCGGGGCTGTTGGCGATGGATGAGCCGGTGCGGCCCGCCACCTTGGGATAGTCCGCCAGGACACGCCCGTGGGTATCCACCACCAGCACGCCGAGGGAAAACACGGGATTCAGCTGGTAGCGCTCGCCCAGCCAGGCCTGCAGGGCGTCGGGCTGATCGAGCAGGGCCGGTTGCAGGGTCTGGGCAAGGCGTTCGAGCAGGCGCAGACGGTCCTGGATCCGGGCGTCGATGTCCTGGGCCACCGCCTCGGCCATGGCGGTCTGCTGGGACGACACCAGCTCGGTCAGATCCTCGCGCAGGAAGCGCGCCTGGAAGTAATAGCGTGTGCCACCGCCGAGGATGACCAGCAGCAGGCCGAAAAGGACAAGACGGACGAGAAGGCTGTTGCCGAAGGGTTTCAGGTTCATGGGCCTGTCGGAGCGGCTCGGACCTGTACCGGGCGGCAGGCCAGGCCGGATGGTAGCGCCAATGCCCCTTCGCCCCAAGGGGTCAACCCCACGGCGGCGTTTCCGGCGAAACTGCGGCAATTGCCCCGCGAGACATGCCATGCCCCAGCACGACACCCTTCCCGTTCCCGGCGGCGCGCCGATCAAGCTATGGACCCGTGGCGTACCGGTGGAGGATGCCGCCCGCCAACAACTCATGAACACCGCCCGCCTGCCCTTCATCTACAAACATCTGGCGGTGATGCCGGACGTACACCTGGGCAAGGGCTCGACCATCGGCAGCGTCATCCCCACCGTCGGCGCCATCATCCCGGCGGCAGTGGGGGTGGATATCGGCTGCGGCATGATCGCCGCCCGCACCTCGCTGGTGGCCGCCGACCTGCCGGATTCCCTGCATCGCCTGCGCAGCGCCATCGAGGCCGCCGTGCCCCACGGCAAGACCTTCGGCAAACGCGACAGCGGTGCCTGGAGCGAGGCCCCGGCGGCGGTGGATGCCATGTGGCAGGCCCTGGCGCCGGGCTTCCGGCGCATCACCGACAAGCACCCGAAGCTGGCGCGCAGCAACAACCGCCTGCATCTGGGCACCCTGGGCACCGGCAACCACTTCATCGAGGTATGCGTGGATGAGGCCGACGGGGTGTGGTTCATGCTTCACTCGGGCTCCCGCGGGGTGGGCAACGCCATCGGCAGCCTGTTCATCGAGCTGGCCCAGGCCGACATGCGCCAGCACATCGCCAACCTGCCCGACCGCGACCTGGCCTACTTCACCGAGGGCAGCCGCCATTTTGATGACTACGTGGAGGCGGTCGGCTGGGCCCAGGACTACGCCCGGCGCAACCGGGCGCTGATGATGGAGGCGGTGGTGGCTGCTGCCCGCCGGGAGATATCCAAGCCCTTCCGTGCCGATCTGGAGGCGGTGAACTGCCACCACAACTACGTGCAGCGAGAGACCCATTTCGGCCGCGAAGTGCTGGTGACGCGCAAGGGGGCGGTGTCGGCCCAGCGGGGGCAACTGGGCATCATCCCCGGCTCCATGGGCGCGAAGAGCTTCATCGTGCGCGGGCTCGGCCATGAGGATTCCTTCTGCTCATGCAGCCACGGCGCCGGCCGGCGCATGAGCCGCACCCAGGCGAAGAAGCAGTTCAGCCTGGCCGACCAGGTGCGCGCCACCGTCGGCGTGGAGTGCCGCAAGGACGCCGACGTGATCGACGAGATCCCGATGGCCTACAAGGACATCGACGCGGTGATGGCCGCCCAGTCGGAGCTGGTGGAGATCGTCCACACCCTGCGCCAGGTGGTCTGCGTGAAGGGCTGACGCGCAACGGGCACTCCGGACACACCGAGGGTGGCTGGAGGGCCCGTGGGGGCGACTTCAGTCGCCCGCGGACTTTGATCAACGGCGTGCCGGTGATCGGCGCGTTTTGGGCGACTGAAGTCGCCCCTACAGGAGAAGCAGCGTCGCCCCTCAAACGACGGCGTCCGGGTTTATTCGCCAGCGCTCAGGCGCTGAACAGGGCCGCCACCGCGGCCGGATTGGACGGAAAGTAAAAGTGCACATAGGAGGCGGTGAGGCGGCCGAGGCGGTAGATGGCCTCGCCCTCTCGGCCGGCCGGCGTGGTGGCGCGGGCCAGGGGAGCCACGGGCGTCTCGCTCTTCGAATAGTGGAAGGTGTGGCCGGTGAGGCGCCCTTCCGGCAGCTCGGCCACCTGGGTGCCCAGGGCCGCCAGGCGGGGCTGCATGCGGGTATGGCCCGGGAGCAGGCCGGCCCCCGGATGGGTCACGCCTTCCCGGTCGGTGAGGGTTTCGAACAGGCTCATCATGCCGCCACACTCGGCCAGCAGAGGCTTGCCGGCGGCCTGGTGGGCCTTCAGCCCGGCCTGCCAGCCGGCATTGGCGGCCAGCGCAGCGGCGTGAAGCTCCGGATAGCCGCCGGGCAGCCACAGGGCGTCGCAGTCGGGCAGCGCCTCGCCGGCCAGGGGCGAGAAGAAGGCCAACTCCGCGCCCAAGGACTGCAGCGTGTCCAGGTTGGCGGGATAGATGAAGCCGAAGGCGGCATCCCGGGCGATGGCGATGCGCCGCCCCTGCAACAGCGGCAGCACGTGGGGCGCCGGCGCGTCGGGAAAGGCCACCGCCACCGGACGGTCGGCGGCGCCGGTGCGCGCCAGGTGGTCGGCGAGGCGATCCAGGCGGGCGTCCAGGTCGGCGATCTCGGCGGCCTGCAGCAGGCCCAGGTGACGCTCGGGCAGCGCTGCGTCGGCATCCCGCGGCAAGGCGCCATACCAGGCAATGCCGGGGCGCAGGCTGTCCTG
>NZ_JAFLDT010000149.1 GCF_017302315.1 Zoogloea sp.
CTAATTCCGCAGGGGGATCGGGAATTTCACATCGGTTTGGGGGGTAAACTCCCCTCCAATCTGCGAATGGGAAAACCGGTCGCAGGCGGGAACGGAATGGGCGAGCGCGCGTCCACGCGAATCGAGCGCGACAGCTTCGGGCCGATCGAGGTGCCCGCCGACCGCTATTGGGGTGCGCAGACCCAGCGCAGCATCGAACTCTTCCGCATCGGCACCGAACGCATGCCCGAACCGCTCGTGCGGGCCTTCGGCGTGCAGAAGAAGGCCGCCGCACTCGCGAACATGGCGCTGGGCGAACTCGACGCGAAGCTGGGTGCCGCCGTCGTGCGGGCCTGCGACGAGGTGATTTCGGGCAAGCTCGTCGACCATTTCCCGCTGCTCGTCTGGCAGACCGGCTCGGGTACCCAGACGAACATGAACGCCAACGAAGTGATCGCCAACCGGGCGAACGAGATGCTCGGCGAGCCGCTCGGCCAGCGCAAGCCCGTGCACCCGAACGACCACGTGAACCGCGGCCAGTCGTCGAACGACAGTTTCCCGACTGCGATGCATATTGCGACGGTCGCCGAGATCCACGACACGCTGCTGCCGGGGCTCGCCCGCCTGCACGAGGTGCTGCAGGCCAAGGCCACGGAGTTCGCCGGCGTGGTCAAGCTCGGCCGCACCCAGCTGCAGGACGCGGTGCCGATGACCCTCGGCCAGGAGTTCTCCACCTACGCCACCATGCTCGGTGAGGACGAAGAACGGCTGAAGGAAGCGGCCCTGCTGATCCGCGAGATCAACCTCGGCGCCACCGCCATCGGCACCGGCATCAATGCCCACCCGGATTACGCCGGGCTGGTGTGCCGCCGTCTGGCCGAGATCACCGGCATTCCGGTGGTCACCGCGCCCAACCTGATCGAGGCCACCCAGGACTGCGGCGCCTTCATCCAGCTCTCCGGGGTGCTCAAGCGGGTGGCGGCCAAGCTCTCCAAGGTGTGCAACGACCTGCGCCTGCTGTCCTCCGGCCCGCGCGCCGGCTTTGGCGAGATCAATCTGCCGCCGCGTCAGGCCGGTTCGTCGATCATGCCGGGCAAGGTGAACCCGGTGATCCCGGAAGTGGTGAACCAGATCGCCTTCGAGGTCATCGGCAACGACATGACCGTCACCTTCGCCGCCGAGGCCGGTCAGCTCCAGCTCAACGCCTTCGAGCCCATCATTGCCCATAGCCTGTTCAAGAGCGTGTTGCACCTGACCAAGGGCTGCGTGGTGCTGGCCGATCGCTGCGTGGATGGCATCACCGCCAACCGGGACGCCCTGCGTGCCAGCGTCGAGCGCTCCATCGGCATCGTCACCGCCCTGAACCCCTACATCGGTTATGCCCACGCCACCGACGTGGCTGCCGAGGCTCATGCCAGCGGTCGCGGCGTGGCCGAGATCGTGCTGGAGCGCGGCCTGATGACCGCCGAGGCCCTTGCCGAGGTCTTGCGCCCCGAAGTGCTGACCCGTCCGCGCGCCCTGCCTGCCCGCAAGCTCGCCTGATCCATCACCGGGATACGATCATGAAAGCCAACAAATCCTCACTGCTGATTTTCGCCGCGCTGATCCTCGGCATCCTTGTCGGCTACGTCTGCAATCAGGCGGCACCCACGCCGCAGGCGGCCAAGGAGATCGCGGGATACTTCGGCATCATCACCGACATCTTCCTGCGCCTGATCAAGATGATCATCGCGCCGCTGGTGTTCGCCACCCTGGTGTCCGGCCTGGCCAACATCGGCGACTCCAAGACCGTCGGCCGTATTGGCTCCAAGGCCCTCGGCTGGTTCATCGCCGCCTCCCTGGTGTCCCTGACCGTCGGGTTGCTCTTCGCCAACCTGCTGCAGCCCGGCCATGCGCTGAACATGGCCCTGCCCGAGGCCGGAGCGGCCACCAACCTGAAGACCGGGGCCCTCAATCTGAAGGACTTCATCACCCATGTCTTCCCCAAGAGCATCGTCGAAGCCATGGCCGGCAACTCGGTGCTGCAGATCCTGGTGTTCTCGGTGTTCTTCGGTCTTGCCCTCGGCAACCTGCACAGTCAGGCGGCCCGCAGCCTGGTGCAGACCATGGATGAAGTGGTCCATGTGATGCTCAAGGTCACCGACTACGTGATGCGTTTTGCCCCGCTGGGTGTCTTCGCTGCCGTCGCGGCCGTGGTGACCACCCAGGGGCTGGGCATGCTGAGCGTGTTCGGCAAGCTGCTGGCCAGCTTCTACATTGCCCTGGCCGTGCTGTGGACCATTCTCATCGGTGCCGGTTACGCGGTGCTGGGTCGCGAAGTGTTCCGGCTCATCAAGCTGGTGCGCAGCCCCATGCTGCTGGGCTTCTCCACCGCCAGCAGCGAGTCGGCCTACCCCAAGCTGATGGAGCAGCTCGAGAAGTTCGGGGTGAAGAACCGAATCACGGGCTTCGTCTTGCCCCTGGGCTACTCCTTCAACCTGGACGGCTCCATGTTGTACACCGGCTTCGCGGCGCTGTTCGTGGCCCAGGCCTACGGCATCCCCATGTCCCTCGGCGAGCAGATCACCATGCTGCTGGTGTTGATGGTCTCCAGCAAGGGCGTGGCCGGCGTGCCCCGTTCGTCGCTGGTGGTGGTGGCGGCCGTGCTGCCCATGTTCCATCTGCCGGAGGCCGGCCTGCTGCTGATCATGGGCATCGACCACTTCCTCGACATGGGGCGCACCGCCACCAATGTGCTCGGCAATGCCATTGCCACTGCCGCCGTCGCCAAATGGGAAGAAGCCATCGACCCGGTGGATCCGGGGCTGGACGATACCGACGAGGCGCTGCCGGTGGCAGGTGAGCCCGTGCCTGCGAACGGCGCGGCCTGAGCATCCCTCCCTGTGCCTTTCTCCCTCGGGGGAGGCACGTTTGCCCGACCTCCCGGGGTCGGGCACTTTTCTTCCGGTTTGTCCGCCACGCCGCCGAGGTGGATGTTTCGGTGTGCAGCCGCCTCCGCGCGCGAACCGTTACAAGGAATAAGCTCATGATGTGTTTGGCGCCCTTGCCCTGCATCCATCTTGTCACGCGGGATGCCGCCGCCAGCGGGAGGGTCGTCCTTCTGGCGAGTGGTCTGCACTTCGGGCTCCGTGTCTGGCGGGATGCCGACAGCCTTTTGTCTGAGCTTGATCCCGATAGCACCGGTGCCGTCCTTCTTGAGCTTGCCGGTGCCGGTTCCGAGCTGGCATTGCTGGATCGGCTCGGCTCCCTGGGCGTTGATCTGCCGGTGATCGTGCTGTCCCGCGATGCCACCGTCGATCTTTGCCGGCAGGCCTTCAAGGCCGGTGCGCGGGAATTCCTGCCCCTGCCCGCCGCCGAGGACAGCCTTCCGGAGGTCCTGCGCAAGGCGGTGGGCCAGCATGTGCTGGAGCGTCAGCGGCTGCAGCGCTCCCGCCACGCACGCAGCCTGTACACCCGTCTCTCCGAGCGCGAGCGGGAGGTATTGGGTCTGGTGGTGGCAGGCCTGACCAACAAGGAGATTGCCCGTGCCCTGGCTGTGTCGCCCCGCACGGTGGAGGTCCACCGGGCCCGCCTTGCCGGAAAACTCGAGACGGACTCCCTGGCCCAGCTGGTTCGGCAATATGCCGATCTGGTGGACGAGGACGCTCGCCGTCCCGACCTGGTCTGCGGGCAGGCCTGGGCGGCACCTTTGGCGATCCTCGCCCGGCGCCCGGCCTGATGGATACCGGTCTGGGTGTCATGCCCCTCGAGTTCATGTTTCTTGGTGCCGTCGCCTTCTTTGCCGGCATGGTTGATGCCGTGGTCGGTGGGGGCGGTCTGATCCAGATTCCCGTGCTGCTCAGCCACTATCCCCAGGTGGCCATTCCGACCCTGTTCGGCACCAACAAGCTGTCCAGCATCGCTGGCACCAGCGCCGCCCTGTGGCGCTACGCGCGGGCCGTGTCCATCCCCTGGGCCGTGGTGGTGCCGGCGGCGCTGGCTGCCCTGGCCGGTGCGTGGCTAGGGGCCGCCGTGGTTGCCTGGCTGCCCCGCGAGGCCATGCGCCCGCTGGTGCTGGTCATGATGCTGGCGGTGGCCATCTACACTTTTCAGCGCAAGGATTTCGGCCACGCCGAAACCCGCGAACTGACCCCCGCCGACCGCTGGCGCGTGATGGCCTTCGGTGCCGTGATCGGCTTCTACGACGGTTTCTTCGGGCCGGGGACCGGCAGCTTCCTGATCTTCGGTTTCGTGCGCCTGTTCGGCATGGATTTTCTGCGCGCCTCGGCCAGTGCCAAGCTCATCAACGTGGCCACCAATGTCTCCGCCATCGGCTTCTTCGCCAGCCACGGGCCGCTGCTGTGGACCCTGGGGCTGGTGATGGCCGTGTGCAACCTGGCCGGCGCCCATGTGGGCACCTGGCTGGCCCTGCGCCGCGGCACCGCCTTCGTCCGCCAGGCCTTTCTGGTGGTGGTGTCGGTGCTGATTGCCAAGCTGGCGTGGGATATGGTGAAGGGAGGGTAGGGGGCGGGGCCTGTGGGGTCGAATTCATCATTCGGCCTTTTGCTGGCAGGCTTTCCGGTGTTTGGCGTGACGTTGGCCGGGTGTTCGCCCCGGCGGGCGACCTTCTTTCTTGCTTCGCCAAGAAAGAAGGCAAAGAAGGCGACCCGGCTTC
>NZ_JAFLDT010000015.1 GCF_017302315.1 Zoogloea sp.
CAGCGTGGTGAAGTGCGGGCCGGAGTCGCCTGAGACGGCCATGAAGAGGACGTTGTGGCGACAGGCCGCCTCGATGCTGCGGGAACTGACGAGACCCCGGGAATAGGCGAGCAGGACGATCTTGAGGAGCACGGCCGGATCGAAGGCGGGGGCACCCCCCGCATCGTTGCGAAAGCGCGAACGCAGGGCGGAGAGATCGAGTTCCTTATCGACCAGATGGCACAGGGCGAACTCGAAGGAGCCGGGCAGAACCTGGCGCTGGAAATCCACCGGAATCATCTTCAAACCGTAATCGGGGGTCTTGAAGCGGGGCATCGGGGAATTCCGGAGGTGGGATGTCCAATTATACCGAAGGCATTCTGTGGGCGGTGGGGGAAGGGTTTTTCTACAGCCTCAACGTTGTAGGTAAGGGGCGCTGCGCGACGCTTTATCGCGCAGCGTCCAGCGGAGGCCGAAGGCCGGAGCGGCCTTGACCGCAATGTTAGCCATTAAGCATATCCACGAAGCGAGATGCTGGCCATTTCTTTCGGTCCGAAACTTGGCCATCGCCGAGCTCAATTAAACGTGGCCCTCCCTTGGCAGAGAGCACGATATCAACCGAGAAAAACGGGCTATCGATGCGTGCAGCAATGCGCTCAACGATTTCGGGAACCACGCCATCGCGGGAAAATGCTTTGCGATTGAAGATGAAGTAGCGCTCTTCAGTTTCGGGGCTTAGCGCTTCAAATTCTCTTATGCAAACACCGCCTTCTATTTGGCCTCGGTATTTTTCTATGAGCGCAACAATTTCTGTGACCTCTTCGACGGTCTTGGCGACAGAGCCACGAGAAGTGGTCAGTGACTTCACATAGTCTTTAACGAAGTACGCTTGCCAACCTTGGCTGGCAAGCTCCAAAGAAAAGTCAGCATCTCTTTTGAGGAAGATGGTTTTTGGAGTGAGGTCTTCACACAAGGAATACCATTCAGGTAAATAGTGGCAATGGCGGTATTGCTGGGGCGACGTGAGCATTTGCCCGCCCTTGCTCTCGACAGCGGATTGAAGCCGGGCGTAGTTGTCCGGCGTAAGCATCCAGCCGCGATACACGACCTCTTCTCCCTCATTCAAAGGCGGGCGCGGCTTGAATTCCCCAAGTTCGAAATCCTCTGCGGAGTACAGCGAACAGGCCAGTCCCGCTGCTTGAGCAGCGTTGAACTCCTCTTCGTATGCCTCATCAGGCTTCTTATTTTCGAAAGGATCGCACGGGTAGAGTAGGCGCATGATTTGGATGGCTAACGTAGAACAAACCGGCGCTGCGCGGCGCTTTATCGCGCAGCGTCCAGCGACCGAAGGGAGCGAGGTTGAGCGCCATGTTAGAACGTTACTCTTCATGCTGCGAGACCAAGCCATATGTTCTGGGGAAGCGTCGCTTGAAGTCCGTAACGGCCGTATAGTCCAAGAGGCCAACGACTCTGGTCGTGGCTTTTGCACCGGACTTGGTAAGGGTATTGGCGAACTGAGCATCACCCCATTGCAGTAGCAGGGCGTACATGTGGCAGGCTAACTCATCTGAACCAGCGCCCATGATTGTGGAGCGGGCGGTGTAGCGAAAAAACTTCTCTAAACCAGTACGGCTCTTTTGTGCGGCGATCAGACCAGCGTGATAGTCGTACTTGTCGAAGCGCTTTGCTTGCGTGCAAGCACCTTCGCAACCCACGGCTGGGTTTTCGACCGCTAGCTTGGTCCAATCCTGGCATTCCTTGTCCGCCGCGCAGGCGGACGCGAGTAAAGGGAAAAGCACAGCGACGAAACCAAGAGCGAGGCGCATCATTTGCGTTCTAACGTTCAAAATCACCGGACGCTGCGCGGCTTTATCGCGCAGCGTCCGGTGGATTGCAGGGTTGGGCCTCGGGTTACCAATACGACCCCCGTTTATCAGTGCGGTAAGTATTGGTAGTTCCTTCGAGCAAATGCGGGTGTACATGGAGATAGTCCCACGCAAACTCGTTGATATTGTGCGCGAACCCTTCGAGGGCGTTGCCCATCGAAGCAGACAAGTGAATGATGCCGCTGGCTTTGAGACCTTGCACGACGCCATCGTCGATGCGGAGCGTGTTTGCGCGAGTATTCTCCGCGAGGTAGTACCGGAGAATTTGCTTTTCGTCCTCGGTCAGACACTGCAATCGCTCCTCGATACGCCGATAGCGGCGCCTCCTGAACCACCATTGCTTTACGAGAGCGATGCCGTCGCCGATAACGGAAACCACGAAAAGCCCGACGGTGACAACGAGGGTAAGGCCCAGCATAGGGCGATTGTTTTGTGCAAGCTCAAATACTCCGATGAACTTGAGAAACTCCTCGTTGGCAAAGAGAAGAAAGGCAGCCATGACACCAAGCGCTATGAGATAGCGTGGAGCGAGCTTCAGGAACTCGAGAAATGTCTTGGCGGCTTCAGCGAACATATTGAGAGGCCCAACGTTGTAGGTAAGGGGCGCTGCGCGGCGCTTTATCGCGCAGCGCCCAGCGACCGGAGGGAGCGGCCTTGACCGCAGTGTTAGGCATTGGGCATTACCGGTTGGGCCATTACAAACTGGACGAGATCAGCCACGGTCTTAACTTTGTCGTAATACGGGTTACTTTCTGTGTTTTCAAGCGACCGCTGGCTACGAAATGCAATGGCGACAAGCAGTTCATCTAGATCGTCAGGATCAAGGTTGAGTCCACTTGTTTCGTAAAGCTGATCCGTTGGGCGCAGGGGGAACTTTGAGCCAGATGTACCCAATATTTTTCCCAGTTCTTCATACACGGCCCGTACGACATGGGTATCCAATTTCTTGGCGCCAATTGAACGGGCAAAGGTGCAGATGGACTCACCTTCACGAGCATTGGCCAGACGCCTCAGGCGCCGCTTTTCAAGGATGATACCTACGGCCATAGCTGCAACGAGGGGGCCCCAAACTAACGGCCAAGCAACGATGAGTGCCGCAAAAACACCAAAGAATCCGACAGCGAACACCCATTTGAGAAATGGATTTGCTCCTTCTTGTGGAAACTGAGGCATGAACCGAGATGGTGTGCGCATGATTGATGCCTAACGTAGAGCTAACCGGCGCTGCGCGGCGTTATCGCGCAGCGTCCAGAGAGCGAAGCGAACGGGGTTGAGCGCCGGGTTAGAGCGCACAGAAACCCTCCGCGTGTAGGCGAAAGCCTAGAAGCATGGTGCAAATACCTGCCAAAAGGAGAGATAGCTCGACTGTCGTTCGATACTTGGGTGACAGTTGCGTTAGAAGGTTCTGATGACGCACGAGAATGCCGATGTAAAAAAACAGTGGCGCCGTGACCAAGAGCCACGCCGGAACGCCGGACATCACGACGCCTGGGCCGCGGCGACCGGGAATAAACAGATCTCCTCCAATAGCCCCCTCCAGTAGATATAAAAATACCCCGCCAAACAACGCGAGCAACAGAACATGCTCATGAAATCGGAGTGGCCGGTGCATGCGCTCTAACGTGGGAAATCACCGGACTGCGCGGCTTTTTGCGCAGGTCCGGTGGATTGAAGGGTTGGGCGGCATTTAGCTCCAGACGACATTGGCGACTCCAGGAATGGCGAAGACAAGTTCGACAAGATGAATTCGCAGTTCTTCTATCTCGGACGATGGATCGATGCGCTTGAATAAGCGCTGAATCGTTGATACCTCGGCAACCGGAAATATGTTCCATTCGGTTGTGCTGCCATCGGTGTTCCCGCAGCCAAGCCAAAGCATGAAGGGCTTACGGGAAATCATAACCACCCACCCAAAGTCTTCAGGGATAACGCCCTCTACAGAAACACCGCGCGCCTTGAGTTGCGCAGCAAGCCACTGCGCCAACGCCTTTCCATAGCGCCCCGGATTTGTTTGCTCCTCCTCCCCTGCGATGGGTTTGAAGAAGTCAGAAGTGAAGGTGACTTGAGGACTAGTGCTCATGACGCCCAACGTGAAGTAGACGACAAATGTCGCCTCTGGCGTCTTACACGACTGTCGCATAAGCTGCCATAACTCACTAAATCTTTGTATATAAAACAATTATCGAAAAGACTTTCCGTCACGATGTCGTCTACCCTTCATGCGGCCCTACCTCGTTGCCCGGCTTGCTGGATCGGGTTTGAGAGCGGATCAGCTCAAGCACTACGATCTGCGAACCAAGCAGGCTTATGTGGGATGGATTAAACGCCACATCGCTTTTCATGACAAGCGGCACCCTTTAAAGATGGGCAAGGCGGAGGCGTTTCTGGGCGTACGGGCGGTGACGCACAACGCAGGTAGCACCACGTCAATCCAGCCCCCGCGCAACTCACCGATAGGGCGGCACCCTCGTCCCACCCCATCCGCCCCCGCCTGTCAGTCCATTGCAAGATCCAGGCAAGTGCGCGTTAAGGCTTCATCGGTACAGTCGGCGCCAGAGCCCTTCACTCCGTTCGTGCCGCCATGTCCTCGCTTCATGCCTTCACCCGCATCGCCCCTGCCACCCCGGCCGCCAACTGGCCGCCGCTGCCCGATGTGCTGGGGCCGGCCCGCACGCGGCGGGTGTTCCATATCGCCTCAAGTACCGTCTGCTCAGGTGGTTCACGACGCCCGAGCGCCGCCTGCTGCTGCAGGCCCTGGACCGCCACCCTGCCTGGGCACGCCTGCTGGACGCCGACCGGCGCAGCTTCTACGTGTTCTATCGGCGCTACCTGGATCGCCGATCTGGACCCGGCGGCTGGCCACTTCGGGCCCATGCTGTGCAAGTAGCTGGCCGGCGGGAGCAGCCTGCGGGTAGCCCAGGCCCCCGGCTGCACGGTGGGTCTGACCCTCAACGTCCCCACGCGTATCGAAGGTTACTGGGCCCGGTGCCTGTACGATGCCGACGCGCGCCCCGTCTTCAACCTGAACTTCGGTTTCACGGCCGCGGATACCCTGCTCATCGCCTCGCTGCAGGGGCTCAAGCGCGCCGATGGCAGCAACCGCGAGACGATCCGCACCCTGACCAAGCAGTGCCATGGCCTGCGCCCCCGACCCGCCGATGTGGCTACGGGGGGACAAGCAGAACGCGCCGCCGTTATTCGAGTTTCAGTAGAGGTGAATCGGAGGTGCCCAGGGCCTTGATTCGGCGGTGGGCCTTGAGTGATGCCGCTCCACGGATGGCCGGAGAGCCCGAAGGGTTGAATACATCCAAATTTCTGACGCGTCATCTGACGGTCATTGGGCTCTCTCCAGTAGTGGCGACTTCAGTCGCCCATCCTGCGCAGAACGCCCGCATGCCCTTGATCGGAGTCCGCGGGCGACTGAAGTCGCCCCCACATTCCCTCCAGCGGCCTTCAGTGCCTCCCTTGAACCCCCTTCAGCTTCACCCATCGGGTGATCTCGCCGAAGGAACCCCCAGGCTCACATCAGCATTGGGTTTGTGTCTGCTTCAGGAAGGATAGCCGAGGGAAACGCGTCCACAGAATCACAGCCGGGCGGCTGACATCCTGCCCCCCTCACGCACTCCCCTCAAAACACCCCGCATACTCCGAACACTCGGCGCAGCTCGGTGCCCGGCAGGCTCGCACCTGGGCGCGGTCGCAGAGCTGTTTGTAGAAGAACTTCTTCCAGCGCAGGTTGTGCACGTTTTTGGCATGCAGTACCGGGAAGTGGCGGGCGATGAGGGCGCCGAGGGCCGGGCGTTCGGGCAGGCCGAGGTCTTCCCAGAGGTGATCCTGGCCGAAGCACGACAGGGCGATCCAGCGGGCGATGGAGATGGTGTGGGTGCTGCCGGTGGCGGCGTTCTCGAGCAGCAGCTCAAGCAGGTCGCCGTACTCTTCATGGCGATCATCGATGCCGGTGGAGCCATCCTCGCGGACCACCGCCGGATGGCGTGCGGCCCACAGGGTCGCGATGGCAGCGGCCTGATCGCCAAACTCGGCCTCCAGGGCCAGGGCCAGCCAGGCCGGCACCAGCCGCGTCGGCGGCAGGGCGGCACGGGCGGCAAGGTAGCTGCGGGACAGGTCATTCATGACGCGCTCCTCGTCGGCGGAAGTCACCCATCAGGTTTCAGAATGCAGGAATGAATCGGGCTGCGTCCCGGGTTGGCTCCGGAAAAAGCGTCTGGATGCCATTCGGGCCGCGCGCCGGATTCGATCACACACGCTCAGACCTGGGCTGCCTCATGGGTGTAGCACTTCTTGGGACAAACCTTGGAACAGGCTTCGCAACCCACGCAGTTTTCCTTGTGGGCGATGGTCATCACCTTCTTCTCGTACTCTTCGTCCTCGTCGCCGTCGGGGTCGATGGCGAGGAGTTCGCCGTCCTCGGTCAGGCCGACCAGGGCCAGCACGTCACGGGCGCACACCCGCACGCAGCGGGCGCAGCCGATGCACTTTTCCTGGTTCAGTTCGGCGACGAACTTGGGCGTCCAGAGCTCGCCACTCGGCAGGGTCACGGAAAAATCAGCCATTTCAACTCTCCAGAGGGGTTAGAGTGGCGCCGCTCAGGCAGCGCTCGCGGCGGCCAGTTCCTTGCGGGCGGCCATCAGGTTTTTGTGGGCATCGTAGGCACGCTGGGCGACTTCCAGGATCTGCTCCCAGTTGGTGGGCAGGTCTTCGGACAGGTCGTGCAGGTCCATCTTGGCCTGGGTGGCCTGGGCGTTGAGTTTCTTCGCGCGGGCCTTGAGGGTGTCGAGGTCTTCCATGCTGCGGCTCCGGTCAGGAATAGTTGGCCACTTCGGGGAACTTGCGGATCATCTCCACGGCTTCGGTGACGGCCTTGGTGCCGGCGGCCGAGAGCTTTTCGAGGCTGTTGAAGCCGAAACGGTGGGCATCGCGGATCTGCTTGTTGAAGACGATCAGGCGCCCGGCGATGAGCACCTGGCGGCCGAAGCCTTCGTGGTGCATCTTGAGCATGGGGCTGACCATCACCTTGGTCTCGCGCTCGATGGAGAGGGCGATGGCGTTGTAGTACAGCTCCATGCGCCACAGGGTTTCCGGGTCGGGATCGGCCATCATCGGCAGATCCTTGCGCTTCTCGGCGTCCAGCACGTAGGGGTCGAGGAGCATGGCGTCGGTCTTGCCTTCCCAGGCGCCGTGGGTGTCCTGGGCGCGCCATTGCTTGACCAGTTCGCGGATGAACGGGTCCTGCATCACGTCGGTGGGGGCTTCAGCTACATCAGTCATTTTCAGGCCTCTTCTTCAAAGTCATAAGTCCGTTCCTCGCCCTTGGCGAGGGCCTTGCGCAGCCACGGCGGCGGGGTGCCCTTGAGCACGTCCTGCAGCTTGTCGAGGATGTCGAGGATGGGTTCCGGCCCGGCCACCTTGACCGGGTGGATCTTGGTGGCCACCACGCGGGCGGCCGCGGAGCCGCCGATGGCAGCCACGTAAACGATGGCGCAGTCCTTGATGACGTCCAGCTTGGGCGCCAGCTTGTCCTCGTTGCCGTCTTCGGCCAGCTCGCCGCCGAAGTCGTGGGTCTCCAGGTAGCGGTAGCCCTCGGCGTTGATCTCGTAGATGGCGATGTACTTGGCCCAGCCGAAGTGCGCGTCAACGCGCTCCTTGTCCTGGGTGGCGAATGCGATTTTCATGACGGGCTCCTCAGGCGGGAATGATCGGGATGACGACTTCGTCGGAAACGCTGCTGCAACTGCTGCTGGCACAGCCGCAGCCGGCAGCGGATTGGCCCTGGGCAGCGGCCACGGCCTCGGCGGGCAGGGGCCAGTCTTCGGGGCCATGGGCATGCATGTGGGCCAGGAAGATGTTGGCAAGCTGGAAAATCAGGTCGCGGGTACCCCGGTAGCCGACGCTCAGCTGATGGGCGGTGCCGATGCGGTCGAACTGGGGGATGCCGGCACGGAACAGGGGGATGCCCAGACGCGTGGCGGCCTGGCGACCGTGGGCATGGGTGATCAGCAGATCGCAGCCCACCGCCCGCATTTCCAGGTCTTCCAGGTCACCCACCAGCACTTCTTCCGTGGGCACCCGGACCAGCAGCGGCGAGTGGGTGGTGGTGACGGCCGCGGCCACTTCACCACCCATCTCGGCGATCAGCGAAGACAGGGCAAACAGCAGATCGGGTTCGGCACCGATGGCGACGCGCTTGCCGCCCAGGTGGAAGTGACCATCGAGCATGGCGTCCTGGAGCTGGCCGCGCTGACGCTTCAGGCGTGCCGGCGCCGGCTTGCCCGACAGGCGCATGAGCAGGGCCACGAGGGCATCGGTGGCGGTGAGTCCGGTGAGCCGGTCGAACAGGGTGCAAGGCACACCGATGGCCTCCAGGCGCTCGACAGCCCCGCGCATCTGCTCGCCGATGGCAATCACGTGCTCGCAGGCACCCAGGCCACGGATGTCGTCCAGGGTCGCCCCGCCCAGGGTGGTGGGCGTGAAGTCTTCGGGAATGTGCCCGTCCAGGGAGCCGGACACATCCGGCACCAGCACCGCATCCAGCCCGAAAGCTTCGATGAGCTCGCGCACCTCCTCCAGGTCGGCCGGGGTCAGATGGGCGCCCGGCAGCACACCGATACGGCCGGTCACACGGGTTTCGGCCGGCGTCACGAAGGCGGCAACGAGCGCCTTGATGGCCGCGGCCCAGCCGTCCTGGAAGGCGCCCACGTAGTCCGGCGTGGACACATAGACGATCTCGGTACCGTCCAGGGTCTCGGCATGCTTGGCGCGGATCAGGCGCAGGTAGCCATCCACGTCATCGCCCTTGGTCTCGGTGAGGCCGGTGGAGGCGATGGCGATGAGGGCCGGGTTGGCGCGCTTCTTGATGTTGAGCACGGCCTGCTCGATGTTGTCCATGCCGCCGAGGATGGTGCTGACCTCGTTCATGGCGGTGGTCTGCATCGGGATGGCTTCCTTGAAGTGGCGCACCAGCAGCACCAGGCCGAAGGATGTACAGCCCTGGGAGCCATGCATCATCGGCATGGTGCTGGCGAGGCCCAGGAAGGCGTAGCAGGCCCCCAGGGGCTGGCTCATCTTCAGCGGATTGACCGCGCAGGCCTTCTTGCTGTCATGGACGATGGCCATCTCAGCACGCCTCCTCGAGGGCCGGCGTCTCCCACGGGGCCGGCGCCCGCACCTGCTCCCACACCGGGTTGAACAGGGTCTTGGAGATCTCCCGCACCAGGTCGACCATGCCTTCGTAGCCGGCGTAGGCGTAGTGGCGTTCCTGGTTGATGTCGAGCCACGGCATCTTGGCCTTGAGGGCCACAAACTGGCTGCGCCCGCCGGAGAGCATGATGTCGGCGCGGGCATCGCGCAGCATCTTGAACATCTCCCGGGGGGTCATGTCGTCGATCATGTGGGCGTCCTCGCCCATGATCTCCTTGATCTTTTCCTTGTCTTCCTTGGTGGACTTCTTGACGCTGGTGCCCACCACTTCGAGGCCGGCCTCCTGCAGGGCCGCCACCACCGACCAGCTCTTCACGCCGCCGGTGATCAGGAGCACCTTCTTGCCTTCCAGGCGCGGACGGTAGGCGGCGATGCGCTCCCAGGCGCGCTTCTCTTCGACGGCGATCAGGGCCTCGGTGCGATCCAGCAGATCGGCCGGAGCGCCCCGCTGCACCAGCAGCCGGGCCAGCTGGCGCAGGGTGTCGCTCATGTCCTCGATGCCGTAGAAAGAGCCTTCGAAGAAGGGGATGCCGTAGCGGTCCTCCATCTTGCGGGCCACGTTGATCATGGACTTGGAGCACACCATCATCGCCGCCTTGGCCCGGTGGCTCTGGGCCACCTCGTGGTAGCGGCCGTCACCGGAGATGCACGACAGGATGCGGATGCCCAGGGCGTCGAGGAGCGGGCGGATCTGCCACAGCTCGCCGGCCAGGTTGTACTCGCCGATGATGTTGATGTCGTAGGGCGTCGTCACCTCGGGCTCTTCGGTGCCAATCACGTAGTCGAGCAGGGCCTCGGCGCCGAGCTTGTTGCCCAGGTTCTTGGGCCCGACGAAACCCGGGGCGTTGACCGGCACTACCGGTTTGCCGAACTTCTCGGCGGCGCGCTTGCAGACGGCCTCGATGTCATCGCCGATCAGGGCGGTGACGCAGGTCTGGTATACGAAGACCGCCGGCGGGTCGTACTTCTCGATGATTTCGCGGATCGACTTGAAGAGGCGCTTCTCGCCTCCGTAGATCACGTCCAGCTCGCCGATGTCGGTGGTGAAACCGGTGCGGTAGAGCTGCGGGCCGCTGGTGGAGGAATTGCGGTTGTCCCAGGAGTTGCCTTCACAGGCGATGGGGCCATGAACCAGATGGGCCACATCGGCAATCGGCTGCAGGGCGATCTTGGCCCCGTCGAAGGCGCAACCGCCTGCCGCCGCACCGGGCGAGAGCTGCTTGGTACAGCCCTTCTTGCGGGCCTTCTCGTCCTTGTTCTGGTTGTGCTCGCAGGCCGGTTCCTCGAACACGGACTGGATCTTCGCCGACACTCGGGCATCCATCGGAATCTCCAGAAAAGGGTGGGGATGCCCTTCCCATGCAGGTTCCGCGCCAGCAGCACCAAAACGCCAAAAACCTCCTTATCAGACAGTCACTTGCAGTCTTCACCCGACAACCCTGTGAGCACCTCTGGCGGCTTTCCTACAGCGCCATTGTCGGCTTTGTCGGAAGCTGCCACACGGTTCGTCGATCACCGTCCGCGCCCTGACAGCAACTGCACGTGGCACACGTCACACCCGGGAATTCACACTGGTTCACATTTCAAGTCCAGGTGCTAGCCTGTACACGTCAAAGGCAAACTGCAGGCAACTGCAGGACGCAAAGCCACGGGTCCCGCACGAACGGGATAGCCGGGTTGCCCGCATGCTGGATCTCCAGCCCGGTCAGCGCCTGCGCATCCCTGCGTCCGCCTTTGCAATTGGTTGCTCACTGATTACAAAGGATTTCATCGTGAAACCTCTCTTCCAGCGCCTTGCCAGGCCGACTGCAGGGTCGCGTGCTCTCAGGGGCATGGGGCTGGTCCTCGGCCTCATGGCCCTGTCTCCGCTCCCCGAAAGCCAGGCAGCCAGTGCCATCGTGGCCATCCGGAGCGATGGCGGGCGGGTAAACCTGGCCTGGTCCTACGGGGCCGGCAAGGCCGGTGACGCCGTGGCAACGGCCATGAGCACCTGCCGCAGCACCCTGCGCTACAACAAGGCCAAGGGCAGTTGCGAGATGGTGGCCCACTACGACGGTCCCGGCTTCATCGCCATCGTGCTGGCCCGAACCGAGGACGACCAACGGTTTGGCTACGCCTTCGCTGACGACCGCCAGGAAGCCATCAGGCAGGCCCACAGCCGCTGCGTTGACCTTGGCGGACTGGACTGCCAGGAAGATGCCGGGCACGTATTCTGGGATGGCGGCCCGGCCGGGCTGGCCGAACCCGGGGCCGTGAACCGGGCTGTACACGCCGGCCCCGCCCCTGCCCCGCTGGCCGATCGCGGCCACACCTACCGCGCGACCGGCCACAAGGCCGCCCAGGAAGTACGCCCCCGGACATCGACCCGGCTGTAAGCCCTAGCGCCACACCCCCGCCCTGGGGGTGAAGCTGTCCAGCACCCGGATATAGGACTGGCGCACCAGGGCACTCGGGTCGCGCAGATGGCCCAGGCTCATGCTGGCCTTGAGCTGGGCGACGGAGGCGTATTCGCCTTCTTCCATCCACGCTTCGATGCCCCGCAGGATGTGCCCGAGATGGGCGGGGCCATGGGCGAGCAGGCAGGATGCCAGATGCACCACGTCGGCCCCGGCGAGGAGCAGCTTCATGGCCTCCTCGTGTCCATACACGCCACCGGTGGCCGCCAGGGTGATGGACGTGTGGCTGCGCAGGATGGCAATCCAGCGGATGCGCAGAAGCGCCTCTTCCGGGCTGGAGAGCTGCAACTGCTCAACCATCTCGCGGGTCTGCAGGTCGATATCCGGCTGGAAGAAGCGGTTGAACAGCGCGACGCCGGCCGCCCCTGCCGCCTCCAGACGCCTGACGAAATGGGGAAGCGAGGAGAAGAAGGGGGACAGCTTCATCACCACCGGAATATCCACCACCCGGCGCAACTCGGTCAGCAGGGCCACGTAGCGGGCCTCCACCGCGTCACCGCTTTCCAGCGGATCGGCAGCCACATGGTAGACGTTGAGTTCGAGGGCATCGGCGCCGGCGATCTGCAGTTCCTTGCCCAGGTCGATCCAGCCGGAGGGCGTCACCCCGTTGAGGCTGGCGATCACCGGGATCTCCAGCCGCGCCTTGGCCAGGCGCAGGTGTTCCAGGTAGCGCTCGAGGGCGCCCTGGAAATTGCCGTGATCAGGCAGGAAGCCGGTGGCCTCGGCGTCATGGAGTTCGCCATGGAGCAGGAAGCGCTCCGTCATGGCGTCTTCGGCGATGAGTTCCTCTTCGTACAGGGAATGCAGCACCACCGCGGCGGCGCCGGCGTCCTCCAGCAACAACAGGGAGTCAAGGGACTTGGAGAGGGGCGAGGCCGAAGGCACCAAGGGATTCTTGAGCCGAAGGCCGAGGTAATCGGTGCTCAGGTCGATCATGGCGGGCTCCTATTCCGGTTTCGGGGCGGCAGGCCGGGCGGCCAGCTCGGCGTATGCACGATAGCGTTGGTCGGCTTCCCGTTGGGCCTCGGCGGCAAGCTGGCGGGCGACGTCCGGGTGGCTGCGCGCCAGCATGGCGAAGCGGGTTTCGCTGTCCATGAAGGCCTGCATGGGCTGGCTGGGGGCGGCCGAGTCGAGCTTGAAGGGGTTGGCGCCGGCAGCTTCGAGGCGCGGGTCGTGGCGGAACAGGGGCCAGTGCCCGGACTTGACCGCCATGTCCTGCTGGCGCTGGTTGTAGAGCATGTCCACCCCGTGGGCGATGCAGGGGCTGTAGGCCACGATCAGGGACGGGCCGGCGTAGGCCTCGGCCTCGTGGAAGACCTTGAGGGTATGCACGTCCTTGGCACCGTAGGCCACGGTGGCCACGTAGACGTGGCCGTAGTCGGAGGCGATGCGGGCCAGATCCTTCTTGGCCGTGGCCTTGCCGCCGGCCGAGAAGCGCGCCACCGCCCCCACGGGGGTGGCCTTGGAGGTCTGCCCGCCGGTGTTGGAATACACCTCGGTGTCGAGCACCAGGATGTTCACGTCGTGACTGAGGGCCAGCACGTGGTCGAGCCCGCCATAACCGATGTCGTAGGCCCAGCCGTCACCGCCGATGATCCACACGGAGCGGCGGATCAGCCACTCGGCAACGCTGTCCAGCTCGGCCGCGCGGGGATGGTCGCAAGCGGCCAGACGACTGCGCAGCCCGGCCACCCGCTCGCGCTGGGCGCGGATGCCGGCTTCGGGACGCTGGTCGGCGGTGATCAAGGCTTCCGCCAGGTCACCGCCGATGCCGGACGCCATCTCCTTCACCAACATCTTCGCGTAGAGCATGAGTTGATCGGCCGCCAGGCGCATGCCCAGGCCGAATTCGGCGTTGTCTTCAAAGAGCGAGTTGGACCAGGCCGGCCCGCGCCCGGCGCCATTCACCGTGTAGGGCGTGCTGGGCAGGTTGGCGCCGTAGATGGATGAACAGCCGGTGGCGTTGGCCACCAGCATGCGGTCCCCAAAGAGCTGGGTGGCCAGCCGGATGTAGGGGGTTTCGCCACAGCCGGCGCAGGCACCGGAAAACTCGAACAGCGGGTCGAGCAGCATGGCGCCGGGCAAGGTGCCGTGCTTGAGCTGGCTGCGGTCGTATTCCGGCAGATTCAGGAAGAAGTCGAAATTGGCCTTCTCGGCATCGCGCAGGGGTGCCAACGGGGCCATGTTGACGGCCAGCCGGCTGATGTTGGACTTGTCGTGGATGGGGCAGGCCTCGACGCAGTCGCCGCAGCCGGTGCAATCCTCCGGCGCCACCTGGTAGCTGATGCGGGTGCCGACGGGGAAGTCCTTGCTCCGGGCCGGCACGTGCTTGAAGGTGGGCGGTGCGTCGGCCGCGGCGTCCAGCGGGAAGGCCCTGGCACGGATGGCCGAATGGGGGCAGACGAACACACACTTGCCGCACTGGGTGCATAGGTCGGCCTCCCACACCGGGATCTCCAGGGCGATGTTGCGCTTCTCGTAGCGGGCCGTGCCGCTGGGGAAGGTGCCGTCCAGGGGCATGGCGGACACCGGCAGGCGGTTGCCGTCGCCCCGGTACACCGGCAGGGTGAAGTCGCGCACGAAGGCCGGCAGGTCGGCCGCCGCAGCGCTGTCGGGTGCCGCGTCGCCCAGGTCCAGCAAGCCGGGAAAGCCGACTTCATGCAGCCCGGCGAGGGTCAGGTCGATGGCCTTGTGGTTGAGGTCGGCCAGGCGCTTGCTCTTCTTGCCGTAGGTCTTGTCCACCGCCTTCTTGATGGCGGCCAGGGCTTCGTCCCGGGGCAGGATGCCGGAGATGGCGAAGAAGCAGGTCTGCATGATGGTATTGATGCGCCGCCCCATGCCGGCCTGCTGGGCCACGGCGTAGGCGTCGATCACCCACAGGCGCAGGCCCCGGGACAGGATGCCGGCACGCATGGCCGCCGGCAGGCTGGCCCACACGGCATCCTTGGCCACCGGCGTGTTGAGCAGGAAGACACCCCCCGGCGCCGCGTGGGCGAGGAGGTCGTAGCGCTCCACGAACACCGTCTGGTGGCAGGCCACAAAGCCGGCCATGCCCTCCTCCACCAGGTAGGCGGCGCGGATCGGGTCGGGGCCGAAGCGCAGGTGCGACACGGTGACCGCACCGGATTTCTTCGAGTCGTAGACGAAGTAGCCCTGGGCATGCAGGGCGGTGGCCTCACCGACGATCTTGATGGAGTTCTTGTTGGCCGACACGGTGCCGTCGGCTCCGAGGCCCCAGAACACCGCATGCTGCAGGCGCTGCGAGGCGTCGGTGCGGAAGTCGGCGTCCCAGTCCAGGGACAGGTGGGTCACATCATCGACGATGCCGACGGTGAACTGCCGCCGGGGCTGGGCCGACTGGAGCTCGTCGAAAACGGCCCGGACCATGCCGGGGGTGAACTCCTTGCTGGCCAGCCCGTAGCGCCCGCCGATGATGCGCGGCATCGGGCGGCAACCGTCGGCGGCGGCCTCGGCGAAGGCCGTCATCACGTCCTTGTAAAGGGGCTCGCCGCTGGCGCCGGGTTCCTTGCAGCGATCGAGCACGGCAACGCGCGTGACGCTGGCCGGGATGGCGGCAAGAAGCGCATCCACCGCCAGGGGGCGGAACAGGCGCAGCTTGAGCAGGCCGACCTTCTCACCCCGGGCGGTGAGATGGGCGACGGTCTCCTCCACGGTCTCCGCGGCGGAGCCCATGACCACGATGAGCCGTTCGGCATCCGCTGCGCCCACGTAGTCAAAGAGGCGGTAGTGACGGCCGGTGAGCGCAGCAAAGCGATCCATGGCGCCCTGGACAATGGCCGGAAAGGCGTCGTAGCAGGGGTTGATGCGCTCCCGGCTCTGGAAGAACACGTCGGGATTCTGGGCCGTACCACGGATCACCGGATGCTCCGGCGACAGGGCGCGGCCCCGGTGGGCCGCGACCAGTGTGTCGTCGATCATGGCGCGCACGGTGTCCGGCTCCACGGCGACGATCTTGGCGACTTCATGGGAGGTGCGGAAGCCGTCGAAAAAGTGGATCACCGGGACGCGCCCGGCCAGGGTGGCGGCCTGGGCGATCAGGGCCATGTCCTGGGCTTCCTGCACCGAGTTGCTGGCCAGCAGCGCGCAGCCGGTGGCCCGGCAGGCCATCACGTCGGAGTGGTCGCCGAAGATGGACAGGGCATGGGTGGCCAGGGCGCGGGCCGCCACGTGCAGCACGAAGGGCGTCAGCTCGCCGGCCATCTTGTAGAGGTTGGGAACGAACAGCAGCAGGCCCTGGCTGGCCGTGAAGCTGGTGCCCAGTGCGCCGGAGGTGAGCGCCCCGTGGAGCGCACCGGCGGCACCGCCCTCCGACTGCATTTCAATGATCCGCGGTACGACGCCCCACAGGTTGGGCTTGCCCTGGGCTGCCCATTCGTCGGCCCATTCGCCCATGTTGGACGAGGGCGTGATCGGGTAGATGGCGATCACCTCGCTGCCGAGGTAGGCCATGCGTGCGGCGGCTTCATTGCCGTCGAGGTTGAGGTAGGTACTCATTGCAGCTCCCTGCTGGAAGGTGAGGTGTCTCCCCCATCCACCGGCCCCGTCTGACGCGGGGCTGTGCAGTGCACCAACGGCGTCATCTTAGCGGGCCGGCCGCCAAGTCCCTTGACATGGCGCAAAGGCGACCTTCGTAAGTACCGCCCGCGTGTGCAGGAATGCGCTGCCGCCGTGGATCGGGCGTCTTCAGCCAGGTCGTACCGATGCGGCGACGCGGGATTCAGCGCGCCACGCCCAGTGCCGCATGGGCAGCCCCGCGGAAGTCGACGGGCTCCGCCTGCCCCTTGTTGCGGGCCTTGTCCCTGGCGATCGCATGGTTCATGTCCGCCGCAAGGAAGCTGACCGGGATACCCGCGGCACGCGCGGCAAGCATCTCGTCGCGGGCCACCTCGCCCCCGCCGATTCCGACGACACGGTGGCTGACGGCCACCAGCGCAGCCGAGGTGGGAGAGAGACGGCGACTCCCCGGCAGACGGCCGCCCCAGGTCGCATCCTTGATGAAGAAGACTTCGTCAACACAGGGGGACAAGGGCAGCTTTTCGTCCCGCGCCAGGGAGGAGACGATACCGATGGTCACAAAACCACGGGACCTGGCCAGGGCGTACACCGCGCCTATCCCGTCGGCAGTGGCACCGATGTTGATCAGGGTTCGGGCGGGAGAGTGGACGTCCAGCACCCGACCCGCCTCCGCCAGCATGGCATCCGGGTCCTCATAGCCGGCGGCCGAGTAGCCGACGAAGCTCAGGATGCGCTTGCCCTGAACACGGGCGAAGGCGCGTATGTCAGCGATGCCCGCCTCCTGCAGGTGGGGGGCGACGCCACCGACGCAGGGCTCGGCAGCATGGGCCGGAGCCGCTGACTGGCCGAAGGCCGCCGCCAGGGCGAGGGCGAAATGCCAGGGTCGAACCCGGGCCGCAAGAGGGGCCATGACACGGGCAAAATGGCGTGAATTGTTCATCCCGTCTCCAGAAGATGCGTGGCGCAGTGCCGGGGCGATGGTCGCCGCAACGCGTCCCGCTGGCAAGCACGGCCGCCGCCGCCCGGGAAGGCATTGACCCGCGCCGGAGACAGACCTAGGCTCGGGCTCAGGCAGTCTCGCCCACCCCGGTGCCGATCATGTCCGCCCCTTCCCCCAAGACCCTGCTCATCGTTTACCACTCCACCACGGGTGCCACGCGCCAGATGGCCGAAGCGGTGGCCCGCGGGGCCACCGACGAAGGCGGCGTGCACGTGCGCCTTCTGAAGGCGACGGACGCCGGCCCCGAGGATGTGCTGGGCGCCGATGCCTATGTATTTGCCACACCCGAGAACCTGGCCGCCATCGCCGGCCTGATGAAGGACTTCTTCGACCGCTGTTACTATCCGGTACTGGACCGCATCAACGGCCGACCCTACGCAACGCTGGTCTGCGCCGGCAGCGACGGCAGCAACGCCGCCCGACAGATCGCGCGCATCGCCACGGGCTGGCGGCTTCGGGATGTCGCCCCGCCCCTGATCGTGTGCACCCGTGCCCAGACACCTGAAGCCATCCTCGCCCCGAAACTGATCCCCCCGGCCGATCTGCTGCAGGGAGAGGAACTTGGCGCCGCCCTGGCGGCCGGGGTGGCCATGGGCGCCTTTTGAACCTTGAAACCCGGGCTGACAGGGCGACGCAGCCGCTGGCACAGCCAAGCCGGGTTACACGCTTGAATCCCGCGAGAACCGACCGGATCGATAGGCGTCGAACAGGCGGATGCCCCTACTCTGACATTTCCCTATATGCCCCATGACGTCTCCCTGATCGCCCTCATTGCCGCCGGCTTCGGCCTCGCCATGGTGCTGGGCCTGATTGCTTCGCGCCTCCGCATTCCGCCACTGGTGGGCTACCTGCTTGCCGGCGTCGCCATTGGCCCGGGCACACCCGGCTTCGTCGGTGACCTGGCGCTCGCTGGCCAGCTGGCTGAAATCGGCGTGATGCTGCTGATGTTCGGCGTAGGTCTGCACTTTTCACTGAACGATCTGCTGGCCGTCCGGAAGATCGCCGTACCGGGCGCCGTCGTGCAGATTGCCGCGGCAACCGCCATGGGGGCCGGAACAGCCCTCTGGTGGGGCTGGCCCATGGGGGAGGCCGTGCTCTTTGGTCTGGCCCTGTCGGTCGCCAGTACGGTCGTGCTGCTGCGCGCCCTGGAAGCCAAGGGTCTGCTCGACTCGACCAACGGACGCATCGCCGTCGGGTGGCTGGTGGTGGAAGACCTGGCAATGGTGCTGGTGCTGGTGCTGCTGCCCGCCCTCGCGCCCCTCCTCGGTGGCAGCGATGCGCCGCCCTCCGGTGGAGACTTCAAGGCCCTGGCGCTGACCATTGGCCTGACCCTGGCCAAGGTCGCCGCCTTCATCACCCTGATGCTGGTGGTGGGCGGGCGGGCCTTCCCGCGCGTGCTCTGGCTGGTGGCCCGTACCGGCTCGCGCGAGCTGTTCACCCTGTGCGTGATCACCGCCGCAGTGGGGGTGGCCTATGCGTCGGCCGTCCTGTTTGATGTTTCCTTCGCCCTGGGGGCGTTCTTTGCCGGAATGATGATGCGGGAATCCGAGTTCAGCCATCGCGCGGCCGAGGACTCGCTCCCCCTGCGAGATGCCTTTTCGGTGCTGTTCTTCGTCTCGGTCGGCATGCTGTTCGACCCCCGGGTGCTCCTCGACGAGCCCCTGAAGGTGCTGGCGGTCGTGGTCATCATCCTGGTCGGCAAAACGGTGGCCGCCGTGGGCCTGGTCCTGGCCTTCCGCTACCCCCTCAACACGGCCCTCACCGTGGGGGCCAGTCTGGCGCAGATCGGCGAGTTCTCCTTCATCCTGGCGGGGCTGGGCCTGAGCCTGGGGCTGCTGAGCATCGAGGGGCAGAATCTGATCCTCGCCGGGGCACTGATCTCCATCGCCCTCAATTCGTTGCTTTTTGCGGCCATCGGCCCAGCCCAGACCTGGGCCCGCGCCCGCTCGGCCTGGGCGCGCAAGCTTGATCTGCGGGATGACCCCCTCGCTGCGCTGCCCATGTCCACCGATCGCAAGCTGCTCTCGGATCAGGTTGTCCTGGTGGGCCATGGGCGGGTCGGAAAGCACATTGCCGACACCCTCGACCGCTCACGCATCCACTATGTCGTGGCCGACAGCAACAGGGAAGTGGTGGAAGCCCTGCGCAAACGTGGCAAAGCCGCGGTAACGGGCGATGCCTCGGATCCGATCGTGCTGGTGCAGGCTCATATCACCAAGGCCGCCATGCTGGTGGTGACCATCCCCGACCCCGTGGCAAGCCGCAAGATGGTGGACATTGCGCGCAAGCTCAATCCGGGGATCGAGGCCGTTCTGCGCTCGGAAACGGAGGATGGTGCCGCCCTGCTGCGCAAGGAGAAGATCGGCGCCGTCTTCGTCGCCGAACAGGAACTGGCCGCCAGCATGGCCCGCCATGTGGCAGGGCGACTGGTTGGGTGTCAGTAAGTCCGCCGCGCGGCCCGATTTCGCCTTCGCGATGCTCGCCCTACCCTTGGACGGTTGCGCTTCCCGGCGCGAACCCGAACCGCGGGCTACGATTTCTTCACACCTTTTGATGCAACAGCCGGCAGGCTGACGACGCGGCCGGAAGTCGTCATGGAAGACGGGACCGGTCTTTGCCATCCCGGCCAGGCATCAGCCATGCCGCCGGTTGGAACGGGAAGGACGCCTGCTTCCGCCTGGCGCGTGATCATCCCCGCCCCCTAGCCCTCCACGCCCTGCTTCAAGCGATACGCCAGCTGCCGTCGGGTGATGCCCAGCAGCTTGGCGGCGTGGGTGAGGTTGCCGCCGGCACGCTGCACGGCGAGTTCCAGCAGCCTTGCCTCGTGCTGCTCCAGGTCGAAACCGTCCTGGAGGATGGCTTCATAGAGCTGCTGGCGGGTGGCGTCGCCGGCATTGCCGACCTGGCCGGCCCGGTCCACTTCGGCGCCCGGGGCCTGTGCCGGGGCGCCGCCGGCAAAGAGGTGGTCGATTTCGATGAGGCCGCCATTGGGGGCCAGCAGCACGCCGCGTTCGACGAGGTTTTGCAGCTCGCGCACGTTGCCGGGCCAGGGGTAGGCCATCAGGGCCTGCATGGCCCGGTCGCTGATGCCCTGGAGCTTCTTGTGGTAGGAGGCCTCGTATTTCTCCACCAGGGACGCGGCCAGCAAGGGAATATCGCTGCGCCGTTCGCGCAGGGGCGGGATCACCACCGGATAGGTGGCGAGGCGGTAATACAGGTCGGCACGAAAGCGGCCGGCCGCGATGGCCTGCTGCAGATCGACGTTGGTGGCGGCCACCAGGCGCACGTCGATCTTGCGGGTCTGGTCGTCGCCCAGGCGCTCCACCTCACCGGTCTGCAGCACCCGCAGCAGCTTGACCTGGGCGGCCGGTGACAGGTCGCCCACTTCGTCCAGGAACAGGGTGCCGCCGTGGGCGCGCTCGAAGCGCCCCGCGCGGGAAGCCTGGGCGCCGGTGTAGGCGCCTTTCTGCACGCCAAAGAGTTCGGATTCGATCAGGTCGTGGGGAATGGCCGCACAGTTGACCGCCACAAAGGGCTGCTCGGCCCGGTTGCCGTGGTCGTGGAGCCAGCGGGCAAACATCTCCTTGCCAACGCCGGTTTCACCGAGCAGGAGCACGGTGATGGGGCTGGCAGCGGCCTTGCTGACCAGATCGAAGGCGCCGCGAAAACCACTGGAGGCACCGATCAGGTTTCCCGCCGTGCGCCCCGAACAGAGGGTCTTGCGCAGGCGCGAGATCTCTTCGCGCATCTCGTCCAGCTGGCCCTGCAGATCTTCGGGCTTGAAGTAGTCCAGATAGGGGTCGTGGCCCCAGGCCTCCAGGGGCTTGCCGACGATATGGCAGAGGGCATCGCCGCAGGCCACGCAGGCCGTTTCCTTGAAGATCACCGGGCGGTTGAAGAACTGGGTGACATAACCGGAGGCGTAGCCGACGATGGTCCAGCAGGCCGGGTCGTCGCCGATGCCGAAGAGCTGCAGGTGGGAATCGGCCTCCCAGGAGTTGCGCCAGTCCACCTCGCCGGCAAAGCTGCCCCGCTCCCAGTCCAGGTCGGCCTGGACGATGGTGGCCTTGACGAGGCCTTCGAAGGCGTGGAGTTCGGGGCCGATACGGAAGACATCGTAGGGGTCGCCGGCGCCGAGCAGTTTCTTGGCCAGCTCGGCATCCTGCTGACCCGAGGCAAACCCCATGCGGATGAGCAGGCCCTTGGCCCGCTCGGCGCCGAGGGAGTCGAACAGTTCGCGGCGCAGGGCGCCCATGGACCGGGCATGGAGCAGCAGCATGCGGTTCTCGTCCAGCCAGATCTGGCCCTCGTCCACGTTGAAGCGCAGGCGTGAGCGCAGGTTGAACTGTTCAATGAGCTTCTGCTCGGCCATCGTGTCCCCGTTGTCCTTATGTGACCCGCGGCCTCTGCGGGCCGGGGTGGACGCATACTTTAACCCTGCACGGCCAGCTTGGGGTGCGGGGTCGCGGGGCACGGGTAGGGGCGGCTTCAGCCGCCCACGGAGCTTGGCCCACGACGAAATCCTCGATCCGCGTCCGCGGTCGGCTGCGCTCGCGCCGCAGCTAGGCGGATGCGCGGTTCATCAGCCTCACGAACATGCGCTTGAAGGCTTCGTCCTGCTCGCTGCCCACGCACACACCGGCATTTTGCTGAAATGCGCTGGCGATGCCCTGCCAGTCGGTATCGTCCAGTTGCTGGCGGGCGGCAGGCAGGATGAGCTTCTCTTCGGCGCTGAGGTGCTGCCACTGGGCCTCGGCAAAGCGGTCGATGGCGTCGGCCAGGTCGCCGCGCAGGGTGGGGTCGCCGCGGGTGGCAGACAGGCAGGCCTCGATCGCTTGGATCTGCGCGCTGCCTTGCCGGTGCTCGGCCTCCAGCCGGGCGATCAGCTCGGCGCTCTCGGTGCTGCGGGCGGCCAGGCGGGCAAAGAGGAACTGTTCTTCCTTGGGGTGGTGAAGCACCTCGGGGAAGGTCTTCAGGTAGGCCACCAGCCCCGCCGGAAAGTCCAGATCCGGCAGAGGTGCCGTGCTGCGCAGTTCGGCTGCCACCTGGCGCAGGCCACGGATCACCGCGGCAATGGCCCGGTGCTCGTCCTTGATGATGCCAATGGCCGACTCGGCGGCCGAGCCGGTGGCGTTGCTCTCGACGCTGGCCACCAGTACCGGCAAGGTGCTGTGGGCCAGCACCTTGTGGGTCTGGGAGCCCAGCACCAGGGCCTTGAGACCCTTGCGCCCGTGGGAGGCCATGAAGATCAGGTCGCAGCCCTGCTCCGCCGCCACGTCGAGGATCAGCTCGTAGGGGCGCGGGCCGGTGCGGGCCACGGCCTCGCAGGGGATGCCGAAGGCACCGGCCGCAGCCACCGCCTTGGCCAGGATGGCGCTCGCGCTGCCGGCAGCCGCTTCGGCATAGTCCTGCGGTTCGAGGCTGCGCAACAGGGCGCCATCGCCGCTGGCACCCAGGTCTTCCCGGGCAGTGAAGAAGGTGATGCGGGCCCCCAGGCTGCGGGCGAAGTCGACGGCCTGGGTGACCAGGCCGATGGACAGCGCCGAGCCGTCCAGGGGTACGAGCAGGTGCGAGTACATGCGGCGAAGCTCCTCGGTGAATGGGATGGTGTAGGGGCGGCTTCAGCCGCCCGCGGACGCCGATCAACGGCATGCCCTGATTCAAGGTCCGTGGGCGGCTGAAGCCGCCCCTGCGTAATTAGCGGGGCTTGAGCAGGAAATGCCCCAGCGCCGGCAGCAGGATCAGCGCACCGAGCATGTTCCACACGAACATGAAGGCCAGCAGGATGCCCATGTCGGCCTGGAACTTGATGGGCGACCAGGCCCAGGTGGCGACGGCGATGCCCAGGGTGACGCCGGTGAGCACCACCACCTTGCCGGTGAAGGTGAGCGCCTTGTAGTAGGCCTCGGACAGGCTCATGCCGCCCTTCAGCCGGGCCAGGGTGACAGTCATGATGTACAGCGCGTAGTCCACGCCGATGCCCACCCCCAGGGCGATCACCGGCAGGGTCGCCACCTTGACGCCGATGTTGAGCCACACCATCAGGGCCTCGCACAGCACCGAGGTGAGCATCAGCGGCAGCACCGCGCAGATCACCGCGCGCCAGGAGCGGAAGGTGATGAAGGCCAGCACGATCACCGCCAGGTACACCAGGCCCAGCATCTCCACATTGGCCTTCTTCACCACGATGTTGGTGGCGGCCTCAATGCCGGCGTTGCCGGCGGCGTTGAGGATGCGCAGCTCATCGCTGCCGTGGCGGGCGGCGAAGCCCTCCACCACCTTAACCACGCTGTCCAGGGTGTCGGCCTTGTGGTCCTTGAGGTAGGCGTACACCGTGAGCAAGTCGCAGTTCTGGTTGAACATCTCCCGCGGGGCGCGGGTGATGATGGCGTTGAGGTTGTCCTGGGAGCGGGGAATCTCGTACCACTTGAGGCTGCCTTCGTTCATGCCGGCGTTGGCCACCTTGGCCAGGCCCGCCAGGGAGCTGGTGGCCTCGACGCCGGGTAGCTGCTGCAGCTCGCGCTCCAGGGCATCCACGGTGGTGAGGGTGGTGTAGTGGGCGCAGGCGTACTGGGGCGTCTTCACCATCACCACATACACGTCGCTGCTGGCCGCGTAGTTGGCCACCACAAAGGCGTTGTCCCGGTTGTAGCGGGAGTCGGGGCGCAGCTCGGGGGCGCCGGGGTCGGTGTCGCCGATCTTGAGCTGGAAGCTCACCACCAGGCCGGCGATGCCCATGGCCGTGCCGACCACCACTGCAATGGTGGCCCACTTGCGCTGGGTAAAGAGATCGAGAAAGGCCCAGAAGGGGTGCTTGACGTGGCTGGCATCGGCGCCGTCGGCGATCTCGTCGCGCAGGCTGCGCTGGGCCGCCACCGGGCTGACCCCGGTGTAGGACAGCAGGATGGGCAGCAGCACCAGGTTGGTGAAGATCAGCACCGCCACACCGATGCTGGCGGTGACGGCCAGATCCTGGATCACCTGGATGTCGATGACCATCAGCACCGCAAAGCCCACCGCGTCGGCCAGGAGCGCCGTCATGCCGGCCAGGAAGAGGCGACGGAAGGTGTAGCGCGCCGCCACCAGCTTGTGGGTGCCGCGGCCGATGTCCTGCATGATGCCGTTCATCTTCTGGGCGCCGTGGCTCATGCCGATGGCAAACACCAGGAAGGGCACCAGCACCGAGTACGGGTCCAGCTCGTAGCCCAGGGTGGGCAAGAGGCCGAGCAGCCACACCACGGCGATCATCGAGCACAGCACCACCAGCAGGGTGCTGCGGAGGCAGCGGGTGTACCAGTAGAGCACGGCCGTGCAGATGGCGATGGCGCCGGCGAAGAACAGCAACACCTGCTGCAGGCCTTCGATCAGGTCGCCCACCACCTTGGCAAAGCCGGTGACGTGAATGGCCACCTTGTCGGATTCATATCTGGCGCGCAGGTCTTCGATGCGCTGGGACAGGGCGTGGTAGTCGATGCGCTCGCCGGTCTCGGCCACCTTGTCCTGCAGGGGCACCAGCACGATGCTGGACTTGTAGTTGGCGGCCACGAGCTGGCCGATCTCGCCGGACCGCTCCACGTTGAGGCGCACCTGGGCCAGGCTCCCGGGGGAGCCGTCGTAGTCGTCGGGCACCACCGGGCCGCCGTCCAGGCCGTCCTCGGTCACGCCGGTCCAGCGCACCGAGGGCGCCCACAGGGACTTCATGTAGGGTCGGTCCACGCCGGGGTAGAGGAAGACCTCGTCGGCGATCTTCTTCACCGTTTCCAGATAGTCCGGGTCGAAGATGTCGCCCTCCTTCGCCTCGACGGCGATGCGCAGGCTGTTGCCCATGCCGGCCAGCTGGCCCCGGTTCTCCAGGAAGTTGACGATGTAGGGGTGCTTCGTCGGGATCATCTTCTCGAAGGCGGCATTGAGCGACAGGCCCATGGCCTTGTAGCCCAGCACCACACTGATCAGCGCGCACAACACCACGATCACCAGCCGGTTGTTGAAGAGGATGCGCTCGGGCAGCGTGCCTGAGCGGGCGTCGAAGTCGGCCAGGTTGCGGATCACCAGGCCATCGGGGATGTCATGGGCGTGACTCATTTGCTGGCTTCCGCGGTGAGGGTTGCAGGCTCGACGCGGTTCGTGCCGCGGGCTCCGGAGACGATCAGGGCACCATCGGCGGCCTGCACCATGCCGGTCAGGCCGGTGGGCAGGGGCGTGGCGAGGGGAACAAACCGGGTGGCGGCGGCATCGCCGCGCAGCAGGCGGCCGCTCTCGTCGGCCAGCAGCAGGCTGCCGTCGGCCAGGCGCAGGCCTGCGCTCAAGGTCACCGGCTGGGCCAGCTCGATGCGCGTCCAGGTGGCCCCCTGGTCGGCGCTGCGCCAGACGTTGCCGCGCAGGCCGTAGGCCAGGAGCCCGCCGTCGGCCACTTCAAGGGCACCAAAAAAGGTGCCGGTGTAGGGCGTGGTGAGGCGCTGGAAGCTGGCGCCCCCGTCGGTCGAGCGGATCAGGGTGCCCTGCTCGCCGGCCAGCAGCAGCCGGTCCGCCTCGAGGGTAACGGCGTAGAGATGCTTGCCGCCCGGGTTGGGGATGCGCCCCATCAGCGACTCCCAGGTCTTGCCGCCGTCGTTGGTGGCGAGGGCCAGGCCGTAGGCGCCGACAACCCAGCCGCGCTGGGCATCGGCGAAGTGCAGGCTGAGGAAGGGCTTGTCCGGCCCGTCCTGCACCAGGCCCTCGGCCTCGCGCTGATGCTTGAGCGCGGCAGCGTCGCCGCTGGCGGCGGCGGCCCGGGCGGCCTCGGCGATCAGGGCGGCGGCCTTCACCCCATCCAGCTGCACCTGCCAGGTGTCGCCGCCGTCAGCGCTGTGCAGCACCACACCGCTGTGGCCCACCGCCCAGCCGAGCTTGTCGGACACAAACCGGACCTGGGTCAGGGCCACGCTGACCGGGACTGTCCGGGCCTGCCGCCAACTGCGGCCGTCATCGTCGGAGAGCAGCACCAGGCCGCGCTCGCCCACCGACACCAGGCGCTTGCCGGCCCGGGCCACCGAGAGCTGCAGGGACGTGGCCGCACGCACATTGGCTTGGGCCGGCTGGGCCAGCAGATCGGGCACTGCCCGGGCGGCGTCACCGCCCGTGGCAAGGGCCGTGGCCACCGCCAGGGCGGCACAGGAGAGGGTCGCGGCCAGGCCGCGACCGGAGAGAAAGGCTTGCATCGTCGAATACCTGAATCCGGGCTACCGAAAATATGAACTCGACGCGCGTCAGCGGGCGGCTTCGGCGGCCACGGCGTCACCCGTGAAGTAGGTTTCCTTCTTGCGCGGCACGATCTTGAAGTCTTCCTCGTTGAGGGCCTGGATGACGCTCATGGTGCCGGCCTGCAGGTTGAAGACGGTGGCGGTCTTCATCATGGTGCCGGGCAGCGCCGGGACGACGAAGGGGGTGACCTGGGTGGTGCGCCACAGCTTGCCTTCGGCGTCGAAGCCATCCATCAGGCTGATCAGCCAGGTGTCTTCGTCCAGGTAGTACTTGCGCTTGGGCACGGCGTGGCGCTTGCCGGAAGCCACCGTGGCCTCGACCACCCACACCCGGTGCTTTTCCCAGCGCACGTGGTCGGGGTTGAGGTGGTGCTTGCCGATGGCCTCGTCGAGCTTGACGCCGAGGAAGCCGTTGGTGTTGTAGGGGATGAGCATTTCCTTCTTGCCCACCAGCTTCCACTGGAAGCGGTCGAGGGCACCGAAGAAGCCCTGCACTTCGTCGAAGTAGTTGGCGCCGGAGGCCACGAAGTCGGGGGTGTCATAGGACACGGTGGGGGCACGACGCACACGGCGCTGGCCCACCAGGTACTGCCAGGCCTGGCGCGACTGCTTCATGTCGATGCTGTCGCGGATCACCAGGGATTCACCCGCCTTGAACGGGGGCTCCAGGGTGTTGAAACGGAGCATGGCGTACTCGCCGGACCAGCTCTCGGGGGTGGCGTCCTTGTAGTACTGGGGGTACTGGAAGGCGATCTCGTTGCGGGTGGCCAGGGTCTTGGTGCCGTCGGCGTTGCCGACGATGTTCTTGAAGCGATATTCGATGGACTCGGCTTCGAGACGCATCAGGTAGTTCCACATCACCTCGACGCCTTCCTTGGGGATGGGGAAGGGAGTGCCGCCGATGCAGCCTTCAAGGGAGTAGCCGCCGTCCTTGGTCTTGCAGCGGGTGGCGTTCTTGAAGACGTTGTCGACCACCTCCTGGGGCGCCGCGGCGGTGCGGTGGCTGGGGTACACATCAAGGCGGAAGCTGTCCGGGTACTTGGCCAGCAGGGCCTTGCTACCGTCCGACAGCAGGTCGGCGTACTGGGCGGCGTTCTTGGCGGTGACCTGGTAGAGGGGCTTCTCGTCGGTGAAGATCTGGGTGGGGATGACGCCCAGCTTCTTGCCCGGCAGGGCCTTGGTGATGCCGCCGTTCCAGGCCGGGATGCTGCCGTCCTTGTTGGCGGCCTTTTCGCCGCCCAGGGGCGTGAGGGTGGTCTTGAGCTTGGCGGCCTCTTCGGCCGTCACGGCGGCGTGGGCGGCGCCGGCCAGCACGCCCATGAGGGCGGCAGCGATGATCGTGGTCTTGGTCATGAGGAGTCTCCGGAATGTTCTTGTTCGAATCAGAAGGTGCGCTGGATCGACAGGGACACGAAGTCGCGGTCGCCATGGAAGTTCTGGTAGGACAGCTCGGGCACGGCCGTGCCGTAGCGCACCACCGAACCTGCCGAACCGAAGTAGTGGGTGTAGTTGAGGCCGGCCTGCCAGGTCTTCTGGTAGTCCGCCTTCACGCCCAGGCTGAAGTTGCCGCCCTGCTCGGCCGGAAACAGCGCGCCGTTCACCGAGGAGCGCCCGCTGATGCCGTAGGAAAGGCCGATGGGCACCTGCAGATCGACGCCGGGCAGCACCTGGAAGTACTCGGGCTGGAAGATGAACTGCAGGGCGCTGGCGTCCTTGGTGGCCAGGGGGTCGAGCTGGTTGGGGTTGTCGCTGATGGACAGGCGGCGGTTGTAGGCAAACTCGCCCAGGAAGGAGGCACCTTCCCACAGGGCACTGGCGCCCAGCACGCTGACGGCCGACACGTTGAGGTGCAGGGTCTTGCCCACCGGGAAGGCGGCACGGCGCTTGCCGTTGGAGTCGGCGCCGGTGATCACCGCGTTGCCGGAGGCCACCAGGGGCATGTTGTCGCGGAAGGACAGCTCCGCCGCCACGTTGGTCTCACCCACCAGGGTGCTGATGCTGGCGCCGACGGTGCGGATGTTCTCGGCGTACACCATCACGTAGTCGCCCACGCTGCCGGCCTTCACATTGACGCCGGGGCGGGCGTAGAACTGGGGCATCTTGTCGTGGAACTGGGCGGCGTAGAAGCCGTATTCGGTGTCGCCGGACTTGAGCTTGACCTGGAAGCCCCCCTGGCCGGAGTTGCGCGCCTCGATGTCCTGGCCGCGGTAAAGCACCGCACCCGGGCCGAGAATCAGGGACTCACCCCCCGCATCCACGAAGTCGGCAAAGCTGAAGTAGCTGCCCGCCGCTGGCAGACGCGACTTGCGCCATTCCAACTGGTAGTAGGCCCCCACCGACAGGGTCGGGCTGAGCTGCACCTGGGTGGATACCTGCCCCACCGGGCGGGCGATCTCCTTGAACTGGGAGTTGGGCACCGACAGGGCCTTGACCAGATCCAGCGGGGTCTGGGCGCCGGCGATGCCGTTGTTGCCGAAGAACAGGCTCTCGCCGTAGAGCTGGGTGAAGCGCCCGCCCTTGAGGTTGACGCTGAGATCGCCGGGGGTGAGGTTGGCGTAGCCAAAGACGTCCATCAGCTCGGCCTTGCGGCCATGGAGCTGCTCGGTGGCCCGGGTGAATTCACCCGCCGGCACCGAGCGGGCGTTGACCAGCGCACCACCGAGGGCGCCCCGGTTGTCATTGCCGCGGTTGTAAACGTCGTCGTACCAGGCGGCACCGCTGACACGAAAGCCGAAATCCTTGCGATAACGGAATTCGAATTCGGAGAGCAGATCGAGGCGGTTGGAGATCAGGCCCTTGCCGAAATTCTGGTCACCATCGTTGGTGTTGGCCTGGGGGCCGAGGGAGTTGTCGGCGACCCTGGGGTCGACGCTGCGCACACGAAAGGCGTTGCTGTACTTGACGGTGTTGTCCCAGGACATGACCACATCGGAGGTGCCCGAGTCGATCTGGAATGCGGCCGCAGTGCCGCTCGCCATGACCGCCACCGCGGCGGCAATGGCGGTCATGGCGACGGGCGCGCGGCGCTGGCTGGCACGGCAGGGCGCAGCTTGTCCGCAGAAACGCTTGTTCATGTCTTCCTCCTCTTTCGTATGTGTCTTGCGTCTTGTTACCCGTCTGGCGAGGGCCTTGCGCCTGGAGCGCAGCGGGTTGAAGCGCAAGTTATCGACTCGAAGGATTACCGTCCAATACCATTATTTCCCCCACTCAATACCTCCAGGGTATGATCAAACCCAGCGCCAGCCGGCGCACGCACCCGGAGATTCCAATGGACTTGCGCCACCTGCGCTATTTCGTTGCCGTGGCAGAGGAAGAGAACATCGGCCGCGCTGCTGCGCGCCTGCATATCTCCCAGCCGCCCCTGACCCGCCAAATCCAGCAACTGGAAGAGGAGCTGGGCGTCACCCTGTTCACCCGCACGCCCCGGGGCATGACGCTGACCCAGGCGGGCGAGCTCTTCCTGGATGAAGCGCGCAACATCCGCGCGCTCGTGGAGCAGGCCACCGAGCGCACCCAGCGGGCCGGTCAGGGCAAGCTCGGACGCATTGACGTGGCGATCTTCGGCTCCGCCATCCTGGACGCCATCCCGAAGTTGCTGCTGGCCTTCCGCAACCACCACCCGGACGTGAAGGTGGTGCTGCACACCATGACCAAGGCGGAGCAGATCGAGGCCCTGCGTCAGCGCCGCATCTCGGTGGGCTTCAACCGCATGCTCGCGCCCCTCGAAGATCTGGAGACCAGGCAGGTCACCACCGAGAAACTGCTGCTGGCCGTGCGCGCGGACCATCCGCTGGCCCGGCTGGAGAGCATTCCCTTTGCCGAGCTGCAGCACCACCCCCTGGTGCTCTTCCCCACCGGGGCCCGGCCAAGCTTCATCGACAAGGTGATCGGCCTGTGCAGCGAGCGCGGCTTTCAGCCGAAGATCTCCCAGGAGGTGGGTGATGCGGTGACCGGGGTGGCCCTTGTGGCAGGGGGTTTCGGGGTGTGCCTGGTACCCGAGTCGGCCACCACGCTGCAATTTCCCGGTGTGGTCTACGCCCCCCTCTCGGACACACCGCCCAACTTCAAAGTGGACCTGAGCTGCCTCTACCGCAAGGGCGATGCCTCACCCATCCTGGCGGCATTTCTGCAGACGGTGGCGGAATACGGCAAGAGCTGAAACGGCGGCCTGGGGGGCTTGGTCACGGGATCTTAACGGCGGGGGGCTAGATTGGCATGTCCTACCCGCACACGAATCCCGGAATATCCATCGACGGAGCCCCGCCCCATGAAGATCAAGTCCCTTGTCCCGCTGCTCTCCCTCGCCCTCCTCCAGGCCTGTGGCGGAAGCGACGACGACAACCCCGCCTTCAAGACCCTGTCCGGCAACGCACCGCTGGTGATCGGCCACCGGGGTTCATCGGGCACCCTGCCTGAGCACACTCTGGAGTCCTACAAGTCCGCCATCGAACAGGGCGCCGACTACATCGAACCCGATCTGGTGCTGACCAAGGACGGCGTCATGATCGCCCGTCACGAGCCGGTGCTGGACGGCACCACCGATGTGGCCAGCAAGTTCCCGGAGTCGCGCAAGAGCACCCGCAATTTGGATGGTGTGCCCACCACGGCCTACTTCGCGAGTGACTTCACCCTGGCCGAGATCCGCACCCTGCGCGCGGTGCAGGCCCGCGCCGACCGCTCCCAGGCCTACAACGGCCTGTTCGGCATTCCGACCCTCGATGAGGTCATCGCCCTGGCCAAGTCCGAAGGCACGCGGCTCGGCCGTACCGTGGGGATCTACCCGGAGATCAAGCACTCCACCTTCCATGCCGACGAGGTGCGCTTCGGGGCCAATGTGTTCGAGGACAAGCTGCTGACCACCCTGCACACCGCCTACGGCAACGTGGCGAGTGCTCCGGTGTTCATCCAGTCCTTCGAGGTCAGCAACCTGCAGTACCTCAACACCAAGACCAACATCAAGCTGGTGCAGTTGATCGACGCCGACGATGTGAAGGACGATGGCAGCATGTCGCTGGTGGCGCCTTATCACAAGCCCTATGACTTCGTGGTCAAGAACGACGGCCGCAGCTTTGCCGATCTGCTGACCTCGTCGGGCCTGGACTTCGTCAAGACCTACGCCGACGCTGTGGGGCCGTGGAAGCCCTATCTGGTGAAGACCGTGAATGACAAGGTCGAGCGCACCGGCGACGCCACCCTGACCATCAACGACCGGCGTGTGGACGGCAGCACCGGCGTCATCGAACTGGCCCACCAAAAGGGCCTGATGGTGCACACCTGGACCTTCCGCGACGACGCCAGCGGCTACGGCTTCAAGGATCCGAAGGCCGAGATGCAGTACTACATGCGCCTGGGCATCGACGGGGTGTTCACCGACTTCCCGGCCACCGGCGTGGCGGCGCTCCAGGGAATCAAATAAGCCCGGCCCCTGCAAAGACGCAGGGCACGCCCCCGTGCCCTGCGGGGCTCGGAGGGTGTGCAGAAATTGTCGCGAACGATTCGAGTTCGCGCCGGGAAGCGCAGCCGTATAAAGCTGCGGTGAGGGGTACGGTGAGCATCGCAGGGGCGAACTCGGGCTGTGCCGTAGATCTACTCACACCCGCTCAGGCCAGGCTCCTGAGCAACAGACCCAGCAGCGCGCAGGCGCCGATCACATGCAGGACGCTACGCTTGTAGCGGAACAGGGCCACGGCCGCCAGCACCCCAATGAGCGCGGCCATCGTGTCGAAGCGCCCGGCAAAGCCCGCCGGCCACAGCACGTGATAGCCAAAGAACAGCGCAAGATTGAGGATGACGCCAACCACGGCGGCGGTAATGGCCGTGAGGGGCGCGGTGAATTTCAGATCACCATGGGTGGTTTCGATGAAAGGCCCGCCGGCCAGGATGAAGACAAAGGACGGCAGGAAGGTGAACCAGGTGACCAAGGTGGCGGCCAGGGCACCGGCGAGGAAGAGACTGTCGGGGCCGAATACCGCCTTGACGTAGCCGCCGACGAAGCCGACGAAGGCCACCACCATGATCAGCGGCCCCGGCGTGGTTTCGCCCAGGGCCAGGCCATCGATCATCTGCAGCGGGGTGAGCCAGCCGTAGGTCACGATGGCGCCCTGATAGACATAGGGCAGCACCGCATAGGCCCCGCCGAAGGTCAGCAGCGCGGCCTTTGTAAAGAACCACCCCATCTGCGTCAGGGTGTGCTGCCAGCCCAGGCCCGCCGTGAGCAGGCCCATGGGCAGCGCCCACAGCAGGGCACCGATGAGCACCACCTGCATCGTCCTGCGCCAGCGGAACACCGCATGCGCGGGCGTCGGCGTGTCGTCGTCGATGAGTGCGCCGCCGTGGGGCGAAATGCCGACCGTGGCGTGACCACCTCCGGTCTTGAAGGCGTCGGGCACGCGCCGCCCACCCACGTAGCCCACCAGGGCCGCAAGGGCAACGATGGCCGGAAAGGGCACCTTGAGGGCGAAGATGGCCACGAAGGACGCCGCCGCAATCGCCCACAGGGTGCCGTTCTTCAACGCCCGGGAGCCGATGCGCCAGGCCGCCTGCAGCACGATGGCCGTGACCGCCGGCTTGATGCCATAAAACAGCCCGGCCACCAGCGGCATCTCGCCGAAGGCCACATAGACCCATGACAGGCCGATCAGGATGAACAGGGAGGGCAGCACGAACAGGGTGCCGGCCACGATGCCGCCCCAGCTACGGTGCATCAGCCAGCCGATATAGGTGGCCAGTTGCTGGGCCTCCGGCCCCGGCAGCACCATGCAGTAGTTGAGGGCGTGCAGGAAGCGCCGTTCGGAGATCCAGCGCCGGTTCTCGACCAGCTCCTGGTGCATCAGGGCGATCTGCCCGGCCGGCCCGCCAAAGCTGATGAAGCCCAGCTTGAGCCAGAACAGGAAGGCCTCGCGCAGGCTGACCGCCGCTGGCGCACCATTGGCGCCCCCAGTGCTGGGGAGAGGATGGGGCTGTGCGTTCATGACCCCATTATCTCAGACATACCCGGGCCCCCTCGCCCACCGGGTGCCCCCGGAGGGACACAAAAAACTGGAAATACGGGTCGCGCACCCCGCAAGGCCGCGCGACCCGCTCGACCCGATCAGTGCGCCAGGTCAATGGTGTACACGCCCAGGCCCTTGCCCGAACCATCGTCGTCACGCAGCACGCTGATGTTGCCCAGCCCCAGGGCCGTGGCCACGCCGAGCTTGCCGCTGGCCGACTTGAAGGTCACCGGGCCGGCCACCGACACCGGCGTGAAGCGCCAGCTACGGGTGGCACCGTCGGCGGCGAAGGTGAGGTTGCGGCGGGCCTTGATGTAGTCGATCAGCACATCCCGGTTGGCATCCGGGGACGCGTAGATCACGTTGCTGCCGTTGAGGCCGGGGAAGCTGCCGCCGCCCGAACCTCGGTAGTTGTTGGTGGCCACGATGAACTCGGCCACGGTGTCGATGGCCGCGCCCTTGTATTTGAGGTTACGGATGCGACTGCCGACGGGCTGAGTGACGTCGATTTCGTAGCTCAGGTCGGCCGAGGTGAACACGTCGAAGTTGTAGCCGGGGAAGCTCGACACCAGGGCTTGCTCGGTGGTCAGCGCAGGGTTGATCTGGTTGAAACGCTCGGCGGACTTCTCCAGCCAGGCCTTGATGCCCGCCCCGGTCACCTTCACCGCGTACACGGTGTTGGGGAAGAGATACAGGTCGGCGGCGTTGTTGATGGCCACGTTGCCGGCCTTCACGTCGGTGAAGTCCGAACCGCCGGCAAAACCGCTCTTGAAGGGGGCGCTGACCGACAGCACCGGCAGGTTCTTGTAGGCCGGCAGGTTGGCGGCCACGTAGCGGGCCACGTAATCAGCCTGGGCCGCATTGACCACCTGGATCGCCGACACATCACCCACGTCGGCGAAATAGGTGTTGAGATTGAAGTCGGACTGGCCGATGGGCGTCTTCACGTAGTCGATGGCCGAGGCATGCTCAGCCTGCACGACCGCGGAGATGGCGGGGTCGGTGACCACGTAGGTGCGGGTGGCGGAATCGAGCAGGGCCTTGCGCAGGCTCACCTGGGTCTTGTCGCGGACGACGCTCCATTTGCCGTTCTTCACTTCGAGGGAATAGTTGATCACCCCGATGGCCTTGCCCCAGTAGCTGGGCATCACGGCCGGCACGCCATGGAGGGTGCCCTTCACCTTGTCCACCCCGCTGGCGTTGCAGTCGGTGGTGCTACAGGCCGCATTGGGAAACTCGCTATGGGAATGGCCCATCAGGATGCCGTCGATGCCGGCCTGCTTGGCCAGGTGGTAGTTGGCGTTCTCCATCGTCGCCGAGTACGCGCTGCTGTCAAAGCCCCCGTGGGAGGCGGCGATCACCAGATCGGCCCCTTCGGCGCGGGCCATGGGCACGTATTTGCCGGCCGCTTCGACAACACCCTGCACATCCACTTTGCCATCCAGCCAGCGCTTGTCCCAGGACAGGATGGGGGGCGGGGTGAAGCCGATGACCGCAACCTTGATCTTGCCCTCGAAGGTCTTGCCGTCCTTGTCCACCCCGGTGATCTTGCGCTCAAGCATCACATAGGGCTTGTAGAGGGTCTGACCGTCCTTGCGGCTGGTGACGTTGGCCAAGGCGAGAGGAAAGTCCGGCCCCTTGCACAGGGTTTGCGCCGCAGGTTCGGGCATGCCCTCCACATTGAAGCGGGTGCCCGTAACCTGGGCCAGATACGGCAGGCCGTAGTTGAATTCATGATTGCCCAGGGTGCCGGCGTCGTAGCCGACGGCGTCCATGGCCTTGTAGGTGGCGAGCTTGGTGGAGCACGACACCGGGGACACCAGCGCCTGATAGTCGGCCAGGGCCGTCCCCTGGATGGTGTCGCCGTTGTCGATCAGGACCGTGTTCGGAAACTCCGCACGGGCCTGGCGGATCAGGGTGGCGGTGCGCTCGAAGCCGACCGACTTGTCTTCAGCGAGCTTGAAGTAGTCATAGCTCAGGAGGTTGGCATGGAGATCGGTGGTTTCCAGCACCACCAGCTGGGCAGTGCCCGCCTCGGGCAGCCGGCTGCTTTTGTCGTCATCACCTCCGCAGGCCGCCAGGACCAGCGCGGACGAAAAAACGACAGCCCCGAGGGCCCGACGGCGAAACCGGGATGGCAAGGAATGGAAAGACATGGCGAGGATCGTGGAAGTTGAGAAACCACGAACGCTACCCAGGCTTCATGACGCGACGATGAGCGCCGTGTGATGTTCCCTGGACGACAATCGGGGGACGGCCCCTGCGTGCCGACGCCCCCTCACCCCGCCGGCCCGGCCGGCCGCTTGCCTTACTCCTCTTCTTTCTGGGCCACCAGATAGCCGACGCTGATCTGCACGCTTTCGATCAGCTCCATGGTGGCGGTGGCCTGGCTCGCCAGGAGGGCGTTGAAGCGGGCGTAGAGGTCACTTTCCTGATCCATCAGTTTGGACAGGGTATTGACCTTCTTGACGCTGGCGGCTTCGGTGGCGATGGCCTGCAGCCCCTCCAGCCACTGGGTCTGCTGGGTGGCCAGGCGCTGCATGACCGCCGCCTGGATGGCCAGACTCTCGGTGAACAGGCTGGCGTCCAGGCGGGGCTGGGCGGCCAGGCGCATCATGGCCTGGCAACTCTGCATCTGACGGGTGACGGACTGGGTGATCAGCTCCTGCCACTGGCCCAGATGGCCGAGCTGTGGCGCCGAAGGCAGCGCAGGCAGGGTACCCGGTGCGGGGGCAAGGCTGGTGAGCAGGCGGACGTGGGCCTGGTGAAGTTGTTGCATCTGGCGGAGGGCGTCTTCCGCGAGGGTCGAGAGTGCGGTGTTCATGGCTGGAGCTTTCTCGCGATGTCGCGGGTTCATTGGCCGCCGAGGCGTTGCAGCATGCCGTGGATGGCCTGGATCTGGATGGCCTGTTTCGAGTAATAGTCCGGGCTCTGGGGATCTTCCGCCGTGTAGCCCCACCAGTCCCAGCACCCTTCCGGGTTCTGGCTGACGGCGTTGTCGGTGCCCTCGGCCTGGGGGTAAAGGATGATCAGGTTGTTGGCATCGGCCATCTCGTTATAGCCGGTGGTCGTGAAATAGCGATTGCCGTAGGGCGGGCAGTTTTCCAGGTCGGGCTGACCATTCACGAAGTTTACGTAGTTGTAGCCCTGCTTGCAGCCATGCAGCGCCACATGCACCCGGCACGGCGCCCCCTCCTCCACCGCCTTGGGCACATAGGCATAGGCAAACTCGCTCATGCTGGCCCGCGGATTGCCAGCGAAGAACTCGCTCTGGTCGAAGCGCACGATACGCCCGGTCAGGCGCTCGGCGGGCGGCTTGAGGGGGCCGTAGATGTGCTCCAGGATGACCCGCGACTGCATGAAGCCACCCTGGTTGATGTAGGGCGGACGATTGACGCCGAGGGGGTTGTCCTCCGGGTTGTCGGTGATGATCGAGTGCCCCGCGGGCAGGGTGTTCTCGTAATGGATCGCGGCCGGAGCCACGCCCAGCATCTCGTAGAAGCGGCGGGTGGTGTCCACCACACTGGAATCCACCACCTTGTCCTCGGTACCCGTAAAGATGTAGACCCGCTGGCCGGCCAGGTTCTCCACCGCATCGATCAGGCCCTGCGCGGCCGTTTCCCGCGCCACTTCGGCGAGCTTGGCCGGATTGGGTGCGGCCTGGGGAATGAGCGGATTCATGCACACGTAGAGGGCATTGAGGGTGAGGGCATCTTCGGCAATGGCGGCCGCCGCGCGGTAGGACTCGGCGCAGCGGAAGGGACCACCGGCAATGATGCCCGCCCCGACGAAGGTGGCCGAATGGGCCAGATGCAGCTGAACCGTCATGAAGGCCCCGGACGACAGCCCGGAAACGGAACTCTGACTGAGATCGGCGTTGAAGGCGCCCAGTGGCGGTGCAACAGAAGATTTCTCGTTCGACATGGCAACTCCCGGGGGTTAGGGGATTCGACGGAAACGTTATGCGGAGTGCCGCTGGATGGCACCCGAAGGCGGACGGACTGCCTATTCAAGTTACATCACGGAGATGACGGAAGAAAGAAATTTGTTGCAGCGCAAGATGGAACAGGCCGCGCCACTCCCGGGATTCTCCAAGCGAAACGGGAAATGTGTTACACGCCCGCCCCGCTGAGCGCTTGCGAAGACATCGCGGCGAGCGGTGGGAAGCCGCGCCGGGAAGCGCAGCCACACACGGGGTGCGGTGCGCACCGCAGGAGCGAAGTCGAGCCGCGCAGAGGATTCGTTCGCAAGCTCGGCGATCAGTGGCCAGACGCGCCCCAGGCCAGTTTCAGGGTCCAGGGCTCGCCCGAAACGGCGGTGGCACCGTAGCCGGCGTCATCGGCCATGTCGATGGCCTCGGGCGCAAGACCAGACTCATGGCGGGCCCACATGCGGGCATACATGGCCTCCAGCGCACCGGTGTAGGCCACCACATTGAACAGGGCCGCTGCACGGCGGCTCGAGGCAAAGCGCGTGCGCAGATCAGCGAGACAGGACGGGTCCCGGGCCAGGGACAAGGCCAGCACCCGGTAGGCCTCGGGCGTGGTGGTGATGGCTTCCGGCAGGCCGGCGGCGAGCAGCAGCCCGCCCGCCACGCGGGAAGCAAAGGTGCTGCCGGCACAGGTGACCAGCGGCACACCAGCCCACAGGGCATCGCTGGCCGTGGTGTGGGCGTTGTAGGGCCAGGTGTCCAACATCAGATCGATGGCCGGCAGCCGGGCCAGATGCTCGGCCTGGGGCAGGCCCGGGGCGAAGATCAGCCGGTCGGGCAGCACGCCGCGGGCCAGGGCCTCGTTGCGCAGGTTGCCCCGGGCATGGGGGTCATCCAGCAGCCACAGCACGCTGCCGGGCACCTCGTTGAGCAGGCTGCACCACACATCGAAAACCTGGGGTGTGAACTTCCAGGCCTGGTTGAAACACGCGAACACAAAGGCGCCTTCGGGCAGGCCCAACCCGGCCCGGTCGGGCAGTGCATGGTCCGTATCCGCCACCCGGCCATGGGGCTGGTAGCTGTGGGGCATGCAGGCCAAGGCCTCGGAGTAGTCGGCAGCGGCAGCGGCCGGCGTCACAAAGCGGTCGCTGATCAGGTAATCCACAAAGCCCTGCCCGGACGTACCCGGGTAGCCCAGGAAGCTCACCTGCACCGGCGCCGCGCGATGGGCCAACAACATGGTGCGGCTGCCCTCGGTATAGCCTTTCAGGTCCACGAGGATGTCCACGCCATCGTCGCGGATGAGCGCGGCCGCCTCCAGGTCGCTCAGGCCGGCAATGTCATTGAAGCGATGAAACGCCGCCATCAGCCGCTCGCGCATGCCCTTGCCGTCGTTCTTGCCATGGCTGTAGGCATAGAGCTCCACATGCCCGGCCCGGTGGGCTTCCAGCATCTCGACCATCAGCAGGGCCGTAGCGTGCTGATGGAAATCCCCCGACAGATAGCCGATCTTCAGCGGCCCGGCCGGCCGGGGAAGGACTGCCGCGCCCGTCGCGACGTCGCCCGGACTCCCCTCAGCCTGAAAACGGGCCAGCCGCGCCTCAAGCCAGCGGGTCGCGCAGCTACGTTGGGTGGCCGCGTCGATGCCCGGCATGGCCAGCAGCAGGAAGGGCGGCCACACCGGCCCATCGGCCCGCGCCAGATCGGCACGCACCCGATCCGGCCACAGGTCGAAGTCGTCCCATTCACACCAGGCGCGTCTCCGCACATAGTGGAGGATCTGTCGGCTTGCCGACACGTCAGCGCGGGATTCGGTGTGCATACGGGAATGCAGCAAGATTCACGCCATTGGGGCTGACGTGCGGAAGCCGGGCGTGAAAAAGCATCAAGGCTCAATCGCCTGCGCGATTGAGCCTTGATGCTTTTGTTTGGTTGCGGGGGCAGGATTTGAACCTGCGACCTTCGGGTTATGAGCCCGACGAGCTGCCAGACTGCTCCACCCCGCGTCAGAGAAACGAGATATTAGACGATCCCGCGGCGAGAGTCAAATTTATTTTGCAGCGCATCATGAATTTCCGTGCCGGGAGCGGGGGGCATCGCCCTGACGGGGTAGTACGGGCATGTTCCCAAGTCACCCTCCGGCTGACTCCGGTATCCTCCCGCAGCGCAGCAAACGGCGGAGGGCAGCGCGCTCCGTCGTCCCTGCGCATCCAAAAACAGCCTTTCAAGAATTCAACGCAACAAGGAGCAACAGCATGGCAATTCAGAACATTGGCGTGATCGGCGCCGGCACCATGGGTAACGGCATTGCCCAGGTCTGCGCCCTGGCGGGTGTGGGCGTGGTGATGGTGGACATCTCCACCGAAGCGGTCGAGCGCGGCCTCAAGACGGTGGCCGGGAGCCTGGACCGCATGGTCAAGAAGGAGAAGATCTCCGAAGCCGACAAGGCTGCGGCCTTGGGCCGCATCAAGGGCAGCACGGCCTACGCCGACCTGGCGGGCACCGACCTGGTGATCGAGGCTGCCACCGAGAACGAGGGGCTCAAGCTGCGCATCCTCAAGGAGATCGATGGCATCGTCCCGGCCACCACGGTGATCGCCACCAACACCTCGTCGATCTCCATCACCAAGCTGGCGGCATCCGTCTCCAGCCCCTCACGCTTCATCGGCATGCACTTCTTCAATCCGGTCCCGCTGATGGCGCTGGTGGAGCTGATCCGCGGCCTGCAGACCTCCGACGAGACCGTCGCAGCGGTGCAGGCCTTCGCCACGGCCATCGGCAAGACGCCCATCGCCGTCAAGAACAGCCCGGGGTTCGTGGTCAATCGCATCCTGTGTCCGATGATCAACGAAGCCATCTTCGCCCTTCAGGAGGGCCTGGCCTCGGCGGCGGACATCGACGAGGGCATGAAGCTGGGCTGCAACCACCCCATCGGCCCCCTGGCCCTGGCCGACCTGATCGGTCTGGACACCATGCTTGCGGTGATGGAGGTGTTCTACGACGGTTTCAATGACCCCAAGTACCGCCCCGCCCCGCTGCTCAAGGAGATGGTGGATGCGGGTTACCTGGGCCGCAAGACCGGCCAGGGCTTCTACCAGTATTGATACACCAACTTCCCCCGCTCTGGTCGGGGGAGGCACGGCCCATGCTTTGGTAATTTGTCACACCACGGCGACCTCGCTTGTCGACTATATTGACTGCCAGACCTGACTTTCCCAGGTTTGGCAGTCAGATTGACGACAAAAGAAGCATGAACGCCGTTTTTCTGTCCTTTTTCGCTGTACTCCTCCTGTCCCTGCCGGCCCGGGCCGAGATTGTGCTGACCCTTGGCCATGCGGTCACGGCTGACCACCCGCGCGCGCAGGCGTCCCGCCGCTTTGCGGACACGCTCAAGGCACAGAGTGGCGGGCGTATTTCCGTGAATATACTGGGGGGCGCCAGCTTCGGTGATGACGTGGCCATGCTCCAGGCCCTCCAGGACGGCAGCCTGGATATCTCGGCCAACAGTCAGGGGCCGGTTTCCGCCTTTGTGCCCGAGATCAACGCCTTTGGCCTGCCTTTCCTGTTCGACCGGCCGGAACAGGCCCTGCGCCTGCTGGACGGCCCCCTCGGTCAGCAACTGGCCCAGCGGATGGCACAGGCCGGCTTCATATGCCTGGGATTCTGGGACAACGGCATCCGCCACTTTTCCAATTCGGTCCGCCCCCTTCTCAGGCCGGCCGACTTTGCCGGGCTGAAGCTCCGCACCCCGGCCGACCCGGTGGCAATGGACATCGTCCGTGCCCTCGGCGCCCAGCCTGTCGAGATCCGCTTTTCGGCCCTTTATCAAGCCCTGCAGCGGCGCACGGTGGACGGCCAGGAGAACCCGCTGCTCAACATTTGGGCGGCCCGTCTCCACGAGGTCCAGACCCATATCTCCCTTACCGCGCACAAATATGAGATCACCCCCTTCGTGATGAGCCACAGGGCATGGCAGGCCCTCTCCGGAACCGACCGGGAGATTGTCCAGCGCGCGGCCGATGAGGCCACCCGTCTGCAACGTACACTCACCCGCAGTGCCGAGGAGGAGGCCAGGCAGGCCTTGATGGCTGCCGGAATCCATTTCACGCCGGTCAACCGCCTGCCATTTGTGAAGGCAACCCGGCCGATCCATGACAAATGGCTTTCCGGCCCCTCCGGCGCCTATGTCCGCCAGGTGGTCGAGGCCGCCGCCCGATGAAGGTCCGGCACTCACTGGTGGTTGGCTTTGGCTTCACCCTGGTGGCCGTGCTGGGCGTAGTGCTGATGGCCTTTCTGATGCTTTCGCGGCTTGCCGCTAGCTGGACCGAGATGTCCACCGTGATTGCCGGCCGGCACGAAGTGATGCTGAACAGCGCCCTGCGCCTTGGCTACGCCAGCGAGCACTTCAACAACTACCTGCGTGAGGGCGGCGATGCGGCCATCCGCTTTGGCGCAGAAATGGACCACGTGGCTGCAAATCTTGTCACCTATCGCACCCTTGGCACGCCAGACAACACCGAACGCCCCCTCCTGGACAGCGCCGACCGCTACGTGCGGCTGTATCGCGACGACATGGCACGCCTCGTCACCCTGCGTGCCACCCGCCAGGCCGACCCGACGGCCCTCCAGGCCGCTCTTCAGGGGGAAAACGACAAACTCCTGGCCCTGGCACTGCGTAAGCTCACCGACATCAACGCCCGGCGCACCGAAGCCGCCACTGCGCAGATCAACCACCAGATTGACCTCAACCGTATCGGCCTCCTGCTGGCTGCTGCCGTGGCCAGTGGGGGGGTCATCATCGCGGGCATGCTGGCCTCACGCAGTATCGTGGGGCACGACCGGGCGCGGGAAAGCGCCTTTGCAGCCCTCGAGATCGAGATCGAGGAGCGCCGCAAGGCGGAGGCCCAACTGGAACGCTATCGGGACCACCTGGAGCAGTTGGTCGAGGCACGCACGCTTGCACTACGAGCGGCCAACCAGACAGCGGCGGCGGCCAATCAGGCCAAATCCGAGTTTCTGGCCAACATGAGCCACGAAATCCGCACACCGCTGAACGCCATCGTCGGCCTGAGCCACCTCCTGCAGCGCCGAGGCACCGATCCCGTGCAGCTTGAAAAGCTGGCCATGATCAGCGATGCGGCCCGACACCTGCTGGCCGTCATCAATGACATCCTCGACTTCTCCAAGATCGAGGCTGGCAAGCTGGCACTGGAAGCGCGCGAACTCGATCTGCACGCCCTCTGTGCAAACATCGTTTCCATGCTCGCCGAGCAGGCCCGCGAAAAGGGGATTGAGCTGCGCACCGAGGCTCCACCTCTGCCCCGCCTGCACGGCGACCTGACCCGCCTCACCCAGGCCTTTCTCAATCTCGCCGGCAACGCGATCAAGTTCACCGCCCGGGGCAACGTGACCCTGCGCATCGTCCCCGAAACTGAAGATGCCGAGAGCCTGCTGATACGCTTCGAGGTACTCGACACGGGGGCGGGCATCGCACCCGACGTTCTCTCCAGCCTGTTCGATCCTTTCCGGCAGGGCGACCGCTCCACCACGCGCACCCACGGGGGCACAGGCCTCGGCCTTGCCATCACCCGGCGCCTGGCCCGCCTGATGGGGGGCGACGCCCACGGCGAAAGCCGCCTCGGCCATGGCAGCCGCTTCTGGTTCACCGCCCGCCTGCGACGCATCGCCAATGTTACGGATACCCCCTCGCCCGCAGACCCGGAAAGCGCGGCAGAAGCACGTCTGAGTCGCGAGTTCGCGGGCACCCGGGTACTTTTGGTGGAAGATGATCGGGTGAACCAGGAGGTCGCCCGGGAACTGATCGAGGAGGTCGGATTGCATCTGGATGTGCTCGGCAATGGTCTGGCCGCCGTCGAACGCCTGTGCGGGCCCGAGCATGACTACGCCCTGATACTGATGGACATGCAAATGCCGGTGATGGACGGGCTTGAAGCCACCCGGCGGATTCGCGCTTACCACCCTGCCGACATCCTTCCCATCATCGCCATGACGGCCAACGCTTTCGGCGATGACCGGGCCGCATGTCTGGACGCCGGCATGAACGACTTCATCACCAAGCCCGTCGACCCGGAGCGGCTTTACGCCGTCCTCGCGCACTGGCTCGCACGGGGCACCCCACCCACCCGGCAAGCCGAGCCCACCTGTCCGCCATCGTGACGCCGCGGCCGGGCTCAAGCCCGGCGCAGGGCCACATGGTTTCGGATAAGGCCGGCGGGATCGGAGCGGAAGCGCTCGTCCGGCCGCCCCGCCAGCCAATGCTTGATCAAGCCACCGACAAACAGGAAGGTATCGTGGGCCAGATCGGCCGGCGCCGAGCCCGCGCGCAATGCACCACGCGCCTCGGCCCGCCGGTAGGCCTCGGTCAGTTTGCCAAGGAAATCCAGCTGCCCCCCGGTGCATTGCATCATGCCGCTGAATTCGTTCACGTATTCACACTTGAAACTGATGATCTCAAAGGTCTCCCGCACCTCGGCCTGATCGCGAAGGATATGGAAGATCTCCTGCAGGGCCATCTCAATGCCCTGCAGCGGGTCGGCATCGTCTTCCTTGAAGACCACCCTGTCCAGAAAGGGCAGGATGGCCTGTTCACGCATGGCAAAGAACAGCTCTGTCTTGTTGCGAAAGTGCCAGTAGACGGCCCCGCGGGTCACCCCCGCCTCGGCGGCAATTCTCTCCAGGGTCGTGCGCCCAACGCCCCATGCCAGGAACACCCGGCGGGCGGCCGCGATGATATGGCGACGGGTGATCTCCGCTTCTTCCTTGGTCTTGCGAACCATTCAACCCTCCGGTGATCAAGGTAAGAGCTTGCTCAACGCTTTACATACATTCTTGAATGTATAAAACTATGCTCCAACAACACCCAAAAATCCAGCCCCGGAGGTCACCGTGACCGTTCGCCCCGCTTCTCGCCCCCCTCGCACCCTTCGCCACACCCTGCCCGCTCTGGCGCTGAGCGCGGCACTTCTCACCGCCTGCTCCGGCAAGGAGCAGCCTGCCGGGGGACCGCCCCCCGGCGGCATGCCGGCCCTGCCGGTAACGGTGCTGACCCTGCAGCCGACCACCGTGGAAACCAGCATCGAAGCGGTAGCCCAGACCGAAGGGGCAAAGGAAGTCGAGATCCGCGCGCGGGTCGGCGGCATCCTGATGAAGCGGCTGTTTGAAGAAGGCAGCGCGGTGAAGGCCGGACAGCCCCTCTTCGAACTCGACAAGGCTCCCTTCGAGGTCGCCACCGCCCAGGCCCGTGCGCAACTTGCCGAGAGCAAGGCCCGTGCGGACCAGACCCTGCGCGAAGCCGGCCGCCTCAAGGGACTGCTCGCCCAGCAGGCCATCAGCCAGCGCGAGTACGACATCGCCACGTCCGACAATGCCGCCGCCCTCGCTGCCGTGCAGGCCGCCCAGGCGGCCGTGCGTCAGGCCGAACTCAACCTGTCCTGGTCCACCGTGACGGCACCCGTGTCTGGCGTCACCGGTCGCGCGGCGGTGTCGGAAGGCAACCTGGTGAGCGCCAACGGGCTGGTCACCACTGTGGTCCAGCTCAACCCCATCTGGGTCCGTTTCTCGGTTTCCGAGAGCGAACTTGCCAGCGCCTCCCCCGGCGGTCGCTTCAAGCCCGGGACCGTGCGGGGTGTGGAGCTGATCCTGCCCGATGGCTCCACCCATCCGGTGCGGGGCAAACTCAATTTTGCGGCCAGCCAGCTCAGCCCGACCCTGGGCACCCAGCAGTTGCGTGCCGAGTTTGCCAACCCGGACGGCAGCCTGATGCCCGGTCAGTTCGTGCGTGCCCGACTCCTCACCGGCGAGCGCAGCGGTGTCTTCAAGGTGCCGCAGAACGCCGTCGTGCAGACGGACCGGGGCGCCATCGTGATGACCGCCGATGCCGACAACAAGGTGGCCCCGCGCCCGGTAAAGACCGGCCAATGGACGGGTAAAGACTGGGTGATCCTGGATGGCCTGAAGGCCGGCGACAAGGTGATCGTGGACAACATCATCAAGCTGCGTCCGGGTGCTTCGGTTGCCCCCCATGCCCCGGGTGAAGGTCCGGGCGCGCCGGGTGGCAAGGCAGGCGCAGCCCCCGCGCCTGCAGCGGCGCCGGCCAAGAAGGATTGAGGGAGCACCATCCATGTCACGCTTCTTCATCAGCCGGCCGATCTTTGCCTCGGTCATCTCCATCGTCATCGTGATCGCCGGCCTCATGGCCTCGCTCACCCTGCCGGTCGCCCAGTATCCGGAGATCACGCCGCCCACGGTGATCATCTCCGCCACCTTCCCCGGCGCCAACGCCGAGACCCTCTCCAAGACCGTCGCTGCGCCCATCGAGGAGCAGCTATCGGGTGTCGAGGGCCTGCTCTACTACAACTCCCAGAGCACCTCCAACGGCACGGTCAGCATCACCGCCACCTTCGAGGTGGGCACCAACCCGGACACGGCGCTGATCGCCGTGAACAACCGGGTCAAGGTGGCCGAGCCGCGCCTGCCCGATGACGTGAGACGCACTGGCGTGCTGGTGCAGAAGCGCTCCAACAACATCCTGATGTTTGCGGCGCTGCGCTCCCCGGACAACACCTTCGACGCCCTCTACCTGTCGAACTACGTGTCCCTCAACGTGATCGAGGAGATCCGCCGCATCCCCGGCGTGGGCGACGCCCAGCTATTCGACCCGATCTACGCCATGCGCGTGTGGCTGAAGCCCGACGTGATGGCCAAGCTGGGGGTCACCACCTCCGATGTGGCCGCCGCCATCCGCGTCCAGAATGCCCAGAACGCCGCCGGCAAGATCGGCGCCGAGCCGGTGCTCAACGGCCAGCAGCTCACCTACACCGTCACCGCCAAGGGTCGCCTGCTGACCCCTGAGGATTTCGGCAACATCGTGCTGCGCGCCGAAGGCCCCAACGGCCTGGTGCGCCTGAAGGATGTGGCGCGCATCGAGCTGGGTGCCGACAACTACGACCGCAGCGCCCGCGTGAACGGATCCCCGGTGTCCGGCATGGGCATCTACCTGCAGTCCGGCGCCAACGCCCTGCAGACCGCCAAGCTGGTACGCGCCCGCCTGGACGAGATGTCCAAGCAGTTCCCCAAGGGCATGGAGTACTTCGTGCCCTACGACACCACCCGCTTCATCCAGGAGTCCGCCAAGGAGGTCATCAAGACCCTCGTCGAAGCCGCACTGCTGGTGATCGCCGTGGTGTACCTGTTCCTGCAGAACTGGCGCGCCACCCTGATCCCCATCGTGGCGGTGCCGGTGTCCCTGATCGGCACCTTCGCCGGCATGTGGCTGTTCGGCTTCTCCATCAACACCCTGACCCTGTTCGCCATGGTGCTGGCCATCGGCATCGTCGTGGATGACGCCATCGTGGTGCTCGAGAACGTCGAGCGCCTGATGAACGAGCAGAAGATGTCCCCCAAGGACGCGGCCATCGAGGCCATGCGGGAGGTGTCGGGCGCCGTCATCGCCATCGTGCTGGTGCTGTGCGCGGTGTTCGTGCCCGTGGCCTTCCTGGGCGGCATCGCCGGCATGCTCTACAAGCAGTTTGCCGTGACGGTGGCGGTGGCGGTGGTGATCTCGGGCATCGTCGCCCTGACCCTCACCCCCGCCCTGTGCGCCCTGCTGCTCAAGCCCACCCATGAAGAGAAGCCCCTGTTCCGGCCCTTCAACCGCCTGTTCGAGCGCTTTACCCGCAGCTACACCAACACCGTCGGCCTGACCCTGCGTCACGGCATCGTCGGCACCCTGGTGTTCCTGCTGACCATCGGCGCCGCGGCCTGGCTGCTGCGCGTCGTGCCGGGCAGCTTCGTCCCCTCCGAAGACCAGGGCTACCTGTTCGGCTTCGTCACCCTCAGCGATGGCGCTTCCGGGCAACGCACCGGCGTCGCCGCCGAACAGATGCGTCAGCGCGTCATGTCCGATGACATCGAGAACATCTTCTTCATCAACGGGGTGGACTTCATCACAGGCAACAACCGGCCCAGCGTGGCAACCACCTTCATCATCTTCAAGCCCTGGGACCAGCGCACCGTCACCACGAGCGAGATGGCCGGCAAGTTCATGGGCATCGGCATGAGCCTGCCCGACGGCATGGGCCTGGTCTTCAACCCGCCCCCCATCCAGGGCCTCGGTACTGCAGGCGGCTTCGAGGTGTATGTGCAGAACCGGGCTGATGGCGATCCGCGCAACCTCGCTGCAGTCACCGGGCAGTTCGTCGAAGCCCTCAAGCAGCGCCCCGAGCTGACCGGCCTCAACACCTTCTTCCGCGTGACCGCGCCCCAGCTCTACGTGGAGGTCGATGAACCCAAGGCCTTGTCCATGGGCATTCCCCTCGACTCGATCTACGCCACCCTGCAGGCCAGCACCGGCGTGCTGTACGTCAACGACTTCAACCGCAGCGGCAAGACCTACAAGGTCCAGGTCCAGGCCGACGCCGCCTACCGGATGAAGCCCGAAGACCTGCTCAAGCCCTATGTGCGCAGCGCCACCGGCGCCATGGTGCCCCTGTCGGCGGTGGCCAAGGTCAGCATGGTCACCGGTGCCGAGCTGGTGGAGCGCTTCAATGGCTTCGTGTCGGCCAAGGTGCTGGGCAACGCCGCCCCGGGCTACAGCTCCGGCGACGCCATCAAGGCCGTCGAAGAAGTGGCCCTCGCCACCCTGCCGGAAGGCTACCGCACCGAGTGGGTCGGCCAGGCCTTCCAGGAAAAGCGCACCGGCAGCGCCTCCATCATCGCCTTCGTGTTCGGCATCATCATGGTCTTCCTGATCCTCGCGGCCCAGTACGAGAAGTGGTCCCTGCCCCTGGCGGTGATCATGGCGGTGCCCTTCGCCATGTTCGGGGCCCTGGTGGCCGTGCTGCTGCGCGGCATGCCCAACGACATCTACTTCCAGATCGGGCTGGTGGTGCTGATCGGCCTGGCGGCCAAGAACGCGATCCTGATCGTCGAGTTTGCGGCCCAGAAGCAGGCCGAAGGCATGAGCGTGATCGATGCGGCGGTCGAGGCCGCCCGGCTGCGCTTCCGCCCCATCGTGATGACCTCCCTGGCCTTCATCCTTGGCGTGCTGCCCCTGGCGATCTCGTCGGGCGCCGGTGCCGCCGCGCGGCGCTCGATGGGTACCGGGGTGGTGGGGGGCATGATCGCCGCCACCTTCATCGCCACCGTCTTCATTCCCCTGTTCTTCAAGTGGCTGAGCCGCAACAAGCCCCGCCACCCCGCAGGCGACCTGCCCCACACCGGCACCCAGGAGGTGAAGCCGTGATCCGCCCCCGTCTGACCCTGCTGGCCCTCGCCATTCCCCTGGCCCTGGCCGGCTGTGCCCTGGGCCCCGACTACCAGCGTCCCGACGCCCGGGTGGCCCTGCCCGACAGCTACGCCGGCGAACCCATGGCCGGTGCCCCCACCACCACGCCCGCGGTCGCCAGCCGCTGGTGGACCCTGTTCGGCGACGCGCAACTGGATGCCCTGGTGGACCAGGCCCTGACCAGCAGTCCGGACGCCCTGACCGCTGCCGCCCGCATCGAGGAAGCCGACGCGGTGCTGCGCCAGGTAAATGCGGCCCTGCTGCCCCAGATCGACGCCAACGCCGGCATCTCGCGCAGCCGCACCATCCTGCCCAACGCCGTCGAGCCCACCGGGCTGCTGCGCAACACCAACAAGATCGGCCTGTCCACGTCCTTCGAGCTGGATGTGTGGGGCAAGCTGCGGCGTGCCTCGGAGGCGGCCCGCGCCCAGGCCCTGGGCACCCGCTACACCAGCGAGACCGTGTCCTTGAGCCTCGCGGCCAGCGTCACCCAGGCCTATCTCAACCTGCGTGCCCTCGACGCCCAACTGCTGGTGAATCGCGACTCGGTGAGCAGCCAGGCCAAGAGCACCCAGCTTGCCCGCGTGCGCTTCGACGGCGGCTACGTGTCGCAGCTGGACGTGCAGCAGGCCGAAGGCGCCCTGGCCACCTACACCGCAGCCCAGGTGCAGTTGGAGAAAAACCGTGCCCTGGCCGAAAGCCTGCTCGGCCTGCTGGTCGGCCAGCCCGGCCTGAAGGTGGCCGCGGGTGATCTGCGCAGCCTGCCGGTGCCGCCGACGCCCCCGGCCGGTCTGCCCTCCAGCCTGCTCGAAGCCCGCCCCGACGTGCGCAAGGCCGAAACCGACCTGATTGCCGCCAACGCGAAGATCGGGGTGGCCAAGGCCGCCCTGTTCCCGAGCATCACCCTGACCGGCTCCCTCGGCCGGGAAAGCCGCGACCTGTCGGATCTGTTCAGCCCCGCCGCCGCAGTGTGGTCCATCGGCGCCGGCCTGACCCAACCCATCTTCGAGGGTGGCCGTCTGCGCGCCCAGGTGGAGCAGGTCAGCGCCCAGCAGAAACAGAGCCTCGAGGCCTATCGCAAATCGGTGCAGACCGCCTTCCGCGAGGTGAACGATGCCCTGATCACCGTCCGCCAGAACGGTGACAGCGAAGTCGCCCTCGGCCAGGCCATGCAGGCTGCGAAACGCAGCCTGCAACTCGCCCAGGCCCGTTACGACAGCGGCTACTCACCCTACCTGGAAGTGCTCACGGCCCAACGCACCAGCAACGACGCCACCCTCGCCTGGGTGCAGAACCGCCAGGCCCGGCTGTCCTCTTCGGTGGATCTGTTCAAGGCCCTCGGTGGCGGCTGGAAAGACAGCTACGCCCCCCAGGCGGCGGCCCACTGATGGTGTGCCGCTTGACGTGCCGCAGGGCTGGCAGCCAGAATGGTCCCATGCCCTGCACGTCCTACCCCCTCCTGGCCCTCCATCGTCGCGCCCTGCGCGCCTGGCGCGTGGCCGTCCGTCCGGGGCCGGGATCGGGTTGATCGGGTAGTTGCACCGATTTCACGACAGGCCGCGGATTTCCCTCCGCGGCCTTTTTCATTTTCAGGAGCCTCCCATGTCCCTGCCCGCCGCCTACCTCGGCATCATCCTGATCTGGTCCACCACGCCCCTGGCCATCCAGTGGAGCACCGAGGGCGCAGGCTTCGCCTTCGCCGTGCTCGCCCGCATGGCCATCGGGACGCTGGTGGCCGGACTGCTGGTGCTGGTGGGGCGCGTCGGCTTTCCGCTGCACGCCCGGGCACGACGGGCCTACCTGTCGGGCGGTGTCGGCCTGTTCGGGGCCATGGCACTGACTTATTGGGGCGCCCGCTACGTGAACTCCGGGCTGGTGGCGGTGCTGTTCGGCCTGTCGCCCCTGTTCGCGGCGGTGCTGGCTGCCCTGTTCCTGGGCGAGCGGGCTCTCACTCCGGCACGCCTCGCCGGCACCCTGCTGGGGGCCGCCGGGCTGGGGGTGATCTTCGTGCATGGCGACAGCCTGGGCGGCGAGCATGCCCTGGCGGGCCTGGTGGCCTTGCTGGCGGCGGTACTGGTGTATTCGGGCAGCCTGGTGTCCCTCAAGCACATCGGTGACGACAGCCCGCCCCTCGCCACCACCGTGGGTACGCTGAGCGTCGCGCTGCCCTTCTTCGCCCTGCTCTGGCTGCTCAGCGACGGGCGGATTCCGGTGGCGATTCCACCCCGTGCCGGCGCCGCCATCGTCTATCTCGGGGTCTTCGGGTCGGTACTGGGCTTTGCCCTCTACTACTACGTGATCAAGCACCTGGAGGCCTCGCGGGTGGCGCTGATCACCCTGATCACACCCGTGCTGGCCCTGCTGCTGGGGAATCTGCTCAACGGCGAGGAGATCGGCCTGCGCCTGTGGGCCGGCACCGGGCTGATCCTGCTCGGCCTGGCAGTGCACCAGGGCGAGATGTGGCGGCCGCTGCTGCGCCGCCTGGCGGGGAATAGCGGCTAGACGGCCGAGAAGGCCGTGTGATACTCGACGCAGCCGGCCAGCCCCTCCAGGTGGCCGGGCTGCAGCTCGATGATCATGTAGGCCTCGTCGGGCACCTCGTCGGCGTCCATGTAGGTGCAGCGGATGCCGTGGCGCGACGCCGGTACGAAGCCGAAACGCGGGTAATAACCGGGATGGCCCAGCACCACCACCGCGCCGGCGCCGGCCTCGCGGGCCTGGGCCAGCCCAGCCTCCACCAGGGCCGAGCCCACCCCGCTGCGCTGGTAACCCTGCAGCACGGCCAAGGGCGCCAGGGCCATCAGCCGCGCCCGGGGGTGGCCGGGCAGATGCACCGGGGTGAACAGGATGTGCCCCGCGATCACCCCCTTATCGTCGGCCACCAGGGACACATAGGGAAAGGTGTGACCGCGCAGGGCGTCCACCATATCGGCTTCGGTACTGCCCTCAAAGGCAGCAACATTCAGTTCATGCACGGCGGCAGCATCGGCCGGGGTTTCATTGCGGATCAGCACGACAGCAGACAGTCTCGGAATATCGGGGCCAGGCAGCATGCACCACGCGGCCGGGCCCCGTCCAGCATCAGCCCTGCTGAGCCGAGCTCTCCAGGCGGTCCTTGCGCAGGGACAGCACCACCGAGATGGTGATCAGCAGCGCCACCACGCCCAGGGAGATGCCCACCGGGATCTTCACCACGTCGATCAGCAGCATCTTGCCCCCGATGAACATCAGCACCGCCGCCAGACCATACTTGAGCAGCGAGAAGCGCCCGGCAAAGTCAGCCAGCAGGAAGTACATGGCGCGCAGACCAAGAATGGCGAACACGTTGGAGGTGAGCACGATGAACGGGTCGGTGGTGATGGCGAAGATCGCCGGGATCGAGTCCACCGCAAAGATCAGGTCGGAGATCTCCACCAGCACCAGGGCCAGGAACAGGGGCGTGGCGTAGCGCACCCACTTGCCGCCCTCCTCCTTCATCACGAAGAAGCGCTCATGGTGAAACTCGTTGGTGATCTTCATGTGCCCACGCAGCCAGCGCAGCAGCGGGTTCTTCTCCAAATTCTGCTCATGCCCGGCAAACCACATCATCTTCACGCCGGTGGCCAGCAGGAAGGCGCCGAAGAGATACAGCACCCAGTGGAACTGGCTGATCAGCCAGGCCCCCGCGAAAATCATGCCGGTACGCATCACGATGGCACCCAGCACGCCGTAGATCAGCACCCGCTTCTGCAGCTCCGGCGGCACGGCAAAGAAGGAGAACAGCATCAGCCAGACAAAGACGTTATCGACGGCCAGCGCCTTCTCGATGAGATAGCCGGTCACAAACTCGAGCGTTCGGGCATTGGCGACCTCGCGGCCCGCGGCCCCATCCAGATACCACCACAGGGCGCCGGCAAACAGCATGGCCACACTCACCCACACCACGGTCCAGATGCCGGCCTCGCGGACCGACACCTTGTGTTCCTTGCCCCCCCCCACCAGGAACAGGTCGATGGCCAGCATGACCACCACCACGGCGGCAAAGCCCGCCCACATCCACCAGGTACCAATACTCTCCATCACATCTCTCCCAAATCGGAACCAAACAAAAAGGCCTTTCGTCCGGCAACGGCGAAAGGCCTTTGAGCTGGTCCGGCAGGGGAGCCGGCTTGCCTGAAGATACTTTGCCATCGCGGCAAAGGTCTTGCTCACAGTCGCCTAAAAACCTGGCAACTGCCCGGAAGCCGGAGACATCACGCAGATCCTGCGGAATGTTTCGTATTGACGGCCTGCCGACGTGGAGCTACTCCCCCTTGGGACGACTGAACTATAGTGGCTCGCACGGCCCGATTCAAGGACTGATTGCGATCAGCCTTCATCGGGCAGCATGCCCATGAAGCGCGTCTCGATGGTGGCCACATGGGCCACCCCCACCTCGGCCGCGATGGTGCGGCACATCTCGAAGGCCTCCAGCAACTCGGCCCGGGTGGTGGCTTTGCGCAAGTGCTCGCGCACGGGCGCATCGCCGGTACGCAGGCTTTGCTCCATGGCATCCAGCAGGTAGAAGCGGGCCAGGGCGAGAGAGCGTCGCCCACCACCCGGCCCGCGGGCTGCCGACGCCCGGCTGGCCGGCTCAAGCACGTTGGGCGGGTGGTGCGGGGCAGAAGGCATGGGCGTGACGAGACCGAGTCCGGCCAGTTCAGCCAGCGCCTCAGCAACGGAAATGTCCCCCACAAGCTCGGCGAGCTGACGCCCGCCACGCCGACCATCGACCAGGATCAACAAGGTTCGCAGGCGTGGCGGAAGCCGCCTGGCACGGGTGGCGATCTCTTCCACCCCGGCCGCTGTCTTGCCCGGAATCCACTCGTTCTGCATGGTGCCCTCCGTGTGTTCCTGAAACGGAGGGGGAGAGTACGGTATGAATAATTCAACACAGTGACACCCGATCGAATGCACTCACCGCCGGACTATTGCAGGAGCACAGACCGGTGGCCCGTATCCACGGACGCCTGAAGCCGTCCCTCCCCACGCCAAGCAGGGACGAGCCCGCCCTAGTGACGCCCCACGCGGCGATGCCGAAAGCTCGCCGGAGCGTGGGCAAAAATCACCGAGAACACCAGGATGGCCCAGAACAGCAGGCGCTGCACCCCCTCATCGGCAGCCACAAGCCATCCCAGCAGGGCAAACTTGAGCAACAGGGAAAGCCCGGCAAGCTCACGCAGCCATACCGGGTTGGACCAGGCATCCAGCGCCGCCATGGCGACACCCGAGGCCACCATCAGGTACACAAAGCCAACCGGCGGCCCACCCGGTAGCGCCAGCAAGCCCGCCCCGACCCCCACTACACCGGCAAGGTGCGCTGCGCGCAGGGCCACCACCAGCCAGCGCCGGCCGGGAAAATCTCGGTAAGCACCGGAGGCGTCCTTGGCCACTCAGGGGTTTCCCGTCGGCTCCCAATGGTAGGCACGGCGCGTCATCTCCGCGGTGATGAGGGCCATCGCTTCGGCCACCCGCGCAGCCGGTCCCTTCATCCCCAGCTCGATATGGCGCCGTCCATCCTCCCCACCGACGCTGGGCAGGCTGAACAGTGTTGCGTCCGGAAAGTCGGCGGTGATGCGCTCCATGAAGTCGATGAGCTGCCCCTCCAGGGCATCCCACACGATGATGGAGCGCTCCACGTAGTCCGCCTGGTGATGCAGGTGGGCGAAGCGCGTGTCGAGCACCCATTCCACCATCGGCCAGGCCATTACCGGAAAGCCCGGTACAAAGAAATGGTTGCGGATGGAGAAGCCGGGAATGCGGTTGTAGGGATTGGGGATGATCTCGCTCCCCTCGGGATACACCCCCATCTGCAAACGCTGATGAGTGGTCTCGTCACCAAAACGGGCACGGATCTCGGCCTCCGCCTCCGGGTGCAGGGCCAGGGGCAGGGCCAGAGCCTCTGCGGCGGCCTGACGGGTGTGGTCGTCCGGGGTGGCACCGATGCCGCCGAAGCTGAACACGATGTCGCTGCCGGCAAAGCTCTCCCGCAGGGTCTGGACCAGACGCGGGCGTTCGTCACCCACATAGCGCACCGATGCCAGGCGCAGGCCGCGGGCCTTGAGCAGTTCGAGTACCTTGCCCAGATGCTTGTCTTCGCGACGACCAGACAACAGTTCGTCGCCAATGATGATGGCGCCGAAGGACGGCGCAGTGTGATCAGCCATTCATTTCACCTCGATGATGTTCTCGCTTTGCCGACTCACCCGCAGGGCAGACAGCAGGTAATGGACAAAGGCCAGCCCGGAGAGTGCCGGCGCAAACAGGTTGATGAAGGGCACGTGGGCCATCACCGCACCCAGCAGCCCCACCCCGAACAGGCCGCTGGCATGGCGCGCGGGCAGATCCTTCATCTCGAAGGCATCCGCATGGGCCATCAGGGCATCGTAGCGAAAGGCACGCTGGTTGAGCCATGCGGTGAGCACCAGCGAGAGAATCAGCCCGACACCCGGGATCAACCAGAGGGGCAGGCTGAGCGCCAGCAGCAGCAGGAATTGCAGTACCGATACCAGGGCATTCCAGACGCTGCCCATCTGGCTCCCTCCCCGGCGACGGGCAATGTCGGCGTAGTCCATACCGGCCACCTTCTCGGCCATCAGCGGCAGGGCCACCGCTGCGACAAGAAAGGCCGCCGTCACGTAGATGATGGGCAGGGCCAGCACCACAAGGCCGATCTTGTACATCACCAACGCCACCAGCAACGCGGTTTCCGAGGCCGCCAGCCAGCCCCCCACCAGGGGCATGCCGGTAATCAAACGGTTGCCCACCTCCACCAGGCTGCTCCAGCTCGACACCAGCAGGGAGGTCCATACGATGGCGGCGGCCAGGGTCGGCCACATCAGATGCCATAGCACACCCCGCTGGGTCAGGCTGCGGGCGGCAGAGAAGTAGGAAAGCAGGACAGTCTTCATGGTCGATCCCGAGTGTCTGGACGTGCGCTTGGCATTCTGGCCGATCTGATCGGCGCGGTCACGGGGCAATCGCCACGCCGCACTGTTGTAGCCCCTGCAACACGGCGTCAGCGGTCAGGGCACGGCGTGCAGCGCTGGCCAGATCACGCTCCTCATCCCGATTCACGATCACACCCGCCTCCAGCAGCACGGCCGGCACGGTCGCGGTCTTCAGTACCACCAGGTTGTCGTAGAAATACACCCCGTTGGCCTCGTCAGCCAACGGGCGTTCCACACCGGCCGAGGAAACGCCGTGATGGGTCGCCACCGCCAGGCCGGCCCGGCGCAGGGCCGCTCCAATGGCACTGGCGCAGGCCCGGCTCTCGTCCAGGCGCGGATTGAGCCGCGACACGAACAGTGAAAAACCGGCGAAGCCCTCGGCGTGACGCAGGGCGCGGCCATTCCAGTTCCACGGCCGGAGGTGTTCCTCCTTCACTGAGTCATGGTGGATGGACAGGAAGAAGCCCGCCCCGGCCGCCTCGGCCTCCCGGGGGCGGGCCCGCAGGTCGGCCATTTCGCCCCGATGGCCGATCAGGCGCACCGGCACACCTTCCGATGCCAGTCGGGCGGCCAACACTGCCGCCAGGGCGTGGTTGTATTCAAACTCCGTCACACCATAGGCACTGATGGCACCGGGGCGTTCCAGGTAATGGCCCACGTCAATGGCCACCGTTCCCGCCGCCGCAACGGCACTGAAAAACGTCAACCCCATGCCCACCGCCACGCTTCCCCACCCCCTCACTGGCGCACTCCGCTGAAGCTCAGCTCACCACGGGGCGAGTAGGTCAGCTGGGGCGGATGCCTGGAAAGGTCCACCATCAGAGCGGTATCCCCTGCCGCACTGATGACCTGCTCGCCGGCCCGGGTGAGTGGCACATCGACGACGGGAATGCGGGGGTAATCGCTGCTCACCCGCACACTGCGCCCATCGGTGGCCGTCAAGGTCACGCTCACGTCACTGCGCGAACTGCCCTTCGAATCTGCGATCACGTCGCCGAAGTAGGTGCCGGCAACGCGCGCCGCCAGGGATACATCAGGCCCGCCGCCCGCCGGTCGCTCGAGTCTGGCCGGCGCCGCAGGGGGCACATCGACGGGATCGACAGCCCGCTGCCCCCACGACCACCAGGCCAGCAGCCCCAGCGCAGCCAAAGTCCCTGCCAGCAAGGTGAAGCGTGCCGGGCCGGGTCTGTCGCGCTCCGGCCGCGGTACGCCACCCGAGGTGGCAGGAGGCGGCAGACGCCCCGCCTCACCAAGCGCCCGCGCTATCCCATTGCACAGAGACACGAACCCGGGATGAGCCGGATCGCCCCGCCAAGCACACAGGTCGGCCGTCTGCTTACGGCGAAACTCCAGGGGCAGCTTCACCGGCTCGATCATCGCCGGCACCAAAACCCCCCGCTCGGCACCCACAGCAGCCTCGTTCCTCACCCACTCCGAGGCCACCGACGAGGCCGACCACAGCACCACCACGCACTGCGCCGCGTCCAGTGCCTGCTCAATGCGGGTGTCGAAAGCCTCCCCGGGCACGATGTGCCGGTCCCACCACACCGACCAGCCACGGGCGGCGAAGGCCTCGGCAAATCGGCGGGCCTGCTCCCGGTCCTCGCTGGCGTAACTGATGAAGATGTCTTCCATAGTGCCGCTCCCGGTTGCGATCATCACTCCGAGCCGGGGGCCGGCTCCACCTGTTTCAACTGATAGCCCCGCCCGGCCAGCTCTGCCAGCAGCCCGGCAGGCCCGCCAAAATGACCGGCGCCCACCGCGACGAAGGGCCGCTCACCGCTGTTCAGGCGGCTGACGAGGGTATCCGCCATCTCCCGGTTGCGGCGGTCGAGCATCTCCACGAAGAGCGGCACCATCGCCTCCGTGGACAAGGCCTCCCTCAGCAAGTGGTCGAGGGCTGCCACGTCCCCCGTCCGCCAGGCGTCCAGCATGCTCTGGAAGTAAGCGCGGGCCTCACCCGACTCGATCAGCTCGATCACCTCGGTGAGGCCGGCCAACTGGGCCGCATCGCCACCACCGGACAAGGCCTCGATCTGCCGATCAACGGTTTCCAGCGCCCACAGGGGTTTGCCCGTTGCCCTGGCCGCGCCGGCCAGCCAAAGATCCACTCCCTGCTCGGTGCGAAAGCCCACCGTCTCGGCCAAACGCACGGTCAGCAGGGTGCTCACCATCCAAGGCTGCAGACGCTGCACGGCCTCGGGTGGCAGCCCCATGCGAGTGGAAGCCAGTACCAGGCGCGGACGCAGAGCCGGCGGCAGCCGGGCATCGAGGCGCGTGCCGGCGGGCAGCAGGGCCGCCTCGCCGAGGCGCTGCATCACCGCCGGGTCGGCGAGATCCAGCTCCAGGGCCAGACTGTCGGCTGTGGCAAGCGCCTTGCGCACCTCACCTGGCAGCGGAAAGCAGGCCGCATCGCAAACATGGATGGTGCCGTACAGCCAGGCCCGCAGCCCGCCCCCGGCATCCCGCAGCTCCCACAGGAACAGCGGCCCCGCCGCCGTCGCCAGCCCGGCCCACAGCAGCAGCCAGACCATCACCAGGGCATGCCACGCCCGCCTCATCCCCATGCTCATAGGCCAATCCCAACCGCTACAATGCGCGTCCCATCGAAAGGCGCATCATGCCCCAAACGCCCCCGCTTCCGCCCGCCATCCTGCTGATGGGCCCCACCGCCAGCGGCAAGACGGCCTGCGCCCTGGCCCTCGCCCGCAGCCTGCCGGTGGAGATCATCAGCGTCGACTCGGCCCTGGTATACCGGGGCATGGACATCGGCACGGCCAAGCCCACCGCCGAAGAGCAGGCCGCCTGCCCCCATCATCTGATCGACATCCTCAGCCCCGAGGAAGCCTATTCCGCCGCCCGCTTCTGCGCCGACGCCCGCCAGTTGATGAGCGAGATCACCGCCCGGGGGCGCATCCCCCTGCTGGTGGGCGGCACCATGCTGTATTACAAAGCCCTGCGCGAAGGCCTCTCCGACCTGCCCGAGGCCGACCCCGCCCTGCGCCGGGAGATCGAGGAGGCCGCCGCCCGGGACGGCTGGCCCGCACTGCATGCCGAGCTGGCCCGCCTCGACCCCGACGCCGCCGCCCGCCTGGAACCCAATGACGCCCAGCGCATCCAGCGCGCCCTGGAGATCGTGCGCCTCACCGGCCAGCCCCTGGCAACCAGCTATGCCCGGCGCGAAAGTGCCGCCGACACCCACCGCCTGATTCCCCTGGCCCTCACCCCCAGCGACCGGGCCGTGCTCCACGCCCGCATCGAAAGGCGCTTCGATACAATGCTGCTGGCCGGCTTTGTAGACGAGGTGGAGCAGCTGCGCCGCCACTACCGGCTCGACGCCAACCTGCCCTCCATGCGCTGCGTCGGCTACCGCCAGGCCCTGGAATACCTGGAAGGCCACTGCAGCCTCGCCACCTTCCGCGACAAGGGCATCTTCGCCACCCGCCAGCTGGCCAAACGCCAGATCACCTGGCAACGCAACTTTCGCGAAAACTGGGGCGATCTGGTGGAAGTGGACTGCCTCGCCGCCGACCTGGAAACCCGGGTGGCCGGAGAGGTGATGGCCAGGCTGGGCTGAGCAGACGGATTGGAGAGCGTTGGGGGCGATTGAACCTATTTTCCTCGGCTGTCCTCCCCGAACCACACGCAAACCCAATGCGGACGCGGGTTTACCCTCCACTGGCCGGATCACCCGATGGGTGAGGCTGTAGGGGTTTATGGGACGCGCTGGGGGCGGCTGGAGACTGTGGGGGCTGTAGGGGCGACTTCAGTCGCCCCGGCAGGAGAGGCCGTATCGACCGTCAGACGACGCGTCAAACGGAGGAGATTGGGTTGAATTCGACACCACGGGACACACCGAGCCCCCTATGCCATCCGCAAACCATGCTACGATCCGTCGCAATCGATAACAATTCTCAATACTCGAAATGCGTCGTCTCCCGGCCCTGGTCCTTGCCGCCCTGTTGTACGCCCTCCCCGTCCTCGCAGCCCCAGCCACACCACCGCTCAGTGCAGAGCAGCTGGCCCGGCTGCCCTTCATCAACGGAGTCACCCTATCCCCCGACGGCAAGCACATCGCCGGTCTGATGAACCTGCCCGACGGCACCGTGCTCGTCACCCAGGGCACCGACGGCGGAGCCATCCACAACCTGCTCTTCTCCGACAACAAGACCATGGCCCTGGGCTGGGCGCGCTGGGTCTCCAACGACCGACTCATCGCCAGCGTCCACTACCGCAAGCAGAAGGGCGGAGCCCAGACCCGCCTCGTGGCCATCGACCGGGACGGCGGCGAGCAGCGGGACCTGAGCGCGCTGGACGACGCCGGGCTGCGCGCCGGCCAGCAGATCCAGGACGAGGTGGTCGACCTCCTGCCCGGTGATGGCCGCCACATCCTGCTCGCACTGGACGCCCCCACCACCCACAGCCCCGCCGTTTACAAGCTGGATATCGAGTCTGGCCGCCGCCGCATGGTCGAGCCGCCCCAGCGCCTTGTCGGCCACTGGATGACCGACGCCCAGCACCGGGTCCGTCTGGGCATCCGCCAGCAGGGCGAGCAGATCGACATCATCACCCGCGACCCGGACGGCCACGACTGGCGCACCCTGTGGTCCTACCCGCTGTTCTCGGCCGAAAGCGTCATGCCCCTGGGTTTCGACAAAGACCCGTACACGCTCTTCATCATGGCCCTCCACGAAGGCCGCGACGCCGTCTTCAGCGTCGACCTGCGCGACCCGGCCCTACCCCGGGTCCTGCGGCTCGCCCACCCCGAACAGGACCTGGACGGCCGCCTGGTCCGCTCGCCGCTGACCGGCGAGGCCGTCGGGCTGACGGGTGACGCGGACGATGACGGCCAGACCAGCCGCTTCTGGGACCCGGAGCTCGCCGCCCTGGCCGGTGAGATCGACAAGGCCCTGCCAGGCCGCTTCAACCGGCTGATTGAACTCAGCCGGGACGAAACCCGTTACCTCGTGCGTTCCAGCGGCAACGGCCTGCCCGGGCAGTACTACATCGGCGACCGCGAGAACGGCCGCCTGGCGCTGCTGGCCGAGCAATACCCCCACATTCCCAAGGCGCAGCTGGTGGGCAAGCAGGCCGCCCGCATCACCGCCCGGGACGGCCTGCAGCTGCGCGCCTGGATCACCCGCCCCAAGGCTGCCGGCGCGGCCCCCGGGCCCCTGGTGCTCATGCCCCACGGTGGCCCCCACACCCGCGACAGCAACGACTTCGACCCCATGACCGAATTCCTCGCCAGCCGGGGCTACACGGTGATGCAGGTCAATTTCCGGGGTTCATCAGGCTACGGTCACAGCTTCGAGATGGCCGGCCTGCAGCGCTGGGGGCTGGAGATGCAGGACGACCTTACCGACGCGGTAGAATGGGCCATCCAGCAGGGCATCGCCGACCCCGGGCGGGTGTGCATCGTCGGCGGCAGCTACGGGGGCTATGCCGCCCTGATGGGCACCATCCGCACCCCCGACACCTACCGCTGCGCCGCCAGCATCAACGGCGTCACCGACCTCGAGGCCCTTATCCACCATCTGCGCAGCCAGGGCGGGCGCAGCCTGGCCCGCCTGCAGTTCGGCAGCTTCTGGAGCGACAGCGCACGCTTGCGCGCCACCTCGCCGGTGTTCCACACCCAGGCCATCAAGACGCCTCTGCTTCTCATCCAGGGCGACGCCGACCAGACCGTACCGGTGGAGCAGGCCCGCAGCATGGTCCAAGCCCTCACCCGCTCCGGTCGCCGCCACGAATACGTCGAGATCAAGGGCGCCGGCCACAGCCTCGGCCACCCCACCCACCGGCGCCAGTACCTCGAAGCCCTCGACGGGTTTCTGGGGCGGCACCTGGGAGACGGGGGGAAGGCGGTCGAATGAACCTACTTTCCTCAGTTTGAATTCATCTGACTGCCAGCGCGCCAGCTCCCGCGGGGTCGAATTCACCCTGATTTCCTCCGTTTGACGCGTCGTCTGACGGTCGATACGGTCTCTCCTGCAGGGGCGACTTGTGGGGGCGACTTCAGTCGCCCGCGGACGTCGATCAAGGGCATGCCTGTGATCGACGCGTGGGTGGGCGACTGAAGTCGCCCCCACAGCCCCCACAGCCCCCACAGCCCCTCCAGCCGCCCTCAGCGCGTCCCATAAACCCCTTCGGCTTCAC
>NZ_JAFLDT010000150.1 GCF_017302315.1 Zoogloea sp.
CCACCTGCAGAAAGTCTTTCAGTCCCTGGCCGACTGCCTGATCACCAGCAAACTTCCACCCCCCGTCGGCGGCGAAGACCACGGCCCCGTGCGCCTCGGTCAACTGCCGGCGCCCGACGGGCTCCAGGGGCCCTGCCGTAACCCGGAACTACGCGACCCGGCCGCCAACTGGGCCGGAATGATGCGCTACGCCCGCTGCAATGACGGCAGCACCTGCCTGACCGGTGCCGGCCAAGCCTGTCGTGGCGCCCTGATCTTTGGCGGCGAACGCCTGGACAGCCAACACCGGCTTGAACCGCCAGCGCAGCAGGGCAAAGACGCCTACCTGGAGGAGGCCACCCTCGCCACACTGGCCGCGGGGCAAATCGGTGCGCTGCCGGCCCGGATCGATGTTTCCTCCACCGACCGGCACCAGCCCGCCTCCCGCGACGCCGCCCTGTGCCTGCCCTGAACTGGATCCCGCGCGACCATGAAACACCGCAACAGCCCCGGTTTCACCCTCGTCGAAATGGCGGTGGTGCTGCTCATCCTCAGCCTGCTCGCCGGAACCCTGAGCGCCGGACTGTCCAGCCACCTTGCCCGCCGGGCGGAAAGGGCCACCGACGATGCCCTCGACGAAGCCCGTGACACCCTGCTGGGTTACGCCCTGCGCAAGGGCCACTTCCCCTGTCCCGCAAAGGGCCCCCAGGATGGCGCGGAGGATCGCAACGGCAGCACCTGCACCCGGCACGCGGGGCTGCTGCCCTGGGCAACCCTGGGCATCCAGGGGGTGGATGGATGGTCACACCGCCTGCGCTATGCCATAACGCCCGCGTACACCCGAAACATCACCAGCGTCGACGACGGGACCATCGAGATCGTCACCCGCAACCTGGATGGCGCCGAACTCAAGCTCACCACCGCAGGCGGCCTGACCCCGGTGGTCGTCCTGTCCCACGGCCCGAATGGTCTTGGCGCGACGAGCGCCGACGGCAACCGGCTGCCCGCACCGCAGCCCGGCAGCGACGAAGCCCGCAACACCGACGACAACGGCCGCCTGTTCGTGAGCCGCAACCTGTCGGAAAACCCCGGCGCGCCGGGCGGCGCTTTCGACGACCGGGTGACCTGGATCTCCCCCAACCTCATCGCCCACCACCTGATTGGCGCCAACCGCCTTCCCTGAAGACACACACTGCTGCGTTGGCGATACAAACCCCCTCTTGACCGGATCCGCCACCGGCATGACACTCGGGCCCGTCCAAGCAATTCGGGTCATGCCATGCCGGTCGTCCGGTCTCTCGCCCTTCTCAGTCGCCTGATCCATGCCGGTACGCACCCGGAAGACGACGAAGACCTGCGCCTGCGCCTGTCCCTGCTGAACCTTGCCAGCCTGATCTTCGGGCCTGCATCCCTGCTCTGGCTTCTCGTCGCCCATCAGTTCGACCCGGGCTTTTCCGCGATCAGGGGCAGTCTTGTACCGATCCTCATCCTGCTCAACTACGCCCTGTTTCCGGTGCACCGGCGCTTTGCGCTCTACCGGGGCAGTCAGCTCGGGCTGATGCTGCTCTTCCCCCTGTTCAGCCTGCTCGGCCTGACCCCCTCCCCAGCCACCTCGGGCCTGGCCCTGTGGGCGGTCATTGCCCCCGCCTGCGCCCTGCTGACCGTCGGCAACCCGGCATCCAACCTGTGGTTCATCGGGTTTCTGGGCCTCACCGCCCTGTCCGCACACCTCGGCCCACAGGCAGGCAGCCCCTTGTTCACGGCACTTCACGTTGCACTGGTATCGGGCGTGCTCTATCCGCTGCTGCGCTTCGCCCTGCGCCAGCGGGGCAAGACCCGCGCCCGGCTGGCCGCCGCCCACCGCCAGCTGCGCCGCGAACAGGAGCGCTCCGAGCGCCTGCTGCTTAACATCCTGCCGGCCCCCATCGCCGCACGCCTCAAGGAGCAATCAGGAACGATCGCCGACGGACACCCCGAGGTCGTGGTGATGTTTGCCGACATCGTCAATTACACCCGTATCGCCAGCGACATGCCGCCGAAGAAAGTCTTCGCGCTGCTCAACCGGATCTTCTGCCGTTTCGACGAGCTCACCGAAGAACGTGGCCTGGAGCGCATCAAGACCATTGGCGACGGCTACATGGTGGCCGGCGGCCTCAACGCCCACCCCCGTGAACCCCACGCCGCCGCGGCATCCCTGGCCATCGCCATGCAATCCACCCTGCGCGACCCGGCCATCACCGACGGCCTCGAACTCGAACTGCGCATAGGCATCGCCTCCGGCCCCGTCGTGGCCGGCGTGGTGGGGCGGGGGAAATTCATCTACGACCTGTGGGGCGACACTGTCAACCTGGCCTACCGTCTATGCACCGAAGGCGAGCCCAGCGTGATCCAGTGTGACGGCCAGATGTTCGAACGGCTGCGCAACACCTTCGTCTTCGCCAAGCCCCTGCTGCTCTTCCTGAAGGGCAAGGGCTACGTCCCGGTCTATCGCCTGCGCAGCCCGCGCATCTTCGCTGTCACCCCCGCGGCACGGCGGCGCCCGCCGGAAGCCGCCTAATAATGAGGCGGGATCTCTTCCCGCAGATCCCGCGCCTCGGCCGAGGGTGTGGATGACTGCAACTGCCTGGCCAGCGCCACCAGTTGGCGCTGCAGGGCATCGATCTGCTCCTGCTGACGGTGCACGGTGAGGTTGAGGGTATCCACCAGGTCTTCGGTCAGGGCGAGCTTGATCTCGATTTCCATCAGTCGGGATTCCATGTTTCGGCCCTTGTATGAGTGAGAGCGGGATTGTCCCAGCGCCCCGGCCCCGCGCCAAGCCTTGCTTTCCCGCGCATGGTCGACGCTCCCGGCGCTACCGGGGATAATGCCGGGCTGCAAGCTGCCGCCCGAGCAGCACACCCACCCCGAGAGCGCTCCATGAACCATTCCCGCAAACAGCTCGAACTCCTCGCCCCGGCCCGCACTGCGGACATCGGCATCGAGGCGGTCAACCACGGCGCCGACGCCATCTACATCGGAGGTCCGGCCTTCGGGGCGCGGGCCAATGCCGAGAACACGGTGGCCGACATCGAGCGCCTGGCGCGCCATGCCCATCGCTTCGGGGCGCGGGTCTTCGTCACCTGCAACACCATCTTCCACGACGCCGAGCTCGACGGCGCCTCCGCCCTGATCCGCCAGCTCCACGAAGCCGGCGCCGACGCCCTGATCGTCCAGGACATGGGCCTGCTCGAACTCGACCTGCCGCCCATCCAGCTCCACGCCAGCACCCAGACCGACATCCGCCACCCCGAGAAGGCGCGCTTCCTGCAGGACGTGGGCTTTTCGCAGATCGTGCTGGCGCGGGAGATGACCCTCACCGAGATCAGGAAGGTGGCCGCCGCCACCGACTGCACCCTGGAGTTCTTCATCCACGGCGCCCTGTGCGTGGCCTTCTCGGGGCAGTGCTACATCAGCCACGCCCACACCGGGCGCAGCGCCAACCGCGGTGAGTGCTCCCAGGCCTGCCGCCTGCCCTACGACCTGTCGGACAAGGACGGCAACCTGGTGGCCAGCAACCAGCACCTGTTGTCCATGAAGGACAACAACCAGAGCGCCAACATCCGCGCCCTGGCCGACGCGGGCATTTCCAGCTTCAAGATCGAAGGCCGCTACAAGGACATGGCCTACGTCAAGAACATCACCGCCCACTACCGCCTGATCCTCGACGGCATCATGGAGGACGCGCCAGAGTACTCGCGCACCTCCGCCGGTCGCAGCACCTTCCTGTTCCAGCCCCTGGCCGACAAGACCTTCAACCGGGGCGCCACCGACTACTTCGTGAATGGCCGGACCGCCGACATCGGCGCCTTCGATTCGCCCAAGTTCGTCGGCGAGCCGGTGGGCAGTGTGATCCGCCTGGACGGCAAGCAGCGCCGTCACTTCGACACAACAAGCGCAGTCGAGCTGCACAACGGCGACGGCCTCAGCTTCTACGACCGCAAGGGCAAACTGGTCGGCCTGCGGGTGAACCGCGCCGAGAAGATCGGCGAGGACTTCCGTGTGCACACCGCCGAGCCCGTGCCGCCCGATCTCTTCCCGGGCAGCGGCCTGTTCCGCAACCGGGACCATGAATTCGAGCGCATGCTTGAGAAGAAGTCTGCCGAACGCCGCATCACCGTGGACATGCTGTTCGCCGAAACCGCCGACGGCTTCGCCCTCACCCTCACCGACGAAACCGGCATATCGGCCAGCGTCCGCCTGCCCCACGCCAAGGAGCCCGCCAAGGATGCCGAACGCGCCCTGGGCGGCCTGAAGGACAGCCTTGGCAAACTGGGGGCGACGATTTTCGCCGCGGGCCGCATCGACCTGCAGCTGTCCGCGCCGTGCTTCCTCCCCGCCGGCGCCATCAACGCCATGCGCCGGGACGCAGTGGAGCGGCTCGAAGCCGCCCGCCTGGCAGCCCTGCCGCGCCTCGCGC
>NZ_JAFLDT010000151.1 GCF_017302315.1 Zoogloea sp.
GCACGCACAGGCCGCAGCGCACGCAGGCGGCCAGGAAGCGCTCGTCGTCGAGCGCGCCGGGCGGGCGCAGCGCCTGGGCCGGCCGGGCCACGGCTGGGCGCGATGCCAATGCCGCGCCGCCGGCGATCAGGCCGGCGGTGGCGGCGCTGGCAGCGCCTTGCATCAGTTCACGACGGTTCATGTCAGCCCCTCGCCCGGCGGGTACGCCAGTCGATCCCCCGGGGGGATCGCGCCCGCCTTGGGGCGGCCCGGCGCCGGGCGCGCGAAAACGCTTCGACTCGCATCAGCTCAGGCCTCAGGCGCGCACCACCTTGACGGCGCACTTCTTGAAGTCGGTCTCTTTGGAGATCGGGCAGGTGGCGTCCAGCGTCAGCTTGTTGACCAGCCGGCCTTCATCGAAGAAGGGCACGAAGACCAGACCGCGCGGCACCTTGTTGCGGCCCTTGGTCTCCACCGCCAGCGTGATCTCGCCGCGGCGCGAGCTGAGCTTGACCTGCATGCCACGCTGGATGCCGCGCGCCTGCGCGTCATCGGGGTGCATGAAGACCACGGCCTCGGGCACGGCGCGGTGCAGTTCGGCCACGCGGCGCGTCATGCTGCCGGTGTGCCAGTGCTCGAGCACGCGGCCGGTGCACAGCCACAGGTCGAACTCCTTGTCGGGCGACTCGGCGGCGGGCTGGTAGGGCAGGGCGAAGATGTTGGCCTTGCCGTCCTTGTGGCCGTAGAACTTGATGCCCTCGCCGGCCTTGACATAGGGGTCGTAGCCCTCGCGGAAGCGCCACAGCGTTTCCTTGCCGTCCACCACCGGCCAGCGCAGGCCGCGCGACTCGTGGTAGACATCGAAGGCCGCCAGGTCGTGGCCGTGGCCGCGGCCGAACTCGGCGTACTCCTCGAACAGGCCCTTCTGCACATAGAAGCCGAAAGCCTCGGACTCGGCGTTCTTGTAGCCGGCGATGTACTTGCCATTGACCTTGCCCAGGTCGGCTGCCGGGAACTTGTTGACCTTGCCGTTCCGGTAGAGCACCTCAAAGAGCGTCTTGCCCTTGACCGAGGGCATCTTGGCGATCAGCTCCGCCGGCCACACCTCCTCGATCTTGAAGCGCTTGCTGAACTCCATCATCTGCCACAGGTCCGAGCGGGCCTGGCCCGGTGCGGCCACCTGCTGGCGCCAGAACTGGGTGCGGCGCTCGGCGTTGCCGAAGGCACCTTCCTTCTCCACCCACATGGCGGCGGGCAGCACCAGATCGGCCGCCATGGCGCTGACGGTGGGGTAGGGGTCGCTGACCACCACGAAGGCCTTGGGGTTGCGCCAGCCCGGCAGGATCTCGCCGTTGATGTTCGGCCCGGCCTGCATGTTGTTGGTGGTGCTGGTCCAGTAGCAGCGCAGCTTGCCGTCCTTCAGCGCGCGGCTCTGGGCCACGGCGTGCAGGCCGATCTTGTCGGGGATGGTGCCTTCGGGCACACCCCAGATCTCCTCGGTGTGCTTGCGGTGCTCGGGGTTGGTGACCACCATGTCGGCCGGCAGGCGGTGCGCAAAGGTGCCCACCTCGCGGGCGGTGCCGCAGGCGCTGGGCTGGCCGGTCAGGCTGAACGGGCCCGAGCCCGGCGTGCTGATCTTGCCGGTCAGCAGGTGGATGTTGTAGACCATGTTGTTGGCCCAGGTGCCACGGGTGTGCTGGTTGAAACCCATGGTCCAGAACGACACCAGCTTGACCTTCGGGTCGGCGTAGAGCTTGGCCAGTTCCTCCAGCTGCTTGACGGGCACGCCCGACAGCGCGCTGACCTTCTCGGCGGTGTACTCGCTGACGAACCTGGCGTAGTCCTCGAAGCTGATCGGCGTGGCGTCGTTCGGGCTGCCCTTGGGCTTGCCGTCGGCGCCGGGGTAGCCGTTGGCGGTGGCGTCCTTCTCCAGCGGGTGGACCGGGCGCAGGCCGTAGCCGATGTCGGTGGTGCCCTTCTTGAAGTTGACGTTCTTCTTCACGAACTCGGTGTTCACCTTCTTGTTCGTGATGATGTAGTGAGCGATGAAGTTGAGGATGGCCAGGTCGGTCTGCGGCGTGAAGATCATGCCGCTGTCGGCCAGGTCGAAGCTGCGGTGCTCGTAGGTGGACAGCACCGCCACCTTGACGTGCGGCGCCGACAGCCGGCGGTCGGTGATGCGGCTCCACAGGATGGGGTGCATCTCGGCCATGTTGCTGCCCCACAGCACGAAGGCGTCGGCCTGCTCGATGTCGTCGTAGCAGCCCATCGGCTCGTCGATGCCGAAGGTGCGCATGAAACCGGTGACCGCGCTGGCCATGCAGTGGCGGGCGTTGGGGTCGATGTTGTTGGTGCGAAAGCCCGCCTTCCAGAGCTTGCTGGCGGCATAGCCTTCCCAGATCGTCCACTGGCCCGAGCCGAACATCGCCACCGAGTTCGGGCCGTCGGCCTTGATGGCCTCCTTCCACTTGGCGGCCATGATGTCGAAGGCCTCGTCCCAGCTGACCGGGGTGAACTCGCCGTCCTTGTCGTAGACGCCGCCCTTCTTGCGCAGCAGCGGGGTCTGCAGGCGGTCCTTGCCGTACATGATCTTGGACAGGAAGTAGCCCTTGATGCAGTTCAGTCCGCGGTTGACCGGGGCTTCCGGATCGCCCTGGGTGGCCACCACGCGACCGTTCTGGACGCCCACCAGCACCGAGCAGCCGGTGCCGCAGAAGCGGCAGGGCGCCTTGTCCCAGCGCACGACGGATCCGTTCTCTGCGGGAGCGGGCGCCTCACCCTTCTTCGCCGCAAGGGCGGGCACGGAGATGCCGGCCGTGGCGGCCGCCGCGGCAATGGCCTGGGTCTTGATGAAGTCGCGTCGATTGATGCTCATGATTGGGCCTCCTCGCAGGGGGAATGCGCTGCTTGCGCTTGATTCGAAAGGGGGGCGTCGCCGGAGGGGACGTTGGTGTGCTCGTAGGCCAGGGTGGCGGCCAGCACCTGGGGTACCCGGTGCAGGGCGATCAGGGTGTCGGACATGGCCGCCCCCTCCGCGTCCTCGACGGTGACGACGAGCTTGCCGTCCTCCGACATGCCGTGGCATTCGACGCCGGGAAAGGCGCACAGGGCGGCCTCCGCCTCGGCACGGGTCTCGGGCTTGATGCGCAGGACCAGACTGACGATGTTCATGGGCCCTCCAGGGCAGTGGGGGGCGCCACCCGCTGGATGGCGACGACGGGACAGGGAGCGATGCAGGCGCCGCAGCCTGTACAGGCGGCGTCATCCACCTCGGGCACAGGCACGCCGCCCAGGCGGGGCCGGAAGCGGATCGCAGCGGGATCACAGAGCTCGCCGCAGACGCGGCATTCCACGTTCTGATGCGCCAGGCAGCCTTCGCCGATGGCAATGCCGAAGGACCAGGGCCTCGCGCTGCCCGCCGCATCGACGGGAGTGATCGCCCCGCTCGGGCAGGCCCGGCTGCAGTCACCGCAGAAAGTGCAGGCCGCCAGCATGAAGTCGGCGACAGGACGGCCACCCTCGCCCCGCTGCAGCAGGCCGGTGGGACAGGCCTTCACGCAGTCATCGCAGCGGCTGCAGCGATCGAGGAAGAGGGGCTCGGACACGCTCCACGGCGGACGGAAAGGCGCCGGAAGCGGCGCCCGCCCACCGAGGAACCGCCGTCGTGAAACATCCATGAGGGGCTCGGGGTCTTTCAGATGGGCCGATGCTAGGCCTCTCCCCCGCCGGAAACCTTGATCTGTGCGAAGAAACGGCAGTGGTCGCCGCATCCCCGTCATTCAACGCAGACCGTGAAATATGCCCATGGCGACGGCGCTTCGTCACGGGCGGCCCGAATGTCATTCCTTACACTTATTAACACATCGAGGCCCCTGCCGCACAAGCCATCTGCGCCTGGCCTCAAACCGCATGACTATTCATTCCGGGAGATTGGTTCGATGAAGCTGAAGCTGCTGTCCATACTTCTGCTTTCCACCCTTTTGTCC
>NZ_JAFLDT010000152.1 GCF_017302315.1 Zoogloea sp.
GGGTGACGCTGGCCAACCTGTTCTGCCTGCTGATGGGCTTTGCCCTGCTGTCGCGGCATTTCGAGAAGAGCCATGTGCCGGTCGTGCTGCCGAAATACCTGCCGGACGACTGGAAGGGCGGCTTCGTCATGCTGCTGATGGTCTTCGTGCTCTCCAGTTTCCTCGACAACATCGCCGCGGCGCTGATCGGCGGCGCGATGGCCCACCAGTTGTTCAGGGCCAGGGTTCATGTCGGCTACCTGGCCGGAATCGTCGCCGCTTCCAACGCCGGCGGGGCGGGCTCGGTGGTCGGGGACACGACGACGACGATGATGTGGATCGCCGGCATCTCGCCGCTCCACGTCCTCGACGCCTACGTCGCCGCCGGGGTGGCCGTCTGCATCACCGGCGTCATCGCCGCCAAGCAGCAGCACGCTTATTCTCCCATCATCAGGAACGCCCACGAGCACACGCGGATCGACTGGGCGCGCGTCGGCATCGTCGGGCTGATCCTGGTTTTCGCCATCGCCACCAACGTCGTCATCAACCTCCGCTTCAATGAACTGGCCGACCATTTCCCGTTCATCGGCGTCGCGGTCTGGGTCGCCATCGTCATTTCGGTGGCGTTGCGCCGTCCGGACTGGGAAGTCCTGCCGGAAACGGCAAAGGGAACGCTCTTCCTGCTGTCGCTGGTGCTCTGCGCGTCGATGATGCCGGTCGAGGAACTGCCGCCGGCCTCGCTGGTGGTCGCCCTCGGCCTCGGCTTCGTCTCGGCGGTGTTCGACAACATCCCGCTGACCGCGCTGGCGATCAAGCAGGGCGGCTACGACTGGGGCTTCCTCGCCTACGCGGTCGGCTTCGGCGGCTCGATGATCTGGTTCGGCTCGTCGGCCGGGGTCGCGCTGTCGAACATGTACCCCGAAGGGGTGTCGAGCAGAGTCTTGCCGCCGATGCCGTCGATGGCGTAATCAACGCCCTGCCCGTCGGTCAGCCCCATGACGGCGGCCACGAAATCTTCCTCCCGGTACAGGATGGCGTGGTCCAGGCCGTGCGCCAGGGCCAACTGTGCCTTGGCCGGCGAACCGACCGTGCCGATCACCCGCGCACCAAGGCGCTTGGCCCATTGCACCAGGACCAGCCCGAGCCCGCCCGCCGCCGCATGCACCAGCAGGGTATCGCCGGCCTTCAGGGGCCGCACGTAGGCCAGCAGCATGTGGGCGGTGATACCACGCAGCAAGAGGCTGGCCACCGCATCGTCGGCCACGTCCCCGGGCAGCGGAATGGCACGTTCTGCAGGCAGGTTGCGGGCGCTGGCGTAGCTGCCTGCCGGCAGCCCGGCGTAGGCGATGCGCTGGCCCACCTGAAGGCCGTCCACACCCACACCGAGGGCTTCCACCACCCCGGCCGCCTCCACCCCCGGCACGGCGGGCAAGGCCGGCAGCGGATAGAGGCCGCTGCGGTGGTAGACGTCCACATAATTGACGCCGATGGCGGTGTGGCGGACGCGGATCTCGCCGGGCGCCGGCGGCGGCAGGACGGCGTCGTGCCGGTGCAGCACCGATGCATCGCCGTATTGGTCGATGATGATCCGGGTGCTGGCGGATGCAGGGAGGAAGGCTTCGCGCTGGCTCATGATGTTCTCCTGATGATTGAACTTGCAGGCACAGCTTACGTTGCGCAAAATCACCCAACAATTTGCAAAAACTCGGCATTGAATGTGCAAAAAAGATCAGACATCCCAAGCACCGACAAACGCACGCTGAACTGGGACGACATCCGCTATTTCCTGGAGTTGGCCCGCACCGGCAGCCTGTCGGGCGCGGCACGGCGGCTCCGGGTCGAGCATTCGACGGTGGCCAGGCGTGTGGATGCGCTGGAACAGTCCCTGGGCATCCGGCTCTTCGACCGCCTGCCCAAGGCCTGGTCGCTGACGCCGGAAGGCGAAACCCTGGTCGCCCAGGCTGGCCGGCTGGACGAGGAAGCCCAGGCCTTCTCCCGCACGGCTCTCGGGGTGTCGTCCCTGCAAGGTACGGTGCGGGTCTCCGCCCCTCCGGTGCTGGCCGGCCACTTTCTGGTGCCGCGGCTGGCCGCCCTGCGCGCCCGCTGGCGCAACATCGATCTGGAAGTCATCGGTGAATCGCGGGATGCCAACCTGGCACGGGGCGAGGCCGACCTGGCCATCCGCATGTCCCGCCCTACCGCGCCGGGCCTGGCCGCGCGCTGCATCGGGGAGATGGGCTATGGGTTGTATGCGGCCCGCGCCTACACCGACAGGCCCGCCGAGGACTGGGAGTTCCTGGGGTATGACGACAGCCTGATCCAGGTGCCGCAGCAGCGCTGGCTGGCCCAGGTGGCCGGCAGGCGCCGCTTCGTCTTCCGCAGCAACGATCTGGCGGCATTGCTCAATGCGGCTCGGGTCGGCTTGGGCATCACGGTGCTGCCGCATTTTCTGGCAGCGCAGGATGACCTGCTGGAGCGGGTTGCCGATCCGGCCTGCCCCACCCTCAGGCAGATCTGGCTGGTGATGCACCCCGATGTCAAGCGCTCGCCGCGGGTGCGGCTGATCGCCGATGTGCTGGCCGACGTGGTGGGTGAGGCGGACGCGCTGATGTCGGGGCGCGACATCCTGAACCGAGCGGCCCAGGCGCCCGGCGGCCTGTTTCCCCACAATGCACCACCACATAAAGCCTGACAATCAAACCATCACAAGATCAAATAGCCGCCCCCCCGGTGGGCTCATTCCTCTATAGCGCTATTCGGAATCTGCGGTTGAATCTATATAGCGCATTGCCCTAACCTTGATTCAACGATGCCGCTGTCAAGCGCGAAGTCGCCATTTTCTGAATTGTTCCCAAAAGGTGCTTTTATATACCGGGCAATTCCGGGGAATTGGCGCGCCCGATGCGAAATCAATGGAAACCACGAAAGGGACCCCGATGGCCAATACGACGGCGGAGCTCGAAGAGCTCCTGATGCAGCGTTCACTGACCGACCCACAACTCCAGGCCGCCGCCGCGGCTGCGGAGGACTACCGGATCCTACCGGATGCCACGGTGATCAAGATCGGTGGACAAAGCATCATCGACCGCGGCCGGGCGGCGGTCTATCCGCTGGTGGATGAGATCGTCGCCGCCCGCCAGGCCCACAAGCTGCTCATCGGTACCGGCGCCGGCACGCGGGCGCGACACCTGTACTCCATCGCTGCCGACCTCAACCTGCCGGCCGGTGTGCTGGCCCAGCTAGGCGCCTCGGTGGCCGACCAGAACGCGGTGATGCTCGGCCAGCTGCTCGCCAAGCACGGCATCTCGGCGGTGGATGGGGCCGGCCTGGCGGCCGTGCCGCTCTACTTGGCCGAGGTCAATGCGGTGGTCTTCAGCGGCATGCCGCCCTACAAGCTGTGGATCCGTCCAGCGGCCGAAGGCGTCATCCCGCCCTACCGCACCGACGCGGGCTGCTTCCTGCTGGCCGAGCAGTTCGGCTGCAAGGCGATGATCTACGTGAAGGACGAGGACGGCCTGTTCACCGCCAACCCCAAGACCGACAAGCATGCCACCTTCATCCCGCAGATCTCGGTCGAAGAGATGAAGGCCAAGGGCTTGCAGGACTCCATCCTCGAGTTTCCGGTGCTCGATCTACTCCAATCGGCCCGGCACGTCCGCCAGGTGCAGGTCGTGAACGGCCTCGTCCCCGGTAACCTGACCCGCGCGCTGGCCGGCGAGCATGTCGGCACCCTCATCACCGCTAGCTGAGAACGATCACCATGGCTGACACCACCAACAGCATCAAGCATGTGGCCTCGCCACTGGCGCGCCAGACCCTCCAGGATGGGACGCTCACCCGTCCCGTCGCGGGCGTCCGCCCGATCCGGCTGCTGCCCTGGCTGCAGGTCGT
>NZ_JAFLDT010000153.1 GCF_017302315.1 Zoogloea sp.
CAAGGGCGAGGCTGATGGCGAGGCTTGCGCGGCGCAAAGCAAAGGCGGATTTCATGGGCAGGACTCCGGAAAACACGCGGGCTGCCGGGCCGAGCCTGGCAGCGAACCCGCCGAGCATAGCACCGGCCCCGGCCTTTACCCGTGAAAGGCTACCTGTCCCGGGGTGTGTGGTCGGGCATCTGCATCAGCGCATGCGGCGTACCAGCCACAGCAGGCCAATGCCGACGGCCAACAGCAAGAGGGCGGAAGGTTCCGGTGCGGGCGCGGAGACGGCCGCATGGAACGGCCCCAGGGGCATGCGCGCAAGGCGATCCGGCTCAGCGAGGGCCTGAGGTGCCGCAGGAGCCTGCGGGTCGATATCACTGCCGGGAGTGGCAACCCCGTCGCCGGTGGGCACGGCGGCGGCTTCGGTGCCCGGGTCGGTGATGCCGCCCGGGGCCGTCCAGGCGGAGGTTGGCAGGGCGAGCGCGGTCACGACCAAAAGCATGCAACACATCAGGAGTTTGAACAGGGTGGGCGTGCGCATCAGCGATTCTCCGGGGTGGCACATACCACCCCTCAAAGCGGGTGATGCAAATCTCGTGCCTGAATTGTGTAACCCGTGCCTAGCGCGACTTCTCACATTTTGTCCGTGAATTAATTCCTTATCCTGTAAAGAAAACCGACAGAAAAGCGCTGCTCCATTTGCATCGCCGGCATGAAACCGGGTGCCACAGTAGATTCGCTTACATCCCTCAAAGGGTGTGAAGAAATCGTCGCGAGCAGTTCGAGTTCGCGCCGAGAAGCGCAGCCGTACAAGGGTACGGTGAGCATCGCAGGGGCGAAATCGGGCTGCGCAGTAGATTTATTCACACCCCTTCAGCCCAGGACCGTCACCACCACCCTCCGGGCATGGCTGCCCTGCCGGTGCTCCCACAGGAAGATCCCCTGCCAGGTACCCAGCAGCAGGCGTCCGCCCCCCACCGGCACCGTCACGCCCACGTCCGACAGCACACTGCGCCCATGGGCGGCCATGTCGTCGTCCCCTTCCAGGTCGTGCCGGTAGGCCGGGTCGCCATCCGGTGCAAGGCGCCCGAAGATCGTCTCCAGATCCCGCCGCACATCCGGATCGGCGTTCTCGGTGATCATCAGGGCGCAACTGGTGTGCTGCACGAAGACATGGCACAGCCCGACGGTGACGCCGGCGGCACGTACCACCTCGGCCACCCGGGCCGTGATGTCCTGCGTGCCGCGACCACGCGTCGCGAAGGATAGGGTGGTCTGGTAGGCCATGCTGTGATTTCCTGTGACGTGGAGGGGGGGCCGAGAAGGCAGGTCCGGGGCCGACACGCTCAATTTTCGCGCCTTGTATCGTCCGCATGCCGCTCATCCGGCCCCGTGGCCGTTGCCGCGGGCTGGCCGCAGTGCCGGCAAAAGCGTGCATGCCGATGCATCAGGCCGTGGCAGTGAGGGCAAGGGCGGAACTGGGCATAGCCGCAGAACGGGCAGGCGGCCGAGTCGCCTGGCAGGTGCATGCCGCAGCCCTGGCACTCGCCCCGGGCAATGCGCCGCGCCAGCAGCCGCTCGCGGGAGAAGAGCTTCTTCTGCAGAAAATGGATCACCCCCAGCGCCGCGGTGATGACCGCCGCCATCACCAGGTAGTGCCAGATCGCCACCAGCCGGAAGGCCTCGAGAAATTCGAACAGCGCCGCCAGCAGCCGGTGCGGAATGATCCGATACACCGCCTCGACCAGCTTGAAGAGGATGGGGATGAAGCTCACCACCAGCAGATGCGCCGAGACCAGGGCCTGCAGGCTCCGCCCGCCGCGCAGGCTGGCGCTGTTCCAGGCGTAGAAAAGCAGGAAAAGGGGCAGCAGGAAGAGTAGCTGCATGCCCAGCTGCTTCACCGGAAACCAGAAGTTGAGGCGCTGCAGCGCGTCGCGCAACTGCTCCCGGTCGGCTTCCGACGGTTTGTCCAGCACCGCCCACAGGGCCTGGATGTCGTCGCGGGCGTTGATCGTCTGCGCCAGCGTGGCGGCCTGGGCCTTCAGGCCATCGAGGGCGGCTGTGCGGCTGCGGAACTCGGCGCGGCTGGCGTCCACCGGCGTCTGCCCGGGCGTGTCGCCGGCCATGCGCTCCAGCAGCGAGCTGTCGTAGGCGCCCTTCAGGCGGTCGATGGCGAGCTGCTGCTCGCGCACCTCCCGCTCGAGCTTCTGGTGGGTCTCGAAAAGACGCACCAGGGCCTTGTCGGCCTGGATGCGGGCGATCCGCTCCAGATAGGGTGCGCACAGCGGGTGGTGTTCGGCCTTGTGCTCGCGGGGCGGATACGGGCTGGCGCTGCCGGCCGTCGCCAGCGCGGCCAGCCGGCCGAGGCGATTGTCCGTGGTCCAGGTCTCGTCGATCACCATCGCGCGGCAGGTGTGGGGAATGGTCTCGTCCGGCGCGGTGAGCTGCCGCGTATGCGCCGCCAGCCCGTCGAAGATCGACATCAGGATGAACAGATCGAGCAACAGCACAACCACCAGCACCGCCCGCCCCAGGGGCTGGCTGTCCAGGTGGGTGAGCTGCTGCCGGGTACGCGCCGCGGCGCGGGAGAGGGCTTGCTTGAGGCTCATGGGGGCTCCGCGGAAGATTCAGTCGGAAGGCCTCCGTGATTTACGCTGGGTAGAGGGGTGGGTCAAGCAAGTGTTACCCGCGCCGATCCGCCCTGATGCCTCTGTGGGGTCGAATTCATCCCAGGGACCTCCGTTTGACGCGTCGTCTGACGGTCTATGTGGCCTATCGGGTGCGGGGTAGGGGCGACTTCAGTCGCCCATCGTGCGCCGATCACCGGCATGCCCTTGATCCAAGTCCGCGGGCGACTGAAGTCGCCCCTACAGGGGGCTCTGCTTTCTGCCTACAGGCCGCGGGCCCAGTTGGGGCGGAGGTGGGCGTTGTCGGGATCGGCGATGGCCTGCCTCACCTGTGCCAGCAGCCTCTCTCTATCCACCCCCAGGGTGCCCTTGAGCACCAGGAAGTTGCTGGCGTGATCCGAGCGGAACACGGTGCGGCGTAGTTCCAGTTGCGACAGAAAACGCTCCATCTCGCGGAACAGGCCGGGCTGGTCCAGGGCTTCCCATTCGGGAAAGCCGGCGCGGAAGCGCGTTTCGCCCTGGGGGAAGCTCACCACCAGGGTGGACAGGAACTCGGGCTGGGTGGCGTTGGCGAGGCGGGCGGAGTGGTCGGCGTGCTGGTCGCTGTAGATCTGCCCGCCCAGCCCGTTGAGGATCATCACCGAGCGGGTGATGCCGGCTTCGCCGAGCTTGTCGAGGGCGGCGCGGGTGCTGTCGTGGGTCTCGCCCTTTTGCACTTTTTCCAGCACTTGGTCGTCGCCGGATTCGGCGCCCAGGTAGGCCATGCGTAGGCCGGCTTCGCGCAGGCTCGCCAGCTCGGCCACGGTCTTCTTCTTGAGGTTGCGGGCCAGGCAGTAGCTGGACACCCGGTGCACGGCGGGCAGGTGGGTCTTGATGGCCTCCAGGATGGCCAGCAGGCGGCGGGTGGGCAGCACCAGGGCGTCGCCGTCGGCCAGGAAGACGCGGCGCACCCGGTCGCCGTAGCGTTCGCCCACCTGGCGGATGCTGTCCAGCACCTCGTCCTCGCTGCGGGCGCGGAAGGCCTTCTGGGGGGCCGTGTACATCTCGCAGAAGGTGCAGGCGTTCCACGAGCAGCCGT
>NZ_JAFLDT010000154.1 GCF_017302315.1 Zoogloea sp.
GGTGAATCAGGATGCTGGCCGACTCGATGACGGAGAACTCGGAATCGATCGGGTAAATGCCCGCCAGCACCGAGAACTGGTCGTTGAAGAAATTCTGCTGGATCCACGCCTGGAACAGGCGGGCGGTCGGCGCCGCAACCTCGATGTTGCTGACCCCCATCAGGCTGCCGGTGTAGTTGCCATTGACCCGGCTGCCGCCGCTGTAGAGGACGTTCACGTAGGCAGTCGCGCCGGTCCAGCCGGCCAGTTTTTCGAGATCGGCGGTGGCGCGCAGGTCGATGTTGGTCATGGCGCCGCCGCCGTTGCGCTGGCCGCCGCGATTGCGCAGCGCGTCGACGGTCACCGTCCTGGCCTGGCACAGCAGCAGCTGGGCCGACCTGCCCTGCTTCACGCCCGGCCCGCCTGCGCAGACCTATCCCGTGCAAGCGTCCACCCACCCGTGGGACGACGCCATCGGCACCGGCAAGCGCGTCCACGCTTACCGGTTCACCGTGCCTCAGGCCAAGAAGCTGTGCAGCATCGGCTACGAGGCGCCGTCGCCCGCGCCGACCACCTACAAGTTCCAGCTCTTCAACTGCAACTCGGGCGTGCCCGTTCCGATCCCGGGCGCGTCGACCACGGTGCCCGGCGCCTTCTTCTCGCCCGGCCTGCAGTACCACATCCTGCCCGGCAGTTGGGTGCTGTTGCCCGGCAACTGCTACGAGATCCACCGCAAGGTGATCGGGCCGTCCACGGCCGCACAGCGCATGGGACGCCGCCTGGACAACGAGACCACCTATCCCATCACGGCCGTGCCGTCCATCACCATCCTGGGCACCGACTTCTTCAACACGCCGTCAGGCCCGCACATCATCGACGCCGCCCTGCCCCTGATCGAGTTCGGCACCCGCTGAGCTGGTCGGCGCAGCGACGGCGCAATCTGTCGGTGCCGTCGCTGCGCGTGAGGTCCACGCCGTACAGGCCCGAGCGCCTGAAGCGAAGTTCGAACGCCCGTGCGTTGTGGGTGCGGCTGCGCCTCGTGCCGGGCTGCGGGTCTTCGGGGTGGTCGGCCAGGGCTGGCGGTTGCGCCTCGCGCATGGCATGGGCGAGCTGGGATGCAGGAAAGCGACGGCGCGCCTGCGGCGCAGACCCTCGAATCCCTTGCACCAGCTGGCCCGCCCTGCCCCCAACAGGCCCCTGTTGCAGCGCGTCAGACATGGACATGTCCGCCAGGACCCCACCGAGGCCTTGCAGCGCCCGGACAGGCGCGACCTGCAGGGTCAGGCCGAGGTCTTGGCGTAGACGCGGAGGTTGCGCAGCTTGCCCTGTGGCGTGAAGCCGGCATGGCGGTGCAGCCCCTCCAGCGAGAACCCGGCACGCTCCGCCAGTTGCCAGCTTTTCCGATTCTCATCATCGACCGTGAGCTCCAGGCGATGTGCTCGCAGCACGGTCATGGCGTGATCTGCCAGCGTTCGAACTGCTTCCGTGATCAGGCCTTGCCCGCCGCACCCGGATCGGCACCAGTAGTCGATCTCGAACTTTCTGAGTGTCCAGTCGGCCTTGTGCAGACCGCCGCCGCCCACCAGGCGCCCTGAGCCCCGCTCGAAGAAGAAGGCCATGAGGTCCTCACCCAACAGGTAGCAACCGTGCGCCTTCCTGCACTCCATGTCGCAGTAGGGCGACGCTGAACAAGTCGCCGCGGATGGGCGCGCCCTGATTCGGGATGGGCTGCCAGGCGCACACCACAGCCATAGCCGAGGCTATGGCGAGGATGTGCAACGCCGCAGACCGCCCGAAGCAGGGATGCGCACGCCGCGAGGGACTTGTTCAGCGTCGCCATAGGCCACGGACGGCGGCGGAAACGTCCAGGCCAACCATGGCGACAGTTCTTCTTGAGACTCGATGATCGCCGCGTAGAACTGCTCGCCATCGCCGGGAGCTGCCGGACGGATGAGCAGACGATCCGAGGTCAGGCGCTCGGGGAAGATGTCAGGCAGGTCCATCAGGTCAGGCGGCACCTTGGACGGGTCGGTGGGCGTTTGTCGACCGGAACAACAGCGTGATCACCGCAGGAATGATGAAGCCCTTCAGGTAGGAAAGCGGATGCCGCCCCTCCAGGAAAGGGAACGGAAGATCGAAGAAGTGCGCCCAGTAGTGCGTCGCGACCAATGCGCCGATGGCAGCCCACATGCCATACAAGGCAGGGCGTCTGTTCATGACGACAAGGACCAGGCTGACGACGATCAGGAGGCGAAGAACCGACTGCGTGTGGATGTACCAGGGGTGTCCGTTCGCGCCCTGGCCTCCGTAGAGGTCTGTGCTTGAGCCTAGGTACAGCTCGAAGAGCGTGTAGGTGTGGTACGACACAAGCAGGCCGGCCAGCGCGAAGATGACGGCTCTTTGCAGCAGCACGAGTCTGCCGCCTGGCCCCATGGCTGGTTTCGAGATGTCGATGCTGGGCACGCGTGCTCCTCATTCGAAGGGGATCCCCGCATTCTGGCCGTGGCGACGGCCAAAGCGCTGGTTTGCGACAGGCTGCATTCGGGGCGGATGAGCCGCGGACTCAGCGGCTGAGCGTCTTTCACTCATGCCCGCCTGCACAGGGTCAGGCACCACAGAACAGTGAGGACCCGAGCGCTGCAACGACAAGCACAAGCGTGAGGCCGACATAGACAGCCATGCCCTTGGCGACCGACTTGATGGCCACGGCTGGCGGCCGGGTCCGGAAGAGATAGATCGGCAGCACGACAGGCGCAAACACAGCTGACCAGAGCGCCCACCGGCCCATGCGCGGCGGAGACTGGCGCAGCATGTCGGCGCGACACCAGACGTAGATGCCTGCGACCAGGGCCACGCCGAGGACGTGGTCGAGGAACCCGTGTGCACGAGAGTCCCCATCAAGGCAGCCTGCCACCAGACCCGCGATGGCAAACGCCACTGCGAGCAACAGAAGGACTTGCCTGGTTCGCACACGAGCTCCCGTGGATTCGACTTGGCGAAGCCACATTCAACGCGAAGGAGACGGCGCCTTGCCGTTGGGTGTCCGAGTCGGCCAGCACTTCCGACAGCGGAAGCACGCGAATGGACGGGGGAAGCCGAGGGCTTTCATGAGGTCTCAACAGACAAGGTCTGTCTGCCGGGCCGGTCGGCCGGCAACGGGCCCCTCGGGCAGCCGAGGCAGATAAACCGTGTTGAACCGAACCATCGAGCCGTCCCTGGCCGCAGGGGCCTGTGTGGCGGCTCCATGGGGATGGGATCGCCCAGGGCCGCTGTTTGGGCCGATTGTGGTGGCTGCACCGCTGGCGTACAGCCCCCTTGGCATGGGGGTGTGCGCGGTCTCGCGCGGCGCTGCAGCTTGCTGCAGTGCGGCGCGGGCCTGGGCCAGCGGGGTCTTGTTGCCGCCGTTGGCCAGCAGGCCGACGGACAGCGCCAGTCCTCGGCGCGATCGACCAAGAACCTGAACCGGATCAAGGCGGCGCAGGGGTCGGCTGCCTATCGTCAGCCGCATGAGCCTGGTGAACCTGTGGAAGCCTCTGCGCCGCCTGGCCCGGTGCGGCCTGGTCGGCGTGGCGCTGCTGGCGATGGGCCCGGCCCAGGGCCAATCGTCATCGGATACCCGTGCGCTGTACCAGCAGCACTGCGCCACCTGCCACGGCGAGCAGCGCAGCGGCGGCATGGGCCCGGCC
>NZ_JAFLDT010000155.1 GCF_017302315.1 Zoogloea sp.
CCGACAAGGCCAGCCGCAAGGCCGACCGGGAAGCCGCCGCCACCGACCGCCAGGCCCGTCTGGCGGCCCGTCGGCCGCTGCTGAAGGAGCTGGAACAACTGGACAAGAAGCTCGCCCCCTGGAACGCCGAGAAGGCGAAGCTCGACGAACGCCTGGCCGACCCGGATCTGTACACCGGCCCTGAAGCCGGCGAGGTACCCAGACTCCTCAAGCGCCAGGCCGAGCTGGCCGAGCGGATCGACGAAGCCGAGCTGCGCTGGCTCGAACTGCACGAGGCGCTGGAGGCGATTCCGGCCGACTGAGCCCCCTCGTGGGGAGCACCCCGCACATCCACCCTTCCCGACACCTTCCGCGACGCATTCGACACAAGGCGTCACGGTGTCTTTGCTAGAATCCCGGATTCGCCAAATCAACCGCTGTCATCTGGAGCATTCCGCCGTGCAACTCGTCTGTCTCGACCTCGAAGGTGTTCTCGTCCCCGAAATCTGGATCGAATTCGCGGAGCGCACCGGCATCCCCGAACTGCGTCGCACCACCCGCGAGGAGCCGGACTACGACAAGCTGATGAAGTACCGCCTGGACCTGCTGAAGCAACACAAGCTGGGCCTGCCGGACATCCAGAAGGTGATCGCCGAGATGGGGCCGGAACCCGGCGCCAAGGCCTTCCTCGACGCCCTGCGCCAGGACTTCCAGGTGATCATCCTGTCCGACACCTTCTACGAGTTCGCCATGCCGCTGATGCAACAGCTGGGCATGCCCACCCTGTTCTGCCACAAGCTCGAAGCCAACGCCGAGGGCTACCTGGTGAACTATCACCTGCGCATGGCCAACCAGAAGAAGGAAGCCGTGCAGCGCTTCAAGGAAATCAACTTCAAGGTGATCGCCGCCGGCGATTCCTACAATGACACCGCGATGCTCCAGGAAGCCCATGCCGGCATCCTCTTCCGCGCTCCGGACAAGGTCATCGCCGAGTTCCCGCAGTTCCCCGTGGAGCGCGAATACAGCGGCCTGATGGCCCAGATCCGCGCCGCCTCCGCCCGCATCTGACCCTTCCCCCAGCGCCGGCCACGGCCTGTCGGCCGGCGCCCACACCGCCATGCACCGCGAACGCTTCTACACCCTCTCCGCCTCCTGCCCCGACCGTACCGGCATCGTTGCCAAGGTGTCCGGCTTCATCGCCGAGCACAAGGGCTGGATCCTCGAAACCGCCCTCCACGCCGAACCGGCCCTTGAGGCCGACAAGCGCGGACGCTACTTCATGCGCGTCGAGATCCGCGCCGATTCGCTGCCCTTCATGCTCACCGAGTTCCGCGAGCGCTTCCGCCCCATCGCCGAGGAACTCGAGATGGACTGGAAGATCACCGACTCGGCCGTGAAGAAGCGGGTGGTGGTGCTGGTGTCAAAGCAGGAACACTGCCTCTACGATCTGCTGGCGCGCTGGCAGTCGAAGGAGCTCGACATCGAGATCCCCTGTGTGATCTCCAATCACGAGACCTTCCGCGGCTTTGTCGAGTGGCACGGCATTCCCTTCCACCATGTGCCCGTCACCGCGGACAACAAGGCCCAGGCCTACGCGGAAGTCCAGCGCCTGTTCGAGGAGTCCCACGGCGACACCATGGTGCTGGCGCGCTACATGCAGATCCTGTCACCCGAGCTGTGCGCCGCCCACCCGGGCAAGATCATCAACATCCACCACAGTTTCCTGCCCAGCTTTGTGGGTGCCAAGCCCTATCACCAGGCCTACGTGAAGGGGGTAAAGCTGATCGGCGCCACCTGCCACTACGTGACCGCCGAACTCGATCAAGGCCCGATCATCGAACAGGATGTGATCCGCATCGACCACTCGGACTCGGTGGAGGACATGGTGCGCTACGGCAAGGACATCGAGAAGGCCGTGCTGGCCCGCGGCCTGCGCTACCACCTGGAAGACCGGGTGCTGGTGCATGGCAACAAGACGGTGGTGTTTCGCTGACCCTCGTTCGCCCCGCCCGAAAGGCCGGCCTCGCGCCGGCCTTTTTGTTTCTGGCAGACAACAAAAAAACAACGGGCGCCGAAGCGCCCGTTGTTCCTGACTGAAACAGCTACCGCGATCAGTTGTGGTAGGCGGTTTCGCCGTGGGAGGTGATGTCCAGACCTTCCCGCTCTTCGTCTTCCGGCACCCGCAGACCGATGAACATATCCACCAGCTTGTAGGCGATGAAGGCGACGACAGCCGACCAGACGATGGTCACACCAACGGCAGTGGCCTGGATGATGACCTGGTCAGCGATGGAGTAGGTGTCGGCAGCCTTGTTGGCCACGTAGTCCCAGATGCCCGAGCCGCCCAGGGAGGGGGAGGCGAACACGCCGGTCAGGATGGCACCGAGGATGCCGCCCACGCCATGTACGCCGAACACGTCGAGGGAGTCATCGGCGCCGAGCATGCGCTTCAGGCCATTGACGCCCCACAGGCAGATCACACCGGCCAGAAGACCGATCACGATGGCCCCCACCACACCGACGAAGCCGCAGGCCGGGGTGATCGCAACAAGGCCGGCCACGGCACCGGACGCAGCGCCCAGGCCGGACGGCTTGCCCTTGATGATCCATTCGGCAAGCAGCCATGCAACAGCAGCGGCAGCGGTCGCAACCCAGGTATTCACGAAGGCCAGCGCGGCAACACCGTTGGCTTCAAGGGCAGAGCCCGCATTGAAACCAAACCAGCCCACCCACAGCAGGGAAGCGCCGACGATGGTCAGGGTCAGGCTGTGGGGAGCGAAGGACTCCCGGCCAAAACCGATGCGCTTGCCAACCATGAAGGCACCGATCAGGCCCGCCACGGCAGCGTTGATGTGCACCACGGTACCGCCGGCAAAGTCGAGGGCACCCTTCTGGAACAGGAAGCCGGCCGTCGCGTTGGCAGCATCCGCTGCTTCGGCAGAGGTGTAGGCATCCGGACCCGCCCAGTACCAGACCATGTGGGCCATCGGCAGGTAGCTGAAGGTGAACCACAGGACGGCAAACAGCAGCACCGCGGAGAACTTGATGCGCTCGGCGAAGGCGCCAAGGATCAGGGCCACGGTAATGGCAGCGAAAGCACCCTGGAAGGCCACGTAGATGTACTCGGAGATCACGACACCCTTCGAGAAGGTTGCCGCCACCGAATCAGGCGTGATGCCCTTCAGCAGGACCTTGTCGAGACCGCCGAAGAAGGCGCTGCCTTCGGTGAAGGCGATGGAGTAGCCATAGACCACCCACAGCACGCTGATCAGCGCGAACACCGAGAACACCTGGAGGAGCACGGACAGCATGTTCTTGGCGCGCACCAGGCCACCGTAGAACAGGGCCAGGCCCGGCACGGACATCATGATGACGAGGGCAGTGGCCACGAAGAGCCAGGCGTTGTCACCCTTGTTGGGCACCGGAGCCGGGGCCGCCGCAGCTTCGGCCGGAGCCGCCTCGGCAGGCTTGGCCTCGGCGGCCGGAGCGGCAGCCGGGGCAGCGGGGGCTTCAACCGGCTTGACCTCCGCCGGAGCCGTAACGGCGGGAGCGGCAACCGGCTCTGCAGGGGCCGCAGCCTTGTCCTGTGC
>NZ_JAFLDT010000156.1 GCF_017302315.1 Zoogloea sp.
AGCGCCCGGGCCGCTGCCACCCGCTGCTGCTGCCCGACGGACAGGGTGCTCGCCGGCCGGGCCGCGTCGCCCGCATCCACCTCCAGGGCTTCCAGGAGCCGGTGTGCCGCCTCCACGGGCCGGGGGCCGGCCCGCCGGGCCCGGGTGGCGGAGAAGCGGCAGGGCAGGAGGACGTTGTCGAGGGCCGACAGATAGGGCAGCAGATTGAACTGCTGGAAGATGAAGCCGATGTGATCGACCCGGAAGCGGTCCCGGGCGGGAGCCGACAGGGCGTCCAGGGCCTGGCCGAGGATCTGGATACGGCCTTCCCGGGGCAGCAGCACGCCGCCAATGAGGTTGAGCAGGGTGCTCTTGCCGGCGCCGCTGTCCCCCTGGATGAACACCTGCTCACCCTGGTCCACGTCCAGGGCGGACAGGGTGAGACACGCTGCAGGCTGGCCTGGCCAGGCGAAGCTCAGGTCGCGGAGGTGAATGGCCGGGACCATGGGGCTCACCACACTCCGTCGGCGGCCAGTACCACGCGGGGAAAGGCGTCCGCCGGAACCGCAGGAGAGCGATGGATGATCCCGCGGCTGCCATTGCCCTGCCACAGGCTGCCCTTCAGCAGGGCCACGGCGAAGCCGGGAATTCGCTGGATCTGCGTCCCGGCGCCGAGCAGGCCCGACTGTTCATCGGGCAGCCCGCCCGCGCCACTGCCCAGCTTGCTGCGATCGGCGCCGGCATCGTCCAGCCATTCCGTGCCCGGCCCCCGGTAGGTGCACAGCAGGCGGATGCCGACCCGGTCCACGTGCAGGCGCGGGCACATGGCCTTGTCGATCACCTCCAGGCGCAGGCCGATATGGGGGCAGTCCAGCAGATCGCCCAGCAGTTCGGCGAGCTGGCCGATGTCCCGGGCCAGGGCCTCGCGCCCGGGGTGGTCGGGGAGCTCTCCCAGCTCAGGGCATTGCCCGGCGTCAAGGGTGGTCCGCAGCCCGCGTCCGAGGCCATGCCTCGATGCCTCCAGGTAGCTGGCGATGAGCGGGTTTGCCGGGCGTTGCCAGATGGCGAGCTGGACATCCGGCTCGAAGATGCCGACCAGCGCGGCCGGAGAGGGGGTGACGAGGGTATGGGGGGCGTGGGCGGGGAGGTCGTGGCGTGCGTTCATGGAGGGCTCCGAGGCGATCAGTGGAGAAGGGCCATGCCGGCCGAGAGGAGGGTGATGCCCGCCGCCATGAAGCCCCCGTGCCAGGCGAGGTCGCCCTTTTGCTGGCGCAGCCAGGGCATCAGGTCGGAGACGGCGAGATAGATGAAGCTGGCGGCGGCGATGACGAGAACATGGGGGAGCCAGCGCCCGGCGTCGCTCAGCCAGAAGTGCCCGATGAGCCCACCCAGCACGGCGGTGAGGCTGGACAGGCCGTTCCACAGCAGGGCCCGGCTCCGGCGCCAGCCGGCGGCAAGGAGCAGGATGAAGTCGCCCGCCTCCTGGGGGATCTCGTGGGCGGCGATGGCCAGTGCGGTCGCCCAGCCCAGCTGCGGATCCACCAGGAAGGCGGCTGCCAGCATCAGTCCGTCGGTGAAGTTATGCACCGTGTCACCCAGCAGAACGATCGGCACCGTCCGGGCCAGCTCATGGGTGTGCGCGGGGGCGTCGTGGCTGTGATGCCACAGGGCGGCCTTTTCCAGAAAGAAGAAACCGAGCAGCCCGGCCAGCAGCAAGGCAAAGAGGGTGTGGATCTCGAGGCCGGCCCCGGCGGCCTCGGGCAGCAGATCCAGGAAGGCGGTGGCCAGCAGCACGCCGGTGGAAAAGCTGACCATACGCGTCAGCCAGCGGCGGGGGAGCCCGAAGGTCAGCAGCGCGGCGGCGCCCATGCTGAGGAGGCCCCCGGCGATGCAGGCCGCCAGGGTATGGGTGAGGGGATGCATCAGCAGGTGGCCTTCCCGACGAAGCTGCAGGCGTCGCCGGACAGGTCGCGACTGACCGTGACCCGGTGAAGCTGCGGCAGGCTGGGGGCGAGCCGGGCCCACAGGAAGCTGCACAGGTTTTCCAGGGTGGCGGGGCCCAGGCCGGGCACTTCGTCGAGGAAGCGGTGGTCGAGGGCGTCGCGGGTGTCGGCGAGGAGGGCGTCCAGGTGGCCGATGTCGATCAGCATTCCGGTGACGGGGTCCGGCGCCCCGGCCAGGGTGATGGTGGCGCGGTAGCTGTGGCCGTGGATGCGCCGGCTGCCTTCGGTGCCGATGTCCCGTTGCAGGGTATGGGCGGCCTCGAAGAGGAAGGCGCGGGAAAGTTCGTGCATGGTGGGTTTCAGCGGTCGAATTGGAGGGCTTCGCCGCGGCAGGCGGGGTTGAGCCGGCCGTCGTGCCAGGCGATCCGTCCGGACACCAGGGTGGTGAGCACCCGGGAGCGGAAGTGCCGGCCGGCGAACGGGGTCCAGCCGCAGCGGCCGAGGATGGGGTCGGCATCCACGGCGTGATCCTGATCGGCGACCAGGACGAGATCGGCCCAGTAGCCCTCCCGCAGGTAGCCGCGATCACGGATCTGGAACAGGTCGGCGACGGCGTGGCTGCAGCGCCGGACCAGGGTGGGGCGATCCAGCACCCCGTCGTGCACCAGCTCCATCAGCGCCGGCAGGGCGTGCTGGACCAGGGGCAGGCCGGACGGGGCGGTGGCGTAGGGGGCGGCCTTTTCGGCCCGGGTGTGGGGGGCGTGGTCGGTGCCGATCACGTCGATGCGTCCGCTGGCCACGGCGGCGCGCAGGGCGTCCCGGTCCTGCCGGGTCTTCACCGCCGGGTTGCACTTGAGCAGGCTGCCCAGCGCGGCGTAGCCGCTGTCGTCGAACAGCAGATGATGGAGGCAGGCTTCGGCGGTGATCTGTTTGCCGGCCAGGGGGCCGTCGTCGAACAGGGCCAGCTCCCGGGCGGTGGACAGGTGCAGCACGTGGAGGCGCGTGCCGTGCCGACGGGCCAGGCCCACCGCCAGGGACGAGGAGCGGTAGCAGGCCTCGGCGCTGCGAATCAGGGGGTGGGCCTCGAAGGGGATGTCGTCGCCGCAACGCGCCCGCCAGGCGGCCTCGTTGGCCAGGATGGTGGGGGTGTCCTCGCAATGGGCCAGCAGGAGGGTGGGGGCACAGGCAAACAGACGTTCCAGCACGGCCGGGTCGTCCACCAGCATGTCACCGGTGGAGGCCCCCATGAACACCTTGATGCCGGCGATGCGGGTCGGGTCGGCGGCGGCCACGGCGTCCAGGTTGTGGGTCGATACCCCCAGGTGAAAGGCGTAGTTGGCGTGGCTGTCGGCTGCCGCCAGGGCTCGCTTGGCCTCGATGGCGGCCATGTCGAGCGTGGGGGGGCGGGTGTTGGGCATGTCCATGAAGCTGGTGATGCCCCCGGCCACGGCCGCCGCCGATTCGCTGGCGATGCAGCCCTTGTGGGTGAGTCCGGGCTCGCGGAAGTGCACCTGGTCGTCGATCATGCCGGGCAGCAGCCAGGCTCCG
>NZ_JAFLDT010000157.1 GCF_017302315.1 Zoogloea sp.
GCCCGCTTCATCAGCACCACCGGCGCGTTGAAGGCGGCGAGGCGCTCCGCCTGGAGCTGCCGGGCTTTCGCCAGGTTCTTCTCCTTCACATGCCCGTAGCCGCGGATCTCGTCAGGCCAGCAGGCCAGGGCCACCGCAGCAGCGTGGTTGGCGACGCTCAGCTTTGCGATGATGCCATCCAGCTCCCGGATGTAGTCGTCGATGAGCTTGCGCTCCGTGCTCCGTTCTTCGGTCTTGCCGAAGAAATCCAGGGCGCCGCCGCGCAGCTTCTTCCAGCCGGCCAGGCGCTGGAAGGCCTTGAACATCCACGGGCCATATTGCTTCTTCTGCAGCTCACCGGTCTGCGGGTCGGTGTCGGCCAGCAGCGGCGGCGCCAGGTTGTACTTGACGCTGTAGCCGTGGGGGAACTGGGCGTCCAGCTCGGCCAGGAAGGCCGGGTCGGTGTGCAGGCGGGCCACTTCGTACTCGTCCTTGTAGGCCATCAGCTTGTACAGGTAACGGGCGGCGGCTTCCGACAGGGCCGTGGCGCCGGGCAGCACGCCCTGCTCGGCGGCCACCACGCGCTTGAGCACGCCGGCGTAGCGCCGGGCATAGGCTTCGTCCTGGAAGGCGATCAGCTCGGGCACCCGCACTTCGGCCAGACGCTTCACTTCGCCTTGGGCGCCAATGGAATCCACGATGGCCCGGGCCGCTGCACTGAGCTGCGGTGCCTGCTTCAGGCTGATGACCCCGGCCCCCCTGCTGCGCGCCACCTCGGCCTCGACGAAGGCCAGGTCCACCACCGCCATGCGGCCCCAGCGGAAGGCGGCAAGGCTCTGCTCGACACCGACGCCGGAATTCCTGATGGCGGCTTCGATGGACTCCGCCTTGAGGGGGATGGTGCCGGCCTGGAAGGCCACCCCGACCATGAAGTTGTTGGTGGCCATGGCGTCGCCGAAGAGCCCCTCGGCCAGGGCCTGACCGTCCAGGAAGACGTTGTCGTCCTTGCGGCTGACCCGGTCGATGCCGGCGGTGAGGCCCTGGGTGGCCGGGAACATCACGTGCCGGTCGGCGATCATCTTGCCGGTGGGGGTGCGGGTGGTGGACACCACGGCGATGGTGCGGGACGGGTGGCACTTGTCCAGGTTCTTCGGGTCGGTGGCGTTGAGGATGTCAAAGCCCAGGTAGAGGTCGGCCCGGCCGTCGGAGATCTTGTTGCTGCCATGGAAGGGCGCGTGGGAGATCTTGATGTCGGAGATCACGTTGCCGCCTTTCTGGGCCAGGCCGGTCTGGTCGAGGCCGATGACGTGCTTGCCCTCCAGCCGTGCGGCGTTGGCCAGGGTGGCCACGACGGTGACCGAGCCGGTGCCGCCGATGCCCATCACGTGGATGCCCACGCCGATGGTGTCGTCGATCTTGTTGACCGGGGCCGGCAGCTCGCGCTCCAGCGCCGGGATGCGGCCCTTCCTGCGCTTCTTGCCATCCCCAGCCGGCGCGGCGTTGGGGGTGATGGTCAGGAAGGACGGGCAGAAGCCCTTCACGCAGGAGAAGTCCTTGTTGCAGGAGGACTGGTGGATGCGCGTCTTGCGGCCGAACTCGGTGTCTACGGGTTCGACGCTCATGCAGTTGGATTTCTCGCCACAGTCGCCGCAGCCCTCGCACACCCGTTCGTTGATGACGGTGACCTCCGCCGGCTCTTCGGCCTTGCCACGGCTCCTGGCACGGCGCAGCTCGGCAGCGCATTCCTGGTCGTGGATCAGCACGGTGGTGCCGGGGGTGGCGGCGAGTTCCTTCTGGGCTTCGTCAAGGCGGTCCCGGTGCCAGACCTCGGTGTGGCCGTCCAGGCGCACGCCCGAGTACTTGCTGGTGTCGTCGGTGGTGACGATGATGCGCCGCACGCCGTTGGCGAGCAGATCCGAGACCATGTTGGCCACCGGGTGGGCACCCTGGATGGCCTGGCCGCCGGTCATGGAGGTGTGGGCGTTGACCAGCAGCTTGAAGGTGATATTGACGTTCGTCGAGGCGGCGTAGCGGATGGCCAGGCTGCCCGAGTGGGCGTAGGTGCCGTCGCCCATGTTCTGGAAGATGTGGCCGGTGTCGGTGAAGGGGGCCATGCCGATCCACTGGGCGCCTTCGGCCCCCATGTGGGTACCCATCACCACGTTGCGGTCCATCCACATGGCCATGGTGTGGCAGCCGATACCGGCGGAGACGACGCTGCCGTCGGGGGCCACGGTGGAGCTGTTGTGGGGGCAGCCGGAGCAGTACCAGGCGGTGCGCACGGTGGTGGGCAGTTTGCTGCGCGCGGCAATCTCGTCCAGTCGGCGGATCCAGTTTTCGGCGGATTCGACGCGGGTCTTGCGCGACAGGCGCTTGGTCAGCGCGCGGCAGATGATGTCGGACTCGAACTCGCCATAGTGGGGCAGCAGCTCCTTCTCTTCCTCGTCGAACTTGCCGACGATGCGCGGCGCGTTGGCGCGGCCGTAGAGCACCTGCTTGGCGAACATCTCCAGGAAGGGGCGCTTCTCCTCGATGACGAAGATCTCTTCGAGCCCTTCGGCAAACTCGCGCACGATGCTGGGCTCCATGGGGAAGAGCATGCCCATCTTGAGGATGCGGATGCCGTAGCGGCGCAGGGCCTCGTCATCCAGCCCCATCTCGAGGAAGGCCTGCTTGAGGTCGTTGTAGGTCTTGCCGGCGGTCATGATGCCCAGCCAGGCGTCACGGTTCTCGAACACCACGTTGTTGAGCTTGTTGGCGCGGGCGTAGCGCTTGGCCACTTCCAGACGCCGGGTGTACAGGGACTGCTCCATCTCCAGGGCGTCGGCGCGCACGTTCATGCCCAGGTTCATGCGCGGGGTGAATAGCTGGCCGTCGAACTCCAGGTCGGGGGTGATGAAGTCGAGCCGCTCGGGGGACACCAGCGCGCTGCCCGAGCCGTCGGCCACATTAGTGACGATCTTCATGCCCATCCACACGCCGGCCATACGCGACATGCTGTAGCCGTGCAGGCCCAGGTCGAGGATCTCCTGCACGTTGCCCGGGTAGAGGGACGGAATGCCCAGGTGAAAGAGCATGGGCTCGGACTGGCTGCAGAGCGACGAGCTCTTGCAGCTGGGGTCGTCCCCGGCGATGGCCAGCACGCCGCCGTTCTTGCCGATGCCGGTGTAGTTGGCGTGCTTGAGGGCGTCGCCGGAGCGGTCCACCCCGGGGGCCTTGCCGTACCACAGGCCGGTCACCCCGTCGAACTTCTGCTTGCCCACGGTGTGCAGCATCTGGGTGCCCCACACCGCCGTGGCCGCCAGGTCTTCGTTGATGCCATCCACGAAATGGATGTGCTTCTCGAGCAGCAACTTCTGCTGCTTGATCAGCGCGGCGTCGAGCATGCCCACCGGCGAGCCCCGGTAGCCCGA
>NZ_JAFLDT010000158.1 GCF_017302315.1 Zoogloea sp.
CCCGGCCTCGGAGAGGTGGACGATCAGCGGATGATCGGACGGTCGCCCCTTGGCGGCAAAGATCTTGGCCACCGCAACAGGGTTGAGCGCATCCGCGCCCAGGCCATAGACGGTCTCGGTGGGCAGTGCCACGAGTTCGCCCTGACGCAGGAGCGCGACCGCGCGCTGGATGTCGTTCATCCCCGGCTTCTTTATTCGTCGCGGATGCCGATGGCCGCCCGGGCCGCCATGGCCTTGGCCAGCACGTCGGCAGCATCATCACCGACCACCGTGAAGTGGCCCATCTTGCGGCCATGCCGGGCATGATGTTTTGCGTAAAGGTGAAGGCGCAGGCCAGGCACCGCATGCAGCACCGACCAGTCGGGCTCGCGATAACGGCCATGGGGGTCTCCCCCCTCGAACCACAGTTCGCCAAGCAGATTCACCATCACCGAGGCGCTGTGCTGACGCGGCTCGCCCAAGGGGATGCCACACAGGGCACGGACCTGCTGATCGTACTGGCTGACCGCACAGGCGTCGATGGTGTGATGGCCGCTGTTGTGGGGCCGCGGCGCCATCTCATTGACGTAGAGCTGCCCCCGGCTGACGAAGAACTCCACCGCCAGGGTACCGATGAAGCCCAGACGCTCGGCGATCCGCTCGGCGTACTCCTGAGCCGTGTCACGCTGACAGGCCGACGCCCGGGCCGGGGCGATGGACACATCCAGGATGCCGCGGCTGTGCTGGTTCTCCACCGTGGGAAAACACTTCACCTTGCCATTCTCGTCGCGCGCCAGCACCACCGACACTTCGTAGTCGAGGCTCAGCATCTGCTCCAGCACGCAGGGCTCGCCCTTGAACTGATGAAAGGCATGCAGCGCCTCGGCCGCATTGGCGACGCGGGCCTGGCCCTTGCCGTCGTAGCCGAAGCGGGCCACCTTGAGGATCGCCGGGTAGAGACCGGCATCCGCCCCAGCGATGTCGCCCTCGGACTGGATCACCGCAAAAGGGCCATGCGGCAGGCCGTTGTCGCGCAGGAAGGACTTCTCGACGATGCGGTTCTGGCACACCGCCACAGCCTGGGCGCCGGGGCGCACCGGGATGAACTTGGCCAGGTAGTCCAGGGTGGCCGCCGGCACGTTCTCGAACTCGGTGGTCACCGCCGCACAGGCCTCGGCCATTGCGTCCAGCGCCGCAAAATCCTCGTAGCCCGCCTGCAGGTGACGATCGGCGATAAGGCCGGCCGGGCTGTGGGGGTCAGGATCGAGCACCCAGACCTTGAAGCCCATTTCGTGGGCAGCGGCGACGAAGAAGCGGCCAAGCTGGCCGCCGCCAAGCATGCCGAGGGTAGCGGGCGGGAGAATCATCGCTTCAGTCCTGCAATATCAGTGGATTCAGACCGGGTCGAGGGTCATGGCCAGCACGCTGGCAGTCTGCGCGGCACGGAAAGCCTCGAGCTTGTCGGCCAGACCCGCATCGGTGCCAGCCAGCAGGGCCACCGCAAACAGACCCGCATTGGCGGCCCCCGCCTCGCCGATGGCAAAGGTGGCCACCGGAATACCCTTGGGCATCTGCACGATGGAGAGCAGGGAGTCCTTGCCGGACAAGGCCTTGGACTGGACCGGCACACCCAGCACCGGCACGGTGGTCTTGGCTGCGATCATGCCAGGCAGATGCGCTGCGCCACCGGCGCCAGCGATGATGGCGCGCAGGCCACGGGCCCGCGCCTGCTCGGCGTACTCGAACATCAGGTCGGGGGTACGGTGCGCAGACACCACGCGGGCCTCGAAGGGCACGCCGAAGTCCTTCAGCACCTTGGCCGCGGCCTGCATGGTGGGCCAGTCGGAGTTGGACCCCATGACGATGCCGATGACAGGTTGTTGCTCGCTCATGATTCAGGCCTTCCGGGCAGCGCGGGTTGCCGACTCAACGGTATTGGCAAGCAGCATGGTGATGGTCATGGGGCCGACGCCGCCAGGCACCGGGGTGATGGCGCCGGCCACGTCCTTGGCCGACTCGAAGTCCACATCGCCGCACAGCTTGCCCGCATCGGGGCCGCTGGACAGACGGTTGATGCCCACGTCGATGACGATGGCGCCCGGGCGGATCATGTCGCCGGTGACGAACTTCGGCTTGCCGATGGCCGCCACCAGGATGTCAGCGCGGCGGGTATGAAAATTGAGGTCACGGGTGCCCGAGTGGCAGACGGTCACGGTGGCACCCGCCGCCGTGAGCAGCATCGCCATCGGCTTGCCGACGATGTTGGAGCGGCCGATCACCACGGCCTCTGCACCGCGCAGGGGCGCCTCGATGCTCTTGAGCATCTCCATCACGCCATTGGGCGTGCAGGGCACGAAGGCCTCTTGCCCCTGGGACAGACGCCCCACGTTCTCGGCATGAAAGCCGTCCACGTCCTTCTCGACGGAGATCGCCTCCAGCACCGCCTTCTCATCGAAGTGCTTCGGCAGCGGCAGCTGCACCAGGATGCCATGCACCGACGGATCGGCGTTCAGCTCGGCGATCCGGGCCAGCACGTCGGCGGGCGCGGCCTCCTGCGGGTATTCGAACTTGAGCGACTTGATGCCGGCCTTCTCGCAGCCGGCCACCTTGTTGCGCACGTAAACAGCGGAGGCCGGATCGCCCCCCACCAGGATCACCGCGAGGCAGGGCTGAGTGCCCTGAGCGGTCAGTTCAGCCGCCTTCGCGGCGAGTTCTCCGCGCAGCTTGGCGGAAAGCGCGTTGCCATCGATGATGCGAGCCGTCATGTCACTGCCCCTCGGGAAAAACCCGTGAGTTTACCACGGCTTGCAGCCCCATGCCGCGCCCGCCGCAGCAAACTCAGTTGCGGCTGCCTTCGATGGCAATGACGTTCTGGACGAGCTCGGCCAGGGACTGGGCCGCCATCTTCTCCATGACCCGGGCACGGTGCACTTCCACCGTCTTGATGCTGATGCCGAGCACGTCGGCGATCTGCTTGTTGAGCTTGCCGACGATGATCAGGTCGAGCACCTCCCGCTCGCGCTGGGTCAACTGGTCGAGCCGCCGTGACACCTCGGCATCCTGACGGCGCCGGGCACGACTGTCCTGCTCCTTGGCCAGGCACTGGGTAACCAGGCGCAGCAACTCCGTGTCGTCGAAGGGCTTCTCGATGAAGTCCACGGCGCCCTTCTTGAGAGCCGCCACCGCCATCGGCACATCGCCATGACCAGTGATGAAGATGATCGGCAAGGTGCAGTACTGGGCCCTCAAGCGCTCATGCAACTCCAGCCCGCTCATGCCGGGCATGCGCACGTCCAGCAGCAGGCAGCCGTTGAACTCGGGCCGCCAGGCCCGCAGGAAA
>NZ_JAFLDT010000159.1 GCF_017302315.1 Zoogloea sp.
GGCCCCGCCTCCGCCGCCCCTGTCGGACGTGATCTTCACCAACGGCGACATCATCACCCTCGACGACAAGCGCCCCACCGCCCAGGCCGTGGCCATCAAGGGCAGCAAGATCATCGCCGTGGGCAAGAGCAAGGACATCCTGGCACGCTGGAAGAGCGAGGGCACCGAGGTTGTCGACCTGGCCGGCAAGACCCTGGTGCCGGGCTTCATCGATAGCTGGGGGCAGATGTCGCGCATGGGCCTGTATTCGGTGGCAGCCCAGGTGCAGTCGCCCCCCGAGGGTAAGGTGACGGATACCAACGGCCTGCTGCGCGAACTGCGCGAGTGGGGCAAGGGCGACCTGGCCAAGCGCTTCGGCTGGATCATCGGTTTTGGCTATGACGACACCCGCCTGCGCGAGCAGCGCCGCCCCAGCCGGACCGACCTGGATGCCGTCTCCCGCGACACGCCGGTGATCCTGATCCATTACTCGGGCAGCCACCTGGTGGCCAACGGCAAGGCCCTGGAGCTGGCCGGCATCGGGCGCGACAGCATCGACCCACCGGGCGGCAGCATCGGCCGCTGGCCGGGCTCGAAGGAGCCCGATGGCGTGCTCGAAGGCGCCGCGGCCACCGCCCTGCTGGGCGCCCTGCCGCACCTGCCCGCCGACGACCGCCAGGCCATGATCCAGCAGGGCCAGACCCTCTACCTGCAGAACGGCTACACCACCGCGGTGGAAGCCCGCGCCACCCCCGACGATCTGGCCCTGTACACCCAGGCCGCCGACACCGGCGCCCTCAAGCTCGATGTGCTCATCTACGCGGATCTCGCCAGTGCCGGCGCCAGCCTCAAGGGCCACAAGACCATCGGCCCCAAGTATTACAAGGGCCACCTGAAACTGGCCGGCGTGTCCTTCGTGCTCGACGGCAACGCCGAGGACCGCAGCGCCTGGCTCACCCAGCCCTACCAGCTACCGCCCCCGGGCAAGCGCAACACCTTTGCCGGCTATCCGGGCAGCAGCGACGAGGTATCGGGCGAACTGTTCTCCAGGGCCTACGCGGGCGCCTGGCAGGTGGCCGTGCAGGCTAACGGCGATGCGGCCATCGACCAGTTCATCAAGGGCCTGCAGGCCGCCAGCGCCAAGCACCCGGGCAAGGACCGCCGCCCCCTGCTGGCCGGCGGCCAGACCCTGCGTGACGATCAGCTGGACACTCTCAAGACCCTGGGTGTGAGTCTGGCCCTGGCGCCGCGCCGCCTTGGGCTGTCCCTCGCCACCCTCAAGGATTACGCCCTGGGCGAAGAGCGCACGGCCCGCTTCATCCCGGCCGGTGCGGCCGCGGGCAAGGGCCTGCCGGTGCTGCTGGCGGGCGACCCGTCGCAGATCGAGCCCGCGCCCTTTGCCACCCTGGCCGCCGCCATCAAGCGCCCGGCGGGCGAAGCCCAGCAGCTCAGCCCCCTGGACGCCCTCAAGGCCCTTACCGTGCTGCCCGCCCGGCAACTCGGCGAGGAAAAGCTCAAGGGCAGCATTGCCACCGGCAAGCTTGCCGACCTCACCGTGCTCTCGGCCAACCCGCTGAAGACCCCCGCCGACAAGCTCGGCGAGATCAAGGTGATCGGCACGGTGAAGGAGGGTGTGACGGTGTTCGGCGGCAGCGAAGGCGGCGTCCCCATCCTGCGCTGATACGGCATGACGATGGCTTGAGAACTGTAGGGGCGACTTCAGTCGCCCGCGGACTTCGATCCAGGGCATGTCTGTGATCGACGCGCGATGGGCGACTGAAGTCGCCTCTACAAGTCGCTCCTGCAGACGAGGCCCCATCAACCGTCAGATGACGCGTCAAACCGAGGACGCCAGGTTCACCCCGCAGAAGACGAGCGGCCTCGCCCCTTTCAGCGCAGGTTGGCCAGATACTCAACCACGGCCTCGATGTTTCTCTCACCGAGGCCCGAAACAGCAGCCGTCATGGGCGGATAGGTGCGCTCACCGCTGACCTTGAGGTAACGCTGCAGGCTGCGCCGCAGGTATTCGGGCTGCTGGCCGGCCAGGCGGGGGAAGCTCTCGCCGCCGCGGGCATCCGCCCCGTGGCAGCGCACGCAGTTCTTCTCGAAGTGATCGCGCCCCTCCGCCGCCCTTGCGGTCGAGGGCGTGCCGGCGGGCGTCACGGGCTGGGCCGCGTAGAACACGGCGATCTGGGCCTTTTCCTCGGCACTGAGCACTTTCATCAGACCTTGCATGAAAGCGTCCTTGCGTTTTCCGTTGAGGAAGGCGTCGATCTGGCCAAGCACGTAGAGGGGGTGCTGGCCGGCCAGATTGGGGACTTCCGTGTACTTGCTGGTCCCAGTGTCCCCGTGGCAGTTGGCGCAGAAGAAAGCCGCCTTGCGCCCGGCATCCTGGGCGACTTTCTGATCGGCGGGCCGCGCCTTGCCAATCCGCTCCAGGTGATCCCGCGGCGTATCTGCCGTGGCGACGCCCGGCCAGGCGCCCCCCAACACCACCATCCCGGCCAGTACCCGCAAGAGGGTGTGTCGTGCTGCACCGATCAATTTTTGTTGTTCCATCGCTGCTCCCCATGGGCCGCCGGAGGCGGAATCTGCTGGATTGTAGTTCGCCCGGAGGCAGGCCACTACAATCGCGCATCTTTCCCATCCGGATTCCGTCATGCAGCCCCCTTCCCCTCCTTCCCGCGTTGCCATCATCGGCGGCGGCCCGGCCGGCCTGATGGCGGCCGAAACCCTGGCCCGGGGTGGCGTACAGGTCGATCTCTTCGACGCGATGCCCTCGGTGGGGCGCAAGTTCCTGCTGGCGGGGCGGGGCGGGCTCAACATCACCCACGCGGAGCCCTTCGCCGCCTTCATCAAACGCTATGGCAGCCGCGAGGACGTCATCACGCCCCTGCTCAGCACCTTCGGGCCGGCAGAACTGCGGGCCTGGGTGGAAGCCCTGGGGGTGAGCACCTTTGTGGGCAGCTCCGGGCGGGTCTTTCCCGAGGAGATGAAGGCCGCCCCGCTGCTGCGCGCCTGGCTGGCGCGCCTGCGCGAGGCCGGGGTGCGCTTCCATGTGCGCCACCGCTGGGCGGGCTGGAACGTGGACGGACACCTGCGCTTCACCACCCTTTGATTTTTTGCCGAACTTTTCGATAATGGTCAATTCGTCTGCCATGCCCTGACAGGGATTGTTGTAATCGCTCAAGCCGTTCACAACATGGATGTCTGACTATTTTGCGAGTTCGATCACATGCGCGTGGTCGA
>NZ_JAFLDT010000016.1 GCF_017302315.1 Zoogloea sp.
GCGCTGCTGCTTCACCGGGACATCCGCCGACGCGACGAAGAAAGCCAGGCCCTGGCCGAGCTCAACGCCACCCTGGAAGACCGCGTGCGCCTGCGCACCGACGAGCTCGAACAGACCAACCGCGAGCTCCTCAACTTCAGCTATTCCATCTCCCACGATCTGCGCGCGCCGCTGCGGGCCATCAACGGCTTCGCCCACGCGCTGGATGAGGACTACGGCGATCGCCTCGACGACGCCGGGCGCAACTACGTGAGCCGGCTGCGCAAGGCCAGCCTGCGGATGGGCGATCTCATCGACGAGCTGCTCAAGCTCGCCAGCGTCTCCAACCGGCCGCTGCACATCGAATCCACCAACATCTCGGCCATCGCCCGGGAGATCCTCGACGACCTGGCCGAGCACGATCCGGCGCGGCTGGTCCACATCCACGTGGACGCCGGCCTCGTCACCGACGCCGACGCGATCCTGATCCGCAAGGCTCTCGAGAACCTGCTGGGCAACGCCTGGAAGTTCTCCCGCGACAGCCACCCGGCGATCATCCAGGTGGGCGGCCGCCTGCACGGCGAGGAGCACCTGTTCTACGTGACCGACAACGGCGTGGGTTTCGAGATGGAGCACGCCACCCACCTCTTCCAGCCCTTCCAGCAGCTGCACCGGAACAAGGGCTTCGAGGGTTCGGGGATTGGCCTCGCCAGCGTGCGACGGATCGTCGAGCGCCACGGCGGGCAGATCTGGGCGGAATCGGCGCCGGGCACCGGCACCACGATGTTCTTCACCCTGCCGCGCACGCCGGCGATGGTCCGGCGGCCGCGGGAAAGAATGCGGGGCTGAGCGCCCCGCGGCAATCAGATGTAGCGAATCTCCAGCACTTCGATCTCGCGCAGCCCGGCCGGGCTGGCAAAACGCACCACGTCGCCCTCCCGCGCCTTCAGCAGCGCCCGGGACAAGGGCGCGATCCAGCTGATGCGCCCCTCGGACGCATTGGCCTCATCCACGCCGACGATCTGGTAAGTCTGCTCGGCGTCGCCATCCACGTCGCACACCGTCACCGTCGCGCCGAAGAACACCTGCTCGATGTTCTCCTGCTCGGACGGCGTCACCACGGTTGAGTTCTCGAGCCGTTTGATGAGGAAGCGGATGCGCCGGTCGATCTCCCGCAGGCGCTTCTTGCCGTAGATGTAATCGCCGTTCTCCGAGCGGTCGCCGTTGCCCGCCGCCCAGCGGACGGTCTCGACCAGTTTGGGGCGCTCGTCGCGGACGAGTTGATCCAGCTCCGTGCGCAGGATCTCGTAACCACGCCGGGTCATGTAATTGGTGGTGCCCGGCGGCAGGCTCGGCGCCCCCGGCGGCGCATCATCGTCGTCCTGATCGTTTTCCTTGACGAAAGCCTTGTTCACCCTGAAACGCTCCGCTCAGCCAAAATGGGACGGCTATGTTAGGAGCCGTCCGGGCCACTGGCAAGACAAGCTTTCAGTGATAGACGGCCGGCTGGGTGAGCAGGCTGCCGTAGTCGGCAATCAGGCTCTCGAAGTCGTCCATCTCGGTGGCGGATTCGGCCACGTCGCGTAGTTCGCGCTTGAAACGCACGGCCGCCTCGTCTCGGATCAGGGTGCCAAGGCCCCGACGCTTGTCGATCACCTCGACCGCGTCGAAGCCCGGATAGTCCACCACGTACAGCACTGGATTGTTGAGTACCACGTTCATGACAGGTCTCCTGGATAGCGGATTGGCCTTGTGGGCATCAGTGCTTCAGTAGATGGGAACGTTCCTCCCCGCTTCAAGTTCCCCGGCGCCGTTGTATTTCGCTCCGCCCGGGCCTAAGATTCAACGCATCGTGCCCGTAGTCGGGCTACTCATTCATCACAGGCATGAACGACAGCAACGACCCGAACGCCGACGTCTCCAGCCTGACCGCACGGCTGGCGGTCCTCACCACCGAACACCGGGATCTGAACGCGATCATCGACCAGATCGCGATGGCCCCACCGCCCGGTGACGACCTCCTGCTGCGCCGCCTGAAAAAACGCAAGCTGCTGCTGAAGGATCGCATCGCGATCATCCAGCACCTGCTCGATCCCGACGTACCCGCCTGAACCTACCGCCAACGCACTCCATGCCGATCCACCGAAACGCCGGGGCCGACACGCTCGCCCTGCACGCCGGCCAGACCCCGGACGCCACCCACCGCTCCCGGGCCACCCCGATCCACTTCACCACCAGCTACGTCTTCGAGAGCAGCGACCACGCCGCCGCTCTGTTCAATCAAGAACGCGCCGGCCACGTCTATTCGCGCATCTCCAACCCGACCAACGCCGTGCTCGAAGAGCGCATCGCCGCGCTCGATGGCGGCGTCGGCGCCATCGCCTGTGCCAGCGGCCAGGCCGCGCTGATGCTCGCCATCACCACGCTGATGGGCAGCGGCGGCCATATCGTGGCCTCGCGTTCCCTCTACGGTGGCTCCCACAACCTGCTGGGCTACACCCTGCCCCGCTTCGGCATCCACACAAGCTTCGTGCCGGCCGGCGACCACCAGGCCTGGCGCGACGCGATCCGCCCGGACACCCGCCTGCTCTTTGGTGAGTCCATCGGCAACCCGGGCCTGGAGGTCCTGGACATTCCGGCCATCTCGGCCATTGCCCACGAGGCCCGTGTGCCGCTGATGGTGGATGCCACCTTGGTCACGCCGATGCTGCAATGCCCCCTCGACCTGGGTGCCGATGTGGTCATGCACTCCGCCACCAAGTACCTGGGTGGTCACGGCGTGGCCATCGGCGGCCTGTTGGTGGATGGTGGCAGCTTTGACTGGGAGGCCTCCGGCGGCAACTTTCCGACCCTGACCGAACCCTACGACGGCTTTCACGGCATGGACTTCGCCGAAGAGTCACCGATCGCCGCCTTCCTGTTGCGGGCCCGCCGCGAAGGCCTGCGTGACTTCGGTGCCTGCCTGTCGCCCATGAACGCGTTCCAGATCCTGCAGGGCATGGAAACCCTGGGGCTGCGCATGGAGCGTCACGTGGCCAACGCGCGCCAGCTGGTGGCCCATCTGGTCAAGCATCCGCTGGTCGAGTCGGTCTCCTGGCCCGAGCTCGACAGCCACCCCGACCATGCCCTGGCCGCCCGCCTGCTGCCCAGGGGCTGCGGTGGCGTGTTCAGTTTCAGCCTCAAGGGCGGGCGGAAGGCCGGCACCGCGTTCATCGAGGGCCTGCGCCTGTTCTCCCACCTGGCCAACGTTGGCGATGCAAAATCCCTGGCCATTCACCCGGCCAGCACCACCCACTTCCGCATGTCCCCTGAGGCCCTGCTGGCGGCCGGCATTACGGAAGGCACTATCCGCCTGTCCACTGGGCTGGAAACCGTTGCCGACCTGATCGAAGATCTGGATCGCGGCCTCCATGCCGCCCAGAAAGCCAACGCCTGAGCCCGCTGCCGATGACATTCAGCCCTACCCCCTACTGCTACACCGGCGGCCGCAATACGGAATCCGGCCGCCCGACAATCCTCTTCATCCACGGTGCGGGACACGATCACAGTGTCTGGACACTGCAGAGCCGTCACTTTGCCTCCCACGGCTGGAACGTGCTCGCCCCTGACCTCCCTGGCCATGGCCGCAGTCCGGGGCCGCAGCTTGAGAGCATTGAAGCGCTGGCCGACTGGGTGCTCGATTTTGTCGCCAGCGTGGGCATTGAGCAGGTTGCGCTTGCGGGTCACAGCATGGGCTCCCTGGTGGCTCTGGAGGCTGCCGCCCGGGCTCCGGCGCGCGTCACACACCTCCTGCTCATCGGCACTGTCGCGCCCATGCCCGTGGCCCCCCCTTTGCTTGATGCGACCTTGAGCAACCGTGACCGTGCCCACGCCATGATCAATCAGTGGTCCTACGCGCCCCGCGCCCAGCTGGGTGCCAGCAGCATTCCCGGAATCAACCTCACTGCGCTCAACGAACGATTGATGCAGCGCCAGGCGGCCGGGGTGCTGCACAAGGACATGGCGGCCTGCAATGCCTACGTCGGCGGATTCGAGGCTGCCGCACGGGTCGCCTGTCCCAGCCTGCTGTTGAGTGCGGCCCTCGATCGCATGACTCCCCCCAAGGCCATCACCCCGCTGGCTGCGGCGTTCACAAGCACGGCCACTGTCCGCAAGCTTGTCATTCCCGGTGCAGGGCATGCCATGATGTCTGAGGCGCCCGGCGCGGTACTCGACGCCCTGTGGAACTTTGTTGGGGCTTTCCCCTCTTTCGGTCAGGAGCCGCAATGATCTGATCCTGCCCTGCCAGCCATCACCTTCAAAAAACGATAATGGAGACACACCATGGCTCAGCACCCTAGCCCCGCAGATGAACAGGCCGGAGCGGGCCTGCCCTTTCCGACCATTCGCAACATCGGCTTCGGCGCCCCCTTCCGCTGGATTGCCCGCGGCTTTTCCGATCTCAAGGCCTGCCCGACAGCCAGTCTCTTCTATGGTTTCTGCTTCACGGGAATGGGCTTGCTGGTCACCTTTGTATTTGAGCACGCCTACCAATACACCTCGGCCGTCACCACGGGCTTCCTGCTATTGGCGCCATTCTTTGCCATGGGCCTGTACGAGCTGTCCCGGCGGCGAGAGCTCGGAGAAGCCTGTGCGCTGCTGCCGACGCTGACCGTATGGCGCCGCAATGCCGGCAACATCGCCGTCTTCGCCGCTGTCCTGACAGTCATCTTCCTGATCTGGGCAAGGGCCTCGCTGGTGGTCTTCGCCATCTTTTACACCAAGGAGATGCCCAATCTCAGCGGTTTCCTGTCCCAGGTCGTGAGCCTGGAAAACCTGGAGTTCCTGCTCGTCTATTGCGGAGTCGGCTTTGTCTTCGCGCTCCTCGTCTTTGCGGTCAGCGTCGTTTCCATTCCGCTGATGCTTGATCGGAATCAGGACGCCGTCACCGCAATGCTGGCCAGCATCCGCGCCCTCGCAGAGAACCCCCTGCCGCTGTTGGTGTGGGCCGCGCTAATTGTCGGCCTCACCCTGCTGGGCTTCATGAGCTTCCATCTGGGTCTGGCCGTACTCATGCCCGTGGTCGGGCATGCCACCTGGCACGCTTACCGGGAGCTGGTCGAGCCGCTCAAGACCTGAGTGTGCCCCCCTGGCGAGTGCGATCACGGCTCCGAGCACGAGCATCCCGCCGAGCACCTGGATGACCGTGACCGGCTCATCCAGGAAGACCGCCGCGAGCGCGAAGGTGACCACTGGCTCGAGCGTGGACAGCGTTGCACTGTCCGAGGCACCGAGACGTTTCAGGCCGGCGAAAAAGCCCACCATGGCCAGCACCGTTGATAACAAGGCGATAGCGAGCACGCTGCTCCAGCCGATGGCTGACGCAGGGAAGTGCGGCGCTTCCAGCGCAACCCAGACGCCAAACACCGCGGCGGCGGCCAGCATCACCACCGCGGCAGCTGCCAGAGGATCCTCCTCCTGGAGCACGCGACTGCCCACAAGAATGTAGACCGAATAGATCAACGCTGCACTGATACCCAGTGCGATGCCCAGGGCGCTTCCCGCAAGCCCGGTCCCAATGGTCAGTCCGGTGCCCAACAGGGCTGTAGCGACAGCGCCTGCCCGCAGGCGGGTCATGGTTTCGCCGAGCAAGGCCGTTCCGATCAGGGTGACGATGAACGGATAGAGATAGAGCAGCAAGGCCACTAAGCCAGCAGAAGCGTGATCCAGCGCCAGAAAGAAGCACAGGGATTGCCCCACGTAGCCCACACCCCCCATGGCCGCCAGAAACCCCAGTCTGCGCCCGCGTGGCCACCTGCGCCGCGTGGCTCCCATCACTGCCGCCATCACTCCGCCGGCAATCGCAAAGCGCAGAAAAAGCAGGGCCGAAACGTCCACGCCGTCGGCACGCGCTAGACGGGCGAAGATCGCCATGGCGCCAAAGGAGGCCGCCGACAGGGCTACCAGCGTTGCACCCAACGTGCGTGAATCCATCCTCACCCGCCCCAGGGTTGTGCTGCCGCCAAAAAGGGAAGGATCGTGCCCCCCTGCCAGCCAGTGGTCAAGGACGCCCCGCCTTCCGGGGCTTGCATCTGGGGCGGGTTTGGCCAGAATGGCAATGCAATGCTTGATTGCACCCCGAATGAGGCTTCCATGATCCCTGCCATTGTCCGCCCCCTGGCGCTGCTCACCTTCGCCTTCGCGGCAAACCATGCCCTTGCCGCCGACACACCGGCGCTCCCCGCTCTGCCCACCGTCGAGATCTCCGTCGAAAGCAGCCGCAGCGCGCCCAACGACCTGTTCCGCGCCCAGGTCTATGCCGAAGCCACCGACGCCAACCCGGGTGAAGTGGCTCGCAAGGTCAATACGATCGTGACCCAGGCCATCCATACCGCCAGGAGCGTCCCTGTCGTGAAGGTCCGCTCAGCCGGAAATTCGACCTACCCTGTTTATGGCAAGACCGGTCGCAGCATCGAGGCTTGGCGCATGCGCTCCACGCTGGCCCTCGAGAGCAGCGACGCGGCCGCCCTGTCGGAGTTGCTTGGTAAATTGCAGCAAAGCATGGCGGTGGCCGGGCTCAGTGCCACCCCTTCCCCCGACACCTGGAAGAAGATCGAGGATGAAACCATTGCCGATGCGATCGGCGCCTTTGAGGCACGTGCCCGTTTGGTCGCGAGCAGTCTCAAAAAGAAATGGAAGATCAAGCACCTCAGCATTAATACCGGCGGCATGCAGCCCAAGCAAACGATGCCCTATGTACGTGCCGCGGCCATGATGGCCGAAGCCTCTCCGCCGCCTGCCCCCATCGAGGCCGGTGACAGCCCGGTGAGCGTCAACGTCAGCGGCCAGATCGAGCTGATTGAATGATTGCCCTGATCCAGCGTGTCCTCGAAGCCCGCGTCAGCGTGGCCGGGCGTACCGTCGGCGAGATCGGTCCCGGCCTGCTCGCCCTGGTGGCCGTGGAAAAGCATGACCAGTCAGCCAACGTGGCCCGCATGGTGGAACGCCTGCTGGGTTATCGGGTGTTTTCCGACGATGAGGGCAAAATGAACCGCTCGCTGGCAGATACGGGTGGGGGCCTGCTGCTTGTCTCCCAATTCACCCTCGCGGCCGATACGTCCAAGGGCTCCCGCCCGAGCTTCACACCTGCGGCCGCGCCGGCCGATGCCCAGCGCCTCTTCGACGAGCTCGTCACCCTCGCCCGCGAGCGCCACCCCACCGTGGCCACCGGTGAGTTCGGAGCAGAAATGACGGTTTCCCTGGTGAATCATGGCCCGGTTACCCTGCGGCTTACGGCCTGAGCTGTGGGCCGCCGTGGTGCTCGTGGCCGCGCTTGCCGGCTGCAGCCAGGCGCCCATGCGCTCAAGCAGCCCACCTGCACCGGCCCGCACGACACCGCCGGCGGGAGGCTGGATTGCCCTGCCTAGCCATGACCACGCCCAGGAGGTCGTGCTCTACGCGCTGGGCCTGCTCGATACCGGCTACCGCTTCGGCGGCAAGAACCCGGAAGCGGGCCTGGATTGCAGCGGCATGGTGAGCTACATCGTCGAACAGGTGAGCGGCCGCAAACTACCCTACAACGCGGCAGGCATCGCCGAGCGCACCCGACCTGTAGCCACCCAGGCCCTCCGCCCCGGCGACCTGGTGTTCTTCAACACCCTTGGCCGCGCCTATTCCCACATGGGCATCTACATGGGGGACGGAAAATTCATCCACGCCCCCAGCAGCAAGGGCAAAGTGCGGGTCGACCGCCTGGACAGCCGTTATTTCTCCGAGCGCTTCGAAGGCGCCCGGACCTTGCTGCCGGATGGTTGAGCCCCTCCGGCAGCTGGGATCATGACGCTTCCTTCAGCCAACGGGCCGCGTCCAGCGCATAGTAGGTCAGGATGCCATCGGCCCCGGCCCGCTTGAAGGCCACCAGCGACTCCAGCACACAGGCCTGCTCATTGAGCCAGCCGTTGGCTACGGCAGCCTTGAGCATCGCGTACTCACCGCTCACCTGGTACACATAAGTGGGCACCTGGAGCTCACTCTTCACCCGGCGGACGATGTCCAGGTAGGGCATGCCGGGTTTGACCATGAACATGTCGGCCCCTTCCGAGATATCCAGGGCCACCTCGCGAATCGCCTCGTTCGAGTTGGCCGGGTCCATCTGGTAGGTGTACTTGTTACTCTTGCCCAGGTTGCCTGCCGAACCCACCGCATCCCGGAAAGGCCCGTAGAAGCTCGATGCGTACTTGGCCGAGTAGGCCAGGATGCGCGTATGGATCAGCCCCGCCTGGTCGAGTTCGGCACGGATGCGCGCCACGCGGCCATCCATCATGTCGGACGGCGCCACCACATCGGCACCGGCCTGGGCGTGACACAGGGCCTGCTTGGCCAGCACTTCCAGGGTTTCGTCGTTGAGCACGTAACCCGTATCGTCGATCAGCCCGTCCTGCCCGTGGCTGGTGTAAGGGTCGAGGGCCACGTCGGTGATCACCCCCAGCTCGGGAAAGCGCGACTTGAGGGCCTGCACCACGCGAGGTACCAGGCCATCGGGATTGAAGGCTTCTTCGGCACCCAGGGACTTCTTGTCCCCCTCCACCACCGGAAACAGGGCAAGGGCCGGCACGCCCAAGGAAACGGCCTCTTCAGCCACCTGCAGCAGGCGGTCCAGGGACATGCGGCTCACCCCGGGCATGGATGGCACGGGCTGGACGATCTGTTCACCCTCGAGCACGAACACCGGGTAGATCAGGTCATCCGCCGAAAGGCGATGCTCGCGCATCAGACGGCGGGAAAAGTCATCGCGGCGCATGCGACGCATGCGGCTTGCGGGAAAGGCAGACTGGACTGGACTCATGAAGATCTCGCGTACTTACATCTGGAAACGAAATGGGGCAGGAACTTTCTTCCTGCATACATGCACAAAGTAGCAGATGGTGCTGAACCGTCTCCCGCTATACCTCCCTGAGCGGGGCCTTGAGCAAGCAAGGCGTTTTGGCCCCCGGCTCCCCTTGCCGGGGGTTTTTCTTTTCTTGCCCCAGCCATTTATCGGCGCTTTGTACCTGCAGCCCGGATTCTATGCCCAAGCGGACGATCATGCCTTGATCCTGGAAAACACAGGCCACTCCGCAGAGTGGCCTGTGTTTTCCAGGAATTCCTGAAGGAGAACGCCTTCAGTTCAGCTTCCGCGTCTCGTCCCCAGACGCTTTTTCGGGGCACGGAGGCCTCCAGACAAACAAATGCGAAGTACAGGTGTCCACGACGCCTGTCCAATAATCCAACCACCAAGCAAACGGGCCCATCATCGTCCTTTCAGATATACGTGCAGGCTGCCGGCTCGCTACAGCAGCACTGGGGGGATAAGCCGGCAACTCGCCACACTGGTTTCCTGAAGACAGCTTGCGCCATAGTCTCGCCACAACCCGAGAACAAATGCGCAGTCCACGCCAAAATCATCGGAAAAATCCGGCCGCTCGTGTTAATGCGCGGACACGATCGTGGATTGGGCCTGCGCCGACAGTTCGTCGAGTATCCGGCGGAGTTCTTGTTTGGGTGCCTTCTGTATCCGTCGCAGCAGTGCGTGGGAGACATCATGGACACCAAACTGACGGCCTAGCTCCTCCTTAAGCCTGAGCAGGAGACTTGCCGCCATCTCCGCATCAGCCAGCGCGCGATGAAAGCGCCCCTTGCTCGGCAATCCGGCAAACTCCGCCAAGGCTTCCAGCTTGTGACTTGGTGCCTGGGGCAGAATCCGCCGCGAAAGAAGCATAGAGCAGGCAAAGGCCTGCCGTCGGTGCAACCCGAGCCGGCCAAGCTCCGCGTCCCAGAACTTGCTGTCAAAGGACGCGTTATGGGCCACCAGCGGCAGATCGCCTACAAATTCGAAGACCTCCCGCATAACCCGGGCGGCGGATGGTGCCGCCCGTATCATCGCGCTGGAGATCCCAGTGAGGTTCTGGATGTGGGATGGAATGGAAACTCCCGCATTCATCAGGCTCTGGTAGCGGTCCAGCACGCTGCCGTTGTGTACGATCACCGCGGCGATCTCGGTGGCCCTGTCACCCTGGGCGGGGGAAAGGCCCGTGGTTTCAAAGTCGATGACGACGACACGCTCCATCACTTTTCCTTGTACTCCCCTCGTGCAGCACCGCGGCACGCACCCGCGAGACGCCGCGTCCCGGGAAAATACATCCGTTAACGAAAAAACCCGCTTCTTGGCAGAAGCGGGTTTTTGCCGAAAGAAAGACAAATGTTCATCTGTCCTTCCACAGTGGTTTGAAGCATCAAGCTTCATTCCCTATTTTTGGTCGGGGCGGCGGGATTCGAACTCGCGACCCCTTGCACCCCATGCAAGTGCGCTACCAGGCTGCGCTACGCCCCGACAAGCTGCGCATTATAGACACTACCTTTGAAATTGCCAAGGCTTATTTTGAGTCTCTAGCTCGACGCCGGGATCAGGAAGTCATCGGAGATCCGGCACCCCAGGTCGAAGATGCGATCACGAAAGTCTTCCAGATACTTGCGGAAACCGCCTTCGAAGATCCGCTCGATGCGACCGAATCGCAGATGTGACTCCAACTCGCCGGCCAGTCGCTCCGTTTCAGCCGACCGGGCATTGGAGACGCGGGTCAGGTTGGAGTAGACCTCCTTCATGCTTCGGGCCAGCGAACGGGGCATGTCGGCACGCAGAACGAGTAGCTCGGCAACGCGCAGGGGCGTGATCTGGTCCCGATACACCTTGCGATACACCTCGAAAGCCGAGACGGACTGCAGCAATGCACTCCACTGGTAATAATCGGCGGCGTGAGCCGTCTCCTCGTCGGCACCCGGCAGGAGATTGAGGTATTTGACCTCCAGGATGCGTGCCGTGTTGTCGGCCCGTTCCAGAAAGGTGCCCAGCCGGATGAAGCGTAGCGCCTCGTCCTGCAGCATGGTCCCGATGGTGACCCCGCGGGACAGATGCGAGCGGTACTTGACCCATTCAAAGAAGGCACCGGTCCCCGACTCGAGCAGCTTGGCGACGGTGAAATCGCGCATCTTCAGCCAGGTCTCGTTGGAGGTTTCCCATAGCTCGGAAGTCAGGGTTCCACGCACGGCATGGGCGTTCTCGCGGGTTGCCCGCAGGCAACGGTAGATGCTGCCCGGGTTGTCCCGGTCGAAGATCATGAACTCAAGGACGGATTCCGTGGAGTACGCGGGGTACTTGGCAAGGTAGGCGTCCTGCAGCTCCATGATCTTGAGCATGCCGGACCACATCGCCGCCACCTCCTCGCCGTTCTGCGGCAGGAGGGAGAGCCGATAGGTGACATCAAGGATCCGTGCGGTGTTCTCGGCCCGTTCCATGTAACGGGCCATCCAGAAAAGGTGATCAGCAGTGCGGCTCAGCATGTTTTCAGGCCTCCAGTACCCAGGTGTCCTTGGTGCCACCGCCTTGCGACGAGTTCACCACCAGCGATCCCTCGCGCAGGGCGACGCGGGTCAGCCCCCCCGGCACCATCTGCACTTCGGTTCCCGAAAGGACGAAGGGACGCAGGTCCAGGTGACGCGGCGCGATGCCGCTCTCGACAAAGGTCGGACAATTCGAAAGGGCCAGCGTGGGCTGGGCGATGTATTTCTCGGGGTTGGCAATCAGGTACTTGCGGAAAGTCTCGATCTGCTCCGCGGTGGAGGCCGGCCCGACAAGCATGCCGTAACCACCTGCACCGTGCACCTCCTTGACCACCAGCTCGGGCAGATGCGCGAGGGTGTAGGCCAGATCTTCGGGCTTGCGGCACATGTAGGTGGGCACGTTGTTGAGGATCGGCTCCTCGCCCAGGTAGAAACGGATCATCTCCGGGACGTAAGGGTAGATGGACTTGTCGTCCGCCACGCCCGTCCCGATGGCGTTCGAAAGGGTAACGCGGCCGGCTCGATAGGCATCAAGCAAGCCTGGTACGCCGAGCATGGAATCCTTGCGGAAGTACTTCGGATCAAGAAAGTCGTCATCCACCCTGCGATAGATCACATCCACGCGACGCGGCCCCTGGGTTGTGCGCATGAAGACCTGATCGTCGCTGACGAACAGATCCTGCCCCTCGACCAGCTCGACCCCCATCTGCTGGGCCAGGAAGGCGTGTTCAAAGTAGGCTGAGTTATAGGCACCGGGGGTCAGCACGACAACCGTCGGATCGGTAACACCAACTGGCGCAAGGCTGCGCAGGGTATGCAACAGCATGTCCGGATAGTGCTCCACCGGAGCAACCCGGTGACGGGCGAACAGTTCAGGGAAGAGGCGCATCATCATGCGACGGTCTTCAAGCATGTAAGACACACCCGACGGCACCCGCAGGTTGTCCTCCAGCACGTAGAACTCTCCTGCGCCGGCCCGCACCACGTCCACACCGGCAATGGCCGCATAGATGTCACAGGGCACGTTGACGCCCTGCATCTCGGGGCGATATTGGGCGTTGTTGAGCACCTGCTCGGCCGGAATATGACCCGCCTTGAGGATTTCCTGATCGTGGTAGATATCGTGGATGAAGCAGTTCAGGGCCTTGACACGCTGGCGCAGGCCGGCTTCAAGATCTTTCCACTCCTGGGCGGGAATGATGCGCGGGATGATGTCGAAAGGAATCAGGCGTTCGGTTCCGGACTCTTCGCCGTAGACGGCAAATGTAATGCCGTAACGATGGAACAGGGAATCTGCCTCTGCCCGCTTGCGGGCGATGCGGTCTGCCGGAGTTTCGCTCAGCCACGCGGCGTAGCCCGCGTAATGCGCACGGACACTCCCATCGTCCGCAGTCATTTCATTGAAGAATTTTGTGATGGCCATTAGCGCTCGCCTGTTATGTTGTGAAGCGGAGATACCACTTTTGGCTTAGCGAGAAGCATGCCAATCCAAAAACCTTGATATACAAACGACTTTTCGGCAATTCAACCTGCGTCCGCACCAGTTCAGTGCGTACGCACCGAACTGGTGAAGCCTCCATGCAGCAACTCGGTGCGTATCCGCCCCGGATATGTCTGCCAGCCCGCCCCATACAAGCGCTCCGCCTGACTTCGAGCGGGCAGATATGATCCGGCAGGCCCTTGAGATACGCCACAAGCCCGTGACAAATCTACTTCTAAAGACATAGGCCAGGCCGATACAATCCAGCCCGGCCGCATGTGCTGCCCACAGGATTCGATCATGTCAAAGCCTCTTGCCAAGCGTTCTTACCGCACCCGCCCCCTGCTTCTGGCGGCGCTTGCCACCGCCGCGCTTCCGGTTTTCGCCGACGACAGTCTGAGCGCCCTCAAGCAGATGAGCCTGGACGCGCTGGCCGACCTGCGTGTCAGTACGGCAACCCACCGCAGCGAACGCCTGGAAGACACTGCAGCCGCCATTCACGTAATCACTGCCGAAGACATCCGGCGAAGTGGTGCCACCTCGCTGCCAGAGCTGCTGCGGACGGTCCCGGGCCTGAATGTAGCGCGCATCAGCGCCACCGAGTGGGCCGTGAGCGCCCGGGGCTTTAATAACCAGTTTGCCAACAAATTGCTGGTCATGGTGGATGGGCGCAGTGTTTACACGCCCTTCTTTTCAGGCGTGTTGTGGGACGAATTGAATCTGGTCATGCAGGACATCGAACGGGTGGAGATCGTTCGCGGCCCCGGCGGCTCGACCTGGGGAGCGAATGCCGTCAATGGCGTGATCAACGTCATCACCCGCCATGCTGAAGATACCCAGGGTACGCTGCTCAGCGTTGTAGCGGGCGATCTGCAGTCCGAACTGGTTCTTCGCAATGGCTTCAAGGCCGGCGAAACCGGTCATGCCAGGGTCTGGGCGAAGATTCACCAGAATGACCGGCTGGCGCCTGCATCGGCCGAGGACAGCGAGGACATCCGCTGGCGCGGCGGCAGAGCCGGCTTTCGTGGTGACTGGGAAGTGGGGGGCGGCACCTTGATGCTGGAGGGTGAAAGCTTCCGCGAGTTGAAGCGTGAGGAAAGGGCCTACTCCGGCGCCCACCTCCTGGGCCAGTGGTCCCAGACCCGGGGCGAGGCCCGGGACGAAGTGCGTGCCTACGTCAATCGTTTCACCCTGGATCATTGGCGTGTTCTCAATAATGGTGCCCGCGCCGAACTGGACACCTTCGACCTGAGCTACCGCCACCACTTCAACCCGGTCGGTCAGCACAATCTCATCGCCGGGATCGGATATCGCAATATCGCCAGCGATGCCGTGATGACGCCCCCCGCCGGCGTAAGCCGGAGCAGCCGCACCGATCAGCTATTTAGCGCCTTTGCCGAAGACACCCTGGCCCTGGCCGAGCGCCTCCAGCTGACTGTCGGGGTCAAGGTGGAGCACAACGAATTCACGGGGGTTGAATGGCAACCCTCCGCACGCATGCGTTGGACCCCGGCCAAGGGCAACACCCTTTGGGCATCGGTGGCCCGCGCCGTGCGAACCCCCTCAATCATCGAGGACAGCGCACGCCTTAGCTCTTACATCCCGCCCCGCGCCTTCACGGGCGGCCTCCCCCTTTTCATCACCTCTCACGGCAACCCAAATCTGCAAGCAGAGAGACTTGTCGCCTATGAATTGGGCTACCGGGCCCAGGTTACCCCCCGACTGAGCTTCGATGCCACGGTCTTCCTGAATGACTACGACCGCCTACTGACCGTAGACCTGATCGGCACACCGCGACTGGTACCGGGCCTGCCAAGTCCCTACCTCACATGGAACGCCCAGGCAGGCAATGCCCTGCGGGGTACGGCTCGCGGTTTTGAGCTTTCCATGGACTACCGTCCCGCTGACACCTGGCGCCTGCAGGCCAGCTATTCCCACCTGGACATGAACCTGGCCACCGAGCCCGGCAATGCAGAAATCAACCCCCTGCGGGCCGCTGGCGAATCCCCCACCCACCAGGCCACCCTGATCGCCCGCCACGACCTGCGCCATGACCTGGAGCTTGATCTGCAGGCCCGCTACGTCAGTGCCCTCAGCACCTACGCCATTCCTGACTACCTCACGGCAGACCTGCGCCTGGGATGGCGAGCCACCAGCCGGCTCGATCTGTCCTTCAACGGCCGCAACCTCATCGGTCCGGCCCGAAAGGAGTTCGGTACCAACTTGGTCAACGCCAGCGATGCCTACCTTATTCCAAGGGAATACTACGTAACAGCCAACCTCCGCTTCTGAAGCCTCGGTTTTGCTTCGCTTCGGCTTACCACTTCCTTTTTTGGCCTGTCGGGTGCGCAGCTTGGCTGCGGGCCTGTGGCTGCTGCTCGCCCTTTCCGCCTCCCCCCAGGCCGGTGACGCGGGCCCGACCGCGTTTGCCGAGACCGAAGTCAAAGCCGCGTTTGTATATAATTTTGCCCATTTTGTGCGCTGGCCCGAGGGGAACATGGCGCGCAGCGGAGAGCCTTTCCGCTACTGCATTTTTGACGATACCCTTGCCGCCCTTTTGGCCAAGGCGGTTGCGGGCGAAACACTGGATGGTCGTCCCCTCGTCGTGCTGCGTCAGCCGGAGCTCCGCAACCTTCAGGAATGCCATTTGATCTACTTCGGCGAACAATCGGTGCTGGGCCCGATGCTCCAGGCCGACGTGCTCAGGCGTCTGGCGAGCAGCGCGATCCTGACCGTGAGTGACCAACCCGGCTTTGCTGCCCGGGGGGGCATGATCACCCTCGTCCGCAAGCGTGGGCGCATCCATCCGGTCATCAACACCGACGCGACGGAAAGGGCCGAACTGCGGATCAGCGCGAAACTCCTCAACCTCGCCACCTTGACGCGGGACGGCAAAGGCGGTGCGCCGTGAAGTTCCTGCATCTGGGCAAATACCCGATCAAGCATCAGGTCGTCCTGATTGCCTTGATCACCACCACCCTCGGACTTGTCGTCGCCCTGATGCTGCTGGTGTACAGCGAGCTCCAGACCGCTGCCCGGGTCATGCAGGACAACGCGAATGTCTTGACCCGTCTGGTGGGTGTCAACAGCACAGCTGCCGTCAGCTTCCAGGATCCGGAGGCTGCCCAGGAGATCATCAACGCACTGGGCAGCGCCCCGGACGTCATTGCGGCCACCCTGCGCTCACCCTCCGGAAGCATCTTCGCCGAATATCACAGCGCACACCCGGCACACGCCGAAGTGCTTGCCATTGTCGAGGGTCATCACGATGACGCAGATCACCCGGACGCGCCTTTCGGTTCGCCACGACACCCAATTGGACTCCTGCTCGGCGCGCCCTTCCTCGAAATCGCCAACCCTGTCCTCGTGGGTGATCGCCAAGTAGGTACGATCGAGGCCTATTTTGATCTGACCCCCCTGCGCAATCTGGTGCACAAGCGCATTCTGACCGCGTCCGCCGTCTTGCTTGCCGCCTCGTTGCTTGCCTGGTTGCTGGCGTCCCGGCTGCAGCGCCTGATCGCCAGCCCCATCGAGAACCTCGCGCAACAGATGCAGCGGGTCTCCGAAACCCGCGACTATGCCCTTCGCGTCAGCCCTGACAGCCGCAATGAGATCGGTACGCTGATGGACGGCTTCAACACAATGCTCGATCAGATTGAAGCCCGTGACGCGCAATTGCGTATCGCCAAGGAAGCGGCCGAACAAGCCAACCAGGCCAAGTCCCTCTTTCTTGCCACCATGAGCCACGAGATCCGCACACCGATGAACGGCATCATCGGCATGGCAGAACTCCTCGCCTATACCCGGCTCAACACCGAGCAGAGCCGCTTCGTCGGCCATATCCGGACCTCTGCCGACAGCCTTCTGCGCGTGATCAATGACATTCTCGACTTCTCGAAACTTGAAGCCGGCCGCATGACCATTGAAGCCCGTCCCTGCGACCCGCGGGCGATTATCGAAGACATCACCGGCTTCTTCCTCCACCAGACCATCGAAAAGAAACTGAACCTGCGCTGCGACATCGCTCCGGATTTGCCCGCACGGATTGAGGCCGATCCCGACCGTCTGCGTCAGATCCTCATCAATCTGGTCGGCAACGCCATCAAGTTCACGGTTCAGGGCGAAGTCCATCTCAAGCTTGAACACCAGACCGAGGTGCTTGGCGAACGGTTGGCGGCCCGACTGCACTTCAGCGTCCGGGACTCTGGCATCGGCATCGAGCCGGCAGTTCTACCGCAACTATTCACTCCCTTCACCCAGGCCGACAACTCCCATGCACGCCGCTACGGCGGTACCGGCCTCGGATTGGCCATCAGCCACGAACTGGTTCAACTGATGGGCGGCAAGATTGGCGCCGAGAGCCAGCCCGGCAAGGGCTCCACCTTCTGGTTCTCCGTCGTCGTCCCCATCCTTGCGGCGGAGTCCGCAGCGCTGGCGCAACCCGAACCGGTGGCCGCCGGAGTTGTCCCGGACAAACCCAGCCTCGCGGGCTTGAACGTACTCGTCGCGGAAGACAACGCCATCAACCAGCTACTGGCCACCATGCAGCTGGAAGAACTTCAGTGCATGGCCACCACCGTCGACAACGGCAGAGAAGTCCTCGAACAGCTGGCAAGGGAACGCTTCGACGTCATTCTGATGGATTGCCAGATGCCACTGATGGACGGTTACGAAACCACTCGGCGCATCCGCGCCAGCGAGGCAGAAGGGGAACGCATCCCGATCATCGCAGTCACGGCCAATGCCATGGAGGATGAACGGGAGGCCGCTCTCGCCTGTGGCATGGACGACTTTCTAACCAAGCCCTATAGCCACGCCGCGCTCCAGAACGCCCTTCTTCGCCTGGCACGGCCAGGCGCACTGGCTGGCCAAGTGCACTGCGACTGACGCCCGGACGGCCTGCTTCCCAATTGGGCAACACCTCACGTCGCGCGCAGGGCGGCCCCTTGCGGAGCTTCTCCACATCTTGTCCACAGTCTTGTCCACCGCGTCTGTGGAAAAGACTGTGCAAGAATCCACCTTATCCTAATGCCCTTTCGAAGCATGCACTCGCCGCCATTCGTCCAGCAACGTGCTGACCCGCCAACGCCGATTGCTTACAGCCCACCCCCTGGACTGCCGCCGATCCTGTATGCGGACGATGCCCTGCTGATCGTTGAAAAACCTTCGGGTCTCCTGTCCGTGCCCGGTCGCGGCCCTGGCCACGCCGATTGCCTGTTAAGCAGGGTTCACGCCCTGTTCCCCGACGCACGCATTGTGCACCGGTTGGACATGGCCACGTCGGGGCTGCTGGTGTTGGCCCGGGGGAGCGAAATGGAACGCCGCCTCAGCATTGCCTTCCAGAAAAGGCAGGTCGGCAAATGCTATCTCGCGGTCGTTGCCGGTCGGCCGACGCCTGATCAAGGCGAGATCCGCTTGCCCCTGATCACGGACTGGCCCAACCGTCCGCGTCAGAAGGTGGCCCCGGAGGCGGGAAAGGCATGCTTCACCGAGTACGCGGTGGTGACCCATCGCCCGGAAGATGGAACCAGCCGGGTAGCGCTGATTCCGCACACTGGGCGCTCGCATCAGCTACGCGTACATATGCAGGCAATCGGACACCCCATCCTCGGTGACGAGCTTTACGCAGACCCCGCAAACCGTGACGCCGCACCGCGCCTGCTGCTGCACGCCACCCGCCTGAGCCTGGAACACCCGGTGAGTGGCCAGCGACTGAGCTTCGACAGTCCAGCCCCATTCTGAGCACCCCGGTACAATACCGACAGCCTCCTAGCCCGGATACTTGAACGCGATCACGTGATCCGCCTCCAGGCGCACGCCGATCTTCTCGCCGAGGGCATGGTTGTGATGGGACGGCACCAGTGAAAGCACCTCGGCGCCACTCTCAAGGCGCAGCGTGTACATGATGTCGGCGCCGCGGAACGCCTTATGGAGCACCTCGGCGCGGGTCGGGCTGGCATCGTCATGCACCACATCGTCCGGGCGCAGCAACACGTCCACTGAACAACCCTTGCCGCAGACCCGACACCCCAGGCTGCATTCCACGGGCACACCGGAATTCAGTGTGCCCATCTCGATTCTCACATGGCGCGCGTCCAGTACCTCACCCGGCAGGAACACCCCCTTGCCGACGAAATCCGCCACGAAACGGTTGCCCGGCCGGTGATACAGGTTATAGGGCGTGTCCCATTGCTGGATGCGACCTTCGGACATGACCCCGATCTCGTCGGCCATGGCAAAAGCCTCGTGCTGGTCATGGGTCACCAGCACCGCCGTCATGCCCTCCTTCTTGAGGATTTCCCGAACCTCGACCGACAGACGCTCGCGAAGATCCACGTCAAGGTTGGAAAACGGCTCATCGAGCAGCACCAGCTCCGGACGCGGTGCCAGCGCCCGGGCAAGGGCCACGCGCTGCTGCTGCCCCCCTGACAGCTCGTGGGGAAACTTCCGCCCCAGACCGCCCAGGCCCACCGTGGCAAGGAGCTCCTCGACCCGAGCGCCGCGCTCGGCGGCCGGCATTGCACCCAGGCCAAAGCCCACATTGCGCTCCACGCTGAGATGGGGGAACAGGGCGTAGTCCTGGAAGACCATTCCCACCTGGCGCTTCTCGGGAGGAACCCGCAGCCCGGGGGCGCTCACCACCGCACCGTTGATCCGGATCTCGCCGCCCGCGACCTCTTCGAAGCCCGCAATGCAGCGCAGCAGCGTGGTCTTGCCACAACCGGACGGCCCCAGCAAGCAGGCGATACTGCCCTGGCCGAGCTGGAAATCGACCCCATTAACGATGGTCTGGCTGCCATAGCGCTGGACAACCGACCTGAGTTCAAGTTTGGACATGGGATCGATTATAATTCGCAACAAGACGAAAAATCCCATGACCGACAAACACTTTCTCCTGCGTTCAGGACGCCCTTCAGCCCTCGTCGTCTCCGCCTTCATCGTGGCGCTGCTGGCCGGACTTCCCGTCGCCAGCGTCGGTTTCAACCTGTTCCTTGGCGGAACCACTGAAACCTGGGCCCATCTGGCCTCCACCGTCCTCCCGGACTACGTGCTGAACTCCCTGGCCCTGTGCGCCGGCGTGGGTCTGGGTGTAGCCATCGTGGGTGTCGCCACCGCCTGGCTCACCGCCATGCATGACTTCCCCGGGCGCCGCATCTTCGAATGGGCGCTGGTGCTGCCCCTGGCCGTTCCGGCCTATGTCATGGCCTACGTGTACACCGACTTCCTGCAATTTGTCGGCCCCGTACAGACGGCCCTTCGGGATTTCTTCGAGTGGCGGCGTAGCGACTACTATTTTCCGGACATCCGCACCCTGCCCGGTGCCATGCTGATGTTCATCTTCGTGCTCTACCCCTACGTTTACCTCCTCGCCCGCACGGCCTTCCTGGAACGGGCCGGCGGCGTGCTGGAAGCGTCGCGCACCCTTGGCATCGGGCCCTGGCGTGCCTTCTTTACCGTATCACTCCCCCTCGCGCGCCCGGCAATCGCCGCCGGCGTTGCCCTGGCCCTGATGGAGACCCTCGCCGATTACGGAACCGTTGCCTATTTCGCCGTTAACACCTTTACAACGGGCATTTACCGCGCCTGGTTCTCCCTGGGTGATCGGGTGGCCTCGGCGCAACTCGCAGCCATCCTGCTCGGCTTTGTGTTGCTGCTGGTCGTCGTCGAGCGCATCACCCGCGGCCGCGCCCGCTATCACAACACCTCCACCCGGCATCGCCCTCCTCCCGGCCGCCTGAGGGGCGGTGCCGGCCTGCTGGCCCTACTGGCCTGCCTGCTCCCCCTGTGTCTGGGCTTCCTCCTGCCAGCCCTGCTGCTGCTGCGCATGGCCCTTGGTGAGGGCGATGCGCAGTTCGGCGAGCGCTTTGTCGTCCTCGCTCGCAACAGCTTCACATTGGCCGGTCTGACATCCGTGATCGCTGTGGGGCTCGCGGTGCTGCTCGCCTACAGCGCCCGTCTATCCGCCACCTGGCTCACCAAGGGTCTCAACCGCCTGGTCGGCTTGGGTTATGCGGTGCCGGGCACGGTCATCGCGGTCGGGGTACTGATCCCGGTCACCCGGCTCGACAACTGGCTCGCCGGTCAATGGCAGGCCTGGTTTGGCATCAATCCCGGCCTTCTCCTCACCGGCGGAATCGCCGCCCTGATCTACGCCTACCTGGTACGCTTCCTCGCCGTCGCACTTCAAACCGTGGAGGCCAGCCTTTCCAAGATCACCCCCAGCATGGACGATGCCGCCCGCAGCCTCGGGCTCGGCCAGGGTGACACCCTGCGCCGGGTGCATGTGCCCATTCTGCGGGGCAGCCTGTTCACCGCCAGCCTGCTGGTCTTCGTCGACGTGATGAAGGAACTGCCCGCCACGCTGGTGATGCGCCCCTTCAACTTCGACACCCTTGCAACCCAGGCGTATGTGCTGGCGTCCGACGAACGCCTCACCGAGGCTTCTACGGCGGCCCTGGCCATCGTCGCCGTCGGGCTTCTTCCGCTGATCGCCCTTTCGCGGCAGATCTCCCGCACCCGCAAGTAGAAAGGCCCCCTATTGTCGGGGGCCTGCCTTTTCTGCCAGCGGGCGCGAACCGGGCTCAGCGATAGCCTGTCCGGTCGTAGATCATCTGGGCCTTGACCTGGTACATGGCCAGGTTCCTGACCGGCAGCGCATCAGCCTTGAACTTTCCCAGGGCATCCAGAGCGGGGTTCGCCACCTTGACCTGCTCAACCGCCGGCCACTCGTTGTTGCCGTCGGCAAAATAGCGCTGGGCCTTGTCGGAAGCCAGATATTCCAGGAACTTGATTCCGGCCTCCCTATGAGGCGCATGCTTGAGCACCCCACCTCCGGAAACGTTGATGTGGGTGCCCGTCGTCGCCTGATTGGGCCACATCACCCCCACCTTCTCCATCAACTTGACCTCGTCCGGCTTGGTCGACCTCATCAAGCGCGCCACGTAGTAGGTATTGGTCAGTGCCACCTGACACTCACCCGCTGCAACGGCCTTGATCTGATCGGTGTCCCCACCCTTGGGGCTGCGGGCGAAGTTCGCCACCAGGCCGCGGGCCCATTCCTCGGCCTTCGCCTCCCCCTGATGGGCAATGATGGCTGCACCAAGAGACAGGTTGTAGGGATGGGAGCCGGAACGACTGCATACCTTGCCCTTCAGGGCCGGTCTGGCCAGATCCTCGTAGTTGCGCACGCTGTCGGGCGTGACGCTGTCCTTGTTGTAAACAATGACCCGGGCGCGGGTCGAAAAGGAAAACCAGTCCTCGGTGCGGAGATGCGCCGGAATGCGTGCTTCCAGTACCTTCGAGCGTACGGGCAAGAACAGACCCAGTTCATGGGCTTTGGCAAGACGTGCGGCATCCACGGTCAGCAACACATCGGCCGGGCTGTTTGCCCCCTCGTTGCGAATGCGCTCAAGCAGCTCGTCCTCCTTACCCTCAATGCGATTGATCTTGATCCCCGTATTGCGGGTGAAGTCGGCATACAGGGCTTCATCCGTCTGGTAATGGCGGGCAGAATAGAGATTGAGCACCTTGTCTTCAGCATGGGTCGAAACCGAAAAGGCAAGGACACTCAGCGCAATCAGGGAGGGCTTGAATTTCATCGGGGAACTCCAGCAAAAAGGAAGGCATAAGACGTCGTTTCGCCAGAGTGTAGCCAGCCGGCCTGTTCTTGTACATGAGAACCGTTCGCAAGACAGTCCGTCACCGTCAAGCGGAGCTATGGCGATACACCGCGGATGAAGCGGTACTCCTGGGTCTCCCCCCCATACCCCCACGCATCGGCAGGCAGTTCGTGGATGCTGACATAGCTTGCCGGATGCAGCGCCTTGAAATGGGCTGCAAGGGCCGCGAAGACGGCGCGCAGGTAGGCCGCCTTCTGAACCTTGGTGTTGGTCCCCTCGGTGATGCGGATCTCCAGCACGGCGCCGGACTGCCCGGGCGCCAACGCCTGCCCACCGACGAACCATTGATCGGAAGGAGTGCGGTCGATACGTACCACCGTGAGCGACTCCTTCTTTCCGAGCAGCTCCACGGTGAGCCCGGTCAGGGTCGCCGCCAGTTCGGCCACGGGAAGCGCCTCGGGCGCCGCATAGGACAGGTTCAGATAGGGCATTTTTCATCTCCACAGGAATGATCAGGCGAGGCGCTACCGCCGACGGGGCCGCTCCAGTCGCAGCCCACCGAACAGAAAGGCGCTGGAATGGATAAACCGTGATGCCCGCCTGACCGATGCCAAGAAGGGTAACAAGGGATATTCAGCGAGAAAAATGATTAAATCCGATGAGTTCAATCTCCAGGAAAGATGACCATGGATCTCTCCGACCTGCGCATGTTTCGCACCATCATTGAGGCAGGTAGCCTTACCCGCGCTGCAGAACAGCTTCACACGGTCCAGTCCAATGTCACCACCCGTTTGCGCCAGCTTGAGGAGGACCTGGGCACCCCCCTGTTCGACCGGATCAACCGGCGCCTGGTGATCACTCCCGCCGGCACCTTGCTGGCCGGCTATGCCGAAAAGCTGCTGAGCCTCGCCGAAGAGGCCCGTGACGCAGTACGCCGTGCTGATCAACCCGAGGGGCTGTTGCGCCTCGGCGCGATGGAGACCACGGCTGCTGCGCGATTGCCGGGTGTCATCGCCGCCTTCCGAAGGGCTTACCCACGGGTGGAACTACGCCTGCGCACCGCGCCCACCCCCACGCTGGTGCAGGAAGTTCTGACCCACCAGCTCGATGCCGCCCTCGTTTCCGGCCCTCTTGTCCACCCGGAGCTGGAATGCCGGGCGGTGGTGTTGGAAGAACTGGTACTGATCAGCGCTGCCGACTGGGCACCCATCGAAAAGGCGAGCGATCTCGCACGCCACGGCCCCGTGGAGCTCTTCACCTTCCGGGAAGGTTGCAGCTACCGCCAGCGGCTTTTTGAATGGCTCCAGCGGGAAGGCATACCGATTGCCCGCAGCAGCGAATTTGGCACCTTCGAAGCGATCCTCGGCTGCGTGGCGGCAGGCATGGGCATCAGCCTGGTGCCCCGCGCCGTCATCGGTCCCCATCTGGGCGATACCGACCCGAGCCGGGCCACCCTGCGTGTACATCCGGCGCCACCGGACCTGGCCAGGTCGGTCACGGTGATGATCTGGCATCGGGCACGCACCCACCAACCTGCCCGTCAGGCCTTCGCCGAATGTCTGGCTGAGCGCCTCGGCGCCGTCGTGGAGTGAGACCCCAATGAAGCAATTCATGAACAAGCCCTACTCTCCGGCCTGTGACCGCAACGGGACGCCGATCCTCGAGGCCTTGCAGCTGCACTTTGCCGACCGTCGTCATGTGCTGGAAATCGGCGCCGGCACCGGGCAGCACGCGGTGCGCTTTGCTGCCGCCATGCCCCACCTCACATGGCAGACCAGTGACCGCGAGGACTACCTCCCCGGCATCCGGATGTGGCTTGACGAGGCGCACTTGCCCAACACCCCGCCTCCCCTGCCCCTTGACGTCAAGGGCGCATGGCCTGGCCGCGGCTTCGATGCACTTTTCAGCGCCAATACTCTGCACATCATGGCTTGGGAAGAAGTCCGGATCTTGTTCGAACGGCTTCCGCACATCCTCGCCGCCGACGCGCGCGTCTGCATCTACGGCCCCTTCCGTTACGCCGGCCAGCCGATCAGCCCGAGCAATGCGGAGTTCGATGCAGCCCTGAGGGCAGAAGACCCGCGCCGCGGCATTCGGGATTTTGACGCCGTGGACGGCCTCGCCCGTGAACAGGGCTTCCGTCTGATGGAAGACCGGGCCATGCCCGCCAACAATCGCTGCCTGTGCTGGCAGCGTCAGGATTGAACACCCCGGACCGACAAGCCCGGACCACCCCGGAAAACGAAGTGGCGGCGATACCGGAACCGGTATCGCCGCCACTTCGGGCCAGAGGAAGCGGACGCTCAGTTCCGATTCAGCCCCAGCAGGCCCATGGGGCCATTGGACGTGTTCAGCACCACCGACGCAATGCCGCCCCCTTGCTGTTGCTGGACGCCGTAGATGGACAGGTTGCCCGTATCGAAGGAGAACACGTCGCCCGAGATCTTGACCAGCAATTTGCCGGCGTTCGGGAACCATGCATAGGCCATGTCATTCTGGCTGCCGGAGCTGGCTGGCGAGCCGAGTTCGGCGGGCCACCAACTGGACGACTGGGCAAAGCCCCAGTTGTTGCCCTGGGGTGCCATGGCGGGCTGGGGCTCCCGGTGCTGGGACAGGTCCGTGAGCAGCGCGCCGACACGCCACTTGAGGCTCTCGTTGAACATGTCCCCGATCATCATCATCCCGCCACTCATCCATTGCCCCATGCCGCCAAACTCCGGGTGATTGAACTGGGCCTGACTGAAGCCACCGGATTGCAGGGCCGCGTAGGCAGCCCGGCCGGCATCGGCACTGAAGCCGTGACGGGCTGCGATTTCTTCGATGGTACTCATGGGTCTCTCCTGATGAAGTGAATGCGAAGACGCTGGAGGCGAGTCAACAGAGGGGAGCAAGGCGGGCACCAATCAGCACCGCCGAGCCATCATCGGTAGACAAGGCTTCCGAACGATGACGGGGCAGCTCGATGCCTCCCAGCGGGTCGGAAACGGCCTCGATGACGATCTTGGGAGGTTCGGCCCGAACAGCACCAAAGATCGTGGCGAAAGACACGTCAGCCGCATCCCGCCCTGTACCGAAGCGCATCAGCCCCATGGGAATGGCCGTGGACGACGGATCGAACAGATACCAGCGGTCCCCCAGGAAGACCTCCACATAGGCATGGAAATCACTCGGCCCGAGGGCCGGATCAGCGCCGTAGTCGATACCCGCCACAAAGCGCGCAGGCATGTTGAGCGCACGGCACAGGGCGATCATCAGGTGCGCAAAATCGCGGCACACCCCCACTCGCTCGCTCAAGGTATCCAGGGCAGAAGTACTGGCATTGGTGGTGTTCGACTTGAACTCCACGTGCTTGGCCACCCAGGCACAGATGCGCCGCACACGCTCGTAACCCGGCGGCAGGGTGCCAAACTCCCGGAGCGCCACTTCATAGAGGCGGTCCGACTGGCAATAGCGGCTTGGGTACAGATAGGTCAGCACGTCTGCAGGAAGGCGCGAAACCGGCACCTCCGGAATGGACTCCGGCGCGGCCACGTGGTGCTGCAGTTCGACCGTGGCACTGTAGCGCAGACGCAAGGGGCCGGGTTCGGCCTTGAGACGCATATAGCGGTTGCCGGTGGCGGCATCGGTGTGCACGGTGGGCAGCAGAAACTGCCCAAGCTCCATCATCTCGGTCACGACGCGCTGATGGCGCGTATGGGCCGCATGGATGTTGAAGATAAAGTCACAGCCCGGCGCTGCAACTGCGTAATTGAGTTCGACCGAGAACTTCAGTCTGACCATGAGCGTCCCTGGAAACACTGCCTTGACGCGAAATTGCGGGTCATCCGGCGGAAAAAATGACCGCCGCAGCCCGGACGCACCTGCGCCGTCTGCGGCAAGGGCTCCATCCTACGCTGCGGCAGCGCAGCACGCCCGTATTTCTGTGGGTAGAGGCCGCCTGCAAATTCCTCAGGAACGATACAGGTTGATCTCCTCGCGGGTCGCCAGCGCCACGGCACGCGCCTTCGCGGCAAAATCCTCGCCGGAGCCCGCATAGAGGATGGCCCGGGATGAAGAGATCATCAGGCCCATGCCGGAGGCAGTCCGGCCGGCCTTCACCGTCGCCTCCACATCGCCCCCCTGGGCACCAATACCGGGCACCAGCAGCGGCAGATCGCCCACAATCGCCCGCACTTCGGCCAGCTCCTCGGGGAAGGTGGCACCCACCACCAAGGCGTTCTGGCCGTGGACATTCCACTTTCCGGCCACCAGCTCGGCCACATGCTGATAAAGCTTGCGCCCTCCTTCCACCGTGAGGTTCTGCAGGTCGGAACCCCCGGGATTGGAGGTACGGCAGAGCACGACCAGGCCCCGATCCGAGAACTCCAGGTAGGGCTCGACTGAATCGAAGCCCATGTAGGGGTTGACGGTCAATGCGTCGGCCCCGTAGCGCTCGAAGGCCTCCCGGGCGTATTGCTGGGCGGTCGCCCCGATATCGCCGCGCTTGGCATCGAGCACAACCGGCACCGCCGGGTGCCGAGCGTGAATGTAGGCAATCAGATCCTGCAACTGGTCCTCGGCACGGGCTGCCGCGAAGTAGGCGATCTGCGGCTTGAATGCACAGGCCAGATCCGCAGTGGCATCCACAATGCCCTTGCAGAAGGCAAGGACTGCGTCGGGGCGTTCTCTCAGATGCGGGGGAAGTCGAGCCACGTCGGGATCGAGCCCGACGCACAAGAGTGAATCTTGACGCTGCCACACGGCAGCCAGTTTGGAACAGAAATCCATGGAGAGCAGGGCGCGGACAGCCCGGGTGAGTGAAATCTGGACCGACAGTTTACCAGCCTCACCCCCAGTTCCCGCAGCCCGCCATCACCATTCACCACGTGCCCGAGAAATCCATGTTGCGTTACAGCATGCTCCACGCACTGTCACGGATTGCATCAGACCTTCCCTTACGTCACAGCAGATTGTTCAATTCCTGAACACCGCCCAAACAGGATTTCGCGCCCCCCGTCGGTGCCGAACGAAAATATATTTATGTTTAAAAACAGATATTTGATAAATTATTGCAGCCATTTTCGAGTGTCCTGCGACGGTCTGGCACAGCACTCGCTGAAGGGACGTCGCTCCGTAACGGCGTGTTTCAAAGGAAATGCGACCAAGGGAGGAACGAAGTAGTGGTGCTGGATAGCCCACGCTTCGGTAGTGATATCAACGACAAAATTCCGGAGACAATCGTTATGAAGAAGACCCGTCTGGCTCAATCCGTTGCCCTCGCCTGCCTGGCTGCTGCTGCCGGCGGCGCGCAGGCTGTCAGCTTCACCCAGAACGACGTGACCATCGACATCAATGGCACGATCAATGGTTTCTACGTCAACCGCGAGTCCAAGACCTCGGTTGCCGGCGGCCCCGAAACCAAGACCCAGAACAGTGCCCTTACCAACGGTCTGCTGCCTGGCTGGATCAACTTCGTGATGACCACCAAGCAGGCCGGGCAGGACATCAAGGCTCACTTCAGCTTCGCACCCGGCATCAACGACTCGTCTTCCGTTGTCGGCCTGCCCTCCACCGTGGGCACTGGCGCCGGCGGCATCCCGGGCGCCAGCAGCCCCTACAGCCAGATCGACGTGCGCAACGTTTACTTCCAGTTCGGCAACAACGACTGGGGCACCCTGAAGTTCGGCCGTGACATTGGCCTGTTCGGCCAGAACATCATCCTGTCCGACATGACCCTGCTGGGCGTCGGCGGCACCTCCAATGCCGGCATCCCGTTCAACACCACCTTCGGCATGATCGCCCACGGTTACATGTACACCGGTTTCCAGGCGCAGATCACCTACACCACGCCGAACTATGACGGCCTGCAGGCTTCCGCGGGCATCTTCCAGCCAAGCTCCTTCGCCGGCGACCAGACCAAGACCCCGGGCTTCCAGGCCAAGGTCGACTACGACTGGAAGGGCTCGACCCCCGGCAAGGTCTGGGGCGGTCTGGTTACCCAGAGCACCAGCTGCTCCACCGGCAAGACCTGCAACGGCGTGGGCACGAACCCCGACAAGAGTTTCACGGCCAGTGGCTATGAAATCGGTGCCAAGGCCAGTGTTGGCGACTTCGGCGCAGTCGCCTACGCCTTCACCGGCAAGGGCCTGGGCCTGTCCACCGTGGGTGCCCAGTTCTTCGGCGGCAGTGACGGCCTCGGCAACAAGACTGATTCCAAGGGCTACTTCCTGCAAGGCACCTACCAGCTCAACAAGACCAAGTTCGGCATCAACTTCGGCCAGAACAAGGACACCGACGGTGCCCTGGGCGCTGGCAACGAGCGCAAAAACAAGGCCTACACCCTGGGTGTCTATCACAGCCTGAACAAGTTCGTGACCCTCGTGGGCGAACTGAACCAGGAGAAGATCACCAGCACCGTGGACGACAGCGAGACCAAGAACCGCACCCTGTCCGCCGGCGCCATCCTGTTCTTCTAAGCGCCCTCTCACTCTTTTCGCCCTCGGGCGACGCAAGTTCCTGTTGTGTTTCTCCCTCCTTCTGGCGCCCTTCGGGGCGCCATTTTTTTGACTGTGTTTTCCCCTGCACCACATACATCGAACGCCGTGCGCCTTCCCGTCCACGATCACCGGGACGTCGCGTGCAGAACGCAGCTTGCGGCGGGCGTCGCACCGGGGTCCGCCCATGCAGCGTTCCGCGCAGCATGGGCGCATCACGACGGGCAAACGCATCATTCAAGCCCGTGGAATGCTATCTTCACCGCTCCCCGTGCCACGTGTTTCACCATCATCTTCATGTATCGGAGTCTTGCCCATGCTGCGTGCGGTCCTTGTTGCCCTCGCCCTCTCGCTTCTCGCTCGCCCCGTCCTGGCTGACACCCTCGTCCATCTGACCATCACGCCCGCCCGCTACGCCGACGCTCGCGAAGCTCTGGTGGATGCCATCGAGACCGAAGGGCTGGTGCCCTCGCCACCGAGCCGCTTCGGTGACATGCTGGCACGCACCGGGGCCGCCCTCGAACAGCCCATAGCCGTCTATGCGGATGCGGAGGTGATGCATTTCTGCAGCGCCCGCATCGCCTGGCAGCTCGCGCGGGAGAACCCCATCAATGCCGCCCAATGTCCCTTGTCCATGGCCATCTACACGCTGCCGGACGAAGCGGGCGTCGTGCACCTGGCTTGGCGCACGGCGTCGGGTGACTCTCCCGGGGCTCGTGCAGCCGACACCCTTCTGCAGCGCATCGCCCGCCAGGCCTCCGACAACGCCGGACGCAGCAGCCTCGGCCGCTGATACGCACCGGAGCCCTTCTTAACCCCTCGCCCTGTGCCGGGCGGCACGGTATAGTTCGCAGCGCTCCGGAACCCCACCTGTCTTTATTTCCAGCATGACCCAGAAGACCTACAACGCCGACTCCATCACCGTGCTGAAGGGCCTCGAGCCGGTCAAACAGCGACCGGGGATGTACACCCGCACCGAACATCCGCTCCACATCATCCAGGAAGTCATCGACAACGCCGCCGATGAGGCCATGGCCGGCTTCTGCAAGAAGATCGGCGTGACCCTGCACCTGGACGGCTCGGTCAGCGTCTCCGACGACGGTCGCGGCATTCCCGTCGAGATCCATCCGGTGGAAGGCGTGTCCACCGTTGAAGTGGTATTCACCCGTCTCCACGCCGGCGGCAAGTTCAACAAGACCGACGACGACTCCGCCTACCGTTTCTCCGGTGGCCTGCACGGGGTCGGCGTGTCCGTCACCAACGCCCTGTCCCACCGCCTGGAGGTGGAAGTTGTGCGCGACGGCGGCCGTCATCGCCTGGTGTTTTCCGGTGGCGACGTGATCGAGCCCCTGGTCCGCACCGGCGACGCGCCGAAGAAGGCCAGCGGCACCACCGTGCGCGCCTGGCCGAACGCCAAATACTTCGATGCAGCCGACCTGCCCCGGGGCGAGCTGGAGCGCCTGCTGCGCTCCAAGGCCGTGCTGATGCCGGGTCTGGAGGTCAGCCTGGCCATCGAAGGCGGCGACACCCGGACGTGGCTGTTCGAGCAGGGCATGCGTGGCTACCTCTCCGAGGCCCTCACCGACGAGCCGCTGATCCCGCTCTTTGCCGGCGAGAAATACGCGCCCAAGGGCGACGAGACCTTTGCCTCCGGCGAGGGTGCCTCCTGGGCCGTGGCCTGGACGGCTGAAGGCGCCCCGGTGCGCGAGTCCTACGTCAACCTCATCCCCACCCCCGCCGGCGGCACCCATGAAGCCGGCCTGAGGGACGGCATCTTCACCGCCATCAAGGCCTTCATCGACCACCACGCCCTGCTCCCCAAGGGGGTCAAGCTGACCGCCGACGATGTCTTCGGGCGCGCCTCCTTCCTACTTTCTGCCCGGGTCCTCGACCCCAGCTTCCAGGGCCAGACCAAGGAGCGCCTGAACAGCCGCGACGCCGTACAACTGGTCTCGCGCATGGTTCGCGACCCCTTCGAGCTATGGCTCAACGAACACGTCGAATACGGCAAGAAACTCGCCGAGCTGGCCATCAAGGCCGCCCAGGCCCGCGCCCGCGCCGCCCAGAAGGTGGAAAAGCGCAAGTCCTCCGGCGTGGCCGTGCTGCCCGGCAAGCTCTCCGATTGCGAATCCGAGGACATCGAGCGCAACGAGCTCTTCCTGGTCGAGGGCGACTCCGCCGGCGGCAGCGCCAAGATGGCCCGGGACAAGGACACCCAGGCCATCCTGCCCCTGCGCGGCAAGGTCCAGAACGCCTGGGAAGTGGACCGGGAACGCCTCTTCGCCAACGCCGAAATCCACGACATCGCGGTAGCGCTGGGTGTGGACGCCCACACCCCCGAGTCTTCGCCCGACCTCTCCGAGCTGCGCTACGGCAAGGTCATCATCATGTCGGACGCGGACGTGGACGGCTCCCACATCCAGACCCTGCTGCTGACCCTGTTCTTCCGCCACTTCCCCAAGCTCATCGAGAAGGGCCACATCTATGTCGCCCAGCCGCCCCTGTACCGCATCGACGTACCGGCCCAGGGCAAGAAGCGCCCGCCACGCCGGCTGTATGCCCTCGACGACCAGGAGCTCGGTTCCCTGCGCGACCGCCTGACCCACGAGGGAGTCAAGCCCGAGCACATCGAGGTCGGGCGCTTCAAGGGCCTGGGCGAGATGAACCCCGACCAGCTACGCGAAACCACCATGGATCCGGCCACCCGCCGGGTACTGCCGGTGCACGTGCGCACCGAAGCCTTCGACGACACCCTGAAGATGTTCACCCTGCTGATGGGCAAGGGCGAAGCCTCCGGCCGCCGGGCCTGGATGGAGGAAAAGGGCGACTCGGTCGAGGCGGATGTCTGAGCGATGAGCGAGCCGACCATCAACCCCCTGGCCCTCCCCCGACCACCGATCCGCGCCACCATCCTCACCGGCTTTCTCGGTGCGGGCAAGACCACCCTGCTCAACCGCTACCTGGCCACCCGGCCCGAGCGCAAGGTGGCCGTGCTTGAGAACGAGTACGGCAGCGTGGGCATCGACGGTGGCCTGATCGCCGGCTCCCCTGCCGTGGAGGTGGTGGAGCTCACCGATGGCTGCATCTGCTGCAGCGTGCGCGGCGAGCTGTCCAACGCCCTGGCCGACCTGGCCGAACGCCGCGCAAAGGGTGAGCTGGATTTCGATCACCTGGTCGTGGAGACCACCGGCCTGGCCGATCCGGCCCCGGTGGCCCAGGCCTTCTTCGTCGATGAAGGCGTGGCCGGGCGCTATGAACTGGACGGCATCGTCACCGTGTTGGACGCCGTGCATGCCCACGCCCAGCTCGACGAAAACCGGGTTGCCGCAGCCCAGGTGGGCTTTGCCGACCGGATCCTGCTCAGCAAGACCGATGGCCTGGACGACGACACACTGACCGCCCTCCAGCAGCGCCTGCGACGCATCAACATCCGGGTGCCCGTCACCCCGATGCCGGTCGACGCCCTCGCCCTCACCGCCCTGTTCCATCTGGATGCCTTCCGTCTGGACGCGGTGCTGGAGCAGTTGCCGTCGTTTCTCGACTCGGACAGCCCTGCCGGACTGCGCCGCGGTGGCGGCAGCACGCGGGGCTTCTATCGCCACGACGACGACGTCACCTCCTTCGTGCTCCAGCACCCTGGTGACGTGGATTCGGCACTGATGGCGGGCTTCGTGGAAGAGCTGCTGCTGCGCCAGGGCCCGGCCCTGCTGCGCTACAAGGGCGTGCTGGCGCTGCGGGGCGACGAGCGCAGGGTGGTCCTGCAGGGCGTGCATCGGCTCAGCGGCTCCGACTACGGCGCGCCCTGGTCCGAGGGCGAGCACCGCCACACCACCCTGGTCCTCATCGGCCGCCGCCTTGATGAAGAGGGCATCCGCAATGCCTTTCGCCTGGCCTGCCGCTAGTCATTCCGGCGCCCTGGCACGGCCTGCATGCTGGCCTGCCCACGCCACTTTTCCTGCGAACGTCTCACCATGAACGACACTCCGGATCTCTTCGATTCCCCGGCCCCCGACGCCGCCGAACCCCCACCGCCCCCACCGGCCACTCCGCTGCTGGGCAGCGACGATGCCCTGCCCCTCGATCTCTACGCCGAGCGCGCCTATCTGGCCTACGCCATGAGCGTGGTCAAGGCCCGCGCCCTGCCCCAGGTCGAGGACGGCCTCAAGCCCGTACAGCGCCGCATCCTGTTCGCCATGAACGAGATGCGCCTGTCGCCCGGTTCCAAGCACGTCAAGTCGGCCCGGGTGGTCGGCGACGTGATCGGCAAGTACCACCCCCACGGCGACTCCAGCGTCTATGACGCCATGGTGCGGGTAGCCCAGGACTTCTCCCTGCGTTACCCGCTGGTGGATGGTCAGGGCAACTTCGGCTCCCGGGATGGTGATTCGGCGGCGGCCATGCGGTACACCGAATGCCGCCTGACCCCCATCGCCGAGCTGCTGCTGTCGGAGATCGACCGGGGCACGGTGGATTTCCGCCCCAACTACGACGGCGCCTTCGAAGAGCCCCAGCTACTGCCGGCGCGCCTGCCCTTCGTGCTGCTCAACGGCGCCTCCGGCATCGCCGTGGGCATGGCCACCGAGATCCCGTCCCACAACCTGCGCGAGGTCGCCAGCGCCGCCATCCACGCCATCGAGAACCCCGAGGCCACGGTGGCAGACCTGTTGACCCACATCGCCGGCCCCGACTTTCCGGGTGGCGGCCAGCTCATTTCACCGGCGGCCGACATCCGTCAGGCCTACGAGAGCGGCCGTGGCAGCCTCAAGCTGCGGGCACGCTGGATCATCGAGGACCTGGCCCGCGGCCAGTGGCAGCTAGTAATCAATGAGCTCCCGCCCGGCGTCTCGGCCCAGAAGGTGCTCTTCGAGATCGAGACCCTCACCAATCCCCAGCCCAAGACCGGCAAGAAATCCATCGACGCCGACCAGGCCCAGCTCAAGGCCGTGATGCTCGGCGCCCTCGACCGGGTGCGTGACGAGTCCGGCAAGGATGCCCCGGTGCGCCTGGTCTTCGAACCCAAGAGCCGCAACCAGGACGTCACCGAGTTTGCCAACCTGCTGCTGGCCCACACCAGCCTGGAAACCTCCTCCTCCATCAACCTGGTGATGATCGGCCTGGATGGCCGGCCCGGGCAGAAAAATCTGGCTGACATCCTCCACGAATGGGGGCGCTTCCGCGTCGTCACCGTGCGTCGGCGTACCGCCCACCGCCTGGGTCAGGTGGATGACCGCATCCACATCCTGGAAGGCCGTCACATCGTCTTCCTAAACATCGACGAAGTGATCCGCATCATCCGCGAGTCGGACGAACCCAAGCCGGCCCTGATCGCCCGCTTCGACCTGTCCGACCGCCAGGCCGAGGACATCCTGGAGATCCGTCTGCGCCAGCTAGCCCGCCTGGAAGGCATCAAGATCGAACGCGAGCTGGCCGATCTGCGTGGCGAGAAGAGCGAGCTGGAAGCCCTGCTGGGCAACGAGGGCAAGCTGCGCCGCCTGGTCATCAAGGAGATCCGCGCCGACGCCGACAAGTACGGCGATGCCCGCCGCACCCTGGTGGAAGAGGCCGTTCGCGCCGGCGTCACCCAGACCGTGTTGGACGAGCCCGTCACCGTGATCGTCTCGGAAAAGGGCTGGGTGCGTTGCCGCAGCGGCCACGGCGTGGATCTCGCCAACGTGGCCTTCAAGGATGGCGACCGCCTGGGGAGCGCCTTCGAATGCCGCAGCGTGGATAGCATGGTGGTGCTCACTGACGGCGGCCGGGCCCTGACGGTGGCCGTCGCAGCCCTGCCCGACGGGCGGGGCAATGGCGTGCCCCTCGCCTCCCTGATCGAGCTGCCCTCGGGCAGTCGTGTCGCCCATGTGCTGGCGGGTTCGCCCGAGCGTCGCGTGCTGCTGGCCAGCAACGACGGCTACGGCTTCCTGTGCGGGCTCGGCGACATGATCGCCAGCAAGCGTGCCGGCAAGCAGTTCGTCAGCCTGGACGCCGACGCTCGCCTGCTCCAGCCGGTGCTGTTCGATCCGGCCGAAGGGCAGCATCTGGCCGCTCTGTCGTCCACCGGGCGCCTGCTGATCTTCCCCCTCGATCAGATGAAGTCGCTGTCGGGTGGCGGCAAGGGCGTGATCATCATGGGCCTGGACGAGGGCGAGGCACTCAGTGCCACCTGTGTCTTCCGCCATGCGCTGACCCTGCTGGCCAGCACCCGCGGCGGCAAGGCCGTGGAACTGACCGTCGGACCGAAGGACTGGGAGGCCTGGGCGGGCAAGCGGGCCCGCAAGGGCAAGCCGGCACCAGGCCGCTCGGAAGCGGGGGGATTGCGTGGCGACTGATGCCCCCGACAGGGGCACTCAAACAGGCAGGCGCATGGCCTCCAGCAGGCGCTGACGATTGATGGGCTTGATCAGCACCTCGTCAAAGCCGGCGGCGAGGATCTCGACCCGCTCTTCCGGCAAGGCATGGGCGGTGTAGGCCACCACGAACAAGCCGGCCAGCGCCGGGTCGGCGCGCACCCGCCGACACACCTCGGTTCCGCTGAGGCCCGGCATGCTGATGTCGAGCAGCACGGCATCCATAGGCCTGGCGTGCAGGGCGGCCAGGGCCGCCTCGCCGGACTCCACCTCCTCGACATCGCACCCCGCCTGCCGCAACAGAACGCATGGCAGTGTGCGATTGATCTTCTGGTCGTCCACAACAAGAACCTTCATGGGGTCATCCTATCCCGGGCGTCGCGGTCTGGGGTGCGAGGGGCAATGTGATGGTGAACTCGCTGCCCTGCGCCGGCCGGGAAGACAGCGTCACTTCACCCCCCATCAGTTCAGCCAGCTCCTTGACCAAGGCGAGGCCCAGGCCGGTGCCCTGATGACGCCGCGTCAGGAAGCCATCCACTTGCCGGAAACGTTCGAAGACGTGGGGCTGCATATCGGGGTCGATGCCGCAGCCAGTATCCGCCACCGTGATCCTCAGCTTGCCCTCCTCCTGGCCCACCTGAACCGTCACTGACCCCGCATCGGTGAACTTGACCGCGTTGTTCAGCAGGTTGTTGAGTATCTGTGCCACCCGGGTTGGGTCGCAGACAACTTCGTCCGGCGTACCTGGCTTGATCTGCAGTGCCAGTACCAAGCCCTTGCGATCTGCCGGTGGCCGGTGGGTGAGCACGATGCGCTCTATCATGGGACGCAGTGGCTCAGTACGCAGCGCCAGTTCCATCTTCCCTGATTCGATCTTGGCCAGATCGAGTATGGAATTCACCAGTTCCAGCAGGTGGTTGCTGCTGTCGAAGATGATGCCGGCGAACTCCCGGTTGGTCTCGTCCGCACTTTCCTTGAGAAACTCGGCATAGCCCATGATGCCGTTGAGTGGGGTCCGCAGCTCATGGGACATGGACGCCAGAAACTCCGACTTCATGCGATTTGCAGCCTCGGCCTTGATCTGACTGTCGCGGAGGGCCGCAGCGATCCGTACCTGCTTGTCGAGCAGCCGGATGGCCAAAGCCCCGAACAACAGCACCACCAGGCTCATACCCCCTGCGTAAGCCATGTAACCGATACGGCGCTCATTAAATCCGGTCAGAGCCTCACTCTCACTGACGCCAACCACAACCACCAGCGGATAGTCCTTCAAGGCCCGGTAGCCATAGAACCGGCGTATCCCGTCGGCAACACTGCTGGAGCGATAGGTGCCGACATTGGCCCGGGCCAGGTGGGGCATCAAGGGGCTGCGGGTAAGGTCCTGGCCGACAGCCTTGTTTTCGCCGGAACGGCGCGCCCGCACGATGGCATCGCGCCCCACCAGGGAGACGACGCCATCGTCGCCGAGATCGACACCACTGTAGAAGTCGGAGAAGTAGAGGGGATCCACGGAGATCACCACCACGCCGCCAAAACTGCCGTCCGGCTTGTTGATGCGCCGGGTCATCTGGATCGACCACTTGCCCGATGCGCGGCCCAGCACCGGTTTGCTGATGAACAGCTCATTGCTGTCACGCTCCTTGTGGACGCGGAAATGCTCGCGATCCGACAGGTCCAGCCGCTTGTGATTGGGGAGGTTGCTCAGGATGTAGGTGCCGTGCTCATCAATCACCCCGAGCTGATTGAAGATGCTGCTGATGATCATGCCTTCGCGGACGTATTCCGCGATGTTGACCCGGTCGCCCACCTTTTCGTACTGGAATTTGAGGAAGAGGACGGCCTGATCGACGCTCTTGATGGTACGGACGGTATGTTCCTCGAAGGCCCGGGCGAGGTTGAGATTGGCCGTGTCCACCGCCTGGATGACCAGCCTTTCGTCGGCGGCGATCCGATAGATGACGGCGCCCCAGACGAGCACGATCAGCGCCAGAACGATGCCCCCGATGGGTAGAAAGAGGCGCAGGCGCGCGCCGTGGAAATCGGAATCGGGGAGTGAGGGCATGAATATCGGAAAGGGGTCGTTGTGCCGCGCCTTGGATCGATAGCGCTCAATGGCATTCATTAACGTCGCCCTCCGGTCAGACTTGAACCCTCACCATTCCGCCTTGGTAAAGCGGCGCGCTGGAATGATCGCTCACCGCTGCGGATCCTCCCTCCCATTGTCCGCTTCGGTACGTGCCTGAAGCATGTTGCAAAACCAGTGCCCCTGCTCGATGGCATCGTCCAGCGCCACATGGGTATGGGGCAAGGGATCAAACCAGCTCTCGGGCAGCGCGTCACGTCGGCACGCCCGAAAGGAGCGGCCGAGCACGCCCATGGCGTAGCTGCGGATGTCGATCACCGCATAGCCGAAAGGGTTCTCGCTGGCGTAGCGGGTCAGATGCCAAAGCACAAACGGATAGTCGAAGGCCGCCGGGTAGGCGACGAAGACCGGACGCCCGGGCAGGCACTTGAGCCAGTCCACATACCGCCCCATGACCACCTCGGGCGGATCAGGCTCACGGCGACTGGCCTCCCAGGCTTCCGGCTGCGTCCGCCACCAGCGCAGGGTTGCGGGGTCGGGGCTGCACTCGGGCGGGCTCAGAAGATTGGCCGTGAAGGACGCGACCATACGCTTGTCGGCGGTGAACGCTGCCGAGGCGATGCTCAGCATGGCGTTGCGCCCCGGCACCGGTCCGTCGGTCTCAATGTCGGTGCTCACGTAGATCTCCATACCCCTCCTCCTTCACCAAGCCAGCCTGCCCATGATGGTCGCTCATCCCTGACGATGCAGACTTGCGCAGCGGCAAGAATCACGTCACATTCCGCATTGAAAGAAACACGATGTGACAATTGATGACTCTAGGGACGAAAGATCACGCCGTTACCCGGATCAGGGTGGAGTCTTCCCGCCCGCAGCCCCGCAGCCAGCCCGGACCGCCATGAAACTCTCCGTCACCGACCGGACACTGCCCCGCTACCACCTTGTCGGGACACTGCTCGTCGTCCTGGCTCTCTCCCTTGCCCTTGGTGCCAGCTTTCTGTGGACATCCTACGCGGAACACCGGGATGCCCTCGTCCGCCTGGAGAAGAACTTCGAGAGCAAGAAGCAGGAACGCCTGCGGGCCGAGATGGCCTCGGCCATCGCCTATCTCGACTTTGTGCACTCGCGTTCCGAAGCCGTCCTGCGCCACGCCCTCGAAGAAAAGGTGTCCATGGCCATGCAGACGGCACAGGGAATCTATGACCGGGAGCATGGGCGCCGCCCCGAGGCCGAGGTCAAGCGCATGATCATCGACGCCCTCCGCCCCCAGCGCTTCTTCGACGGACGTGGCTACTTCTTCATTGATGACAGCGTGGGGCGCTGCATCCTTCTGCCCACAGCCCCGGACCTGGAGGGAAGCTCCCTCTGGAACAACCAGGATGATACCGGGCACTACATCGTGCGCGGCTTGCTGGAGGCGGCGCGCAGCGGCAAGGAGGGCGGGTTCTCGAGCTACCGCTGGTACTCACCGGTGGATGCCACCCGGATGACGGACAAACTCGCCCATGTCCGTCTCTTCGCACCCTATGGCTGGATCATCGGCACCGGGGATTACCTCTATCGCTGGGAGGAAACACGGCTCAGGGAGGGGCTGGACCGCCTGCGCGCCTGGAATTTTGGCGATACCGGGCATTTCATGGTGATGAACAATGACGGAAATCTGTTGCTCCAGCCAATCGCGGGACGGGGTGTCGACGAGCTGAAACTCGGCAAGGTCGGTTCGCCCGCCGAAGACCACATCCGCCAGGACATGCTCAAGCTGGCACGGGCCGGCGGCGGGCTGCTCAATTATTCAGCGCCGCACCGCGCCGAGGGTGGGTCGGATACCCGTTCGGCCTATGTGATGGCTTATAGTCCGTGGAAGATCATCGTGATCGCCAGCATCTTTGAGCAGGAGATGCAGTCCGCCCTGGCTGCAGAACGGAACGCCGCCGCCGTTGCCTTGTCCGGCCGTGTTCCCTATCTGCTGGTTGTGGTGGCCGCCACCGTGGGCGTGGCGCTCGCCGCCTCCCTGCTGTTCTCCAACTGGATGCGCAGACTGTTCGCGGCTTACCACGAAAAGCTCGAGGCCCATACCCAGACCCTTGAAGCACAGGCTGGCGAGTTGCGCCTGGCGGGGCATGTGTTCGAGAGCAGTCGCGAGGGCATCATCGTCACCGACCCCCATACCCGGATTCTCGCGGTCAATCCGGCCTTCACCCAGATCACCGGTTACACCGCAGCCGAGGTGCTGGGTCAGACCCCTGCATTCCTCGCTTCTGGCGATCACGACGCGGACTTCTACAACGCCATGTGGAAGTCGATCCGCGAAACCGGCTCATGGACAGGCGAAATCCGCAATCGCCGCAAGGACGGCACTGCCTACCCGGAGCAGATCAGCATCGGCACGGTACGCGGTCCGGCCGGCGACGTCCGCCACTATGTGGGCACCTTCCTCGACATCACCGAACGCAAGGAAGCCGAGCAGCGTATCCGTCACCTCGCCGAGTTCGACGCCCTCACCCAGCTCCCCAACCGGGTGCTCTTGGGCGACCGGGTGGCTCAGGCCATCGCACTTGCTCAGCGAAGTGGTGAACAACTGGCCGTGCTGTTCATCGACCTGGACCGTTTCAAGAACATCAATGACTCCCTGGGCCATGCCATGGGCGACCGGATTCTTCAGGAAGTGGCCAGTCGCCTGCATCGTCTCGTGCGTCAGACCGACACGGTCAGCCGTCTCGGCGGCGACGAGTTCGTGGTGCTGATCACCGGGCTGGAACATCCTGGCTACGCGGTGACCACCGCCCAGAAGATCCTCTCCACCCTCGGCGAACCCTATCTGATCGACAAGCACGAACTGCAGATCACCCCGAGCATCGGCGTTGCCATGTATCCGACCAACGGTACCGACACGGAGACCCTGCTCAAGAACGCCGATGCGGCCATGTATCACGCCAAGAATTCGGGACGCAACGACTTCCAGTTCTTCACCCCCGAATTCAACCAATGGGTCACCGAACGCCTGCGCATCGAGAATGGCCTGCGCCACGCCATCGAACGCAATGAAATGCATCTGCACTACCAGCCCCAGGTGGACCTGGCGAGCGGCCGTATCGTCAGTTGCGAAGCCCTGCTGCGCTGGCAGGCTGCGGATGGAACCCTGATCCCACCCGACAGCTTCATCCCCGTTGCTGAAGAAACGGGAGCCATCCACACCATCGGTCAATGGGTGCTGGACGAAGCCTGTCGTCAGCTCCGGCAGTGGGATAGGGAGGGTGCCGCCCCGATCCGCATGGCGATCAACGTGGCCGTTCCCCAGCTACGTCGTCAGGATTTCATCACCCATGTCAGGGAAGCCCTTGCGCGCCATGGGCTGCCCCCGGGCCGCCTTGAAATTGAAGTGACCGAAAGTGTCTTCCTGGACCTGGACAGCCAGATCGGCCAGACGCTGCGCAGCCTTGCCGATCTGGGCGTAATCCTGTCCCTGGACGATTTCGGAACGGGCTACTCGAGCCTGTCCTACCTCAAGCACTTCCGCTTCGACGTGCTCAAGATCGATCGTTCCTTCGTGTCGGAACTGCACTGCAACCGGGACGATGTGACCCTGATCCGCGCCATCGTCAGCATCGCCCGGGACATGTCCCTGATCACCGTGGCCGAGGGCATCGAAACGGCCGAACAGCAGCGCATGCTCACCGAGCTGGGCTGTAGCGTCGGTCAGGGCCACCATTTCTGGCTCCCGCTGCCCGCCGCCGAACTGGCCATGCAAATCCGCCGTGCTGCGCCCGCAGCGGCGCATGCCACGACGGGCTGAGCGGGCGTACCATCGCCAGCCATTCCAGCCCAGGGGCTTCATCATGATCAAGGCTATCGTCACCGGTCACAGCGCAGGCCTCGGTGCTGCGCTGACCGCCGAACTGCTCGGTCGGGGCATTCCCGTCCTTGGACTGTCCCGGCGCGCCCTCCCACTTCAGGCAGACGCCGGCGCGGACGCCCTGCAACAGCACGCCCTCGACCTTTCCAGCCTGCCGGCCCTGGGTGTCTGGCTGGCTGGCCAGGCGCTCGCCCACTTCCTGGCCGACGCCCGCCACGCCCTGCTCATCAACAACGCCGGAACGCTGCAACCCGTCGGCCCCTGTGGCGGGCAGGATGCTGAAGAGATTGCGGCGGCCGTGCAGCTCAACCTGGGTGCCCCGCTGCTGTTGGCCAATGCCTTCGTGGCGGCCAGCACCCACTGCCCCGAGCGCCGCATTCTGCACGTTTCGAGCGGCGCGGGCCGCAACGCCTACGCGGGCTGGGGCATCTACTGCGCCACCAAGGCCGGGCTTGACCAACACGCCCGGGCCACCGCCCTCGACCGCCTGCCCGGGCTGCGCATCGCCAGCCTCGCACCCGGAGTCATCGACACCGCCATGCAGGCGGAGGTGCGGGCCAGCGACCCGGCCGGCTTTCCCCAACAGGCCCGTTTTGCTGCGCTCAAGGCCGAAGGCCAGCTCACGCCCCCCGCCGACGCCGCTCGCCGCCTGGTGGACTGCCTGCTTGACGCATCCTTCGGTGACGAGCCGGCCGACGACCTGCGCAATCGGGCCGCGCAGTAGCCCCTGCTCGCAAGCGCTCAGCTTCCAGCGACGATCCGGTAACAGGGGTTGTAGACCTTGCCAGGCAGCTTCATGCGCCCCTGGGCCACAAAGGACGCCATCAGCTCATCCATCGGCCCCATGATCTCGGGTTCGCCGGCAATCTCGAAGGGGCCGTGCTTCTCGATCTCACGGATGCCTTCATCCTTGACGTTACCGGCCACCACCCCCGAAAAAGCACGGCGCAGGTTGGCCGCGAGCAAGTGGGTCGGCTGGCGACGGTGCAAGGTGAGATTGCGCATGCGCTCATGGGTCGGCCGGAAGGGCTGCTGAAACTCGTGCTCGATCTTCAGCAGCCAGTTGAAGTAATACGCATCCCGCTGCTCCTTGCGGAAATCGCGCACCTGCAGGATGCCTGCCGTGATTTCCTGGGCCACCGCCTCGGGGTCATCAATGATGATCCTGTAGCGCTGGCGGGCCGCCTCGCCCAGGGTCTGGGCGATGAAGCGGTCGATGCGCAGAAAATACTCCTGGGCGCTGCGCGGGCCGGTGAACACCAGCGGGAAAGGCAGCCCTGCATTGTCCGGGTGGAGCAGGATGCCCAGGATGTAAAGGATCTCCTCCGCCGTGCCGACGCCCCCCGGAAAGACCACGATGCCATGGCCGGTGCGCACGAAGGCCTCAAGACGCTTCTCCACGTCCGGCAGGATCACCAGCTCGTTCACCACCGGATTGGGCGCCTCCGCCGCAATGATGCCGGGCTCGGTGAAGCCCAGGTAGCGCCCGTTGTTGATGCGCTGGGTGGCGTGGGCCAGGGCGGCGCCTTTCATCGGGCCCTTCATGGCTCCCGGGCCGCAACCGGTGCACACGTTCAGGCCACGCAGGCCGAGTTGGTACCCCACCAGTTTGGTGTATTCGTACTCCTCCTGCTTGATCGAGTGGCCGCCCCAGCACACCACCACGTTGGGCTGGGTAATGGGTTGGAGCACATTGGCGTTACGCAGGATGTGAAAGACGGCGTCCGTCACCCCTTCCGAGGTAGAGTAGTCGAAGCGCGCGCTGCCGCTGATCTCGGTGCTGGCGTAAACAACATCGCGCAGTACGGCCACCAGATGTTCCTGGATGCCACGGATCATCTCCCCATCCACGAAGGCACTGGCCGGCGCACCGGTGATGTCGAGCTTGATGCCCCGCGCCCGCTGCTGGATCTGGATATCAAAGCTGTGATAACGCTCGAGCAACTCCTTGCCGTCATCAAGCTCGTTGCCGCAGTTGAGCACGGCCAGCGAACAGTTACGGTAAAGGGTACGAAGCCCGCCGCCGCTCTGATCGGAAAGCTTGGCCGCTTCGGCCCGGGACAGGACCTCCAGACGCCCTGTGGGGGAAACCTGTGCATCGACGATTTTATAGTCCATGGTTGCAACTCTCTCTTGTCTGGTCCGCAAAAGGCAATAGAGCGGTGATTGCTGCCTACGCCAACCGTGCCGTACTGCCAACACCGGGCAACGCGGCATCAGCATAACGTCCGCGGCGTCGCGCGCCACTAAAAACGCGGGATTCTCCGGACATTATTGGGGTATCGCGCTCGTAACCGGCGGAAGTGCCAGGCCAATGGATCTTGTAACGCAATCCGGCCGGCCCGTAGCGCTTGGCGTCGGCCGGGTCGAAATCAGCGTGGTAACGATTCCTGACGACGGAATCGCTGAGCAGCGCTTGGGTCTCGGATTCCTCCGGATGTTAGTGCAGGCAACCCCGCACGCGGGCCGGGTGGATCTATCCTGCACCGGAACGGAGTGTCCCGACCCGGCAATCTACCAGATGCGGAACATTGCCCCTACGCCAACGATAGACGACATCGCGGCGACGGCCCCCTTATCGGAGCTTAGGGCGGGTGTTGGCTGTCTCGGTGGCACCTGAACAGCCAGAACGCGAATAAGCGGGGACAGAAGTGTGCGTGACAGGGCAGTCGTTAAAGGCCGATTTTCACGGAAAGCATGTCTATGGGCACTATCGACCCATCGACCGGCCGACGACGCGTTACACCAAGTTTGCAGGCTTCAAGACCCCTCTCTCGCCCCACCGGTATGCACTAACGCATCCCACGTCCGTCGGAGACTCGCCATCAGCAGCGGCGAGCTGCGCTCCGGGTGGGTAGCGTAGATCGCCACCACGGTGGCGTGATCAAAGTCGATGTATAGACTCGTTCCGAAGGCACCAAGAATGGCTGTTCTGCGCCCCGCCCCCCCGGGGTGGACAAAGCGGTATTGCCAGCTACCGTCCTCCCCGAGACCTCGCCAGGGGGCCGGCAAGCCATGGGCAGACGAGCCGACGCCGGCGACAGTTTCGACGAACCAAGCAGGAACCAGCGAGTGTCTTCCCGGGCGTGCCCGAACCTCCAGCAGCCCCTGTCCGAGGGCGGCAAAGTCCCGCAGACTAAGGGCCAGACCATCCGCCAGAGGCGTACCTCGCCCATCGCTGGCCCAGAAGGCAGCATCCTGCGCCCGGATGCCGGACTGGAGTTCGCAAAGCAGCTGACTTGCGGGCTTCTTGGTGGTCTTCTCAGCCACCCACAACAAGAGCTCGTTTTCCGCTCCGGAGGGCGGATCGCTAACGGGTAGTGTGCTGCGGGGCCAGGGGCTCCGGCCTGCCAGCCAGGCCCGGACACCAACGCTGCCACCGGGCACCCACCCCGCTTCCTTGCGCCATCGGGTCCGCTCCTCGTCAGTCCATTCAAACCCGGTCCGGCCATGCAGCAAGCGGGTAAGGGAGAGCTTGCCCAGCCCCTTGTTGCCGCCCAGTTCAGGGAGCACTCGATCCATCGCCTTGCGCCGGTCCACCAAACCCTCAGCCGAGGCCTTGACCACCATCATTGCCAAGATGGGGTGAGTGGCCTCCAGGAGTAGCCGCGGAGCGCCAGGATCGAACCCGGTACGCCGATAGTCCAGCACTACCCTACCCCGTCTTAGAACCAGCACGCCGTCCGCATCGATACGGTTCTCAAGCACATACCGAAGACTGCGCGCAGCCCCGTCGGCGGGATCCTTGACCTGCATTCGGTCCATGTCGATCAGTCGGGCAGGCGATGTCCTGCGCTCGGTAGGCGTGGGGGGATCGATCCAGCTTCCGGGCATGAAGCTGGCCGGATGGGCCAGCCCGAAGCGCAAGTTGCCCGGACGCAGCCAGTCCTCTGCGCCAACAACAGACTGCCCCTCCAGGGGCGGGGGCAAACTGCGCTGGATACGACAGGACGTCTCCGCTGCCAGCAGTGGAAGGGCTGCACACAAGACGCAGCCAGGAATAAAGCGGAGCAGGCTGGTAGCGAGATCAGTCATGGCGGTGATAGCGGGAGGGTTTGGCAAAGTGCTCGGAGGCCGCCCGGGTAAGCTCGTTCAGGCTGCCGACACTGCGGGCCAGCCCACGCAGCAGGCGGGCGTCGCTCTGCCGACTTTCGACCTGTCGGCGCAGGGCTTCGATCTGCCTGTTGCAGCCCAGATCCCGGGCATCCTCCATCAGACTGTCCAGGAGCTCGGCGAGGGCCTTTGCGATGGGTCGTTTGCAGCGTGCCAGGGGGTCGGCAAGCTCGGCGTCGAAGCCAAAGCGGCAAGCCTGAAACTTGTTGTAGCGTGCAACCAGGCTCTGCAGCGGCGGATCGATGGGCGGGCGCTTGCGTAGCAACCAGCGGACCAGACTCTGGGCAAAGGCAGCCAGCTCAGTGGCCCGGTCCACCGTGAGGGGCGTGTCACAGACCCTAACCTCGACGGTGCCATACTCCGGCTTGGGCCGCACGTCCCAATACAGATCCTTGATGCTCTCGGCCACGCCGCAGGCCTGCAGCACCGCCATGTGCTCGAGGAAGGCCGCCCAGTCGCGCACGTCCGGCGCCTGCCCCGACAGGGGAAAGGCCGACACGGCGTTGAGCCGCGCCGAATCGAAGGCCGTATCCGCTCCATCCACATAGGGCGACGACGCGGACAGCACCACAAAGTGCGGGACGTACATGTTGAGGGCGTGGGTCAGCCAGATCGCTTCGTCCCCGGAGGTGACGCCGATGTGGATGTGCTGACCAAACACCGTGAACTGCTTGCTCAGGTATCCATAGCGCTCGTTGAGGAATGCAAAGCGCTCGCCCGGGCAGATCCGGCGTTCCGGCCAACGGTGGAAGGCGTGGGTGCCGCCTCCGCAGATGACCACGTTGTTGCGCCGACAATGCTCGACCAGCAGCTCTCGCAGCCCCTCCAGGTCGGTGGCGATGGCGGTCACGTCCTGTCGCGGATGGGTATTCACCTCAATCATGCTTTCGGTGATTTCCAGCTTCACATCTCCACAGCTGCCGTTGTGATGCAGGCTACCAAGCAGATCGGTGGCGGCCCGGGTCAGGTCGTAGTCCCGCGGCGAGACCAGTTGCAGTTCCAGCTCCACCCCCAGGGTGAGGGGCCGACTGGAGGCAAAGGGAAGGTTGGCGAAGGCGTTCATGGAGGCGGCACACGGTTGGGAAGGGCTGCCTCGCCGCCCAGGACAAAGGCCCGGCGACATAGCTGCGGCCCGATGAACTCCATCAACGCCGCAGCCAGCAGGGGTAACAACAAAGCCTGGACGCTGACTTCGGGGTAGAAGGCTGCCAGCTCCGCGGCCATGAAAACGGCGGTTGCCGACAGGGGTTGCACGCCCAGGCCCAACAAACGGCGACGTTGCGCCGACAAGTCCTCCCGCCCGGTGGCCATCACTCCGATGAACTTGGCGAGCCCGCGCACAACCAGCAGTCCAATCGCCTGCAGGAGCATCAGCCCGGTAGCCTGACCGAGGGGCAACATGGCACCGGTCACCACGAAGAGCACGATGGCCAGGATCCAGTGCCCCTGGGGCAGGCTGGTGTAGGCCAGAACCCGGTTCCGGTCGAGCTGCCCCACTGCCACCCCCATCAAGAACAGGCTCAGAAAGACCGGCACCGCCCCCATGCGGGCGAGCCCGATGGCCAGCAGGGCCGCTGCCACCAGCACAAAGACCTGACCAGCACCGCCCGTCTCCAAACGGGCCGCCAGCCCCAGCGCAAGACGCGCGCACAGCAAGGCGATCAACACGCCTCCGCCCAGCACCCAGATCGGGTGAATGAAAGCGTTGAGCCCGTCCCCCGATTCTTCAGCGTGGATCAGGCCCAGCACCAAGGCGAACACCACGAAGGCCAGGGCACAACTGATGGCCGTGAGCAACAGCGTGCGTTGCGTCACCTGCCCCTGGGCGCGGCACTCCTCGGCGGTCAGCAGCACCACCGCCGGAGCCGAGGTCATGGTGATGGCGGCGGTGGCCGCGCTCCACGCCGGGCTCAAACCCACAACCGCCAACGAGAAGACAAAAACGCCTGCAAAGGCCAGGCCTGATTCGGCCGCCGCGGTACGCAGCAGGCCCGGATTGGCCCGTAGCCAGCCCAGATCCAGGTTGCGCCCGGTTTCCAGCAGGAGCAAGCCCAGGGCTGCATCGGCCACCGGTCGCGCCAGGGCCAGCGTCTCGCCATCGAGCCAGTTCAGTGCCCCGGGCCCGGCAAGGGCCCCGGCCAGCACGTAGCCGACAATGCGCGACAGACCTGCCACACGGTACAGGCCTTCTCCCGCCAACAGCCCCGCAACAAGCAACAAGGCCATCAGGGCCAACGGGTCGGCCTGTTCGGGCATGGGCGGGAGAAACATGAGTCTGTCCTGCAGAGACTCCCAGAAAGCGCGCACGCTGCTCATCGGCGGATCAACCCCCTGCCCACGCCCAGTCTTGGCACGTAACGACGGGCCTCACCAAAGCCGCGTATCGCCGCCTGGGTGCATAAGGGCCCGAGTAGCTGCATCAGGGCTATCGCCCCCAGCAGAGTGCCGCTCAGCACTGGCCCGATCCCGCCATCGAGGGCACCAGCGTCCCCCAACAGTACGAGGGCAACACTGGACATGGGCAGAAGCCCCACGGCGGTCCAGGCCGCCTCCCGACGGGGCAGCCCGAAGGTCGGGCCTGCCAGCTGCAGGGCCAGCCCCCGGGCGAGGAAGCGCGTCAGCACAAACGCTAGCACCGTTGACCAATGGGTCCGCAGGAAGGCCAGATCAAGCGCCGCACCCGCCAGCACGAAGGTCACCACCAGAAAGACCCGAGCGTCTGACGCGATGCGGATGGCCACCACCTCCCGCGCCCGATCCAGCACGCGCACCCCCACCCCAAAGGCCAGCAGGCTCATCAGCGGCGACATCTCGACACTCAGGGGCACGCCGGTCCCCACAACAATCAAGCCGAGCAGCATCAGGTGTTGATGCTCGACTTGCGGCCCCAGCCAGCGCGCCCCCTGGCGCGCGGCAAAGGCCAGCCCTGCTCCGAGCACGACCGACAAGCCGATACTGGCTACCGCATGCCCGTAGCCGGGCATGGCCTCCGTTGCCCCACTCTCTGCCAGCGAAGGCAGGATCAGATCAATGGCCGCAAAGGCAAGGCAACCGTTCAAGGCCACCAGCCCGAACAGGCGACTGGTCAGCGGCCCATCCCCACCCACGTCACTACTGGTTGCAATGGTGATCGCCGGTGAAGTGGAGACCGCGATGGCTGCGGCAAAAGCGCCTCCCGCAGCGCCGAAGCCCAGACCGATCATGACGAGCATTACCAAGACAAAGACGACCGCCGATTCGATCAAGCCCAGGGCGATCAGCTGCGGATCCAGCCGCCCGCCTTCAAACGGAACCCGCTGCCCGAGCTCGAAGAGGATCAGACCCAGGGCGGGATATATGAAGAACTGGGCAGAACCCAACACGTAGGGATCAATCCATCCCAGCCCGCTCTGGCCCAGCACGAGGCCACACAGTACATAGCCCGTGGTTCGGGGCAGATTTAACAGGCGCCGACTCAGTTCGCCACTGGTCAGCCCGCCCAGCAGGCAAAGGCCGAACAGCAGCAAGGGCGAAAGCACGAGATCCTCAAAGATGGGGGACATGGAAGATTTGGCTTAATTATATTTGTATCAATATAATTTAAAGCAATACATAAAGGCAAGACGAGGGCTGCGGTGCTTTCCCGTGCCCCCTCTTTCCCAACCCCGACGACGGAGGCGCCATGAGCAGAACCAAGACCATTCGCATCGGCCTGTCGGCCCGTCTGTTTCACCCCCGTGACGGCGCCGTCGGCATCGAGTCCAAGACCCTTCAGGTTCTCGAACAGTCCATCGCCCAGTGGGTCATGGCCCGGGACGTGATGGTGCTGATGGTGCCCTCCATCCTTAAGGACGGGCCCATTCACCGCAGCAACATCCGCCTGCGGGATTACGCCGGCTTTCTGGACGGGCTGGTGCTCCAGGGCGGCGCCGACGTGAGCCCTGAAGCCTACGGCGAAGCCCCGCTGCGCGAAGAATGGGCCGGTGACCGGGTGCGGGACGCCTACGAGATGGAGCTGCTCCACGAGTTCGTAGAGGCCGGCAAGCCGGTCCTGGGGATCTGCCGAGGCATGCAGCTCATCAATGTGGCCTTTGGCGGATCGCTCTACCAGGACATTCCCAGTCAGTTCGTCGACGCAGCCCGCCATGAGGCGGATGCCTACGACCGCCATAGCCACCCGGTACACTTCGCCGAACGGGGGCGCTTTGCCCACTGGTTTGGTTCTGCTGAGGGTGGTCAGGTGGTGTCCATCCATCACCAGTGCGTGCGCAGTCTGGGCCGGGACATGGTGGTTGAAGGGCTGTCCCGCGATGACGGAATAATCGAGGCGATTCGCCACACCAGCCATCCGTTTGTGGTGGGTGTGCAGTGGCATCCGGAGTTTCACACCCCGGGGCGGAACACGTTGCTGGACTGTACGCCCCTGCTGGAGGCATTCCTAAGTGCTGCGCGGCTATGCCGCTGAAGGCGCTGACTCTCACCAGCCCCGACGAGTCTTGCGCGGCCCCCGGTCGATCCGGCTCGGCTTTCTCGCCTTCACGCTCGCCGACACGTGCCGGCACACGCGAGGGCTGCTACCCATCGTGCAGCCAATGACTTGCTCCGCGCATTGACCGAGCGGCCAGGGCCAGGGCGACGCTCTACGATCCGGTCACGCGGCAGTTGATTGCATCTACGCTCGTGAGCTTGTATCAGTGCGAATTGACGCTCTGCGGCGATCCCGCAGCGGGCGCCCCAATGACAACGGCCGGTGAATCGCTTCACCGGCCGTTGTACTTCAACATTTCAGATCAGGCTCAGTCGCCGCCGCGCATGTACTGCACCTGGAACATGGAAGGCGGGTTCAGCTTGGGATCGACCTGGCCCTTGAACTGGCCGGTGGTGCAGTGCTTGCTTTGCACGTCCACCATCGAGAAGGCGTCGTCGATGCCGATGCCGGAGCCCTTGTTGATGGGCAGGTGGCTGTCCGGATGGGACTTGCCGACCATGAAGACCTTCCACAGCTCGCCCTTGCGGTCGTAGATCTCGTTGGCGCCGTTGAGGTTGCCGAGCTGGGCGTCCATATAGAAGACGCGCTTGCTGACCGGGTGGTTGGCGTTGACCGGCGCGGCCTCCAGCACGTACACCTTGCGCAGCTGCCAGGTGCCTTCATGGAAGCAGCCGCCCTGCCCGCCGAAGTTCACGTACTTGTAGCCGTCGGACTCGGCCGGCATGTCGGCGGCCAGCTTCAGCTCGTTGTGGTTCCACATGGGCAGGATCACGTTCTTGGTGCCTTTGTAGGTCCACTTCATGTCCGAGATGCGGCCGTTGTAGCCTTCGAAGTCTTCGATCATCAGATCGGAGCCGAGGAAGGCATCGGTGGTCTGCCCGGTTGCCAGACGGCGCACGCGACGCTGGAAGCCCAGGTAGAGGTAGGCATCGTCAAGCTTCTGGTCATCCTCGTAGCGCTGGATCAGGAGCTGGGTGTTCTTCAGATCCTGCGGATCCAGGGCCTTCACGTAGATGGCGCGGAAGAGCTCGGACGGATTCGGCGTCACTTCGGGCACCGGCGCATCCTTCACCCGGTGCTTGAAGTTGAGGAAGTGGAAATTGAACTTGATGGTCTTTTCCACCTGGCCGCTCTGCATGTTGCGGTACTTCCAGTAGAACGGGGAGATGGCGGCGCCGTCACCCCAGTTCACCCCGTACTTGTAGTTCCAGGCCAGCTTCTCGCCGGCGCGGGGGTCTTTGGCATCGGGCTCTTCCACGAAGGGCCGGCCAGCCACATAGCCTTCGATGTCGCCATTCTTGGGACCCAGCTTGGCCTTGCCCAGGTTCTTGCGGGTCGCCTCGATGTAAGCCTTCGAGAGCTCGAACTGGGTGGTCGGGCCCACCTTGATCTCGAACTGGCCTTCCTTGAGCAGCTTGAACACCCCGGCCGGAATGGCGTCCTTGAACTGGTCGGCATTGGCCTTGTTGATCACGGTGCCCGCGTTGAGGCCGGCTACTTTCGGAAAGCCACCCTTGTATGGATTGAAGGTGTTTTCCACGTCGGCCTCGGTAGCGGCCTGGACAGCGCCGGCGGCAAACAGGGCCAGCGTGGTGGCGATGATGGTCTTCTTCATTGTCGATGTCTCCTCGATCAGAATTTGTAGCGCATGGTCAGGAAGATTTCGTCTTCCCGGATGGCGGAGCCGATGGGGCCGGCACGGAAGCGGCCCAGGGGTTCCATGCCGGAGAGGCCGCGGGAGTAGGCCACCATCGGGTCGCCCGGATAGGTGCCGGCCGTGAAGGGAGCGAAGGGGTTGCACGAGCGGCAGTCGTCAAAGGAATTGCCCCCGTTGGAGCCGCCCTTGAAGTTGGCACCGAAGGTGAACTTGAGCTTGTCGGTGGTGCTCCATTCCAGCGCCGGAGCGATGGCATGGGTGCGGGAGCGGAAGTCCCGGGCGATGATGAGTTGCGGGCTGATGCGGTCGCCCGCCAGGAAGCCCTTCATCAGCAGGGTGCCGATCACGTTGTCCTTGAAGTCGGGAATGCCCCGCTCGCCGACGCCGCCGTTCTCACGCTCGTGGTCGAAGATGTGCTGCCAGAACAACTGGGCCGAGAACAGGGTGGTGCGGTGGGGATTGATCCACGACACGAAGGTCGGCCGGTCCACCCCGATCACGCTGCGCCACACCCGGTTCTTCGAGTAGAGCTGCTCCCGGTTGGTATTCGCAAACTCCTCACCCCAGGTCATGGCGCCCTCGAAGCGGAAGGCGGCTCCCAGCGCTTCTGACTGGAAGTCCAGCGAACCGCCCAACAGGTTCACCCGCGGAAACTCCATGTCGAAGGAGATCAGGTAGGGCCAGGCGTTCTGGTATTGCCCGGTGAAGGAGTTGGTGGCGCGCTTGCCCCCATGGAGCGACGGCAGCTGGGAACGGTAATGCAGGGCGTTCAGGGAGAAGTTCAGCCCGCCCATGGTCACGCCTTCAAACTTGGCGCCGATCTGGGTGTTGGCCAGGCTCCACTTGGGCAGGTTCACATTGGCGATGCCGATCTGGCCCGGGCCGAAGTTGGTGGCCAGGTAGGTGTCGGGGCCGACGTTGGCAAAGTTGGACACCGTGCCGCCGTAGTCCCACAGGGTGCGCATGCCGCGGAAGAAGCAGCCGGCATCCAGGGCCACGTTGGCCGTGCCGCACTGGCCCAGGTTGTTGGCCCGGAACTGGTCCACGTTCCAGATCAGCTGCAGGTTGCGGTCCTGCATGGATTCGGACGCGCCCATGCGCCATTCGGCCTGGGCGATCCACATGGGGATGCGGATGTCCTGCAGCTCGTCGTAGATGTTGTTGCGCGAGTAATCGACGGGGTTGATCACGTCGAGCACGCGGAACAGGTCGGTGCGGCCCCACACCACCTGCTGCTTGCCCAGCTTCAGGAAGAGCTCCTGGCCGCCGCCGATGTCGAAGCTGTTCTTGACGTAGGCTTCGCGGAGGAAATCAAGGCGGCTGTTGAACTCCGGAAACTCCAGGTCGCTGGTGCTCTTGTCGCCATAGCCACCGAAGTCGGTACAGCCGCGCTTGTCCACGTTGCAGGGGCGCACCGGCGTGGCAAAGGCCACGCCGCCGTTCACCTTGTGCCAGCGATCCCCCAGCACACGCAGGCCTTCGTTGGGGCTGTTGGGGTAGGCATCCATGAACGCATTGTTCGCGGAACCGGGATAGCCCAGGCCCGCCACCGCCGTATAGCCCAGCGGGCCGGCCGGGGAGGTGCTGCCCCAGGGTACGTCGGTCAGGTTGCCGCCAAGGGTGCTCTGGGCGCCGATGGAGCCGCCCGCATCCTCGCCGTACTGGCCCTTGTTCATGCGGTACACGCCATCCCAGCTACCGCGCAGGACGCTATGGAAGACCCAGCCGCCCGAGAGCTTCTTGTCGGCTTCCACCTGCAGGGTGTTGCGGAACTTGGACAGGCCGACCACCTTGCCCGTGTCATCGCGGCCACGGAAGGCGGTGTGGTTCTCGTAGTAGGTGTCCACCTGCCACGGTTCGCTGGAGCTGCCCATGTCGGGCAGGTTGTCCTGGGCGAAGGCCGGCAAGGCGGCCGCCACGGCCAGGGCGGTGAGGCTGAGCGCCGGTGTCTTCCGGCTTGATCTGTTTTTCATGGTGTCTCCTCCTTGGTTGTGTCGATTGCGGCCGTCACCCGGCCGCCCTCCCTTGAATCGCGCGTTGATACCTCCTTGATCAGGTTTCCAGCACGCCGTCCTCGTCGTAATGGGCGGCCGTGACGAACTTGGGTTTGAAGACCACGCACCAGGACGGCACGATCAGCACCGCGGCGATGGCATTGACGATGAGCATGAAAGACAGGAGCACGGCGGCGTCCGACTGGAAGCGCAGGTCGGACATGAAAATCCACATCACCACGCCCGCAATCAGGGTCACGGCGGTGAAGGACACCGCGTAGCCCGTGGTGGCCACGGCGCGGATCACCGCCTGCTTGATGTCCTGCAGCACTGCGAACTCCTCGCGGATGCGGTCCATGAAATACACCGCGTAGTCGATGCCCACCCCCACACCCACGGCGATCACCGGCACGGTGTTGACGTTGATGCCGATGCCGGCTGCACCCATGTAGGCGTAGGTCATCAGGGTGGCAAAGAGCATGGGCAGGACCATCAGCCAGCCCGCGTGGACCGAGCTGTAATAGACCATCACCAGCAGGAAGGCGATGATCATCACGGTGGGGATGATGATCATGTGGTCGGTGTGCAGGGCCTGGTTACCCGCCGCCGTCACGCCCACGATGCCGCCGCCCAGCTCGATGTGGATGCCTTTGACCTCGGCCTCGAGCTTCTTCTTGCCCTCTTCGGCCAGGGCCACCACCCGGTTGATGGTGTCGGCCTGGTGGTCCTTGTAGTAAAAGACCATGTTCGCCTCGTTCTCGTCGGCGTTCACGAACTCCTTCAGGGCGCCGGGAATCGGGCTGGCGGCCATGTAGGCGAACATCAGGCCGCCCACCTCGTCGGCCGTGTCGGGCACCTGCATCCAGCGCGGGTCGTCGTTGTGGGTGAGCTTGTTGACCACCCGCAGCACACCGGGAATGGCCTTGGCGCCGCCCAGGGTCGGGTCGGACAGCATGTGGGCCTGGAAGCGCTCGATGGCGGCCATCACCTCGGGACGCTTGATGCCGCCCTTCTCATCGGTGCGCATCAAGACGTGCAGCTCTTCCGAGCCGGGGAAGCGCGTGTTGATGGCCTTGGTGGACACGTTGTAGTCGTGATGGGTGTGGAGCAGCGGCGAGCCCGGTTCCGACTCACCCAGCTGCACCTTGCCCACGAAGTACAGGCCGCCGACGGCGCCGATCAGGGTCAGCAGCAGGATGCTGCGAGCGCCGCCGTCGGTACCTCCGGTGCGGGCCATGGCCGCGCCCAGGAAGTTGCGCACCCCTTCGTTGGCATTCACGGTGTTCTTCGGGGCCGGCAGCACGGTGAGGGCCAGGGGCACCATGAAGTGCACCGTGAAGATCACCGAGAAACCCCAGAAGCCCGCCGCCACACCTAGCTTGTGGTTGAAGGGCGCAGCCCCCAGCACCAGCACGGCAATCCCCACCGCGTCGATGATGATGGCGAGGGAACCCGGCCGGAACAGGGCATCCAGCGCATTGCGCGCCGCCTTCTTGCCGTTCTTCACGACGGCCAGCTCCTCGTAATAGCGCACGACCAGCTGCACTCCGTGGGAGGTGGCGCGGGCAGCGATGAGGAAGGGGATGGGTAGGGACAGGGGCTCCAGGTTGATACCCATCACCGCCATGAAGCCCAGCCCCCAGATGGTGGACAGGGCAATCCCAAGCAGCGGCAAGGCGATGCCGTAGAAACGCCGGAAGTACACGATCAGCAGCACGGTGATCAGGGCCAGGGTCCAGGCCAGGATCTCGACGATCTGGTTGAGGTAGGTGTACACCCAGCCGGTGAGCACCGGGTTGCCGGTGACATGAATGGTATGGCCTGGCACGCTCAGGGACTCACGGACCTTCTGCAGCGCCTCGAAGGTCTTCGGGTAGTCGATGTCCGCCTCGTTGAGCTGGGCCTTGATCAGCGCTGCCTTCAGGTCCGGCGAAACCAGCAGGCCGAAGATCGTCGGATTGGCGATCACGTCCTTCTTGAGCTGCTCCAGCTCGGCCACGGTGCGGGTGGTCTTGGCCGGGTCGTAGTAGGACTCGGACGCAAAGCCCCCCTGCTCGTCCAGGAAGATCTTGCGAGCAGTGCGGTGGGTCAGGCTGGAGACGAGGTTGTGGTTCACCCCGGGCAGGTTGTCCACGCCCTGGGTGGCCTGGTGGATCAGGGCCAGGGTCTCGTCGTTGAAGATGGTGCCCTTCTCCACTTCCACCGCCATCACGATCATGTTGGCGCCGCCGAAATTCTCCTTCAGGCGGTTGTAGGTCTGGATGTAGGGGTGGTTCTGGGGCAGCAGGTCGGCGAAGTCGGAATAGATCCGCAGCTTCGGCAGGGCCGCACCAAACAGTGTGGTGATGACCAGGATGAGGGCAAGGACGATCTTCGGGTTGGCGAAGATCCACTCTTCCGCCCGGTGCAGGGCGTGGGTGATGCGGTGGCGGGTTTGGCTGACCATGATGCGTCTCAGTGGGCCGCAAGGGCCGGTGATGCGGAGGAAGCCTGGGCGGCCTGGGTGCCGATCACGCGCAGCAGGCCACCCGGGCCGCCAACGATGATGGCGTGCTGTTCGGGCAGGGATGCGCCTGCGCCGAGAAAGACCGGCGCCGCGTCCGGATAGGGCACAGTGCGCCAGGTGTCACCTTCCAGACGCGCCACAACACCGCCGGCACCGACGCCGTGGGGCACACCCTCGTGCATGAACAGCCGATACAGCGGGGACCGGCTGGCATTGGTCTGGCGCGTCCAGGTCTGGCCGCCGTCGCTGGTGTGCAGGATCTGCCCGGCAATACCGCTGGCCCAGCCCCGCGCAGGAGTGGTGAACAGGGCCGCGTAGGGATAGAACTCCTCGGGCATCGGCGGCTGGCGTGTCCACGTGGCGCCGCCATCCCGGGTCACGGCCACCAGACCGAACTCGCCGGTGGCGAAACCGACTGTTTCGTCAACCATCTGGATGCCCGTGAGCTGGGCGTCCTCAGCCAGATCGGTCACCGTCCAGGTGGTACCCGCATCGACGCTCACGGCCAGGGTAGCGCCGGTGCCGGCCACCCACCAACGGCCCTTGGCATCACAAGTAATGGCGAGAGGCGTGCGCGGCTTGTCAATGGAGACAGCCTTCCAGCCGGCCCCGGCAGCGTCGCTGCTCCACACCTTGCGAAAGAAATCCACCGCCACGAAGCGCCCGTCCGGGCAGGCGGCGATGCCGATCAGGGAACTCCCCCCCAGCATTTCCCGCTTCCAGCTACGACCGTTGTCGGCGGACACCAGCACCGCTCCGCTTTGGGTGCCGGCCACGACGATTTTGCCGTTGCTGGCCAGGGCCTGGGTCGTGTCGTAACGCTGTACCGGGCGGGCCGCCTCGGCCGTCACCGCCGAAAGGTCGGCCTGGGCCGTGCAAGCAGCGAGGCCGGCAGCCCCCGCCGCAATGAATGCCACGCTCAGGGCGCGGCATATCTGTGTCTTGTTCACTGGGTCTCCTCCAGTCTTTCTGTTTTTCTGGCGCAAAGCCGCCCTGCTCCATGGCCTTGGCCTGGAGTTCTCATAGGGGCGCATTCGTTGGCCCGCGGGAGGACTTACCTCACCCCGCGGGCCCGGGTGTTGTCAGCGGCCCAGATCCTTGGCGCTGACCCCGGCGATACCCCAGTTCTCCTTGGGAACATCGTGAATCCACACCCGGACGTTCTCCTTGGGGGCGCCCACGGCTTCGTGCAGGGCCTGGGTGACTTTCTCGATGACCGCCCGCTTCTGTTCCTCGGTGCGTCCTTCGATCATGTAGATCTGTGCAAACGGCATGTTCTTCTCCCTGGATTTACTTGAAGCGGACCGACACGGAGCCCATGCCCTGGACCCGCAGCGTGATGCTGTCGCCGGGCGCCACGGCCACGGCTTCGGTAATGCCACCGGAGAGGATCAGCGCCCCGGCGGGAATCTCCTCGCCCCGGGCACCCAGATGGTTGGCCAGCATGGCGATGGCGGCAGCCGGATGGCCCAGCACCGCCGCGCCGGCACCGAAGGCCACCGGTTCGCCGTTTTTCTCCATCACGATGCCCACGGTGCGCAGATCCACTTCGCTCACCGGCAGGGGCTGGCCGCCGATCACGAAGCGGGCCGACGAGGTGTTGTCGGCGATGACGCTCTTCAGATCGAACTTGAAGTCGCGATAGCGGGAGTCGATGATCTCCATGCCGGGGATCACGAAATCGGTGGCCGCCAGTACGGCACCAATGTGGCAGCCCGGCCCCTTGAGGGCGCGCTTCATGACGAAGGCGATTTCGGGTTCGATCTTGGGATGGATGAGTTCCGAAACCTTCACCTCGCCACCGTCAGGCACCGAGCCGTAGTCGGTGATGAAGCCGAAACACGGGGTCTCAACGCCCATCTGCTTCATCTTGGCGTAGGAGGTCAGGCCAGCCTTGAGGCCGACGATGCGGGTACCACGCGCAAGCTTGCGCGCCCTGATGCTGTCCTGGATGGCGTAGGCGTCCTCCCAGTCCATGTCGGGAAACTCGTCGGTGATCTTCGGGGTGTCCCGGGCTTCGAGCTCGCAGGTCTCCAGGTGCTCGGCGAGCCGGGCGATGGTGGCTTGATCGAGTTTCATGCCAGTACCCCCCGGGCCCTGGCCATGGAGATGGCCGTGTCCTCGATCATGTCCTCCTGCCCGCCCACCATGCCACGGCGGCCCAGCTCCACCAGGATGTCCCGGGCCGGCACGCCGTACTTCACCGAGGCGCGCTTGGCGAAGAGCAGGAAGGAGCCATACACGCCAGCGTAGCCCAGGGTCAGGGCGTCCCGGTCGATGCGGATCGGGAAGTCCATGATGGGCACCACCAGGTCTTCGGCCACGTCAGTGATCTTCGCCACATCCACGCCGGTCTGGATACCCATCAGGTCGGCCACGGCGATGAAGACTTCCATCGGGGTGTTGCCGGCCCCGGCGCCCAGGCCGGCAGCGGCGGCGTCGATGCGCGTGGCGC